>JAZLCA010000040.1:0-32357 GCA_045613985.1 Eubacteriales bacterium | reverse complement strand
GTGTTGTCCTCGGTAAAGGTGGGGGCGGGGAGAACGTGCGGGGTATAAACCTCGGGAGGCTTGACTTCGGGGGCGGGGGGCGGCTCGGGCTTGTTTAAGCACAAGACCAGCGCCACCGTCACTCCTGCGATCACAAGCAATGCTGCGGTGCATAGCAAAAGGATGCGGGATTTTTTATTTTTGAAGGGATTTGTCATGGTGAAAACTCCTGTAAACATCAATATGTAACCATTGTATCACAAATTCTGCGGCGGTGCAAGAGGCGGAACGGTAAATTTACAATTCCGAAAGAAAAAAATCCCCCTGCGCAATATGACAAACTTTGCGCCTGTGCGATGTTATAATGGAGCGGATCAGTCAAGAAGGGAGAATCAAATGAAAACGAAGCAGGATGCAGTTATCGAGATGCAAGGGGACGTGATGACGGTAATATTACCCTCCGAAATCGATCATCACAGCGCATTACAGGTGCGGCAGGCAGTGGATCAAGCGATTTGTGCCCGCCGTCCGCAGGTGTTGCGCATTGATGCATCGGGGGTGGATTTTATGGACAGCTCGGGCTTGGGATTGCTTATGGGACGGCTGGCCTTGATGAAAAAGCTGGGAGGGAGTATGATCTTATACCGTCCGACTCTTGGGGCGTTACGCATGGTACATCTGGCAGGAATGCAACGCCTGATCCGCATCGAAAAGCAATAAATATATTTAAAAAGGAAAGGAAAAGGAATCAATGGCAAGCTATCGTGTAGGGGAGCATCGTTTGACGGGGCAGACGGTGCGCAATGAGATCAAATTTCAATTCCCGTCACTGTCCGTTAACGAGGCCATGGCGCGAGCGGCCGTGGCCGCCTTTTGCGCTCAGGCCGATCCGGGAGCGACCGAGCTGGCAGATATCAAATGTGCGGTCAGCGAAGCGGTCACCAATTGCATCGTACACGCGTATCGGGATACCGTCGGTGAAATTCAGATCCGCGCGCAAATTTACAGCGGAGGCTGGATCAAGATCGTGATCAAGGACCGCGGGTGCGGAATTGAGGACGTACGTCGCGCCCGAGAGCCGCTCTATACCACCGATGCAGAGGGGGAGCGAAGCGGCATGGGCTTTGCTGTCATGGAGAACTTTTGCGACGGTGTTCGTGTTTGCTCATCGGTAGGCAAGGGAACGGCAGTTACCTTGATCAAACGGCTGGGCGAGCGAAACTGTATTACATAAGCCGAGAGGCTATATTGGAGGTACAGTATGCAAAACAGCGATCGTTCGACGTCAAACTCTTGCGCTCTTACACAGGCGGAGCAACAAAGCAGTACTTCTGACAATACCCGCAGCGAGCGAAATCGCAGATGGATCGAACAGGCGCAGAGCGGCAGCGAGGAGGCCATGGAAGCACTGGTGGTGGAAAACGCGGGACTTGTACGCTCGTTGGCTCAGCGTTTCCTTGGCCGTGGCACCGAATTTGAGGATTTGATCCAGATCGGCACCATCGGTATGATCAAGGCGGTCCGAAGTTTTTCCTTGGAACGGGGGACGGCCTTTTCCACCTATGCCGTTCCTTTGATCATCGGCGAAATCCGACGGCATTTGAGGGATGACGGTATGATCAAGGTCAGCCGAGTCTACAAGAAATTGGGAGCGCAGCTGATGCGAGTGCGCAGTGAGATCATGGCGCAGGAAGCAAGGGAAGTATCCGTGCGCGAGCTGGCCGAGCGGTGCGGGGTTGATATCGAGGAAGCCGCGGTGGCATTGGATGCGATCTCGCCGGTTCGCTCGCTGTACGATCCCTTGCCCGGCACGACGGAGAGTGGGGAAGGTCAGACCTACGATGCCGTCTTGCCCGACGAGGACAGCGCGGAGGAACTGGAACGTATGCACGACCGACTGGCATTGAGACAGGCGATCTCGGGGCTGCAACCGCTCTGGCAAAAAATTATTTTGCTGCGCTACTATCGGAATCAGACGCAACAGCAGGTCGCACAGCTGCTGGGTCTGACACAGGTCAAGGTGTCGCGTGAGGAAAAGAAGATCGTGGCGTATCTGCGCGCGGAATTAACTTCATAACAAAAAACGGCGGCGGTGTGATTTCCGGATAGGAGTCACACCGCCGTCGCGGTTTTATTTCTTTTTAAGCACCAATTCTTCCAGTGCCTGACCTACACCACCGTCGCGGGCGGCGATCGAGATAAAATCGGCCAGCGGCTTGACTTGCTCGGAGCCGTCTCCCATAACGACAGCGATGCCGGCCGCGCGTAGCATTTCTACGTCGTTGAGGCTGTCTCCCATGGCGATAACGTGGTCGTCGGCAATGGCAAAACGCTGCTTCAGAAAATCCATGGCCGTTGCTTTGCTCAATCCTTTTGTTCCAACTTCTGCATAGGTGGGGTGGTTAATGATCGCAAAGTGCTTTTTCAATTCCTTCTCGGCCTCCTGCGGCAAAGGCAAGGTAAAGCTGATCTTGCTGACACGGAGATCGCGAAATCGCTCGCGAAGGTCCTGCTCGTCCGCTACGGTCGGGCGCGGCTGCAACCAATTCGGATGGAAATATTCGGGAAGGTAATTGGCCAGCAGCTGCTCTCCTTCCAGCAAAAGACCGATCTTACAGCGTCGGGCAATCTGCATTACCAGAGCGATCTCCTCCATCGACATAGGGCGGGAAAGCAGCACCTCCCCCTGCATCTCAACATACGAGCCAAGACCTGCTACGATGCCGGTCAGTTGGACGTCTTTCAAGGCTTCCTTAGGAACGTTGCCCATGGAGCGGCCGGTGTTGATGAAAACAAGGTGGCCTGCATCCATCGCCTGCCGGATGGCTGTGACGGTGCGGGGATGCACACCGCAGGACAAAAGCGTGCCGTCTATATCCAAAAAAATCAAATACTTCATTGCAATGAATCCCTTTCTTCAAGAGTACCTTTATTATATCACAAAACGGACCGCTTTGGCAATAGATAATATCTTTTTTCAAAAAAACACACAACAAAGTGCGGACAGGCAAAATCCATACGTTCGGCACATATACTGCATCATATTTTGAGAAAAGGAGAACATCATGATGCTTGCTGCATTGCTTGCGCTCTTGTCCCGTTTTTTCCATGTTTCGTTGGGAATCGGAACGCCCTCCCAGTTTCCGCCCCCGTTGAGTGCCGCCGAGGAGCACGACTGCTTTGTTGCGGCTGCAAACGGAGACGAAAATGCCCGTCAGAAGCTCATCTTGCACAATCTTCGTTTAGTGTCGCATATCGTTCGTAAATACTACGGCACCTGCCGCAATCAGGAGGATTTGGTGTCGGTCGGCTCGATCGGTCTGATCAAGGCGGTGGATACCTTTCGGGTAGAAAACGGCACCAAATTCGCCACCTACGGCGCTAAATGCGTGCAAAACGAGATACTCATGTATTTCCGGCGCCAAAAGCATTGGAGTGCCGAGGTGTCGATGCACGATACCATCGACGTGGACAGAGAAGGGAATCCGTTGACCTACATGGACGTCATCGCCAGCGAGGAAAACATGACCGAGGAGGTCAATACCATGCTGTGCGGCCGGCGTGCGGTACAATTGGTGCAGGAGGTGCTGGACGAGCGAGAACGGCAGATCATTTGTATGAGGTTTGGACTGGACGGTACGGAGCCCATGGCACAGCGGGAAGTGGCGCTGCTCTTAGGTATCTCGCGTTCTTACGTCAGCCGATTGGAAAAGGGTGCTTTGGATAAACTGCGCGATGCCATGGGCGGTTGAAAGATTTTGTGCCGTAGGGCACTGCGGGATATAAAAAAAGGAGATACTGTCCATAAAAATGATTTATGAAAATCAAAAGTTCCAAGCGGGGAAATTTGTTGACATATTACAAGAAATGTGATAAAATTAGAGTGTCACCCCATATGATGGTGAATTTATCAAGGAGGCTTAGAAGCATGAAAAAATTTTTATCGTTCCTTTTGGCGCTTCTTATGGTTCTGACGATGGTCGTCACCATGGTAGCTTGCCAGGATCCCGAACAACCGGACGATCCTGCGAATGATAACAAGCCGGGCGATACGACCGATCCCGGCAAAGACCCCGAGAAGGATCCCGAGAAAGATCCTGAAAAAGATCCCGAAAAGGATCCGGAAGAGGATCCCGATGAGAGACTTCCTCTGGACTATCTGCCCGAAACGAATTACGGCGGTACTCCGGTCCACATTTTGGAGTGGTCTTGCAATGACGTCGTTGAAGTAGGTATGTCTTGGATTCCCTGGGAAGAGGGCGACGTTGAAATCGATGACGGTGATATGTTAGCTTCTGCTGTATTCGAGCGTAACGCTTGGGTAGAAGAAGAATATGGCGTTAGTATCTCTAAGGAGTATGCGTCGATCGATGGCAACCCCGGATACATCACACTGGCGCGTAATGACGCTACCGTTACCAGTAACCTGTATCAGATCTTCACCATGAGAACCATTGAGATCGTTCACATGATCAGAGAAGAGTTGTTTGCAGATATGAACGAGTACGAGCAGTACGTTCGTTTTGATAAGCCCTGGTGGGTAGAGGACTCGGTTGACTCCTTCACTTTGGGTTCGCATCTGTACGCTGCATCCAGCGAAATGCTGCTGCGCGACAAGGGCGCGACCGCTGCTCTGTATTTCAACCAGACGATGTATGAAGACCATGCTGACGAGTTGCCCAATTTCTTCGAGCTGGCAGCAAATCAAGAGTGGACCATCGAGGAAATGTTGGACGCTTGTGAGATCGTAGCTCACTCTGCAGACAGCGATACCGAGCTTAACTCCGCAGAGGACGTTTGGGGCTGGGTTGGCGATGACGACCCTGTTTACTTCCTGTACAACGCAGCAGGCTACAAGTTTGCTCACGTTGACGAGGACGGCTTCATTGATTACGACTTCGCAGAAGAGGGCAGCGATAGCATCAAGGTTATGCAGGATATCTTCCTGAAGATCATCTACGCTGACTGGTATATGCATGAGCGCTTGATCGGTAAGAAGATTCTGGAAGAAGGTCAGGATCTCTTCGTTGACGGTCAGTCTCTGTTCAAGAGCGGTATGGTTAAGGATACCACCAATAAGTTCAAGAGCATGGTTGACCTGTACGGCATTCTGCCTCACCCCAAGTTTGATCTCGACCAGGAGAACTATTCCTCTTTGGTATATCAGCACCATGACAGTGCCGTCGGTATTCCTGCGCACACGGTAGATAAGGAAATGTCGGCAGTCGTTCTGGAGGCTTTGAGCTGGGAGTCCTATTACAGCGTATATCCCGTGTTCTATGAGACCATTCTTCTTAACCGTGCAGCCAGAGACGAGCAGTCCAAGGAAATGCTTAAGATCATTTTCTCCACTCGTTCTTACGATCCCGGTCAGTACTGGGATAGTACCTCCGGTCTCCACGGTGGCTCCGGTCTGCTCCGCTTGAGTGAGACGGGCAACTCCGATATCGCCAGCATCTGGGCTAAGCATGAGTCCAAGGTGCAGGAGTCTATCGACCGCGTCAACAACTGGATCGCGGACAAGGAAACTGAATAATTCCGCATTTGTCGGGCGGTGGCTTTCGTTGCCACCGCCCGCTTTGTGCATTTTGTAGAAAAGATAAAGGTGGGGGAACGGGACTTGACAAGATATGGAAATAGGGGTATAATAAATTGTAATACTCGCAGAGGAGTGTGTCTGCGAGCAAATAGGAGGTAGAAATATGAAAAGAGTCATGTCTTTGCTGTTGGCTCTCCTCATGGTACTGTCTTTGATCGTTACCATGGTTGCCTGCCAGGAGCCCGAACCGGACGGTCCTGCAAACGACAACACGCCCGGTGATACCACCAATCCCGGCAAGGATCCTGAAAATGATCCTGAAAAAGACCCTGAAAATGATCCCGAAAAAGACCCCGAAGTAAAGCCCGATGAGAGAATTCCTCTGGACTATCTGCCCACGACGGGTTATAACAACGCTTCCTTCCACATTCTTGAGTGGTCGGCAGGTGGCCAAACCGATATCGGTATTTCCTGGATTCCGTGGGAAGAGGGTGACGTAGAGAGCGAAGACGGCGATATGCTGGGTTCGGCAGTATTCAAGCGTAATGCTTGGGTAGAAGAGACCTTTAGTGTTGATATCACCAAGGAATACGGCTCCGTCGACCAGCAGTATTTCACCGACGTCCGTCAGGATGCTTTGGTAGAAAGCAACCTGTACCAGATGCTCACCCTGAGAACCGTAAATATCGTTAGCCTGATCGAAGAGGAACTGTTCGCTGATATGAACGAATATCAGCAGTATATGCATTTTGATCAGCCTTGGTGGGTTCAGGATGCAGTCGCATCCTTTACGCTGGGCTCTCACCTGTACGTTGCATCCAGTGAGATTCTGTTGCGCGATAAGGGTGCAACCGCAGCCCTGTTCTTCAACCAGGTGATTGCAAACGACTACGCTGACGAGCTGCCTAACTTCTTTGAATTGGCAGCCAATCATGAGTGGACGCTGGAAGAAATGATCTTTGCCGGTGAGACGGTTGCTCACCCCAACGATGGCGATGACCAGATGAACTCTGCGGATGATGTCTGGGGCTTCAGCGCCGGCGATGACCCTGTTTACTATCTGTTCAACGGCTTCGGTTATAAGTTCGCGCATATCGATAACGACGGCTTTATCGACTATGATTTTGCCGATGAAGACAGCGACAGCATCGTTGTTATGCAGAATATCTTCCAAAAGGTCATGTACGCGGATTGGTATATGAATACCATGACGGTTGGTAAGACCTTCTTGCAGGAAGGTCAGGATATCTTTGTTGAAGGTACCTCGCTGTTTAAGGGCGGCATGGTTAAGGATACCACCAACAGACTCAAGGACATGAACGATCTGTACGGTATTTTGCCCTATCCTCTGTATGACGTGGATCAGAAGGAGTATAGTTCTCTGGTTTGGGAGCATCACGACAGTGCTCTGGGTATTCCCGCATACACAAAGGATAAGGAAATGTGCGCCGTTATCATTGAGGCTCTGAGCTGGGAGTCCTATTACAGCGTATATCCCGTATTCTACGAGACCATTCTGCTCAACCGCGCAGCCAAGGATGAACAGTCCAAGGAAATGCTCAAGATTATATTCAACACCCGTTCGTACGACCCCGGTCTGTATTGGGACCGCGCATCCGGTTTGCACGGAACGGACGGTCTGCTGCGTCTCTCCGCTACCAATAGCTCCGATATTGCCAGCCTTTGGGCAAAGTTCGAGAGCAAGGTGGCCGATAACTTCGACGAGGTCAACGACTGGATCGTAGACAAAGAAGATTGATTTTTCCTAACTACAAGCGAGGGCGGCAACCGATATCGGTTCCCCCCCTCGCTTGTATCGTGTGCCTTGACAAATCCGGCAAAACAGGATATAATGAAGTGTAATCTTTCGCGCTTTGCTGTGCGGGAACAGGAGACGTTTTTATGAAGCTTTTATCCTTGCTTTTGGTGTTCTTTTTGCTATTGACGCCGTCGCTTTGTCTGATTTCATGCGGGGAAGCCGAGCCCGGGACCGAACGGGAGCCGCAACAAGGGCAACCTCCCCAGGAGGATTCTTCGATAGAACCTCCGATAGAACCTCCGATAGAAACTCCGGTTGAGCCCCCGGTGACATCGCCGCATTTCCCGGAACATTTGCCCACAGAAGGCTATGGCGGAGCAAGTTTCCATATTCTCGAATGGACGGTAGGAGACCAGATGACGTCAGGTACTTCTTGGATCCCTTGGGAGGAGGGAGACGTCAATGAGAAGGACGGTGATATGCTGGCTTCTGCTGTGTTTGATCGCAACGCCTGGGTAGAACAAAATTTCGACGTGGACATTACCAAGGAGTACGCCGCTGTGAACGGTAATCCCGATTATTTCACCAAGGTTCGCGCCGATGCAGGTACCTCCAACGATACCTATCAGCTGCTCACTCTGCGTACCTTTGAGATGGTGACGCTGATCGAGGAAGGCTTGTTTGCGGATATGAACGATTACGAGCAGTATCTGCATACCGATAGCCCCTGGTGGGTGCAGGATTCGATAGCTTCCTTTACTCTTGGCTCACACTTGTATGTCGCGGCTTCCGAGATGCTGTTGCGCGATAAGGGCGCGACGGCGGCACTGTTTTTCAACCAAAATCTGCATAACGATTTCGAAGATCTGCCCGATTTCTATGAGTTGGTACAAGATGGCGAGTGGACGCTGGATGTCTTGATTGAATCCTGCGAATTGGTTGTTTCTTCGCTCGATACGGATGATATAATCAATTCCGCAGATGACCTTTGGGGTTGTACCGGCAGTGACTCTCCCGTGTATTATCTGTTTAACGCGACGGGACACAAGTTTGCTCACGTGGACAAGGACGGTTATATCGTCTACGATTTTGGCAAGGATGACAGTGTCGCTGACATGAAGTATATCTTCGATTACGTTATCTATGCTGATTGGTATATGCACGAGGGGCTGATCGGAAAACAGATCCTTGAGGATGGTGAAGACCTGTTTACCAACGGTAATGCGCTGTTTAAGAGCGGCATGGTCAAGGATCTGACCAATGAGCTCAAGTTTATGGAGGAGTGGTACGGCATCCTGCCGCATCCCAAGATGAGTGTGGATCAGGACAAGTATTCCTCGCTGGTGTGGGAACATCACGATAGTGTTCTGGGCATTCCTTCCTTTGCCGCAGATAAGACCATGTGTGCCGTGGTACTGGAGGCGCTGAGCTGGGAATCCTATGAGAGCGTGACGCCGGTATTTTACGATACCATTCTGCTTGACCGTATGTGCAAGGACGTAGAGTCCAAGAGAATGCTTAAGATCATTTTCGATACTCGTTCTTACGATCCCGGCCTGTACTGGGATGGCGGCTCGGGCTTGCAGGGCGACGAGGGCCTTTTGCGCCTGAGTGCCAAGCACAGCTCGGATGTCGCCGGCATATGGGCGAAATTCAAGGACAGAGTAGAGAACAATATCCAAAAGGTCAACGATTGGATTTCGGATAAGGAATATTGATTTCACAAAAGAGGGACGGTTATTTTGGACCGGCTCTCTGTTTCTTAAACCGGATTTATGCAAAAGAACCAAAAAAATGGCAAGTTTCGGGAAAAGCCTTGACATGTAACCGATTACATGATAGAATGTAATATCAATTTGTCCTGCTTTATTCGCAGGACGGCAGGAGGGAAAATAACATGAGAAAGTTAGTATCCTTGCTTTTGGCATTGTTGCTGGTGATGACGGCGATCTTTACACTGGTAGCTTGCTCGGATCCTCAGACACCGGAAGATCCTAAGGATGAACAGCAACCCCAACAGCCCGGTGAGACTCCCGATGACGATGACAACAAAGATGATGATGACAAAGACGATCAAAATGATTTCGATGAAAGAATCCCATTGAATTTGGACCCCGCGCAGTATTCCTACGGCGGTGCGACCTATCATATTCTTGAATGGTCTGCGGGCGGACAGGACAGCGCTCCTTCCGGCTGGATTCCGTGGGAAGAGGGCGACGTAGATATGCTGGACGGAGGTATGCTGTCCCAGGCAGTCTACGAGCGTAACGCTTGGGTAGAGCAGGAGTACAAGGTGGAGATCACCAAGGAGTACTGCTCCGTTGACGCATCTGTGCCTCACATTGCTCGTATGCGTATGAACAGAGACTCTCAGTTGGATGAGTTCCAGCTGGTAACGCAGCGTTCCCGTCAGTTGATCGGTATGGTTCAGGAAGAGCTGATGTACGATATGAATAAGCTCAACGGCACCATTTTGCACATCGATCAGCCTTGGTGGGTACAGAACTCGGTAGAATCGTACACGCTGGGTGCTCATCTGTACGTTGCATCTACGGAAATGTTGCTTCGTGACAAGGGCGCAACGGCTGCACTTTACTTCAACCAGACCATGGCGGCGGACTACGCAGACGAACTGCCCAATTTCTTTGAATTGGTCGACAATATGGAATGGACCTTTGATAACATGATCTCTGCTTGTGAGATCGTTTCTCACCCCAACGATGGCGACGACCTGATGAACTCGGGTGACGATATTTGGGGTATCATCGGCGGTGACGACCCCGTATTCTTCCTGTATGCCGCTACGGGTAAGCAGTTTGCTCACATTGACGCGGGCGGTTATCTGGAATACGATTTCGGCGATCCCGACAATGATTCCATCGTTGTTATGCAGGAAATCTTCGAAGACTTTATGTACGCTGACTGGTATCTGAACAGTGCCGTTGATACTAAGCTCTTGGCCGAATATGAAGGTAAGATCTTCCCGGATGGCAAGGCTCTGTTTGCAGGCGGCATGGTTAAGTCTGCTTCGGATTACAGCGAAATGTCCGATCTGTATGGTATCCTGCCCTATCCCATGTACAATGAGGACCAGAAAGGTTACCACTCTCTCGTTTGGATCCACCACGACAGCGTGCTGGGTATCCCCGTAGACGCGGAGAATATCGAGATGTGCGCCGTTGTTCTAGAGGCTATGAGCTGGGAATCTTACTATAGCGTATATCCTAAGTTCTACGAGACCATTCTTCTGGACCGTACCGCAAAGGAAGAAAACTCCAAGAGAATGCTCGAATTGATTTTCCAGACCCGTATTTATGACCCCGGTCAGTACTGGGATACCACCACCGGTCTGCAGCACGCACAGGGTCTGCTTCGTTTGACCGCCAGAGAATCCTCGGATATCATGAGCGTATGGAAGCAGTTTGAGACCAAGGTTGAGGAGTGCGTCAGGGACATCAATAAGATGATCAGCGACCTGGAAGACTAATCCGGTTACATACAAAAAGCAGTTGCTTCGGCAGCTGCTTTTTTGTTTTTGCAAAATAAGGAAAGGCAATGCCTGAGGTTCTAAATGACAAGTACCAAGCATACAATGAAGCAAGATCGGACAAGGAGGATGGCGTGCTTCGGACGGAAACGATCATAACAGCGGGAAGGAGCAGTATGCCTTCCATTGTTTGGGAATGGCTATCACCTTCGGCGTGTGCGGTGTTGAGCCGGGTCGCAGGGGAATGGGAAGAATTGCATCTGCGGGTGGGAAAGGCTTGCTCGGTAACGGTAGCGGGAGAAAACCGCAGGGTGGATCTTTCGTTTGGGCGAAAAGAGATGGATGCCTTGATTCTTCAACTGTGTGGTGGATCATTGTATGCGCATCGGGACAGTATGAACAGCGGGTATCTGGCACTCCGGGGCGGTATTCGCGTCGGAATTTGCGGACAGGCTCACATGGAGACATCAGAAGCCGGAGAACAGGTGCTGGGACTGCGAAGTGTTGATGCGCTATGCATTCGCTTTCCGCACTCCTTGCGACGGATTGGCTTCGAGTTAGATGCTCACATCCGCGCGTCTTTCCCTCGGGGAACGCTCATCTATTCGCCGCCCGGCGTGGGAAAAACCACTCTGTTGCGGGCATTGTCACAGCGATTTTCCAGTGGAGAAAACGCGATGCGCGTGGTGATTGCGGATAGCAGATGCGAATTGGATGATGGGGATTTTTCAGCCGACGCCATGATATCGGTGCTATCAGGCTACCCCAAAGGACGGGACGTGGAGATCGCCACTCGCTCGCTGGGGGCGCAATTGATCGTTTGTGACGAAATTGGCAACGAAAAAGAAGCCCGAAGCCTTGTGGAGGCGGCCAATTGCGGTGTTCCCGTGATTGCTACGGCACACGGATGTGATCTCACTCAACTGCTCAAGCGGCCCGGATTTGATCTTCTGCATCGGCAAGGCGTATTTGGATTGTACGTGGGCCTCTCTCGCGCACAGGGAGCGCGGGAGTATCGCTATGACATTACCCCTTGGGAGGATGCAGTATGCTTGCAATAAAATTACTTGGCGGGAGTGTGTTGCTTGGGATGTGTTTGGGATATTGCCTGCAAAGTATCAAAGATGCACGGCGTATTCAAGGTCGATTGGCAGCCTGGATTTCCATGCTTACCTACGTTCGCGGGCAGGTCGCCTGTTTTGGGCGGCCGCTGTCCGACATTTTGATGGCGGCCGACCGCGACGTTCTGACGGAACTTGGCATCGATTTGGCACGTGGGAAGGCACTGAGCGACTATTGCCGCGCCGATGGCGAGCTCTTGGGAACGGCGGGCGGGAAAATTTTGGGGGCATTGGCCGAGGAATTGGGTACTGTGTGGAGAGAAGAGCAGGTGGAGCGACTGGATTATTACATTACGGCCTTGGAGGAAACCCATCGCACGTATACGGCCAAGCTGTCTGAAAAGTTGAGGGTGAGATGCACCATGGTGATGTGTGGAGCAGGAGGCGTATTACTGCTCGTGTGGTAAATAAAAGGAAACGTGAGGAAAAGAAATGGATATTGGATTGATCGTCAAGGTTGCGGGTATTGGACTGTTAGTATCCGTTTCAACACAGCTTTTGAATAAATCGGGACGGGATGAGCAGTCGATGTTGGTCACGTTGGCGGGCATTTTAGTCGTTCTCGGCCTTTTGATTGGCAAGATCGGAGAGCTGTTCGATCGCATCATGTCCCTTTTTGGGTTATGAGGCGGAAAAATGTGGCTCAAACTGTGCGGCGGTGCAATGCTTTGCGCCATTGCCGTTTTGTTGATCAAAAGCGCGGGAGGCGTGATTTTGCCACTCCAATGGACGGGCAGTATCGTTTTGATCGGAGCGTCGCTTATGATGCTCTCGCCGGTGTTTATCTGGGTGGAGGAGCTGTGCGCGCAAGGCGGTATGAGCGATATTTGCAGCCTGCTGTTCAAAGGGCTGGGCGTCGCGATACTCACACAGCTTTGTGCCGAAATGTGCCGTCAGAGCGGAGAGAATGCGTTAGCGGGCGGAGTGGAGTTGGCCGGAAAGGCAGAGATTATGTTGTTATGTCTGCCGTATCTGAAGCGGCTGACAGACATGGCGGGGCAACTGCTCGAAACGCTACCCGGATAAAAAAGCTTTCTCGCCTTTGCTTTGTTTGCCTGATCTTTTGGGTGTTATTATTTGCTTTTGGCTTTTCGGCGGCGGCACAGGAAGAAGAGGGGACACTTCCCGAGCAATATCATGATATGCTATCGGCTTTGCCCGATGCGATCCGGGATAGCTTGCCCGAGGACGTTGCAGGCTTCGATCTTGACACGGTATCTGCGGCGTGGCAATCGCTTGCATCTCCAAGAGCATTGTGGGAGTATTTGACGGGCCGAATATTCCTGGGATGGCAATCCTATTTCCGTTTGTTTTTACAGTTGTGCGGAGTGCTTTTGCTGCGGGGCGTTATGAATTGCACCGCGTCACACATCAAAGGGGCGACGCTTGCGGCAGGGGTACAGCTGCTTTGTCGGGTGGTATTGTTTGGTATCATTATTACTCAGGCACTTGGCGGACTGTCAGGAATCGTCGCTTTTTATGAAGATCTGAACCGCTTGGTAAGCGCCTATATTCCCTTGATGGGAACCATGTACGCCATGGGGGGCAACGTCGGGGCGGCTGCGGTCAATCACGGCCATATGATCCTGTCCATGTCTTTGATTCAGTGGCTGGGAGGTGTAACGATCGTTCCGCTGTTCTCGCTTTGCCTCGCGTTTACCTTGCCGGGGGCGTTTGGCCCTTCGGTAGCGGGGCGTATGGCGGTGATTACGGGAAAATTAAAAAAATGGTACACCACTCTTTTGAGCCTTGTCATGCTGTTGCTCAGCGCTTCTCTTGCCGCACAAACAACGTTGGCGGCCCGCGCGGATAGTCTGCGGTTTCGGACGGTACGCTTTGCAATCAGTTCTTCCATCCCCATTGTGGGCGGCGGCGTTGCGGAGGCTTTGCGCACGGCCGCGGGCGGGATCGGATGGTTGCGGGGTGTGGTGGGTATCGGTGGTGTGACATTGCTTTTGTGGCTGCTTTTGCCTCAGGTGATCCATTTGCTTTTGACGAGGGCTGTGTATAGTCTTTCGGGCGACGTAGCCGCTTGGATCGGCTGTGAGGGCGAGGGCAAGCTGTTGGGCGAAATCGCCGGCTTGTTCGGCTACTTATTGGCTGTGGTCGCTTTGAGTGTGACAACATTTTTACTTTCGCTCTTGCTGTTGCTCAAATGCGGTGCGGCGTATGGAGGTTAAGGTGCAGGCATATGTGATTGGGTTGTTTGCTTTGAGTGTGTGTTGCGCCATGGTTGAGCTGTTTTCTCCCGAGGGGGAAGGAGGCGGTATTGCTCAGCATATCAAATGGTTGATCGGAATATGTCTCTTGTGCGTTCTGTGGGTACCGCTTTCTGCTTTGCTTCAGGGGGGAGGTAACAATCTCCCCGGGCGCATCTCTGATGCCGTAGAGCAATGGCTAAGCGGGGGAGAGGAGGCACAGGAGCAATATGATCAGCTTTGGCAGGATCAACAGCAAAAGCTGGACCTGGCCTACGCGGGTGAAACGATCCGACAGTTACTATGTGAGCAGTTTGAACGGTCGCCCGGAGAGATTAGCGTGCAGGTCCAGACGGACGAACAGGGAGAACGCCTGACTCATTTGCGAGTGGGACTTTCCGGAGGGGCGATCTGGATCAACACGCATCAACTGCAGGAATTTATCCAAAAAACGTTCGGGTGTGAAAGCACGGTTTATCTGGAGTAAAGGAGAGAATATGGAAAAAACGAAAAACAAGGCGTGGTTTCGCCGTGGGTGGGGGCTGTTCCTTGGCGCGGCGGTAGGAATTGGATTGATCCTTTTGGGGAATCAGCCGTTCGCCAAGGCGGAAAAAGGACAGTTGGATACGGGCGAGACGGGAGAAGCGTCGGATATCTGTACCTATATGCAAGCGACGGAGCAAAAGATTGCCGATCTTTGTGCTAAGGTGCAGGGGGTGAGCGACGTCGTTGTGGCGGTGACTCTGGAGGGCGATTTCACCTGTGTGTACGCGACCAACGTCCAAAGCGAACAAAGGGAAGGAGGGAGCAAACAACAGACCAGTTATGTGACGGTCGGAAGCGGATCGAATGAAAGCCCCGTTTTGATCACTCGCACCTATCCCCGCGTCAGCGGCATCGGCATCGTTTGTCGGGGTGGGGGAGACGCCTATATCCGCCGTGAATTGATCGCGCTTTTAGGAGCTGCTTACGGTATTTCCAGCAATCATATTTATATTGCCGAGGCAAATGAGTAAAGGAGTTCTATTTTTGGGGTGACAAGAATACAATAGCGATGTAACAATCAAAGTCCCATCAGGGAATGAAGGAGGAAACAAACATGATGAATCAGGATATGAATCGAATGGAGCAATCGGATTGCGCCGGGGCTGTCATGGCCGTGGGTGAAGGGGAGAACAAAAAGGAGAAGAAGGCCGGGCGTGTCATCGACTGGGTGAACCGCGTCGGTCGCCGCAATTGGATCATCGTAGGAGCGGTGCTGCTTATCGGTCTTGCGGTTTGGCTCAACTGGGCTTTCTTTTCCAATCCTGTTAGTGGCGGCTATGCGGACTACGGCAATTCCTCGGGCATGAGCGAGGACGTCGGTGCGGGCGCGGGGCAAACGCAGGGGACGGATGACTATTTTGCTACCGCTCAAGTCAATCGCAAGCGGGCAAGAGATGAATCCATGGCTGTGCTTCAAAGCGTGATCGACAGCGAGGATGCCAGCGAGGAAGTAAAGAACGAAGCCCTGGCTGAAATGAATGCCATTGCAGATGAAATCGAAAAAGAGGCTAATATCGAGGCACTGTTGCTGTCGGGCGGCTTTGAGGAATGTGTAGCGGTTATGAACGGAAACGTCATCAACGTCATCGTCAAATCGCAGGGAGAGCTTCAAACGGCACAGATCGCCAAGATCAATACCGTCGTCTATGAGCAGACGGGAATCGAACCCGTCAACGTTACTATCGTACACAAAAACTGAAAAAACGGGCTGTCTGTCTATGCAGACAGCCCGTTTCCGTGAGAATTTTCTAAATTGTCCGCACCGCACGGAAGGCGATTCCATATTCTGTGGATGAGGAAACCGGTAAAACGGAAAGGAGAAGCTTATGTCCACAGAGTACAGATTTTTACAGGAGAATGCTTATTTTGCCGCTTCAAACAGCTGCCTGGGATTTCATTCGTATTACGAGCATTGCTTTCGTCATAGAGTAGATCGCTTGTACTGCATTAAAGGAGGGCCGGGGACGGGAAAAAGTACACTCATGCGGCGGGCTGCGCGGCGAGCGGAAGCATTGGGATGGCGGGTAGAATACTATTATTGTTCCTCGGATGCAAATTCGCTGGATGCTGTGCTGTTATTTGGCGATCGCGGTAGCATTGGTCTGTTGGATGCAACGCCGCCACATCCCATGGAGCTTGTGTTGCCCGGCGTGGAGGAAGACATCCTCGACCTGGGGCGATTTTGGGACAGCCGAGCATTGAGCCTCCACCACGACGAAGTCCTTCGTCTCAACGAGCAAAAAAGCGCTGCCTACCGCGATGCTTACCGATGGTTACGGAGCGCAGGAGAAGCCTCCAGCGTGTTGCGGGATGGTGCCCAATCATGTCTGAATGAAGCCAAATTGGCAAGAACGGCGCGGCGGCTGATGCAAAACAGCACGGTGAAACCGAAGGAGGAAAGGCAGATCCGGGTCGCCCTGTCCGATTCGATCGGCATGACGGGGCGCGTGCGGTTGGATAGCTATTTACGGGCGGCCGAGCGGGTGTGCTTGATCGAAGATTATCTGGATAGCGCGTACGTTTTGATGCAGGAACTTGAGTCTTTGGCGAGTGAAAATCGGCAAAGCATGCGACTTTCGTATCATCCTGTCTTGCCGGATCGTATCGATACCATTTTTTTGCCGGGTACTCAAACCGTTTTTTCGGTGTGTGATGCCTCGCAAACGGGAATTTTGAAATGTCGTTTCCCGCACAGCCGTGTGCTGGAAATGCGCCGTATGATAAAAGCAGAGCCTCTGCGCGAGTACCGCGGACAGCTCCGGCAGGCACAAAAACTGCGTGAGATGCTTATTGACCGCGCCACGGACAGCCTGCGCAGAGTTGGGGATGCTCACTTCAAGCTCGAAGAAATTTATATCTCCGCCATGGACTTTGAGGCCAAAGAGGCGTATACCGAGGAGATTTTGGAGAGAATGTTTTCCGTGCAGTAAATACAAAAGAGGACCCGAAGGTCCTCTTTTTGAATGATATTACTCCATGTCAAACTCGGTCAGAAGAACCTCTTTCCACTCGCTCTCGCCGTCGGGGAGCAGGTAGGTGCAGATGCTCCAGGGCGAAACGGTTGCGTTGAGGGGAGCGGGGAGCAGAGCGCCCTGCAAGGAGACGTCGGTCGTCTTACCCTCGGTCTCATACAGACGGACAACAAGTCCCGTGCCGTCCTCGCTGCGCTTGATGGCGCTGATTTGTACGTTGGGGGCGGAGCAGGTAAGACCGCAGAAGGCATCAGCAAGGCGGCCTTTGTGGTTGTTTTCCACGATAGCCGTAGCGGGAG
The DNA here is from genome assembly GCA_045613985.1 of Eubacteriales bacterium. Lineage (GTDB taxonomy): Bacteria > Bacillota > Clostridia > Oscillospirales > CAG-272 > SIG644. The sequence goes on along the minus strand of JAZLCA010000040.1, from coordinate 14,958 downwards.
TATTGAACTGTTTTGCTGCGCGGATGATGTCCGACCATTTGCCCATTTTAACTTCACGGAACGAGTAGGAGAAGTCGTGCAGGCCCTGATCGGTAAAGACGCACTCTTCGTTGCGCGCACCGCCGTGGTCACCGTACAAGGGGCTGCGGACGACGGTCAGCTCCAATGCGTTATCCTTGACGGAGAAGCTGTACTTGTTGGAGTTGATGAGCGCATAACCGCTCTTGTCGTCAGCAACGGCAACCCAACGATAGCCGGGCTCCTCCTCACCGTCGGTGGGGCGCTCGATGACGCCGAAGGGAATTTCATAGAAGGCGCGGGGAGACTCGACAGCTGTCGCGTAGGTCAGCTTGAGCATCTTGTGGTGCTCGTGCCAATCGATCTGCGCGCGAACATTGAGCGAGGTGTCGTCGGCGCCCAGGCTGAAATACTGGGACAAGGTGGAGTTGCCATAACGGCTGACAACCTTGATGGTTGCTCGGATGGGACCGGTTTCAAGGACGGTCAGCGTTGCATCCGAGAAGACACCTACGCGCTGATCAAAGAAGTTTTTGGCGTGCGACCAAGTGTCATGGGCGCTCTCGTCAATGACGACGGGAATGGCACCGTAGCCGTTCAAAAGCTCACGGCCTTCGTCCTTGTTGTAGATGGAGCGGATGTAGCCCGTTTCGCACTCAAACTCGACGCGCAGGTGAGCGTTTTCCAGTACGTTGTCTTGGGCCTTGAGGGTGTTCTCGAAGCTCGTTTTGGACTCGGGCAGGTAATAGTAGGTCGCGTAACCCATAGCGGGAATACGTGCTTTGAAGATGGTATCGCCGCGGCCCATGCACATGATGGTCTGGGACTGGACGTGCTGGAGAGGTACCTCGTTGCCGTCGCGGTCGGTGATGCAATCCAACTGCTTGTTGATCTGTACCGTGTCCTCGATATCGAAGGGATGCGGGTTAAACACGACGATGGGGAAGCCGCGGGTGGCGTCCGAGGTGTCAATGGCCCAAGACAGGCTTTGCAAAGCGCTGTTCTTGAGTCTTTCGGCAACCGAAATGCTTTCGTTGAGCATATAACCGGAATCGGTGAAGACATCCTGAACCGAGCAACCGCCGGCAATGTCGTGGAAGTGGCAGAACAGCACGTTCTTCCAAGCTTCTTGAAGTTTTGCCGTCACGTAAGGCTTGGAGAGCAAGTAGGCGGCAACCATGTTGAAGCTTTCCGTTTCCAGAAGACCGTTCTCCGCTTTGCGGATGCCCGTTTTAACGGCAGAAACTGCCGAATAGCAGCCCGATGCATGGTGCTGCAGATCATCCGTGTGCAAGGGAAGATGGTTGGTGTCGGTCTCTGTCAGATGAGTGAAATAATCGTTCAGATCCGAGAAGATGTACTCGTTTTCGGGATGCAGCTCGCGCGCCTTGAGAATCAATTCAATGTTGCGCTTGGTGGGACCGCCGCCGTGGTTGCCGACGCCGTAGAATACCATGCCGCAGTCAAATCCCTCTTGGAACTTTTCAAGCTCGACCAGGGACTTGTCCAACTCTTCGGACTCCTTGAAGTTTTCGTTGTAGCAAGCGCGGATGCGGTAAACGGGAATCTCCGAACCGTCGGGAGAACGCCAGCGGAAGGCGTTGGCGGGCATTTCCTTTTCGTGAGGACCGGGACGCATGAAAACGTACTGTTTCATGCCCGACTTTTTCAAAATCTGGGGCAGCATGAGGTTGTGACCGAAGGAGTCAACGTTGTAACCTGTCACGGCGGTTACGCCGAAGCGATCGTGGAAGTAACGCTGGGAGTACAGACTCTGACGTGCAAAGCCCTCGCCCGAAGGCAGGTTACAGTCGGGCTGTACGTACCAGCCACCGACAACGATCCAACGTCCTTCGCGGATACGCTGCTTGATTTCTTCAAACATTTCGGGGTCAAAGTCCTCGATCCATTCGTATGCGGATGCAGAGGAGCAAACGAACTTAAAGTCGGGATATTCATTCATGCGATCCAAGGCGCTGCGCAAGGTAGCCTTGGTTTCGGCAGAGCCTTCCTGCCACCGCCACATCCAGGCGGGATCAAGATGTGCGTTTCCAACAAAATAGAATTGATTCATGGGAGATCTCCTTTCGATGCAAAAAAATGCGAGATGATGCTTATTTTACGGTATCGGAAAATTGAAGTTGAAGGGCGCTGTCCACCCAGGAGAAGGTATCGAAGGCTACGTTGCTTTTGCTTTCGACTGCGTCTACATCAACGTATACCAAAACGGAAATATGTGCAATATCGTTGGCTGAAATGGTGACGATGGGAGCGTCGGAGGACAGTAGCTGTAATCCTGCGATTACGCTGTTTTCGGCCACGTAGGCCCCGTTAGCATCGGGCTTGGCAGTGGCCAGGACAGTCATTGCTCGTGTATCAAAGAAGACGATGCGCACACAGTCGATCATAGACTTCATCGTAGCGGTGTTGAGAGTGTCAGAGGTAAAAGCGAAGGTGCTTTGGGCCGAAATGCTCTTGCCGTCTTCCGCCAGGGCAATGTCTCCGGTTTGCAGACGCAGATCCTTGTTTGTGCCCGAGGTGCGAAGCACGAAATCGAAGATATAAGCACTGGTGCTTTTCAACGTATTACTGCCCAAGGGCGCACCCGCTGCCTCAAGAACACTTTTGCCGGAAAGAAGATAGGGATCGTCTATCTGAGAAGTCGCGTTCATGACGGCCGGGACGTTGCTCAGTACCAATCCGCCGTAGGGGATTTTAGCAATGGTGACGGTTACCTTGTAGTTGCCGCAATGATCGGCAATGTCGGCATATACACCGCCGCCTGTCTTGGTGTTGACGTTCAGACCGTCTGCCATCATGGAAGCAAGAATTTCGTCCATGTGCTGCATGACGTCGGAGGCTGCGTGGCCATTGACCTCAACGGCATCGACGTTGGCCAGATCCAACACGGCACTGCTGATGTCTGCCCAAGCATATTCTGCCTTGGTTTCCAGTCCGATGAGCTTGGTTTGCGCCGACAGCACGCTTGCTTTGGTTGCCTCAAATGCAGCGATACGATCGTTAAGCTCGGCAGGAAGGGTAATACCGATGGCAGAAAGCGTGGTTTTCACGCTGACCAGGGATGCTCCTTCGCCTGTGACCATGGCGCGCAAAAGATGCCATGCGCTGTCGGCATCTGTCTTGCCTGCATCTACGCTGTTTTGCACGGCGGCACTCGCAACGTAGCCGAGAATGTACTGCATGTATGCCTGCTCAATGTAGGCGAGTGAACCGTCGACGGCCAGTAAGCTATTGACCATGCCCTTGAGAGCGTCAATGTCAGCAGCCGCGTAGAGAGCATTGGGCTGAGTTGCTTTTTTGACAACGATGTTGGCCAACGTTGAACCGTAAGTGTTCATGGAAAGGATGGCGGCGTTTTTTGCCTGGATGGATAATTCTTCCGCAAGGGTCGTAGCGTCCTTATAGTCCTTTTCGCGATCGGTTATACCGCTCGCAAGGCCCAAAGCCCGCACACCAAGTCCGCTGTCGATCAGGAATTTTTGAACGTCAGGGTGATAAACACCGGCCTGCGCGTTCTGTGTTCCCAACTGCAAAGGAGAATTTTCCGACAGCTTTCCGTCCTCCGTCAGCAAAAGCAGACCGAGCGAAAGAGAGAGCTGAGAAACGCCCAAAGACTCGTCGGAGAGATCGATCAAACGGTCCCATTGAGGATCACCCTTGCCCGCAAGAGCGATCTGGAACGGACTGTTTTCCGCAAGCGTGATGCGATGGCTGAGAAAGGGATCGATGGAGACAGGCTTGTTGTCCTCGGGGGGCGTGATGGCCCCTGGATCCTCCGTCGGATTTTCGGGCATGGGATCCTGTGGTACCCCACAATAAGTCAAAGAAAGAGCCAATAGCATGGCCAAAAGCAACGATATCAGTTTCTTCATGTTGCCCTCCGTACATATATATTCAAATTATTATATCATATATCGTGAAAAATGTCAACGGAAAGAAGGGGGAATGGACAGCGGCGACGAAAAAAATATTTGTCTCAAACTTTGAATATTGATAAAAGGACACATCATCTTGGATCTCTCCAAAATGATGTGTCCAATTTTTTTATGAAAGTTTTTGCGGAGCTTTTTTCAAAAAGCGACCGTAATTCCTCTTACTTGCAAGCCTCTTCGATAGCAACTGCAACAGCAACGTTAAGTATGGAGCGTTTAATCATTCAATGCCTCGTCCAATGCTTCGTCCATGATGATCATGTTTTCATAACACAGCTCGCACATATTCCTACGTGCGATGCTTTTCCCGTTTTTGGAAGAGCGATCAAACTCTCGATGACAAGAACTGCAGGTGACGGGGCCATCATCATAAGAAGAACTGCCGCCGCCCCCCATTAACATGGCTCCAGCTCCACAAATGATGGGTGTAATGACGATAATGCTGACCAAAATCTTCGTTGCGCGAATTCGCTTTTCGCGAAGCAGATTGTGCAGACGTGTCATCTTTTGCGAAGAGTCGGCTCTGTTGGAAATCTCATCGATAGCATCCTTGTGGCGAATGCGGATGTAATGAATCGGATAAGCGATAATCAGGCAAAAGAACAGGAAGAGCAGCAGATAGGCAGGAGCAATGGACATTCCGTATTCAAAGCCATATTTAATAAAGGGGATGGCACCGGCAATGATACAGCCGATCGCGAGGATGGCAACCGTTACGTATGCAATGCGTGCCGCAGCCTGCATAGAACCCAATCGGGTAGTCAATTCGTCGTCGGTCAGTATTTGCAGGGCGTTCATTCGTTCTTGCTTTTTTCCGTCTGCGCGAGAGATTGCCGGAGCGTCTTTCCCGGTTAATGCTGTGTAAATTTCGTTACAATTATCTAACAGGTGCAGTGTGGTGATGCCGTAGGTGCTGGTGATTTGAATTCTGGTACGGGATACCTTTTCTACATTGGTGATGCATTCCAGCGGTAGGTTGAAATTGGAACCCAAGAATAAACTGCCATATACTCTTTGATTTGTAACAACAACCTCAATTTTCCCCCATCCTCGCGCGATAAAATAAGCAACGACTGCCGATGCCGGAATTACCAAGGCGACGAACGGAAGACCACCATCGCTGCGAAGAGCACGGAAAAACAACTCCGACATGGTGCAGGGATTGGTTTCGGATTGATAAGAACTCATAGAATAAAGCAGATATAGCCCGAAGATTGCAAAACCGCCTAAGATCAGTAAATACCATAGGTATCGTTTTGGCGAAACCTCGTTTGTACGAAGTATGGTTTCTGTGTTGTTATTTTTCATTTTATAATGTAATACCTTTTCAAAGTTTTTTGGAAGGGAGCGCGAGGGGAACACTTTTGTTCACAAAAGGTTCCCCTCGCTTATTCTTTGTGATTACTTGCTTGCCTCTTCGATAGCAACTGCAACAGCAACAGTCATACCAACCATGGGGTTATTACCTGCGCCGAACGCGCGTTGCACGCGCGGGGAATACCGAAGAAAAAGCCCTCTCCGAATCTATTTTTCAGTTAGTCCCGCTCGCATTTTGTTCATGCTCTTGTGGACGAAATGTGGACGAGAATTTTTGTCCACGCGTATATGATACCATCTTTACGCCCTTTTGTCAATGGGTATCATCAAATAAAATCCAAAAGAGGGGAAAGAATTGAGCGGAACTTGCGCCCCGCTCTTAACTATGTAATTATTACAGACCAAGCAACTGCTTTTTCTTTGCGTCGAATTCCTCTTGGGTGATGATGCCTGCATCAAGGAGTTCTTTGAATTTTTTAAGTTCGTCGGCAGCGGAGGGGATGGTAGTTGGAGGAGTTTGCTGTTTCACATCTGCAACCTGCATCTTACTGATGATGTCTGTCAGGGCAGAATGAACTTCATTTCTGTTTTGAATAGACCAGAAATGGAGTCTTCCGGCAGAAGTAGCTACGGTAATACTGCACCAAGCACCTAAAGCCACAGCGGAAATTTGGGTGATCGGAAGGTCAACTGCTTTGCCAAAGCTGGCCTTGCCGGTTACGCGTTGGTTGGTTACGGTCAGTTTTCCTCTGCTCATTTGCCAGAAGAAGAAGAGGGAAACTAAAATAACGATAACGCCCAAACAGCAAAGAGGAGCGTACCAATGATCAAAACTGGGGCCAAAGTCGAAAATGGAACATATATAATCAATCAATTCTTCAAACAGATAGTTGCCTAAAGAGCCATAGCGCTCTTCGGCGGTTTCTGTCCATGATTTATATCCCCCAAAAATACTATTGTACGACTCATAAAAAGTGCGAGTATTATACTCGTTGATTCCTAAAATTAAGGAAAATATTATAAGTCCAATGCCAATACCAAGCAATATCCAGGCTAAAGTGTTCTTGCCAAATTTTGCTTCAATAATTTTTTCTTCCATTTAGTTATACCTCTTTATGTGATAATAACAATTAGCCCCATCATGGTGGATTTCTCCAAAATGATGGGGCTAACCATGTCAATTTAGATAATCAAGCGAAATTGCCGTAAAAGTGCGGCCTTTCACCCGAAAATGCAATTACTTGCTTGCCTCTTCGATAGCAACTGCAACCGCAACAGTCATACCAACCATGGGGTTGTTACCTGCGCCGATCAAGCCCATCATTTCGACATAAAGTGCCTGCGGCACTTTGCAGTCTATCGAAAAAGCCTTTCTTTTAACCATAAATGCAAGGTGCATTTAAGAGCCAAACACATCAGACAGATGTGTTCCTGCACCTATTATTATACAACTTTCTTTCAAAATGTCAACCACTTTTAACATCTTTTTAAGAACTATCATTCAACTTTTAACATCTTTTTATCATCTTTGAGCGGCGCGGGCTTTCTCAGTCATAGAGACCGCGCATTTTGTCAAGATATTGTTTGAAATCCTCCACTACTGGAGCGGGAGAAATGATCTTTACTTTGTTGCCAAGGCCGCAAAGCCAGCCAAAGAATTGATTGCTGACCGCCACACTGACAACCACTGTGAAGTGCTTATCATCATCCTTTGCATAGATGGCTTCGCGAGTGCCGAAGCGATCCACAAAGGTGTCCAAGAGCATATTCAATGCTCTGATTCTGATGTGTTCGCGCTCGCCTTGGTACATTCCGAAATGCTCTTGGAGATAGCTTTCAATGTTCAGCTCTTTGTATGCTTCTTCTCCAGAGCGCGGCTCGCCAGTTAGCTCTAAGTCAGCAATTCTATCAACGCGATAGTTTACCATCTTCTGCATTCTGTCATCATAGCCCATCAGATAATAGTTTCCATCGCTGATAATGAGCTGATAGGGGCTAACCACATACCACTCGCCTTTGCGCCTCTCGGTGCGCCTAAGGCCATTCTGGATGGTGTAGGATAGATATTGAATTTGATCTTTTCGGGTGTGTGGGGCTGTTTCTTGCGCCTCTTGCTCATTGCCACATTGATCTTGCTGACAAGCTCATACACAGCCAGATTGTCGGTTTTGTTTCGATCCAAGAGGTAGGCATCATTGCGAAGCTCTTCCGCATAGTGTTCGCTGGTCAAATCACAAACCACATTGATCAGCCTCTTGGAGCGCCTTTCATCAATGAATTTTGCGGAGCGCACACACTCTGCGAGAAAGCGGATGTCATCCACCTTGTAGTGCCGCTTGCGCACATAGAAGCCTTTGCGGTGTTCATCATAGATGATGGTCTTTTCCTTTTCATCCTTTAGAAGTTCCTCGGCCTCTTCAATGGTATCGGCTTTTGGCTCGCTGTAATGACTTCCAGTAGTGAGAAGAACCGCCTTGTTTATTTCTTCAATATCCTTGTATATTGATCTGCGCTCTGCTTGGATGCCGCACTCTTGCAAATAACCTACAATTTCTGCGGCAGTCACCACATGATTCGCATCGCTTTGGCGCATCAGATAATCATACACAAGATAAGGCTTCATCTTCTGGTCACTCTTGCGGCCGCTGGTGGGCTTTTTCTTTTCTTCTGCCATAACCTCACCCCCTCCGCATCATTATATCATTTTTTGCTCAGAAAATCAAGATTTCGGCGAATGTCTATTTACAAATCAAGGAAAATGTGTTATAATAAATACGCTACACAAAAACAAATATTATTTTGAAGGGATAAACTCTCTATTTTTATAGGGGTTCTATACCCATTTTTAGACCAGCCTTTTGAATTTGGCAAAAGCGCAGATTCCACAGGTTGGTTTGGAGATTTATCCTGTCAATTTGTTTTTGTGTAGCAACAATTGGGGTTTGCGTTTTTCGGTGCGCTGGCTTCGGTTGGCGCACTTTTTTTATTAAACTAATTATAGATGGGCATAGCACCGAAACAATGTGCCAAGAAAAGAGGTAAAATAGAATGAAAAAAATTATTGCTCTGCTTTTGGTAGCGGTGATGTGTTTAGCTATTGTTGGGTGTAATAGCGGAAGTAATTCACAAAATCCAAATAACAATGCCAATTCAGAAAGTGGCGGGAACAACCCTAACAAAGATATTTTGGGAGAGTGGTATTCAGTTGATTTTGAAGGCATGTGTGTTAAGTTCTCTGACAATAATACAGGAGAGTGTTCCGAGGGAAGTCACATCTTTGATTTTGAATGGGAATATGATAAGGAAAACGAAAACTATCGAACAAATATAGCAGGACAGCGCGTCACATTCAAGACCAGAACAGAAGAAGGGCTCACATTCCTTGATAGTTCATGGGGATATTATTTCTTCAAGGAAGAAGAATGTGAAGTTGCAATGGAAAAAGCTGGAGTGCTCAGAGATAATTATATTAACAGACAATTGAAGGATAAAACACTGTTGCCAGTCGGAGAAGAAATCCATATTGGCAATGCTATTATTGTTTTTGATAAAATTGAAGCATCTGAGCATGGGGTATCTTGTTCTTATACAGTAACCGCAAAAAAAGATATTACAAGTTCCGAACTTAATCAATTGCTTGTTCGTGGTAAACAAGTTGATTTTTATGAACACTTTGTTTTTTTGCGATCATCTTCAAAGCCTGTTGATGGCTCAGTTAAAATTTCTGACAATGATCTTGTCGCAGGAGAAAGTTTGAATAAATCAATTTCATATCTGTTTACTGATGTATCCTCTGATTTTCCAAAGCTTTTAGAAAAATGGGGAAAATGTCATGGATATGCTGTTATTAAATGTGGCGAAACTGAATATTATATCAATTTTGGTGAATACATCAAACAACAATAATCGAAAAGCGAGCCTTGAAATATAGGCTCGCTTCTATTATTTTAGAATGTCAATGTATTTATAAACTGTATTTCTGCTCAGCTCGCACACTCGCGCCAGTTCAGAAACATTCAGATCACCGCTCAGATAAGCGGGATAATGCCTATAAAAGATTTGCGGTATATCATCCTTTGTCATTTGCGGTCTGCCTATGCGCACTCCCTTGGCCTTGGCATTTGCCATCCCAGAGCGCACTCGCTCTCTAATCATTCCAAGCTCCAGCTCCGCAAACACTCCAGACATCTGAATAAAGGCATTCGACATCGGATCGAGCCTTCCAAGAGTGCAGTCAACTGTAATGCTCCCCTTGATGATCAGTTTCAGCTTTTTCTCCTTGACAATTTCAATAATCTCGCAGAGCTGCTTTGTGCTTCTGGCAAGTCGCGGCACTTCAAGGGTGATGATGGTATCGCCCTCTGACACAGCATCAAAGAGTGCCAACTGCTTTTGCTTCACAGTGGAATCCCCATGTTCATATTCGAAATAAACCTCTTCCGCGCCCTCTGCTTTGAGTTCGCGCAACTGTCTGTTGATGTCTTGTTTGCTCTCATTGGTGGAGCATCGCGCATAACCATAAATCATTCTCTAAATCCTCGCTTTGTTTGTTGTTTGCGGCCGCCGCATTCGCGCTGAGCTGAGCCTTGGTTGTTGTGGCGCGGGGGCGGCTGGAGGCCGCACCCGCATTTGCCATCTGTTAAGCTATCGAAAATCTCTTGCTTGCGACCTGCTTGGTGTAGGTCTTGTAGAGGTCTGCATATTCCTTTTTGAAGGATGTGCTATCGAAGCGATTGGAGAGAACCGAAGTCCATCTGATGATGTATGCTCCAACTTGCATTTCCTCTGTGCCTTGCTCCAGCATTTCTGCCTTGATGCTATCTCTGAGGGCTTCAACCTCGCTCTGTGCTTCTTCAAGAAGTGTTTCCCATTCTCTGAGTTGTTCGATTTTGCTGATCATTTCATTCTGTGACATTTTAATTATTTCCTTTCATTTCGGGGTTGCCCCTCTTTCTGGTTATATAATACACGAAATATCGTGTATTGTCAACTGGCATTATGCACGAACATTCGTGCATCTTTTTGTGTATTTTGTACACTTGATTTCGTGTATGTTTTGTGCTATACTTATAGTGAAAAATAATACTTCTGTGAGGTAATAAAAATGGCACTGAAATATAAAATCAATGTTTTGGATGCGCTCAAAGAAAAGGGATATTCTTCCTATACTTTGCGCAAAGAAAAACTTTTATCTGAATCCACAATTCAAAAACTGCGAGAGGGAGAGGGAGTTGCTTGGGATAACCTTGACACCCTTTGCAGACTTTTAGAATGCGACATCTGCGATCTTCTTGAATACCAAAAGGAAGAGTGAGTGTTCAAGAAAAGTGGGGTTGAATTTCTTGAACAGAAAACTGCCTTTTTCGAGCGGTTTATAGGGGCTTTCGGCTCTCTGAAATCTGTTCAGCAAAACAGATGCTTTTTTGAACACCCCCGCACCCATTTCGGGAAAAATATTTTTTCTTATCGCGGTTCTGCTTTTGTGTGGCCAACTCTCCCACCAAGAGTGGATTTGATTTCAAATCACGAAAATCGCGTTGGTTCTCGATAGAATGTGTTTTCTCCGAGAATCGAGCCAAGAGGGTAAAAAACGAAAAATGGCGGCGGTGCTTCGGAAGATTGGTTGGACTGGTGTTTGTCCTCTTCGAAGCGACCGCCGCCGCATTTTTATTTCTTTTTGTTGAAGTCTTTGAATATTTCATCTAAGGCTTTTTCTACAACAGAATCAAGGGTCTTTTCGATAGCACTAAATACTTGTGCTTCAAATGCTTGCTGTTGCTTTTTCCTTTCTTTTTCTCGCTCTTTTTCACTCTTGGTGCTATTGGTTCGCATTACTTTACCTCCGATTTTATGGTGAATTCGATGTTGGTGGCTTCTGCTGCCCAAGCAGCTTCTTCCGCATACAAGAGTTCTTTTAACTCTCTGCCTAAATATTCTCTGCGCCACTCAGCTCTTTGCATTTCAAGGTTTTCATAAGCGGATTTTCCATTCAACTGATACCAAGTCCAGTGATGCTCTCGCTTGGTCAGCTCATCAATAATATCAAATATTCTTCTATTCATAATCTTTTCTCCTTTTGGATTTTTTGCCTTGGCAAGTTTTGCTACAAAAGCCGCGAAGCGGCTTTTTGCAAAATTGCCAATGGCAGAAGTCGCGGAGCGACTTCCTCTTACACTATAATTGAAAATCAGAGGGGATAGATTATTCAAAATAAACCAATATAAAAGAGTTACTTTTTGCTTGGTAATAGGGATAGTTTTATTGCCAAGTAAAAAGTAACTCTTTTCACTCCGCAGGGGTTTCCCACCAAGCGCAGGATCGCAGTTCCTGCCCCAGAGTTCTGAAACAATTATCTCCCAACCTTTCGGAAATCTTCTTTTTGGTGATGGCTTCATACTCTTTTACAAGCACATTCTTAGCACTGCACACTGTTGATTCTGAAGTGGAGAGGGCGGCCGCAATCATTCTATTTATGACTATATCCAAATCATTATGAACCACCCAAATGTATAATTTTAATACTTGCTCCCAAGCGACTTGCTCTTCTGTTGAATATTCGTGATTTATAATGGATCTGGCCAGTTCGAGAGGGATTTTTATTTCTGTCTCTTTTGGCTTGATTTGCAAATGGTGGGTTCTGCCACTTTGCTCCCAGTCAATATAACCCGCTGATGTCAAAGCCTCAAGAGAGGTCTTTATTTTCTCTCTGTTGCGGCTCTGAGCGGTGACAGATAAGTAATTGCACATATCTGTATAGTTTCCATTAAACCACCCTCCGCTGGTCGCAATCATAGCCAGCAAGCGGAATTGATCTTTGGGGAGTGATAACCATTCCCAGTAAAATGTGATTTCTTGCATACTATGCGCCCTCCCTGCGCCTTAAAATTCCTTTCATTATACGCAATGCTCACCAAACATCTCAATTTCGGGGTACTTTTCCAAGAACCACTTTTTAATGGTGGGATATCTTTGTGCCTTGCTGTGGCACTTGGAAATATGAATCATTTCATCAAATTCAGCGACTGCCGCAGTCTCTTCTTCGGGAGTGGAGTTGAGAATGATATAGTCTCTCATATACTCATAGGTCAGTCCTGCATAGGTTTCCTTTTGGGTGTTTTTCTTAATTACTCTCTGAGCGAGCTTGTAGGTGGGATGGTTGTTCATTACTTCCATCAATTCCGCATACTCTTTGCTGGTGGGATTCATAGCCGCCTTTTGGAAAGACTTGCTGATTAAAATTTCCTTATCAAAGTGGTTGATTCTGATTGCGCTTGTCATTGTTATAATCTCCTTTTCTTTCTTATGCTACATTCAAAATTTTTGCGATTTTCTTGCTCTGAGTTTCCTTGAATTCTTCGATTTCAGAGAAGGTCTCCAAGAACCAAGCCTTAACTTCAAGGTAGGATGCAACCTTGGCCTTTTCGCACTTGGAGCGGTTCTTGTTGCCAACACCGCGCAGTGTATTAAACTGTTCCAAGATTTCAGCCTTGTTCTCTCTGTTGCAATTCTTGATATAAGTTTCCATAAACTTATAGGTCAGTCCGCTGTACTGAGACTTTCTCTTGGGGGCTTCAATAATGTAGATGGTGTAATTGGGGTATGCGCGCTGATACTCTCTGAGTTCATTGAACTTTTCAGTTCCGATTCTGCCTGCGGCCTTTGCTTCATTCTTGCTCATTTCGATAGTCTTAGTGATAAGGTTTGCTTTCATTTTGATTTCTCCTTCTTGTGGTAGGTCACAACCCGAAATTTGATTTTTGTTTTGGTTGGTATCTCTCTCAACCTTGTGACATTATTATACCATATGAGTTCTTTGGATGTGTCATTATAATGGTAAATTCAAGGTTTTTTCAAAACTTTTTTTATAAAAAATAAAGGCCTTATCATCGCTGATAAAGCCTCTGTTTACTATCTCATTTTGATTCTCTCTTGGGTTGCAAACTTATCTAAAAGATTGATGCTCTCCACCTCTTTTGCCACATCACTGACCAATAGATTGACATAGTTTTGGGTTATTTGCAGACTGCTGTGGCCAAGTATTTTGGAGAGGGAGACTACATTCCCGCCGCTCAAAATCCACTGTTTCGCAAAGGTGTGTCTGTACCTATGGATGCCAGTGGTCTCCACCCCGCGCCGCTTGTTATACTCATACAACATATGATAAGAGGTGCTTTTGGTCAACTGCTTTCCGAAAACATTGCAGAACAGAAAATCATCATCAGACTTGTGTTGTCTGTACTTCAAGAACTCTTGGAGGATGCCGCACATTGTTCTGTTAAAAGGTACTATCAAAGTTTTTCTGTTCTTGGTCACAGTTACATAGATCACATTATTATCGAAATCAATGTCTTTAATTCTGATGTGCATTAGACTGCGCTGGCGCACAGCAGTGGAGAAAAGGAAGTTTGTCATTACCCAGCACTGATATTCTATAAAACTGCATTTCTTGATATTTGGCTTTTTGAGTAGAGCGGTTAACTCTGCATCAGTGTAGGTCTCAACCCCGCTTCTATCCACTTTAATGGCCTGCATTTTGAAGTGGGGTAAATATCCCTCATTCATCAGAAAATGCATTGTAGTGATAAAATCGCGCAGATAGGAATTTATGCTGACATCATTGTGCAAGGTCTCTCTGAGAAACACAACATACTTCTGGTACATCTTTTCATCCAGATCGCTGACTGGCATTTGCATATCAAAGAACTTTGCAAACTGCACATAACTCTGGCGATAGTGATTGATAGTTCCTTCACGCAAATTCCGCGAGCGGCAGTTGTCTAAATACTTGTTGCAACCCTCTTCCAAGGTCAAAAAATTCTGCTCCACAATCCTCAGTTTTTTCATCTTTTTCTCCTAAAAAATATTAGACACATCATCAGGGTAAACCCCAAAATGATGTGTCTAACTCTTTTTTAGTTAAAAGTTGTTAAATTGATGATTGCTTGTTCTCAAAAACTTGCTTAAAAGATGTCGAAACATCTTAAAAAGTCAATGAAATCAAGGGAAAATCAGCAAATTACTTGCTTGCTTCTTCGATAGCTACTGCAACAGCAACAGTCATACCAACCATGGGGTTGTTACCTGCGCCGATGAGTCCCATCATTTCGACGCGTTAGACCCATCATTGACACATGTTGGTGTGATAAAGCCTTATAAAACCTAGCTTTTACATTGCAAAATCCTTTTGTCGAACACATCATATTCAATTTTCTTGAAAACATTATAACGCGTTTTGATGTCGCCGTAAATGATGTGCTCAAAGAGTTTGCGAAAAGGTTGCATTTTGACTGTTGTTAGAAAATAATATCGATAAGTTTTGTGATAAGAATTATATACGGTGTTGTAAAAGCGAAAGTCATAATGCATCTGACCGTATATCATTTTACATTCCAGTCTTTAGCCTATCTTTAGCGAGCCGTGATATAATCCCCTTATAAAATGGGAAAAGGAGGATTTCGTATGGCGTTTCAGACGGTATTCAAGCGGTATGAGCTGAAGTATATGCTGACGCTTGAACAAAAGGAAAAGATACTTGAAGCTATGTCGCCCTATATGGACCTTGACAAATACGGACGGACGACGATCCGAAATATCTACTTTGATACCGATAATTACCGACTCATTAGGCGTTCGATTGAGAAACCTGCCTATAAAGAAAAGATACGAATAC
>JAZLCA010000039.1:0-1923 GCA_045613985.1 Eubacteriales bacterium | reverse complement strand
GTTTTTTGCGGAGCTTTTTTTCAAAAAAGCGACCACCCGCGCCCGCAGGCGCCCTCACCGATAAATCAAAATTTGAAGCCCCCAATTTTTTCAAAAGAGGACTTGACAAACCAATGTGGAATATGCTATAATTGGGTGGTTAACGGGGTGTGGCACAGCTTGGTAGTGCGCTTGGTTCGGGACCAAGAGGTCGCAAGTTCGAATCTTGTCACTCCGACCACATGAAAATAATCCGAACATTCTCTTACTTGGAGAAGCGTTCGGATTATTTGTTTTATTTGAGTATCCCAACTTTAATAGTAAGAAATGAAAATAGCCACCGATAAGAAAAATTGTCGGTGGCTTTTCTAATGCACGATAGAGTATTTGGTAACAGTAATTATTTTCACTTAAACGCCGGAGCGTGGGTCTCGCCCGTTGCAAAAGCGTTGGGTCCGGGATCGGACATAGAAAAATACATTTTTGCTGCCTTGGTCGTGCCGAAGTCGCGGTTAGAGCCGGTCTGATGTACCTTATGGAAGGCATCGCGGAACATCTGATTGTGGGCTTCTTCACGGTTGAGGAGAAAATCAATGGTCTCTCTGACCTTTTTGTCCTCAATCTGGCGGTAGAGATACTCATAAACCACCTTGGCTCTCTGCTCGGACGCGATATTGGAGAGCAGGTCTGCGCACAGGTCGCCCGTGACGGTGACGTAATCTCCCGTCCATGAATATCCCGAAGAATTAATAAGCCCGGGATTCAGTCCGAGCAGAACGTGCGTCTGCACCTCTCCTGCCTGCACCTTGGTGGCATCCACGTCATGACCGTTAAGAAGATTGATAGTCTGTGCCACCATCTCCATATGACCAAGCTCCTCTGCGGCGATATCAAGAAAGAGATCCTTGATTTCGGGATCCTTGATCCTGAAGCTCTGCGACATATACTGCATTGCCGCCTTGAGCTCACCGTTACCGCCGCCGAGCTGTTCCTGAAGCAGTACGGCGTACTGCGAGTTCGGTCTTTCGACCTCTACGGGATGGAATAATTGTTTTTCATGTTTGAACATAGCAAATTTAACCTCCGTTTATGGATTTAATACTATTATTTCCCATTATGCGAAGGCGTATACTGCTATATTCTTTTATCATCCGTCGCGGGATTGTCGATCAGCTCGCCGTCTTCAGTGAAACGTGAGCCGTGGCAGGGGCAGTCCCAGGTGTGTTCGGCTTTGTTGTATTTGAGGGCGCAACCGAGGTGTGGACATCGGGGCGCGGTGGGTGTAAGAAGTCCGATTGCAGACTCAAAAGCATTTACCGCAAGCTGTGGATGAAGAACCGTGCGTGAGGGGTCGAAAACGTCAGCATAAGGGTTGGGCTTTCCTTGAACGAGATCGCAGAGAATATCTGCGGCGACCATGGCGTTGGTCATGCCCCATTTGTTAAATCCCGTTGCAACGAAGACGTCGGGCGTGGGTTTTGAATATTGACCGATATAAGGGATATCATCAAGCGTCATACAATCCTGCGTCGCCCACTTGCCGACGATCTCGGCATTTTTGTAATACTTACGGGCAAAATCTTCAAGCTCCTGCCAACAACCGCCTTGCTTGCCAGTTCGGTGTCCGCCACCGCCGAGGAGCAGAAGATCGCCGTAACTTCGGAAGGACAGTCCCGTGTCCGATTCATCCACATACATTCCTTCTACTTTTTTGGCGTTTTTGAGTGCAAGAACGTAGGAACGATGCTGATAGAGTTTGAGATAGTAAAAGCCATGTTTATTGAGCATCGGAAAATGAGTTGCAATAATCAGTTTTTTGTAGGTGATTTCACCGTGATTGGTGATTGCCTTGTGCGGCATCAGTTCCACGACTTTAGTATGCTCGTAGATTGGCAGATCTTTTGCAATTGTATAGAGAAATTTCAACGGGTGGAACTGCGCTTG
>JAZLCA010000038.1:0-44763 GCA_045613985.1 Eubacteriales bacterium | reverse complement strand
TACAAGCAACAGCAGGCTCAGGCTGAAGCTCGCTTGCTGGAATTGAAAGAAACGTTCACCGCATGGGAAAAGCGCCAACCGGAAATACAGGATATTTTGCGAAATATTGCCGCCATTGACGCGCAAATCGGAGATTATCTTGAATACGACGAAAAGAAACTGTTGCTTGAGCAAGTACGGCAACGGCTGAGCCAATACCGTGCCGAGACGGAAGCGGGGCAAGAAAAGGCGGCCGGACTTCTTCTTGAGATACAGCAATTGAAAACCGAGCGAACGTCGCTGGAAGGCACGGATGCGCGCAAATCCAAGGCCGAGGTCAATCGGGCCGAAGCAATCAATCAGCGGCAGTCGCTGATCGATATGCGAAACGATTGGAAGCTGGCGGAGCGCTTGCGCCAGGAATTGGTTCAGCGGCAAAGAGTGTATCAGGCCGCGATCGAGCAGAGCAATCAGCGGACGCGGCACTACGAGGAGCTGTTTCAGAAATATCTGGACGAGCAGGCGGGAATGATCGCCGCGACGCTTGAGCCGGGACGGGCTTGCCCCGTGTGCGGATCCCTCGTCCATCCCGAGGTTGCCACGCTGACCGAGGACGCTCCTACCAAAGAGGCTTTGGAGGAGAGCAAACGGCAGGCGGCGCGGTCTCAGACGAGTGCGGTCGAGGCCAGTGAATTGGCGGCAGAAACGCGCGGCCGCCTGGAGACCAAACAGAAACAACTGTCGGATGCCTTTGCGCTCCGATTTGATATTCCTTTGGATGAACGTGCGCCCACCCGCATTCAAGCGGCACTGGATGCGGCAGAGCAGGAAATTGCGCTCTGCGATGCGATAATCGCGCAGGCGAACAAGGAGATCATCCGCAAACGAAAGCTCGACGAGATATTGCCTGCCAAAGAGCAGGAGCACAAGGATATCGGCGAGCGGTTGCAAGTGTTGGCCAGGGAGTCGGCGCATGACGATGCCATTGCTCAGACACTCCAGAACCGGGTAAATGAGTTGGCGGCCAAGCTTTCCTACACCGGAGTGGCCGCGGCCAAGGCGGCACAGCGCGAGCTTGACGAGAAAAAGAAGGCCATTGAAAACGGCTGCAGTGAGGCACGCGAGGCGGTAAACGCGCAAAACAATAAAATTTCGGCGATCGCCTCGGCGATTGCGCAGGCAGAAAAAACACTTTCGGACGGCGGGTCATTCGATGTTGCCGCCTTGGAAAAGCAAAGGCAAGAGTTGAAGGCAAAGCAACAGCAGCTACAATCGCGTCAGCGTCTGTTGCACGTTCGCATATCGGGTAACCGGCAGGCATACGATGCGATCCTTGCGACTGCGGATAAACTGTCGCAGACAGAAGCAAAGTGGGGGTGGGTTAAGGCACTGGCCAACACCGCCGCGGGGAACGTCAGCGGAAAAGAAAAAATCATGCTGGAGACCTATGTCCAGATGACCTATTTCGATCGCATCATCGCCCGTGCCAACACGAGATTTCTTACCATGTCGGGCGGTCAATATGAGCTTAAACGCCGTACGGAAGCCCAAAACAACCGCTCGCAGAGCGGACTTGAACTGGACGTCATTGATCATTACAACGGCAGTGAGCGAAGCGTCAGCACCCTCTCGGGCGGTGAATCCTTCAAGGCGTCGCTTTCCCTTGCGTTGGGACTTTCGGACGAAATACAATCTATGGCGGGCGGTATTCGCCTTGGCACCATGTTCGTAGACGAAGGCTTTGGATCTTTGGATGAGCAATCCTTGAGCCAGGCTTTGCAGGCTTTGCTTGGCCTGACGGAGGGGGATCGCTTGGTTGGTATCATTTCGCACGTCAGCGAGATCAAGGAGCGAGTTGATCGCCAGATCGTCGTTACCAAGGAAAAAAGCGGCGGCAGCAGTGTGCGCATCCTTGGCTGACTCTGACAGATAAGTGAGGAGACTATGAAAAATATATTGATTACCGGCGCATATGGCGGCATGGGCCGCGCGGCAACCAAACTGCTGTGCGAGCAAGGATGCCGTGTGTTTGCTCTGGATGTTAGGACCGAGCCTGCTCAAGACAACGTGATTTCTCTGCAAGCGGATCTGACCTCGCAAGAGAGTGTGACGCAGGCATTGGCGAAGGTTTTGGAGTATACGGATCATTTGGATGCCATTTTGCATTTTGCCGGTATTTACTTGCTGGATTCCTTGGTGGAAATGCCGTTCGATCAATTCCATCGTATTTTTGATATCAACGTGCAGGGCGCCTATCTCGTTAACAAAACCTTTTTGCCCCTGTTGCATCAAGGGAGCCGTATTCTGATTACGACCAGCGAGTTAGCGGCGCTGGATCCCTTGCCTTTTACGGGTATTTACGCGGTGACCAAGGCCGCTCTGGATAAATACGCGTATTCGCTCAAAATGGAATTGCAGTTGCTTGGCATTGAGGTGTCTGTGTTGCGGGCAGGTGCTGTGGAAACGGATATGCTGGGAGTATCGACCGCCGCGTTGGATCGGTTTTGCGAACAGACCAAGCTGTATTCATGCAATGCCGCCCGGTTCAAGCGCATTGTTGATCGGGTAGAGGCGCGTTGCGTGCCGCCCGAGAAGATCGCCCGAAAGGCAGCTAAAATTTTGAACAAGCGGCATCCTGCATTTGCTTACAGTATCAATCGCAATCCGTTGCTGTTGTTGCTGAACGTGCTGCCGAAACGGTTTCAGCTTTGGGTGATCCGTCAGATCCTGCGCTGAAACCAGAATTTCCAATATATGACGAGGTGAAATGATGTTTGATTTTAAGGATAAGATCGTTGCTGTCACGGGCGGTGCGCGCGGCATCGGGCGTTGTATTTGCGAGCAGTTTGAGGCTGCGGGGGCGACGGTCTGTGTGATCGATGTTTTGGAAAACGACTATTTTGTGGGAGATTTGTCCGACAAGCAAGTGCTGGAACGTTTTGCGGCCAAGGTCATCTCGGACTACGGTCGGCTGGACGTTCTCGTCAATAACGCTGCCCCCCGCATGTGCGGTATTGCACAGGGGAGCTACGAGGACTTTGAATATGCTTTGCGCGTGGGGGTGACCGCACCCTTCTACCTGTCCAAATTGTTTTCACCCAACTTCGCACCGGGTGCTTGTATCGTCAATATTTCGTCTTCACGCGACCGAATGAGCCAGCCCGAGACGGAAAGCTATACGGCGGCCAAGGGGGGAATTTCCGCGCTGACGCACGCCATGGCGGTCAGCCTTGCAGGGAAGGTGAGAGTCAACTCCATCTCGCCCGGCTGGATCGACAATGCCTATACCGTCTACGAAGGTCCGGATGCGACGCAACAGCCTGCGGGGCGAGTTGGAAATCCGCTGGATGTTGCCCGTATGGTGCTGTATCTTTGCTCCGACATGGCCGGCTTTATTACGGGTGAGGATATCTGCATCGACGGCGGTATGACCAAGCAGATGATCTACCATGGGGATCATGGCTGGACGCTGAATGAAACAAAATAAGCAATAGATAAGAAAGGATAAAACTATGTCTGAATTTTTAGCATCGATTCCTGCGTGGGTGGTTTGCTTGATCGTCTGCGCAGCCAAAATCATTGAAATTACGATTCAATCGCTCAAGACCTGCATGATGGTCAAGGGGCAACGCCTCAAGGCAGCCGCACTTGGCTTTGCCGAGTGCACCATCTGGGGCCTTGTGATTTCCACCATCATCGGAACGCTGGGTGACAATTTGTTCCTCTTGCTGTTTTACTGCCTGGGATATGCCACCGGATTGTTCCTTGGTTCCACGCTGGAGAGCAAGATCGCCCTTGGCACCTCCAACCTTCAGCTGATTGCCAATGACGCCAATACCGGCAAGATCATTACGTATCTGAAGGACAACAACCGCGGATACACCGTGTTTGACGGGCAGGGCTCGAAGGATAAAATGAATATGATCCTCATCGTTCTGCCTCGTAGGGACTGTACCCGCGTTCTCAAGGAGATCCGCCGGTTGTGCGAGAATAACGTATTCGTCGTGGCGTCGGAGGTCAGTAAATACGCCGGCGGTTACGGCATGGTCAAGTGATACGATGGATAAGCAAAAAAACGGAGTATGCAAAAATAAATTGCATACTCCGTTTTTTATTTCGTGCCATCCGGCAGGTTGAGCGCCAAGTGCGAAACAGACAACTGCCTGCATGGTGACGGGGATTAGGGTTTGATGCGAAGATTGACGCGTTTGACTAAAAGTGCCGAGACGATGCCGACAACGATACCAGCTACCGTTCCCGATACGATCAGGAAGGGCAGATAATAGATGACAACGTTGGTATCCAACAGAATGGAGGCCGCGGTGATCTGCCCGACGTTGTGCATAATACCGCCGCAAACGCTGACGCCAACCTCGGACAGGGGCGTGAGCTTTTTGAGCAGGATCATACAGCTTAAGCTCAAGGTTGCACCTGCGATGCTGTAGATCATGCTGACGGGGCTTCCAAACAGCAGGGAAACGAGAAATACTCTCAGAAGGGAAATGGTGACAGCTTCCTTTGCCCCAAACTTGTAAAGCGCAAAAATAACGGCAATGTTAGCAAGACCGACCTTGATGCCGGGAATGGCTACGAAAGCAGGAATGCGGCTTTCAATATAAGACAGTACCATGGCAAAAGAAATGGTCAATGCCAATGACGCAAGTCGTTTGGTGTGATTCTTCAATGTGTCTCCTCCTTACGAAACCAGATCGACGCCGCCGGCGGAGTCGCCATGGATGGTGACGGACAGGCGGTTGGGGAGACAGACGATGGTTTGTCCGACGTAGCGTATTTTTCCGGTCCGTTCACAAGTGTGATCGGGACAGTCGGAATAATTCAGATAAGCGACACCGTCCTCAATAACGAGGATATTGGTTCCGCCGTTGAGCGGGAATACGCCGTTGCGCGAGAGCGGATACTCGCCCGCAACAACACCGTTAATTTCCACCACGGCAACCGTGCCCTCTTGCTTGAGCAATCGCATGAAAGTCAAAAATATCAGCGAGAGCGTGAGAACAGCCGCAATGACAATGATGTCCCAGCGGTATTTCTTTCCGTTTTTCATATCTGAATTTTGCATATTTTTCTACCTTTATGTGTTTGGTGGGATGTCGGCAAACGACATCCCACCCGTTGTTTTTTGTTAGAAATGAGCTCCGCAAATAAAGTTGCCTTGCTGAATGCAATGTACGGGGCAGACGTCGGCGCACTTGCCGCAGCCCGTGCAAAGCGAATAATCAATGGTGGCCAGATTATCCACAACCTTGATGGCATTGTGCGGGCAAGCTTTTTGACATTTCATGCAGCCGATACAGCCGTTGGAACAGTGCTTGCGCGTGAGCGCACCCTTTTCGTGGTTGGAGCACTTTACAACGACTCTTGTGGTGTCATTGACCAAGTGGATGATGTGATTGGGGCAAAGACGGGTACAAATACCACAGCCGATGCATTTTTGAGAATCCACGATGGCAACGCCGTTGTCGACGCGGATTGCTTGCTCGGGGCAGGCAGCTACACAGTCTCCGTAGCCCAAGCAGGCAGCGGTGCAGAATTTGTCACCGTTGTACATCAAATTGGCGGCGGCGCAGGTCTGCAGACCGCGGTAATCGTGCTTTCTCTGAACGGCTTCACAGGTGCCGTTGCAAGCAACGTAAGCGACTTTCTCGACGACGTCCTCTGCTTCAACACCGAGAATATCCGCGATTTGGAGGGCGGTGGCATCGCCGCCGGGGACGCAAAGATTGGTTGCAGTAACCGATTTGTCTGCCAGTGCCTTGGCGTAGCCGTCACAGCCACTGTAACCGCAGGCACCACAGTTAGCACCGGGGAGACACTCGCGGATTGCCACGGCCGTTTCGTCTTCCTTGACACCGAAAAAGGTGCTGGCAAGGGTAAGAAGAACAGCGCAAACGATGGCAAGGGCCGTCAAAAGGAGCATGGGGATCAGAATTGGCATCATATTTCTACCTCCTTTACGCGCCCAACAGGTTTTCTACCACGCCGGCAAAGCCGTAGAAGGCAAGCGCCACGATGGAAGCGGCAACCAGCGTAATGGGAACACCGCGGAAGGCCTTGGGGGCGGGGCAGTTCTCCATCTTGGAGCGAACGCCTGCAAACAGCACCATGGCCAACAAAAAGCCAAGACCAACACCAAGCGAAGACACCATGGATTGCAAGAAGTTATATCCTGCAGTGATGTTTTGGATGGTTACACCGAGAACGGCGCAGTTGGTGGTGATCAGGGGCAAGTAAACGCCCAAGGACTGGTGAAGCGAAGGGATGAATCTTTTGAGTACGATCTCAACGAACTGAACCAGTGCCGCAATAACAAGTATAAATACAATCGTCTGTAAATATTCAAGCTTCAGAGGCACAAGGGCATAAGTGTAGATGGGCCAGGTCGCCGCCGTGGCACAAAGCATGACGAAGGTGACGGCAACACCCATACCGGTGGCCTGGTTGAGCTTTTTGGAAACACCAAGGAAGGGGCAAATACCAAGGAACTGTTGGAGGACGTAGTTGTTGATCAAAACGCCGCCCATTAAAATAAGCACGAGCTGTTTAAGCATTTTCATCGGCCTCCTTTACGGTAGTATTGGTTGCCTCGGTGGATGAGCAGGAGGTTCTGCTGCACATACCGTTGGCGGGGCATCCCTCGCAAGCGAAGGACTTTTTCTTGACACCGCCCTTTTTCTCGGTCAGCTTATTCATGACGGCAATAAGAATACCGTAAACGAGGAAGCCGCCGGGGGCCTGTGTCAGAAGCGGGATCTTGTAGTTGACAAGCAAGGGGATCTCGATACCTGCGAAGGTGCCGTTACCGAACACCTCACGCAGCGTTGCCATCAGGACAAGAGCAACGAGGAAGCCGATGCCCATGCCGATGCCGTCAAGCGCAGAGTTAAGGACGGTGTTCTTTCTGGCGTACATTTCCGCACGGCCAAGAATGATACAGTTGACAACGATGAGAGCAAGATACACGCCCAGCATGTTATAGATGTCGGGCAGATAAGCCTGCAGAAGCATCTGGACTGCGGTCACGAAGGCCGCGATAATAACGATGTAGCAGGGAATACGCACCGTGTCGGGAATGATCTTACGCAAAGCCGAGATAACGATGTTGGAGCAGATCAGGACGATGGTTGCCGCAACACCCATGGAGAAAGCAGAAATGACCGAGGTGGTGGTTGCCAAGGTGGGGCAGGTTCCGAGAATAAGAATCAGGACAGGGTTTTCCACAATGATGCCGCGGAGGATGATCCATAACTTATTATCGCTCTTGGGACGGTTGTCCTTTTTGCCGTAGGTGCGACGCATATCAATGAGCAGGGCAATGATCAATGCCAGCGTCACCAATTCAATGAGGGCAACAATAATCGTTGTAACGTTCATATGATTCATTCACCTCCTTGTGCAGTTAACAGTTCGAAGGCAGCAAAGGCTGCTTTGACGGCTTTTTGGTAGCCGTAGGTGGTAAAGGTTGCGCTGGCAATGGCTCCGATGTCGGTGTTGTCCGAGGAGAGCTGATCCTGGTGGAGATCGGGACGGGAGACGGACACTTTGATCTCTTCGTTTGTTGCACCGCGGAATTGCTCGTAATAGTCCTCGGTGGCACAAATGTCACCGTAGCCAATGGATTCCTTGTGGGAGGTGGTCACGCAATCAATGATCTTGCCATCAGCGGAGATGGATACCTGGATCATTATCGGTGTACCTGTTCCACCGAATTCTTCCGCGATGGAAAGGGAGTAGCCTTTGGCCTTTACTTCAAATACGTAGTTGCCGCTTGCCGTGACGTAGGCCTTAAGGACGGTTTTGGAGTCGACACCTTCGGGCAGCTCGGTGATTTCGGTCAGCGTAGAGGATGCGATTGCTTGGTATGCCGCAGTAATGACAGCGGTATCTGCCGTGCCGGCATTGACAATGGTGCCGTCAGCCTTGACACCGACAAAAGCTTCGCCGATGACGAATACCAGACCGCTTTGATCGGCCGCCTCATAAACCGCGTCAATACCCTCCAATACCTCGGTGGCAAACCATCTGGTATAGGTCACGTCGGTGGTGCCGAGAGCTTCGTTGCAGTTGTCCTGCAGGATTTGCTCGGGGGTACGGGTATCTACGTCTTGGCCGTTTGCAATGGCAAAGGCCTGCAGAGCCGCCTTGGCGGCTTCGCCGTAGGCTTTGGAGGTCAGAGTTGCGCCTGTAACGAGATAAGGCTCAAACGAGTCAAGGTTTACACCATGGTAGGCACCCTCCAAGCCTTCGAGAAGGGGAAAGACGTTTTGGTCGTAGCTGTCGGTCTCCTGGTCCGCAATGACCTTGGTTCCGACGATTTTTCCGTCGGCATCAATGCCGAACATGATGATAAGCCCGGAGGACTTACCCGTGACAGAGGCCTGGAATACGAAGCCACCGTCGGCGCGATAGCCCGTGGTGATGGCAGCAGGATAGGTTGGATCAATGGTGATCTCCTGGAAATTCTTGCCCTCGGGCAATACCACGAGCAAGGCCTCATTGGCGGCATTGTTTTGAGCCGCTTCGATGATGGGACCCGTGATGCTGTTGACGAAGGAGAGAAGCAGAGCAACGATCAGGCAAATGCTGCTCAATACGAGGACAGGTTGAAATTTTTTCATGCTTTCTTACCCGCCTTTCCGAGAGGCTTTTTGGTGCACAGCTTCTCAATATAGGGCGAAAGAATGTTCATCAACAAAATGGCGAAGGATACGCCCTCGGGATAAGCGCCCCAGAAGCGGATCAAAACGGTGATCACACCGCAACCGAACGCGAATACCATTTTACCTGCTTTGTTGATGGGGGTGGTGACGTAGTCGGTGATCATAAAGAAGGCCGCGATGATCAAACCGCCGCCCAGAACCTCATACAGAGCGATCATTACGTCCTGCTTGATGGCAAGCGAGAGGAGGAAAACGGTGCCGATGTAGATGGCAGGGGTGTGCCAGTAAATGACACGGCGGATAATCAGATACAGACCGCCCAACGCAAGAGCAACCGCGCAGGTTTCACCGATCGCGCCGGCGCGATTGCCAAGCAACATATCGATCAGCGAAGGAAGCGTCTCGGTATTTCCGTACTTGATCAGTTCCAAGGGAGTAGCGCTTGCGACCAAATCCGCTGCGGCAAAATTGGTTGCCAAACCGCCGCCGACAGAAGAGGCAAAGGCGAGCAGCATAAAAACTCTTGCGGTAGCTGCGGGATTGGCAAAGTTGCAACCAATGCCGCCGAAGAGGCACTTGACCACGACGATGGCAAAAACAGAACCGATAACACACTGCCAAATTTCCGTCGATGCGGGAAGACACAAGGAAAGAATAAGGCCGGTGACGGCAGCAGACAGATCGGAGATGGTCTGCTTTTTCTTGCAAATCAAATTAAATACGACCTCGGATAAAACCGAGCTTGCTACACATACTGCGATAATGAGCAGGGCTTTCCAGCCGAACAGCACGACACCGGCCGCCGCTGCAGGAAGGAGTGCGATGAGAACGTCGCGCATGATTGTCTGCGTTGACGTTTTGGTGCGTATGTGAGGCGAGGATGATACGATCAATTTTTCCATTTCGGTATCTCCTTTACTTCAAACTTGCCTTGTGGGCTTTGTAATCTTTGAGCAGGGTTTTAGCCATGCGAATGTTTTCGGTCAGCGGACGGTTGGCAGGGCAAACGAAGGAGCAGCAACCGCAGGACATACACAGATTAAGACTGTGCTCGTCCAAGAATGCCATGCGCTCATCGGTATTCTCCATATCCATGGCTTTGAGGAAAGCGGTGGGCACCAAAGACAGGGGGCAAGCATCCACACAGCGTCCGCAATGGATACAGGGGCTGATGGGAAGATCGACCGAGTCTTTGGGAGAGAGCGCGATGATAGAACCGGTGGTTTTCAGCGTGGGCTCGTCCAGCGAATAAACGGCGGAACCGGTCATGGGACCGCCCAGAATGATCTTGCCGGGGTCCTGTGAAAAACCTCCTGCGAAATCAATTATGTCCTGAATGGCAGTACCGATGGGAACGATCACGTTTTGAGGATTGCGGATGGCGCTGCCGTCCACGGTAACGCAACGCTCGACCAGGGGCATACCGGTTTTGACGTATTTGGCAATGGCGGTCAGTGTGGTAACGTTGGTTACAAGCACGCCTACGTCGGCGGGAAGCTTACCCTCGGGAACGATAAGGCCGGTCGTATTATAAATGATGACCTTTTCCGCACCCTGCGGATAGCGCACGGGCAAGGAGCGAACGGATACCGCCGCGTTTCCGTTGAACGTCTCGGTCATTTTATGGATACATTCCGGCTTGTTGGCCTCAATGCCGATGATGTAATTCTTCACTTCGGGGAAATAGCGCTGAAGCAGCTCAACTCCCTCGACCATCCAAGCGGAGTCGTCCAGCATGGTGCGAGCGTCGCTCGTGATGTAGGGCTCGCACTCGGCACCGTTAAGAATGATGGTGTGAATGCAGCCTTTCTTTAGCGCGTCGAACTTCACCGCTGTGGGGAAGCCTGCACCGCCAAGACCGACCACGCCCGATGCTCGAACGGCATTCAGCAACGAATCGGCATCGGTCACGGTGGGAGGTACGATGCCTTCGTAGGCTTCCATCTGTCCGTCACTCTCGATACGGATCGCATCGACGGTTTTCCCGCTGAATCTTAGCTGAGGCTCAATTTTAGTGACTGTTCCCGAAACGGAGGAGTAAATGGGGGAGGATACATAACCGCCGGCCTCGGCGATCAACTGTCCGACCTTAACAGTGTCGCCCACCTTGACAACGGGAACGGCGGGAGCACCGATGTGCTGTTCCAAGGAGATCAGAACCTGGGCGGGCGGTGTCATGCGCACGGGAGACATGGCTGCAGTACCCTTATGATGTGGAATGCGGGTATTGCCTAAAAATCTCAATTTCAACATAATACCTTCCTTTGCTTGTTTTGTCAAATGCGGCACATTGTTACAACTTTAACAAAAAGTGAGCCGCTTTAAACTAAAACTTCAATAATATTATATAAATACAACTCATTATATCTTAAAAACACAAGTATGTCAAGTGATATTCGATTTATTTTGCATGGGAAAAAGCACCGCTTATTGTTCGGTGTACAGCTCGATATTATCGGTCATTTGAACTTGGCCGTCGGGCGTTACCCAGATGACGTCTACGCCGCCGATGGCTTCTACCAAGGCACGACCATCCTCATGATTCATGCAAAAGAGAGCGGTGGAAAGAGCGTCGGCAAGACCGCTATCCGAGGTAAAGACGGAGACGGAGGAGAAATATTTGGCGGGCATATTGGTAGTGGGATCAATGATATGGTGGTATTTGACACCGTCCACAACGTAATAGCGTTCGTAGTCGCCCGAGGTGACCAGCGAGGTATCCTTGATCACGACGCGGCAAACGAAATTTTCCTCGGAAGTCTTGTCGGGATTGGTAATGCCGGTGACCCAGCCCGCCCCCGTGGTTTTTGTTCCAATGGCACGGATGTTGCCGCCGATGTTCAAAACGTAGGAGGTGACGCCGCGAGAGATCAGCAGCTCGGCCGCCCGCTCGGTCGCATAGCCTTTGCCGAGTGCGCCGACGTCCAGACGCATATCCGGGTCGGCAAGATATACCGTTTTCGCTTCTTGATCGATGATCAGTTGATCAATGTCGCAGTGCTTTGCCGCCTCGGTCAGCGCATCGGAGGAGGGAAGATATGCTTTGCTTGGATCGTCCATGCCATCCTCACGGGCATCGTGCCACAGCTTGAGAACCGATCCCATAGCGATATTGGTGGCACCGTTGGTCAAGGTATATATTTCTTTGGCGTAAAGCAAAAAGTCAATCAATTTCTGATCCACCACCACAGGCTCCTTGCCCGCATTTTTGTTGATGGTCTTGAGATTGTTTACGCCGGAATATTCATAGTAAATATCAAACAGGCGGTGATATTCTTGCAACAGCGCGGAAACAGCTTCGCAATTGGCGCTGAATGCCTCGCTACTGTCGCCTTGATAGGAAAAGATCACCGAGACTGTGTCGAAAAATTCGTAATAGGAGGCCGCTTGCATGGCGGGCTCGGGGGAGGGGGTGGGTTCTTCCTTATGGCACGCGGTAAAGGGAATCAAACAAAGAAAAAGGAGAAGTGTTGCCATCAGGCGGGAAATCTTTTTTGTATTCAGCATAGGTTGTACCTTCATTTGTTCTTCCGGTATTTTGATAAAAGAGAGGCAGTACAACAGGGCGGTATCCGAAAGACACCGCCCTGTGGACGTTAAAGGTAATTATCTTGCCGTCTTAACAGCGGTCTCGATGACGGGCTTGTAGCCTGCAGCGTAAATGGTGCAGCCTGCAACACCCTCGGTTGCCAGAGATGCGATATCAGCGGCGGTCTTGCCTACAGCAGCCTTGGCGTAAGCGTCAACCTGAGCGTACCATCTGCCGGCTGCCATGGGAGCGTATGCATCGTAAGCATCGCCCTGCTCGCGCTTGGTGCCCTTGTAGGACAGAGCGGTAGCAGCGCCCTCAGCGTTGATACCGGTCAGCTCAGCCTCAGCGGTATCGATGATGGCAGCGACAACCTTGCCGTCGACCAGAACGGTTGCAGCATAGTCAGCGGTGAACTTAACGTTCTTGGACTCATCCGTGGAGGAATCCTGGATGCTGCCGCCGGTAGCCAGACCAGCCTTGATCTCGGTTGCAGCGGTCTTAAACGTAACTTTGTGCTCGCTCTTGAAAGCATTGTCGATGGCCTTGATCAGGTCAGCGATGTTGATCGAGCAGGAAGCAACCAGCGTTTCGTCAGCAGCAACGCCGCCGTTGAGTGCGATAGCAGCAACCTCAGCCTGAGTCTTGCCAGTTACGTAGGTTTCCAGAGCGCCGGTCTGCTGATACCATCTGCCGGCTGCCATGGGAGCGTATGCGTCGTAAGCATCACCCTGCGTGTACTTGGAAACGGGAACGGTCTTGTCGAGAGCGCCGTCATCACCGTACTTAACGGTGTACTCAACGCAATCCAGACGGCAAACAACGATCTTGCCGGCAGCATCGGTAACGATGGTGGCGATCGTCTCGCTCAGCTTGGACTTTTCCAGGTTTTCGGTGACAACGACACCGATGGACAGCGAGTAGTCCTTTTCCGCGGGAGTCTCGGGAGTATTGTCGGGGGTCTCGGGGGTGTTGCCCTCATCCGGCGTGCCGCAAGCGACCAGAGCGGTCAGCACCAGCGTCAGGATGAGAAGCAGGGAAAGAAACTTTTTCATGATCTGTTCTCCTTGTTTTTTATTTTTACGGGGGGGATAAAAACATTAGCCGTGATATTATACAATATTGCTACCTGCTTGTCAATAGATTGCGATAAGAAAATGATAAAAACGCGAAAAATTATCGAGGGAGAAATTGCTTTTTTATTTTGTGTCGTTGAAAAATGAGGGCAAGTGTGGTATAATCAAAAAAAGAGAAAAATTATTGCGCCGTTTTGTTGCGTATTGTCGCATAGAATCGTTATATTAAGAAAAGAGGTCTATCCATGAATTTTACCGAAATTGCTCAAAACAGACAATCCTGCCGCTCATATGATGCCGCCCGTTCGGTCGAAGAGGAAAAACTTGAGGCTATTTTAGCTGCGGCCCGTCTTGCCCCCTCTGCCTGCAACGGACAGCCCTACCACATCACGGTCTGCCGCGGAGAGGCCGCAGGCAAGGTTGCCCGTGCTACCCAGGGCATGGGGATGAATAAATTTGCCAAAGATGCCCCCGTTCTTTTGGTGATCTCGGAGCGCCCCTACGTCAAAACCGCTGCCATCGGAGCCAAGATCAAAAAGAACGACTATCGCTCCATTGATATCGGTATTGTGGCCGCTTATCTTACGGCGGAAGCAACCGCGCGGGGACTTTCCACCTGCATCCTCGGCTGGTTGGACGATGAGGACATCCGCAAGGTATGCCAGATCGACGAAGCGGTGCGCTTGGTTATTACGCTCGGATACGCCAAGGAGGGCGATCCGTTGCGCGAGAAAAAAAGGAAAGAGATGGCGGAGCTGGTCAGCTTTATCGGTGAGTAATCGAAAGGAGAGTTGCGATGAGAAAATTCGCTTTGTTGTCACTGGTGTTGTTCTTGTTCGTTTTGATGCTTGTTTCCTGCAAAAACGGAAAGACACCGCCCCCGGCCGAAGATCTTGCACATATTCACACCGAGGTGATCGACCCTGAGGTTGCTCCCGTGTGCGGTCAGGACGGCCTGACGCAGGGCATACATTGCTCGGAATGTGGCGAGGTCCTCGTGCGACAAAACCCCATTCCCGCGCCTGCCAAGGAATGTTATGTTGTGTGGAGAATCGTGGAGCCTGCAACCAAGACAAAGGATGGATGGAAGGTGTATGAGTGCTTGCCGTGCGGAAAAGAGTACGGTACGGCGATGATCTATGCCGGCTCTCAAAATCTGAAATACGAGGAAAATCCGGATGGTACCTACTACGTCTCAAGCGTTTCGTACGGCGACGACATGGACATCGTGATCCCCGAAAAGTACAACGATCAGCCCATCACGGGTATTGGCGACCGGGCTATTTCAAACGGCGTTTACAGTCTTACGCTGAATTCTTATATCACTGACATTGATGAAAACGCGTTCGGGGAATGCGGGACGCTGACCTGCATCTCGGTTTCTCCCGATAACCCCTCGTTCTGCTCCGTGGACGGAAATCTGTATTCCAAGGACGGTCGAACGCTTATCAAATACGCGCCTGCCAATCCCGCTACGACTTTTACGGTGCCGGATGGCGTGACCGCCGTGCGACGCGAAGCCTTCCGCCAAGCAGTCGCGCTTGAGAGCGTTGTGTTTCCCGAAGGGGTGGTCAGCGTCGGTCAGGGAGCGTTTTATGATTGTTGGGCGCTGCGATCGGTCGTTTTCCCCGACAGCGTGACAGAGCTTGGTAAGTTTTTGTTTGAGTACTGCAGAGCGCTGGAAAGCGTGACCTTGCCGGCGGGATTGAAAGAAATCCCCGACGGTATGTTCTTTGGTTGCGGCCCTTTGCGTAGCGTGAATATCCCCGCGGGAGTCACCCGCATCGGGAAGAAGAGCTTTTCGGGTTGCTATTCGTTGCAAGAGATCATACTGCCAGATGGGGTGAGTGAGATCGGCGACGCGGCCTTCGAGTCCTGCGAAGGACTCCGGTACATCTATATCCCGGCGAGCTTGACTAAAATCGGTAACTGGGTCTTCCAGGAATGTGAGGGTATGCAAAGCTTCGATGTCGCGGCAGACAACGCAGCCTTTGAGTCGATCGACGGAAGCTTGTACGACAAAAAAAGCAAAGTGCTGCTTTGGTATGCGAGCGGTAAACAAGACGAGGTATTCGTTCTTCCCGACGGCGTGACAGGCATTGGCGAGCAGGCTTTTCTTTATTCTCCGTATATCAAGCGCGTTGAAATTCCCGACAGCGTGACGTGGATTGGACAGAGCGCCTTTGGGTATTGCGGTGCGTTGCAGTCGGTCGTCATTGGAAAGGGTATCACCACGCTTGCTCCGGGTCTTTTCTTCCATTGCTACGCGCTTGAGAGCGTGACGTTTTCGGAAAATGTAACCTTGATCGACGAGTACGCCTTTGCCTGTTGCGGAAAGCTGACCGAGTTCCATTTCGGCGGCACGATGGAGCGTTGGGCAAGCATAGAGAAAAAATCCCACTGGGCCGCTGGGATACGCCATTACACCGTCTACTGTGCCGACGGGACACTCGCGGAAAAAGGATGAAAAATAACAATTCTCGATAAAAAAACGGACATCCCGTAAGGGATGCCCGTTTTGCTGTTTTAGGCATTATTCTGCCCGTTTTCTTTTGGTTTGGTTTTCCTTCATTTCGTAGATGATCTCGGTGGCAAGGGACAGCTTTGTCACGGCGTTCTGCTTTTCGGGGAAGCAATAGAAGGAATCGTTTTCGGTCGAGATGTCCACGCAGTCAAAGGGCTTGACGTGAGGGAAATCGTATTCGACGTGCAACGAGTTCGTCTGGAGCGGCTCGCGCTGAATGCGCCAGTCCTGTCCGCGATAGTGGCCCTGCAGGACAAAGCCGTTTTCGGCGTCGTGTGTCAGCGTTGCTTTACCGAGCGGCTCGAATTTTCGACAACGGGGAAGGGAGTGTACGTCTACCTCGTCCTCAAAGCGATACTCGCCCCGTTCGATCTCGGCGCGCACTTGCTCGCGCTCCCAACGGAACCAATCGGGGACGTGAGAAAATTCGGTCTCGCCCTCGTTTGCCGTAAGAATACCGTCTTCGCCCAGTGTCCAACGTTTGCCGCAGTCGTTGCAAAACAATTCTGTACCGGCGGATGCCATACCCTGCTCGCTGTAGCAGTGAGGGCACTGATACAAGATCTTGTGCATTCCCTCGGCGCGGAAGGACTCGGTAATGCGGATACCGTTTTCCTTCTGGTAACGGTAGTCATCGTATTCAAAGGCCTTGCGCAATACGTCATTGATCTCGGCAGTCGACATGGTCTTGATCTGCTCGGGCGTCAGGATCAATTCAAGGGTGGTATGAAGCGGCACCTTGCGCTTTTTGCGCACGTCCCAGACGGGAGCGTGCAGATGGTTGCCGTGGTGGATGGCTACCACAACGGGCACGCGGCACATACGAACCAGGCTTCCAAGCGACTCGGGAAGGTAAGAGGTGACGCCCGCTTGCGAATAGCGGGCCTCGGGGTACATGCAGAGAATATCTCCGCGCTGCAATACCTTACGAATGGATTTGATCAGATGCAGGTCGGTGGTGAATTTGCGGGTGCAAATAGCCCCGATCCATTCCAATAACCACGCTCTTTTGTAAAAACCGTCGATGTTGACGACGTTGTTGACTCGATGAGGCCGCGTTGCCATAGCAACCAGTTCAAAATCAATGAACGCCATGTGGTTGCTCAAAAGAAGATACGGCGGCTTGAGTCCTTCCATACCGATCGTCTCGACTTTATGCTTTTTGAACATCAAAGCAAATTTGGAAAGGATCCAGATCAGCCACATCAAATACCATGGCTGGCGGATGGGATATTTGGCGGTTTTATATCGTTTTGGATTTTTATAATTTACGTCCATGTATAATTCCTTTGTGTTAAGATTCCGAAATATTATACACGATAATTGTCGAAAAATCAACCTTTTGCTCAATTTTTTGCGATGGATTCTTGTGATAACGGCAGGCTCGGCCGAAATTTCTTGACAAATGCGGGTGGATTGTGCTATAATTTATACAATAAAGATTATATTAGGAGGGCTATCTATGAGAAACGTTATCATTACCCGTGAAAAAAGCGGCGTTGCTTGCTTTGGCACTATGAAGGTTTACATTGAAGATCCTATCGCGGGAGATTTGCCTATCAAAATGTGTGTGCGAGACGAGGCGACGGGGATACCTGTGACCAAGCAGGTCATGTGCCGCAAGCTTGGCGCGCTGAAAAACGGCCAGACGGCAACCTTCCCGATCGGCTGGGGGGCGGCAAAGATCGTCGTTATTGCAGACAAACTGAGCAGAAATTACAGCAATGAATATTATCAAATTCCCGCAGGGGAGGAGGACGTCGTTCTGTCGGGCAAGAATCACTATGCCCCCGCACAGGGCAATCCTTTTCGCTTCAACGGCGTTACCGACGAGCTGATCCTGCAAAACCGCAAGCGGGGCAAAAAGATCGGAGTAGTGATCTTTTGCTTGTCTCTTTTGCTTGGCTTCGCTGCCGGCTTTGCGTCTGCTTTTATTGAAGATACTTCTCCCAAAACCTTTTCGGATGAGGGCATCACCATCACTTTGACCGGTGAGTTTGAAGAGGTGGATTTCGAAGAGTATACCGTTTGCTACGGCTCTCGCGACTTGGCCGTGTTTGCCATTGAAGAAGAATTTTCACTGGTGCCCGGTGCAAGTGCATTGAGCTTGAACCAGTACGCGCATCTTGTAATGAACACGGGCGGCGTTACGTCCGAGATTAAAACGGCGAACGGACTGACATACTTTGAATACGAGGGAACGGATCCGGAGACCGGAGAAGTTTATTACTACTATACCTTTACTTATAAAGCATCCGATGCTTTTTGGATCGTTCAGTTTGGTATGGACCGTGCCGAAAAGGATACCTATCGCGAGCAGGTGTTCGAATGGGCGGCAAGCGTTCGCTTTAACTAAAAATAATATAAAAGGACGCAATTGCGTCCTTTTTCCTTTACAAACACCAAAACATGTGATATAATATCGATATCTTGTATTTCAAGGAGATCTTGATAATGAAAAAACAAACCTTTCTGCGACTTCTTTGTTTTATGCTTGCATTGGTTATGACGTTAGCAACCGGCTGCGGAAAAAATCCGCCGATCGACGATACGCCGGATCCTACACCGGATAAGCCCGGAGATCAGCCCGGGGACGGTCCTCAAAATCCGCCCGAGGATGATCCGACCGATGATCCCCAAAACAAGACGGGCAAGCCGACCGGCTTGCGCATCAATTTGTTGTCTGCTCCCTTTGGTGTGGATAAATCCGATCTGCGTTTCTCTTGGGTGATGAACGATAAAGATCAAAACGAAGTGCAAAAGGCCTATCGTATCACGGTAGCCAAGACGGCTGCAGCTCTTGCGGCAGGAGAGTATCTGCACGATAGCGGCTGGGTGGAATCAGCCGAAAGTACGGCAGTTGGTCAGTCTGCGCTTGCGAGCAAGCTGAGTGACAACACCCTGTACTACTGGCAGGTATCCTTGCGCGATGCATCGGGTGCCGAGGCGACCTCCGACGCGCAGGCATTTACGACTGCCGTAGGCGAGGAATGGGCCTCGATCGACGGGATCTGGGCAGGCAAGGCGAGCAATTCCAACCTCGAGCATTCGACGGATTGGACCAACTATCAGATGGACGTGGAATTTGTCATCGACTCGAACGCCGTCGGTTTCGTTTTGCGCAGTGCGAATAAATCCAACTTCTATATGTGGCAGTTCAAGGTGGAGGGTACTACCGCCCTGCTTTGCCCCCACGTATATAAGGACGGAAAGTTTGTCAACAATTCCTCCATTGCGAAGATCACCGTGCCCGCAGAGGTTGCCTTTGCTGTCGGCGATCCCGTCTACGCCCGCATCGTGTGCGACGGTGATTTGGTGGAGACTTACATTAAAGATAAGAACGGCGAGTACGTTCTCGTGGACGAGCGCGATATGAGCGAATACGGCATGAGCGAGGGTACGGTCGGTCTTCGCACGGGCGGCTCGGAATCAGGCAAGATCCGCTACGCTTATATCGAAAGCCTGAATGACGGCGGCATTTTGTACGAATCCAACTTTGAAAATGGCGAAAATCCCTTCAGCAGATGCTCCATCGCAAACGGGGCTCTGACTGTTCCTAAGGGACTCAGCACGGGTGATATGCTCGACCGTGAGGCCGTCAAGGATTTCATGAGCGGCAAGAGCAGCGATGCTTTCGTGTTCTTGCGTACCGAGATTTCCTTGAGCGAGGCGCAGATTTCCAAGCTGGACCGCGCAGTGCTTAGCGTGACGGCGACCTCTCCGGAGGCCACCCGTCAGTTTGTATATAATATGTACGTCAACGGCTCGATCGTGGGTGTAGGCCCCTCCCGCTACGGCAAGACGCCGGAGGGAAAAGACGTGCTGTATTACAATACTTACGATATTACCTCGCTGTTGGTTGCAGGCGACAACTGCCTCGCTTCCATTAACTATACCACGGGCGGCCGCGCCTTCCTGTCCCAGCTGACACTGCATTACACGGATGGTACCAGAGAGTACGTCTCCAACTCGGCACGGGACGCCCAAGACTGGAAATCCTTGCCTGCTGATAAGATCTTCGGCCTTGGCAATTCCATCGGAACGAATTACTACACCGCACACGCCAATAATATTGATTCGTCTCTGTATCCTTACGGCTTTGCCAACGCAGGCTTTGACGATTCCGCATGGGGCAATGCCATGGCGGGTGTTCTGCTGGACGAGGGTATGGAATTTGCTCCCAGTCAGACCGACAACGTCACTCGCTTTGTCAGCGAGGGTAAGGTCACGGTCAAGAAGCTGGACAACGGCGACTACGTGATCGATCTCGGTCAGGAGATCGTCGGCGGTATCCGCGTCTTGTTCGATCTGGCCGCCGCCGCGACGGTGAAGGTGTATTACGGTGAGCAGCTCAACGAGGATGGCTCGGTCAAGTATCGCATGAACACGGGTAACGTCTATGAAGAAACGTGGAAGCTCGTGGCAGGTAAGCAGACCATCGAGACCATTGATATGCTGACCTACCGTTACGTTCAAATCTCGGGTTGCCCTGCAGAAATCACTCCCGAAATGGTACAGGGCCTGGAGATTCGCGCTCCTTTTGATGAAGATGAGTCGTACTTCAGCTCGGACAGTGCTCTGCTGAACGATATCTATGAATTGATGAAGAACACCATCAAGCTGACCACGCAGGATCTGTTTGTTGACTCGCAATCCCGCGAGCGTCTTGCTTACGAGGGCGACCTCATCATCAATCTGCTGGCCGCACACGCGTTCAGCGACGATTACAGCATTGGCCGTTTCAGCGCGGAGTATCTGTACACTCACCGCACCTGGCCGGCGGAGTATTTGCTGTTCGCCGCTATGTCTGCGATGGACGATTATATGGCAACGGGCGACATCAGCTCGTTAGAGGCTTATTACGAAGTGCTGAAAACCCGCGTGTTCACCCAATATCTGGACGAAGAAACGGGACTTTTGACCTCGGGTACTTCCTCCGGTCCCAGCGCGATGAATGCTGTTTTGATCGACTGGCCGCTCAACGAGCGTGATGGCTACGATGATAAGGTTAAGTTCAATACCGTGCTCAATGCAGTAGCGGTCGGCTGCTACGAGGCACTGGCCGAGATCGCTGCGCTGACGGGACACCAGGCGGATGCAGATGAGTTCTACGATTTGGCCGATACCATTCGCGACGCTATGATGGATCTGCTGTATGACAGTGAAAAGGGCGCCTTTGCCGACGGTTTGCACGCCGACGGTACTCGCTCGAGCCACTATGCACAGCATGCAACGGCCTATGCACTGGCATTCGGTATCTACGACGATCAGAGCATGGCAGATGATATGGCGGCTACCATTGCAGAGCAGGGTAAGATCCGCGCCAGCGTTTACGGCTCCTTCTTCTTGCTCAAGGGACTTTACGATTCGGGCAACGGTCACGTTGCCAACGCACTGTTGCTCGACGAGGATACCTCGGAGGGCGCACATACCTGGGCCTATATGCTGTATATCATGGGCGCCACCATTACGACCGAGGCTTGGAACTCTCAGACGAAGAACAACATGACGCTGTCTCATCCTTGGGGCGCGGCACCCGCATATGCCATCAAGAACGGTATTTTCGGTATCAATCCGACCGGCGCGGGTTATTCCACCTTTGACGTTCGTCTTCAAACCGAGGGCCTGACCAAGGCACGTCTGGCTGTTCCGACGATCAAGGGCGAGATCGCCGTTTCCTTTGAGGATAAGGGCCACGTTTACCTGGCACAAGTCAACGTTCCTGCCAACACGCAAGCAACTGTCTATCTGCCGGCATCGGCAGGTGCTGTGATCACTGTCAACGGTGAAGTGGTCACTGCGACGGTTTCGGGCGGCTTCGCCAAGGTGACGGTTGGCTCCGGCACTTGGAACTTCGAAGTGAAATAATAAAATAAGCGAACATAAAAAGAGCGCTTCCGGATCATCCGGAAGCGCTCTTTTTCGTTATGCTAAAGCAACAAAGACTTAATTTTCTTCAGCCTTGCGCAGCAAAAACATGCCGCGGGTAAAATCGGGAATCGCTACGGGTGCGCCGCCCTTGGCGATGGATTCTTCGCTCAATGGAGTAATGCACATCATGGCTGCCGCGTCGTATACGTCGGTGCGGAAGGATTCGCCCTTCATCAAGCGCGTCATGAAATCGCGCATCATGAAATAATCCATGCCGCCATGTCCACCGACGATCAGACCGTCGTCGGCCTCGCACCAGTCGGCGTTGCGATAGTCCTTGCTGTATTCCTTGAAGTTGTTCCACAATTCATAAGCCTTAAAATCGTAGGCCTCGTGTTCGCCGCCGATAAAGAGGGTGTTGTTGTCCTCAGTGTACAATGCCTTGGTACCGTGAACGGCCAGGCCGCGAGAGTAGTAACGGGGAAGCGTGGTATCCAGACGGAGGGTGATGGTCTCACCGCGCAGACAGGTGATGGTGGTCGTGACGATATCTCCCTGTGCGATGCGCTGATGCGAAATGGGATTTTCTTTGTCGTGCTCGTCCATATAAGCTTGCAGACCGAAGGCACCGGATGCGATCGAGGTCAAGGATACCATGCGGTTGCCACGGTTGATATCCAGCATCTGCATGATGGGACCGAGCTCATGAGTGGGATAGTTCTCCGCACAGCGGCTGATATAGTTGCGCTGACGGTAGTGGCGATTGCGTTCGCCGTTGGCAACCTCGGCGCGAAGATCGTGCATATATCCGCCGTCGCAGGCAACGACCTTACCGAATACGCCGGCCTTGATCATGGCGAACAGACAAGTCTCGAGACGGTTATAGTTGCAGTTTTCCAGCATCATATAGGGCGTTTTCGTGCGCTCCCAGGTGTCGATGAGACGGTAGCAGTCGTCCAACGAGTAAGCACCGCCGACCTCGCACCCGACGGCAATGCCTGCTTCCAAAGCGGCGCAGGTGATGGGCAGGTGGGTTTCCCAAGCGGTGGCAATGATAACGGCATCAACCAGTCCCGACGCGATCAGCTCACTGTAATCGGTAAAGCCGCGCACGCCTTCTGCCTTATCAGACAGGAAATCCAGCACTTTTTGCACGCGGTCCTCGTAAACGTCGCAGACCGCGGTGACCTTCACATAGGGAAGAGTTAGAAGAGAAGTGCGAAGTAAATCGTTTCCTCGTACACCGAGGCCGATCAGACCAACTCTGACAATATCCATAAAACGTTCTCCTTTGTGTTGAACAATATTATTATCAGCATACCACATTTGCGCTTTTTTTTCAATACCTTTTGGCGAAAAAAGGTAGGATGAGGCGGAAAAATCGGAATCTTTATTGTTATGAGTGTATGAAAATTTTATATGGAGAACACAAGATAGGCAAATGTCGGAAAAATTTTTTCAATATATTGTGTATTCCTGTTGCAAAGTGGCGAAAAGTATGGTATGATATAAAATGCAGTACATTTTTCGCGGTCAGCCGCGTCATTTATGCCCCGAAAAATCACGATAAGGAGCAATATACATATGAAAATCATCAAAAGAGACGGCTCGGAAGAGAATTTTGACCGAGTAAAAATCAAAAACGCTATTCGTAAAGCCAATGAAGATACGGAGAACAAGCCGGAGCTGACCGAGCGTCAGATCGATTATATCTCGCTTGTCATCGAAGACCATTGCAATGAGGTCGGACGTGCTTTTTCCGTTGAAGAAATTCAGGAACTGGTCGAAACGCACATCATTTTGCAGGGAGCGCCCGAGACGGCCAAGCGGTACATCCGGTATCGTTTTACCCGCAATCTTGCCCGTGTGGCTAACACGACGGACAATCAGATTTTGTCCTTGATCGAATGCAACAATGAGGAAGTCAAGCAGGAAAACGCCAATAAAAATCCCACGGTCAATTCGGTTCAGCGCGACTATATGGCGGGCGAGGTGTCCAAGGACCTGACGCGACGGATTCTGTTGCCCGAGGAGATCGTCAAGGCGCACGAAGAGGGCATCATCCACTTCCATGATGCCGATTATTTTGCCCAGCATATGCATAACTGCGACTTGGTCAACCTTGAGGATATGCTGCAAAACGGCACCGTCATTTCGGGTACCATGATCGAAAAGCCTCATTCCTTCTCGACGGCCTGCAACATTGCCACCCAGATCATCGCGCAAGTGGCCTCCAACCAGTACGGTGGGCAGTCCATTTCGCTCACGCATCTGGCCCCCTTCGTACAAGTGTCTCGCGCCAAGATCACCCGTCAGATCACGGCGGAAATGAATGAGCTTGGTATTCCCGCAACGCCCGAGCAGATCTCTGCTATGGTGGAAAAGCGAGTGCGCGAAGAGGTCCAACGCGGCGTGCAGACCATTCAGTACCAAGTAGTTACCCTTTTGACCACCAATGGCCAGGCCCCGTTCGTCACAGTCTTTATGTATCTGAACGAGGCTAAGGACGAGCGTGAGAAGGCCGACCTTGCCATTATCATCGAGGAAGTGCTCAAGCAGCGCATCACCGGCACCAAAAACGAGGTCGGCGTGTGGGTTACTCCCGCCTTCCCCAAGCTTATCTACGTGCTGGAAGAGGATAATATTCACGCAGACTCCAAGTATTTCTATCTGACCGAGTTGGCCGCCAAATGTACCGCCAAGCGCATGGTTCCGGACTACATCTCGGAGAAGATGATGCTCAGTCTCAAGGTCGACGAAAACGGCAACGGCAATTGCTACACTTGCATGGGATGCCGTAGCTTCCTGACGCCTTACGTGGATGAAAACGGCAAGCCAAAATACTACGGTCGCTTCAATCAGGGCGTGGTCACCATCAATCTGGTGGACGTTGCTTGCTCGGCTTGCCGCAACGGCAAGAGCGAAAAGCGTTTTTGGGAGATCCTCGAAGAGCGATTGGAGCTGTGTCACCATGCCCTCCGATGCCGCCACGAGCGTCTGGAAGGAACGCTGTCCGATGCCGCGCCCATTTTGTGGCAGCACGGAGCTTTGGCTCGTCTGTCCAAGGGGCAGAAGATCGATGAGCTGCTCCACGGTGGCTATTCCACCATTTCGCTGGGCTTTGCGGGACTGTGGGAGTGCGTCTATGAGGTCACGGGTAAAAAGCTGACCGAGCCCGAGGGTGAAGCCTTCGGCCTTGCCGTCATGAAAAAGCTCAACGAGGCTTGCAGCAAATGGAGAGCGGCCGAGAACATCCACTATTCGTTGTACGGTACGCCGTTGGAGTCGACCACTTATAAGTTTGCTAAGTGCTTGCAACGCCGCTTTGGTATCATTGAGGGCGTGACGGACAAGAACTATATCACGAACTCGTATCATATCCATGTCACCGAGCCCATCGATGCTTTCAGTAAACTGTCCTTGGAGGCCAAGTTCCAGGCACTGTCCCCCGGCGGCGCCATCTCCTACGTTGAAGTGCCCAATATGCAACAGAACATTCCGGCTGTCATTGAAGTCATGCGCTTCATTTACGATAACATCATGTACGCCGAGCTCAACACCAAGAGCGATTATTGCCACGTGTGCGGCTATGAGGGTGAGATCGAGATCGTCAAGGAGGATGGCAAGCTCATCTGGCGTTGCCCGAACTGTGCAAATGAGGATCAAGCTAAAATGAACGTCGCCCGCCGCACCTGCGGTTATATCGGTTCCCAATATTGGAATCAGGGACGCACCCAAGAGATCAAGGAAAGGGTACTGCACCTCTGATGAATTACGGAGCCATCAAATATTGCGATATTGCCAACGGTATCGGCATCCGTACCGTGCTGTTTGTGTCGGGCTGTACCCATCATTGCAAAGGGTGCTTTCAGCCCGAAACGTGGGATTTTTCTTACGGTCAACCCTACACGAAGGATACCGAACAGGTCATTGTCGACTCGCTCGCACCGTCCTATATCCACGGCCTGACCCTGCTTGGCGGCGAGCCTA
This sequence comes from Eubacteriales bacterium, assembly GCA_045613985.1. GTDB lineage: Bacteria > Bacillota > Clostridia > Oscillospirales > CAG-272 > SIG644. The sequence continues at coordinate 19,116 of JAZLCA010000038.1, read as the reverse complement.
TGGAGCCCGATAACCAGCGAGCGTTGCTGCCCTTGCTGCGCCGTGTCAAAGCGGAGCATCCGACGAAGACGGTGTGGTGCTATTCCGGCTACACCTACGAGGAGCTGATCGGCGAGGGCCGCGCGCGTTGCGAGGTCACCGACCAGATGCTGTCGCTTATTGACGTGCTGGTCGACGGCGAGTTTTTGCTCGAAAAGAAAAACATCTCGCTCCGTTTTCGTGGGAGCGAAAACCAACGCATCATCGACCTTGCCCAAACACGTGAGCAGGGGATGGTTGTGTTGTGGGAGGAGTAACGTCTACCATAAGGACGGCCCCCCGGACCTTTCGTTACCACAAGCGGTGTGTCGAGGGCGCTCTCCCGCCAGTTTTCCTCTTGACAAAATTTCCGTGGCGGAGTATAATGAAATATCAAAAAAACAAACGGCACGGAGGTGCGCTATATGAATTATAATTACAAAAGAATACTTGTCGTGCAGGATATTTCCTGCGTGGGACAATGCTCGTTGACGGTGGCTTTGCCCATCTTGTCTGCTTGCGGTGTTGAGACGGCTATTCTTCCCTCGGCAGTTCTGTCTACCCATACGGCGGCAGGCTTCCAGGGCTTTACCTTCCGCGACCTGACGGACGACATCCCCGCAATTTTGGATCATTGGCAGCGTCAGGGAATTACGTTTGATGCGTTGTACACCGGCTACCTTGGGTCCACCCGCCAGGTGGAGATGGTGGAGCGTATCATGGATACTCTCATCGTTCCGGGCGGTGTCAAGATCGTGGACCCCGCCATGGCGGACAACGGTAAGCTGTACGTCGGCTTTGACGACGAGTACGTCGCGGCCATGCGCCGATTGTGCGCTCGCGCCGACATCATTTTGCCCAATATTACCGAGGCGGCCTTGATGACGGGGCTCTCTTATCGCACGGACTATGACAAGGCCTATATTGACGAGCTTTTGCAGCAACTGCAAGGCATTGGCGGCGCGGATATCGTGTTGACCGGTGTCAGCTTTGATGCTGACAAATTAGGCATTATGGTGTGCGAGAATGGTCAGCAGAGCTACCATCCCCATCGTCGTATCCCCCAGATGTTCCACGGAACGGGCGACGTGTACGCATCGGCCTTCACGGGGGCTTACCTGCGGGGCAAATCGTTGTTTGACTCGGCCCGCGTGGCGGCTGATTTTACTCTCGCCGCGATTGAAAACACTATCAAAGCTCCCGAGCATTGGTACGGCGTGCGCTTTGAGCCGGTGCTCGCAGAGTTGATTGAGGGATTGAACGAAAAAGAATAAATAGAAAAAAGGCCGATGCCCGTGCATCTGCCTTTTTACGTTATTTTGTTTGTAGGTCTTTTCGCTTTTTGACATACGCTGCAACGGTCACGGCACCGAAGATGCCGTAGGCTACTGCGATGGCTGTGCAGATGCTGTCCTGTATGCTGCAGCCGCGTCCGATCAGGCGCTGTGTATACACTCGGATGGGCAGGCGGTCGGGGGTGTCGGACAGATCGATGCGTGCATTCTGGCGGCGATTGATATAGCTGAACAGGATCTCGCCGTCCTTGTCATAAATATATTCGCGTAGGGGATGATCTTCCGAAGTGAAATCTTCGTCGATATCCTCGTTCCTGCTGTCGTCGAGGACGGTGTCTTCCGGCGTGACGGGAACGGAATCTACGTTGACGAAAATATTGCCGCCCCATACCTCCTCCCTGGAGTCGCGGATGGCCATGAATTCGATAAATTCCTCTTTGGTTTCAAATACGTAGGGGCGCACAAACGTAGTGGAATACAGTGACTGCACGATGCCCACACCCAAAAGGGTGACAAGGCCGACAGCGACGAGCAAGCAAAGCGAACGGCCAAGAAGCCGGCGTTCGGCGGGGTAAACATCGGTGTCGGACAACAGCTTTTGGCGAATGAGCAGACGGCGCACGAAAAGCTCGTAGACACTGTGCCACACGATCAGCCCGATGGCGGCATAGGCTAAGCCGTAGGGCAGCCAGGAGTCAAAACGCAATCCGTAATAGGCGTTTCCGGTGATGGTCAGCGGCAAAGAGAAAGCGAACAGTTCAAATAGCAACCACAGGACGTTTTTGGCGATGAGCAATGTTTTTTCGTTAAAAGCAGATAGACACTGCACACGTTCCGGGGAGTCATCCTCCTCATCTTGCCGTATACGAAAGGTCATCCAAAAGCATATCTGGCAAATAGCTGCGGCCAAAAGAAAAATGAGCGAGGTGCCAAAGGCAATATAGCCGCGGAGCGCACCAAGATTGATGATGGCGGCTACAATGAGGCCAAACAGACCAATGCCTGCCGAGATCAGAGACAGATTTTTGTATTTGGTCATGCGGCGATCAAGCAGGCGTTTGAATTGACGCGCACTGCGAGCATCCTTTGGGGGAGCATCGGTGTCGGGAGACAAAACAGTTTCTTGCACGATAGGGGCAGATGTTTTACGCTCGCCTCGCAACAGTTCGTCTGCGGTCACTCCGAAAATGTCGGCAATGACCGGGATGAGTGACAGATCGGGGGTGCACTCGTCCCGTTCCCAACGGCTGATTGCTTTATCCGATACGAATAATCGATCTCCCAATTCTCGCTGTGTCATGCCGTGAGCTCGGCGAAGCGCCGATATGAATGCACCAATGGTTTTCTTTTGCATGGTGATTTCTCCTTTCAGGGATGCCGCACAGGGCATTCGCTACGCTTTCATTCTACCATTGCGACAGAGATTTTACCACCCCGAAAGGCGCGAATCTCTCTCTCAATGCGAGAATTGGCCGTTTTAACCGTCAAACAGGCAGGCAAAGCGTGTCAAGATACGCCTCCACGACGGCGCGGTCGTTGTGCGGTACGAGGCGGCCGTCGATCTTTTGAAATTGCTCGTCGCCTTTGCCGGCAAGGAGCAAGACGTCGCCCGCTTGCAAGCAGGTTAGAGCGGCTTGAATGGCCTCGGCGCGGTCGGGAATCACTGCATAGGAGGCGTTGGAGGGCATGGCGGCGGAAATGTCGCGGCAAATATCCTCCACCCGCTCAAAGCCGGGATCGTCGGCGGTCAGATAGGTAAAATCAGCAAGCTCACCTGCGGCGGCACCCAATTCGGCGCGGCGGCACTGTGTGCGTTCGCCGACCGAGCCGACAAGGCAGATCAGTCGGTGTTGAGCGTAAGGGCGCAAGGCGGTCAGAACGGCGCGCAGAGCGGCACCGTTGTGGGCGTAGTCAATGACGACGAGAGCCCCATGGACCTCCAACATTTCCAAACGCCCCGGGATACGTACCTCCGAAAGAGCGTGGACTGAGGTTTCTGGATCAATGCCGAGGTGTGTGGTCAGCGTCAGGGCAAACAGGGCATTATACACGTTATATTCACCCGGCAAGGGGAGAAACACGGGAATATCTCCCGTTGCAGAGCAATAAGTAAAGGCAGTTCCGGCAACGCCGGTTGGATGGTGACGATAACATTCGCAGGCTCGAATCGGGGCGGTGGTATGGATCCCGCAACGCACGACGGCCTGTCCTGTAACGTCGCGGATGAGCTTGTCCGTCTCGGGATCGTCTCCGTTGACCAAGACAAAGGGCGCGTCGTAATCGGTCAGCAGCTGTTTTTTGCAGGCAGCGTAGTGGTCAAAATCCGGGTGCTCGCCCTGTCCGATATGATCGGAAAACAGGTTGGTCAGAGCAACTGCGGCAAAAGAAATACCGTGGACGCGGTATTGCCAGAGTGCCTGGGAGGACACCTCGAGAAACACCGTTTTTATGCCGGCATGGTACATACGAAAAAGATGCTCGTGCAGCTCAAGCGGACCCGGTGTGGTGTTTTGGGTGGCATGGCGTTCACCGCCGTACATAACACCGCAGGTGCCGATATATCCCGCCGACCGTCCGGTGGCGTTTGCAATATGATGGCACATCAGAGCGACGGTCGTTTTGCCCTTGGTGCCCGTGATGCCGACGATGGTCATATGCCGGGCGGGATTGCCGTAATAGGCGGCGGCGATCAACGCGAGATCCCGCCGGGTATTGTCGGACAGAAAAACGTCCGCGTCATCGGGTAAGGGAGTGTCGGGGAGGTATTCTACCAAGAAGCAGCGGCACCCTGCCTCATAGGCCCGCCCGATGTATCGGTGACCGTCGGATCGTTCACCGCGGATGCACACGAACAGCGAGTGTTGGTCGGCTTTTCGAGAATCGCAAACTGGAACACAGCCGTTTTGCCGTGCGGATATGCCATAGCCGGCAACGTGGCGTGGGGCTGCGGCAAGGGCCGAGAGCAGAGAGTGGGCGGTCATATCGGTCATAGCGATTGTTCTCCTTGGGTGGATTGGATCAAACCGGCAAACAGCTTGGGGAGCTGTTCTTTGCGGCAGATCAGGTATTGGCTTTCCAGTGTGCAGAATTCGGAGCAGTCGTGTGTGTCATCGCACAGAATGAGTAGGGGCTGGCGATCGGCCTCCAGGACGTCGCCGGCAAAATCCGAAAGTGCAATGACAGATATATCATTTGCGGAGCTGCGGGGCACATGGTGGCAGACGGTAAAGGGCAGCAAGCGCAAAAGCACAGGATGGTGTTGAGAAAATACGTGGGATACCAATCCATAACACCAAAACAGGCAGCGCGCTGTTTGACGGACGGCTCGGCTGTCGCCGACAAGAACAGGAACGTACAGTGTGTGCAGCCACTCCCGCGCGGTCATGGGGATCCCTCCTTTTCTCTCGTTTTCTCTTATTATAGCACGAAAAAGAGAAAAAGGGAAGTAGTTGTCTTATTTTTTCGCAATTTTGCGACGGATGCACCGGCGGATGACAAAACCCCCTTGCTTTTTTTTATGCGGTGTGATACAATAAGGTAAAATGGATATAGTGTGACTATATTCCGACTTTCGAAGGATGAATGATATGAAAAAATATACCTATCTTTTGTTTGACGTGGATAATACTCTCTTGAATTTTGACCGTTCAGAGCACGATGCCATGGCGGATGCTTTGCGGGAGCACGGATTCCCGGACGACGACGCTATCATTGCCCGCTATGCCCGGATCAACGACGCCCATTGGGAAATGCTGGAGCGGGGTGAGATGGACAGAGAAACGCTCATCTGGCACCGTTTTCAGGTGCTCGGAGAGGAATGCGGTCTGTCTCTCATGGATCCCGTCGCATTTGCTAAAAGCTACGTCAAGCACTTGACGCATAAGAGCTTTTTGATGGACGGCGCACTTGAAGTATGCCAAAAGCTGGCAGAAAAATATCCGCTGGTTGCTGTTACCAACGGAAATGCCGGCGTTCAACACGGTAGATTCGATCCTTCTCCCTTGTTCCCCTTGTTTAAGGATGCTTTTATTTCGGAGGATATCGGCTACAATAAGCCCGCGCAGGAGTTTTTTGATGCGGTGACGGCCAAGTATCCCGACGTCGATCCCGCAAGTACGCTTGTGATCGGCGACTCGCTGACATCCGATATTGCGGGCGGTATTCGTTGGGGATGCGACACCTGCTGGTTGTGCCCGTCGCCGGAGCATCGCGGGGATGCCCAGGCGCGAGGTCTTGCCCCCACGTATGTGATTTCACGTCTTGAGCAGCTGTTGGATATACTGTTGTAAAATAACCTGTCGGAGGATGCCATGGATAAGTTTGACCGTTTGCGTGACCAACTGAATACATCGGGGATGTGTGCGCGAACCGACGTCCCGTTGGCTCCATATACCACCTTTCATATCGGCGGTCCAGCCGCGCTGTTGGTCGAACCGACCGATAAACAAGGCTTGATCGCGGCGTTGGAGGCGGGCCGCTTGGCCGATGTCCCGTACTTTGTGTTGGGACGCGGAAGCAACCTGCTCGTTCCCGACGAGGGTGTGCCGTGCGCCGTTATTCGCACCTGCAGTATGAATACGGTCAGAGTGCAAGGAACGGAATTGTACGCGGAGGCGGGGGCAACGCTTGCTGAGATCGCACGCGCGGCGCAAAAGGCGGGGCTGTCCGGTCTTGAATTTGCTCACGGCATTCCGGGGACATTGGGCGGGGCCCTGTTCATGAACGCGGGGGCCTACGGCGGCGAGATGTCGCAGGTCGTGCGGCAGGTGGAGTGGTATGATGCTCAGTGTGACAAATGCGCCGGCGTATCCGCCGATGAACTTTCCTTCGCGTATCGCCACAGTAGCCTGCAGGCCCACCCCGAGCGCATCGTCCTGTCTGCCCGAATGCAGCTTGTGCCCGACCATGCGGATGTGATCGATGCGCGCATGAAGGATTATATGGCGCGCCGCCGCGACAAGCAGCCCCTGGAATACCCCAGCGCAGGCAGTACCTTCAAGCGTCCCGTCGGGGCCTTTGCCGGACAGCTGATCGAACAAAGCGGGTTGAAGGGCCATCGTATCGGCGGAGCCGAGGTGTCAACCAAGCACGCCGGCTTTATCGTCAACGTTGGCGGCGCAACCGCCCGCGACGTGTTGGAATTGATGGAACACGTCCGCTCGGTCGTTTTACGCGACCACGGCGTTGTGCTTGAGAGCGAAGTGCAGATTTTGACCTTTCCTATGTCTAAATAATCAAAACGGAGAGAAAAAATGTCTTTTTCGGAAGAATGCAAAATAGAGCTTTGGGAGGAAGAACCGCCCAAGAAACCGTGTTGCCGCCGTGCGCTGTCCATGGGACTTTTGTTCTGTGCCGAGACGTCGGGCGGATTGTTTCGTCTGACCGTGCCACAGATGCTGGGTCAGAGAGCTGCTGCTTTTTTGGAGAGTCAGCTGCGCGCAAACGTGTCCGTCCTTCCTTTTTCGCGTGTGGGACGGCAGTATGCCGCGTTGGAACTGATTTCACGTGCATCCTATGCGCAACTTCAACGAGCGGATATGTCCGACCTGCCTCTTGCCCGTCTTTTTGGCTTTGACTGCGAGGCCTGCACCCGTTATTTTTTGCGCGGGGTGCTCATTGCGGCAGGTACCGTCACCGATCCTGCCAAGGGCCTTCATATGGAATTTGCTTGCCGTGACAGCGGAACGGCACGGCGCTTGTCCGAGATGTTAGAGGAGGCGGGCAACGTCCCGCCCAAAAGCGTGCGCCGTAAAAACGGAATACACCTGTACTACAAAAACAGCACCGCGATGGAGGATGTGTTTTCCTATCTTCACGCCCACCGCGCCCTGTTTGCTCTGATCAATCAAAAGATCGAACGCGAGATCCGTAATGATGAAAACCGCGCGACCAACTGCGTTGCGCAAAACATTCAGAAGGCGGTGCGGGCGGCGGCCGAGCAAACGGATGCCATCCAACACTTGAAAAACAGCGGGGAATGGGACAAACTGTCCGAGGCCTTGCGCGAAACGGCAGAGTTGCGTCTGTCCAATCCCGAAGCAACGCTGTCCGAGCTTGCCCTGCTTCACAATCCCCCTATTACTAAATCGGGACTTAATCACCGTCTGAAAAAATTATTTGAGCTTTCGGCTGAAACCAAGGAAAGCATCTGAAACCTGAAACGATCATCGCCCGGCGATGGGAAGGAGCCATCATGCAGCAATTCGTCCATTTGCATTTGCACAGTGAATACAGCTTACTCGACGGTGCTTGCCGCATTGCCGATATTCCCGCACGGGCAAAATCCTGTGGCCACAGCGCCGTTGCTCTGACCGATCACGGCGTGATGTATGGGGCAGTTGCCTTTTACAAGGCATGCCAAAAGGAAGGGATTAAGCCCATCATCGGCTGTGAAGTGTACGTCGCGCCCGGTTCACGCTTTGACAAGAGCGCTTCGCGGGGCCAGCGGACGGGCTATCACATGGTACTGCTGTGCAAAAATATGACGGGCTACCGCAACTTGATGTATCTCGTTTCCAAGGGATTTACCGAGGGCTTTTACAGCAAGCCGCGAGTGGATATGGAGCTGTTGCGCGCTCATTCCGAGGGACTGATCGCGCTGTCGGGATGCCTGGCAGGACGTGTGCCGCAGCTGCTTCTGACCGGCAACTACCAAGGCGCGGTCGAAGCGGCAAAGGAGCAGGCTTCGTTGTTTGCACCGGGAGATTTTTATATTGAAATTCAAAACCACGGCCTTGCCGATCAGCGTCAGATCCTGCCCGATCTCGTTCGTCTTGCCCGTGAGTGCGGCCTCCCTTTAGTCGCCACCAACGATTGCCACTATCTGCGTCGCGAGGACGCCCAGACGCAGGCTATTCTCATGTGCATCCAGACCAATACCACCATTGACGAGGGACGCCCCATCGGCTTTGAAACGGACGAGTTTTATTATAAATCCACGGAGGAAATGACACGTCTGTTTTCTGCTTATCCCGAGGCCATCGAAAACACCGTTCGCATTGCGGAGCGGTGCAATCTTGAATTGGATTTCGGGGCAGTGCATCTGCCGCATTTCCCCTGTCCCGAGGGGCTTACCTCTCCCGAATATTTGCGCCGCTTGACCGAGGAGGGGTGGATCCGTCGCAGAGAAACGGGAATGCTGGGCTACGGAAGCGGTGCTGACGTGCATCCCGAAGAGGAGTATCGTGCCCGCATGGAATACGAGCTGTCCGTCATTGAATCGATGGGCTACGCCGATTATTTTTTGATTGTTGCCGACTACGTCAACTTCGCCAAGGGCCGTGGCATCCCCGTCGGTCCCGGACGTGGCTCGGGTGCGGGAAGTCTTGTGGCCTTTCTTTTGGGCATCACCGACGTGGATTCGATTGCCTTTGATCTTTTATTCGAGCGGTTTCTCAATCCCGAGCGTGTCAGTATGCCCGATATCGATATGGATTTCTGTTATAACCGTCGGGGCGAGGTCATCGATTACGTCATTGATAAATACGGCTCGGATCACGTCAGCCAGATCGTGACCTTCGGTACGCTTGCCGCCCGCGCAGCTATCCGCGACGTCGGTCGTGCGCTGGGTTTGCCATACAGTACCGTCGATCCGGTTGCCCGTGCCGTGCCGCAGGAATTGGGGATTACTATTGAAAAAGCACTCCGGCTGCCCGATCTCAAGGCTCTTTATGAGGATTCGGCTGACATTCGCCGCCTGGTAGATACCGCCATGGCACTGGAGGGTATGCCCCGCAATATGTCCGTTCATGCGGCAGGTATTCTTATCACCGAGCATCCTTTATACGATTTCGTTCCTTTGGCAGTCAGTAATGACGCCGTCGTTTGTCAATACGATATGGATACCATCGCAGGGCTCGGACTTCTCAAGTTTGATTTTCTCGGCTTGCGCTATTTGACCATCTGCCATGATGCCGAAATGCAGATCCGTGAACGACAGCCGAATTTCGTGCTGGAAAACGTGAGTCTTTTGGATAAAGCAACCTTTGAGCTCATTTCGCGCGGAGATACGGGCGGTGTCTTTCAGCTGGAATCGGGCGGTATGCGCCAAATGCTGACCGAACTTCGCCCTCGCACGCTGGATGACGTGCAGGCGGCCATCGCGCTGTACCGTCCCGGCCCTATGGATTCCATCCCGACTTATATTGAAAACAGCAAGCATCCGGATAGCGTCAGTTACTCTACGCCCAAACTCAAGCCCATTCTGGAATCGACCTATGGCTGTATCGTCTATCAGGAGCAGGTCATGAATATCTTTCGTACGATTGCCGGATATTCCTTCGGCCACGCCGATATCGTGCGCCGCGCCATGTCCAAGAAAAAAGCAGATGTGCTGGAAGCGGAGCGAGAGAGCTTTGTTGCGGGTGCTGAGCAAAACGGTGTTTCGGCGGAGGTCGCAAACGAGCTGTTTGACAGTATGGCCGATTTTGCCAACTATGCCTTTAACAAATCCCACGCGGCTTCGTATGCATTGATCTCGTATCGCACGGCATATCTCAAGGCGCACTATCCCCGTGAGTATATGGCGGCATTGCTAACCAGCGTTCTGGGGAATATTCCCAAGACGGGCGAGTATATTGCCGAATGCCACCATCGAGGCATTACCGTGTTTGCGCCCGACATCAATCGAAGCTTCGCCCAGTTCCACGCCGACGGAGGCGAGGAGGGCGGCATCCGCTTTGGTCTTGCCGCTCTGAAAAACATCGGTCCCTCCTTTATCCAGGCTGTTGTGCGGGAGCGAAAGAGCGGCGGCTATTTTACCTCCTTGGACGATTTCGTAGGACGTATGGCGGCCAAGGATCTGAACAAGCGTCAATTGGAGGCGCTGATCAAGGCGGGGGCCTTCGACGGCCTTGGTGGCATCAATCGCCGTCAAATGCTGGCTTCTTACGAAAAGATCGTTGACCTGACGCAAGAGCGTTCGCGCCGCAATCTGGATGGTCAGATGGATATGTTCTCTATGGCAGTGCCTGAAAAGGAGAGCGCGTCCTCTCCTGGCTTCGACTATCCCGATCTGCCCGATTTTTCCTTCAAAGAAAAGCTGATGCAGGAAAAAGAGGCCTCGGGAATGTATTTTTCGGGGCAAATGCTGGATAATTATCAAAATCACGTTCGATCCCTGGGGACGGAGGAAATTTCTTCGCTTTTGGAACAGGATGAGAACGGTGACTATACGGTGCAAGAGCGTACTCGCGTTACTCTTGCCGGCATGATCAACCACGTCACCGTAAAGACCACCCGCAAGGAAGAACGCATGGCGTTCTTCACACTGGAGGATCGCTATGCCGAGATCGAGTGCTTGCTGTTTCCCAAGGTTTATACGAGCTGTGGCGAGATCGTTCGCCCCGACACCCCGGTTTGCGTGCGGGGAACCGTTTCCTGCCGTGAAAACGAGGATCCCAAAATACTGGTGGATCAACTGTTTTTGCTGTTGGACAACGAAACCTACGGTGACGGTCCCTCAACATCCGCAAGCGAAACGACCGACGAGCCGTCCAAACCTAAGAAAGAACCCCCGCGTCCTCGCGAGAGCGTGCAGGGCAAAGAAGGTAAATTGTATCTGCGGCTGCCCGACAGTCAAGGAAAAGCCTATCGCAAAGCGGTCAATTTGGCAGAGATTTTTCCGGGTGCGACGCCCGTCGTCTTCTACGACGGCAAGAGCAAAACCTATCGCGCATGGCGGGGCGGTGTTGCTCTGGCGGATTACCTGTTGAGTGAATTCGTTCGTCTTTTGGGAGAGGAAAACGTCATATTCAAATAACGAAAAAGGACACGCGCCGTGTGGCGCGTGTCCGATTTTTTGTTTAGAAAAGGGGGTTATCCGACGGCAAGATATTCTTCCAGGGTGATGCCGCGCTCGGTGATGGCGATGGCGGCTTCCTTTCCGACGAAGCGGTAATGCCAGGATTCGTAAGAATAGCCGGTGGTATTCACCTTATCCTTGGGATAACGCAGAACAAAACCAAACTGGCAAGCGTTTTCCTGCAGCCAGCGGAAGGCGGCCGTGGGCTCGAAGCCTGGGTTGGTCAGGTCGGACATTCCTGTGGTCATGAAGTCCACGCACAGTCCCGTTTGATGCTCGCTCTTTCCGGGAGGGGCAGAGTAAGACAAGACAACGGCACGAGCGTCCTCCAACGTCAGCTTGGTAATGCCTTGAGACAGATAGAAATTCTGAATGTAATCGTAGCCGAAATAGTTGATGGCCTCGATTGAAATACCGTTGCGCTCTTTTTGGATGTATCCGTTGTGGGTGTCTACTTGATACTTGTACGAACGGTAAGCACTGGTGACGAAGGTGTCGGTGATGCCGTCTGCCCGCATACACATCATCATGGCGTGCAGGGCAAGCGCTGCCGTCTCGTTCAGCTGATGCGTTTTTCCGCCCAGCGTGTCCTCGCGGTTGAGATATACCAGATTGGAGGGAACGTAATACTCACCCAAAGGGTTGTTCTTGTTGACCAGGAGAATATCACTGCGGTCGTATTTGGCGTTGATGGCATCCATATACAAAGAAACGTCGCAGGAATATTGATAATTCGGATCGATCACGGGAGGATTAACAACGGGGGGATCCACCACGGGAGGATCGACCACAGGCGGGTCTACTACAGGAGGATCGACTACGGGAGGGTCAACTACAGGAGGATCCACTACGGGAGGGTCGTTTTGTCCCGGATTGTCCTCGGGCGGATTTTCAATCGGAGGACGATTCTCGCCCGGCTGATCCGTCACGGGATCGTCATTTTCGGGTATATCTGCGGGAGGCGTGTCTACGATGGGAGTGTCCGCACCCCGGTAGAAGGGTCCGCCCGGACTGACCAGATACAGCGCGCCGCAAAGCAGAGCGATGATCAAGAGCAGGGGGAGGATCTGTCGTGTTTGTCGCATATAAATAATGCCTTTCTGTACCAAATGGTACGCGTATCAGTTTTTGGGCGGTTTGGTCTCTACCATGATGAAAAAGGGAGAAGTGGGCGAATTGATGATTTTGACCAGCGTTGCGCATACCTTGTGGCGGGAGATGCCTGCAAGATAATCGCAGATCATTTTGCCCTCGGCCTCGCCCTCTTCGTGGCCGGGATAGACAGCGATATTGAGAATGCCGTCGGGGGCGAGCAGGTCGATGGCGGCCTCAATGGCAGGCATGGTGGTCTCTCGCATGGTCGTGATGCGCTTATCGCCGCCCGGCAGATAGCCAAGATTGAACATTCCGGCGCGGATGGGTTCCTTTACGTAATCCTTGACCAGATGGTGGGATGCGTGGATGAGGGTGTAGTTTTCAGGACAACCCCATTCCTTCAAATTTTTGGTGGTTGACTCGACGGCCTGCGCCTGAATATCAAAGGCGTACACGCGGCCGCTTTCGCCGACGGTGCGGGAAAGAAAGGCGGTGTCATGACCGTTGCCCATGGTAAAATCGACGGCAACGTCGCCCTCTCTCAAATGCGTCAAAATGAATTTTTTATGTAAATCCAAAAGATCGATCATGGTCGAAATTCTCCTGTTCAGCGGCGTTTTTGGTTGTTTTTGTGAAGGTCGGAGCGAAGGAAGCGAACGGCGCGCTCAATGGCGTCCTTGGAATCGTACCAGGGCTCCTCGTCATAGCGGTAGTCGAATTTTTTGCAGAACCAGCTGACGTCCTTTTGCAGCTTGTCAAAATAGGGAAGCACAACGCCTGCGCATACGGCGGCAAACTCCGCTTGCTTTTTCTTGTTCAATCGGTGCTGGGCGCATTCCAGCAGACGACGGTAGTGGGGCAGACAGAAATAGGGCTGGGCCTTCAGCTTGGCGGGGAAATCCTCGTCCGTTTCCCAAAGCAACACAACGGTCTCGACCATACGGGCGTAGTTGTACTCAATGCGGCCGCACACGTAGCAGCTGCGCTCCAAAGCGCTGATACGCTTGAGCGGCTTCTCTCCGCGGGGCTGGATGAGGGGCAGGGGCGTTTCGGTGATCTCTCGGCGCAGATCTGCCAAGTGGCTTTCCAGCGTCAGTGCCATACCCAGTCTGTTCTGACGGGCGATCATCATATCGTAGTGAGTGCGGCAAAAGCCGGTCTCGTTGGTCTTGATGCGAATGTCGGGCTCCATCATGGAAGCTCCCAGAATCAGCTCCAACTCGTCGTTTTCCAATTTATTGTACAGCGCGCACATGGGACAGCCACAGCTGGCATCGTCGCGCGAGGCTTCAAACGCTTCGTTTACGGGTATGGTATAGATCTGTTCCATCTCGTCCTCCGATATGACCACAAAAATTCATTTTATATTATACAACAAAATTTTTGCTTGTGCAAGGCGTAAGTGTAAAAATTCACAAAGCGGCAATAAAATTTTGCTCGTATAAAACTTTCCCGGTCCGCATACTTGATTTTTATGGGGAAATATGATAAACTATCAGGAGAAACGAAAGGAGGGGATCGGATGAACGAAATAAAGCGAAACGAGACGTGTCGGACCGATGTAGCCGCATATTTGGGTGTCCGTTCTCCTGCAGACCTCAAAGTACTGTCCCAAAAGGAAATCCCCGGACTGTGTGACCGACTGCGCCGCGTGCTGATCGAGCAAACGACCAAGGGCGGCGGTCATCTTGCCTCCAATCTTGGCGCCGTTGAATTGACGGTGGCCATCCATCGGGTGTTTTCCTCTCCGGTGGATCATATCGTATTTGACGTGGGACATCAAAGCTACGTCCATAAATTGCTCACCGGTCGCGCGGATATGTTTGATACCTTGCGTGCCCCCGGCGGATTGTCCGGTTTCCCGCGTCGAGAGGAAAGCGAGCATGACGTCTTTGGCACAGGACACGCTTCGACCTCGCTGTCGGCCGCTCTCGGTCTTGCGCGAGCGGAAAGGCTCAAAGGATCGGATGCCTTTACGGTTGCTGTCCTGGGCGACGGCGCGTTCACGGGGGGCATGATCCACGAGGCACTGAACAACTGCGAGCGGGATCTCCGTCTGATCATCGTGCTCAACGAAAACGAGATGTCCATCTCCAAAAATGTCGGTCGGTTTGCCCGTCTTTTGACCAAACTGCGCACGGCTCCCGGCTATTCCCGCACCAAATCTGCCTTGGGCAAATTTCTTTCCCACATACCTCTGATCGGTCTTCCTCTCAAAAACGGTTTGCGGGGCATCAAGCGGGGGATCAAGCGTCTGCTGTACCGCAGTAACTATTTTGAAGCGATGGGGCTCAACTATCTCGGCCCCGTGGACGGACACGACGAGCGGGCGGTGGAGCAGCTGTTGCGCTCGGCGAAGGGGAAGCACGGCTGCAGTATCATTCACGTCAAAACGATCAAGGGCAAGGGCTACGCTCCCGCCGAGGAGCATCCTGATGCCTATCACGGCCTTGCACCGGCTGATAAAATTTCGGACGCTCCCACCTTTTCGCAGGTGTTTGGCGAGACGCTGACCGAGCTGGCCCGCCAAAACGATAAAATTTGCGCCATCACGGCGGCCATGCCCGACGGCACGGGACTTTTGCCTTTCGCCGCGGCCCATCCCGCCCGATTCTTTGACGTTGGTATTGCCGAGGAACACGCTGTGACCTTCGCTGCCGGCCTTGCGGCGGGTGGATGCACTCCCGTCGCGGCCATCTATTCGACCTTCCTCCAGCGTGCTTACGACCAGATATTGCACGACGTCGCCTTACAGAAATTTCCCGTTTTGTTTGCCATTGATCGCGCAGGGCTCAACGCCGCCGACGGCTTGACCCATCACGGCATCTATGACGTGGCCTTTTTGACCGATATCCCCGGTATGACGATCTGGCATCCGTTGACGACGGAATCGCTCAAGGCGCGCCTGAGAGCCCTTTTGACACAAGGACTCGAGGGCCCGACGGCCCTGCGTTATCCCTCGGGAAGTGATGATGAGACCGTTCTTGCATATCTGCGCAGCCCTGCGTTGCACTCCGTGTGTCCGGGAGCGGTGGCCGACTTTGACGTCGAGCATCCCCCCGCCTGCGTGATCGTTACCTACGGCCGTTTGCTTGGCGAGGGGCTGATTGCGGCAAAGGAGAGCAGTGAGCGGGTAGGTGTGATCGCGGTGGAATTGTTGCGCCCCTGTAACGCTCTGGCAGATACGCTTGCTTGCCTGGCCTCGCAGGGAACAAAGCGCATCGTCGTATGCGAGGAGGGAATCCGAAGCGGCGGCTTTGGCATGACGCTGGCCGACGCGTTGAGCACCCGCATTGAGGGCGAGTACCGTCCCAACGTGCGTATCGTTGCCATCGATAGTGACCGCGTCACCCCCGATCCTTGTGCCGAGCAAAGCGTCTTCGACGCGGTGGGCATAGGAAAAGACGATATTTTACGTGCTCTGCAAGAATAAATAATACCGATTGGCTCTCTGTCGAAATTTGGATGGAGAGCCAATTTCAATTCATCATTAAAGATCCGTGTTGCCTTGACAATTACGGGGAAATATGCTGTAACAGCACAATTCCCATGTATTGATTTTCAATCGAATAAAACAGAGGCAGACCGATTGGTCTGCCGCCTTTTTTAGTTGGTTATTTTACTTCTTTGGACAAGCAAATGTTGTCGAATTTGATCGTGTGCTCGCCCTCGGGAAGGCTGGAGTTGCCAATGAGATAAATGCGCAAGAAGTTAATGGAATTGACATCGAAAACTTCGTTGCTTAGACTGTACGCCTCACCGTCACAGAGACGAATGACGACGTGATTCCAGCCACTCTTCAATTCCTGACCGGCCAAGCCTTTTTCAATGATATCTTTTCCATAGAAGTTGATTTCGGCCATGTCAACTTGACCGCCGGAAGACAGCTCGATGGTGAAATATTTGCTTAATAGGGCAGGATTTTTGAAGAGCTCTGCGTCGGAAACGTACATATCAAACTCCAATACGTCACACCCTTCGGCGTTCATCGGGGCAAACGTATGGAAAAGAATGGTGAGAGTTTCTTGATCTGCCGTCAGAGAAAGGCTGGCGGCCCCTTCGGTCTTATTGATTTTATCCAGGGTAAAGACACCGGAATTGGAGGGAAGGGTATCGCAGTCAAAGATCGGAACTGTCAACGTCGTTTCCTTGGGAGGCTGGTAGGGCGTTGCAGGTATGGAATCTTCCAGTCGGAAGGCTACGTAGAAATGGATCTTGTGCTCTGCAAGCAGATCCGGGGTGGGATTGTAGTAGTCCTCCACACAGATGTCCAGATAATACAGCCCCGCAACGTTGGGAACGTCAAACCCGGAATCGGTGGTATTGGGCGTCAGGTCACACTCACCTTCCGCGATCAAGCGGCAGTTGCTGTCGTATAGTTTATAATAGCCCTCCGTTTGCCACCAAAAGTCGACCTGACTTGCGTTGGGCAACTTTGTAAAGTTACAGGCAGAATCGGTCAGCATCTTTACGAAGCTCGATCCTTTTTCAATGGCCGGCAAACCGAAGGAAACGACAACAGGGGAGCCTGCACCGAGTAGCTCAATTTCCTCATAGTAGTAGTTATACAGGCCCTTCCGCTCCGTTTTAATCGAGCCGTCTCCGGAATAGATGGCCAAGCGCGGCGACCACATGGTATTTCCGCGATATGCCTGCTCGGCGGTGTCGCCTATCGTGAAGTTAAGATAGCACAGCTCTTCTTTTGCGTGGAACGAAATAGTGATGGAAATATCGGAGAGATACCATTCTCCCTCTTCATCCTGCAGCCATACGTCAACGTCGCTTTCGTGCGTTAACTTCCCGCTGTTCATCCACGCCTCGGCCGCTTCGACGTCCGCAAGAGAGTAAAGACCTGTGATTGCCTCTCCCGTGTGATGGTTAAAGATGTACAATCGTCCGTCCGGTTGGAAGACGAACATATAGGGCGTGACATGGCTTTGTTCGCGTCTGGAATTTCCCCACGTGCTGCTCATGTGGTTATAGAAAAAGTTAAGGCTGGGGGTTGAAATTTCGGGAGTGGGGGGCGTTGTCGGCTCATCCGGCGGTGTTACGGGCTCATCCGGCTCGCCCACCTGAATGGCAGCGTAGAAATGAAGGATCAGGGAATCAAACAGCTCGTTCTGCAAGTCGTCCGCAATGACCTCCAGATAGTACAGACCGTCCTCTTCGGGGAATTCGATTTCGGCGAACTCACTGTCGGGAGCGGTTGCACATTCACCTTCGGCAATCAGCTCAAGATGTTTGTCATAAATTCTGTATTCTGCGTTGAAAATGGAAGAAAAACGCAAAGTGGTAGGAGCGCTACTGAATTGATGTACATCCAAAGTCTTAACGTGTTCCAACGAGGGAAGCTCGTAGGAAACGGTATAAGGATCGTAGGGCTCGAACAGAGTCATCTCTTCGATAGAAAATGCTTCAATTGCCACACTTTCCTTCAAATTTTTAATGCTCAGATGAACGGTGTTCAACTGTATACGTATATACGTTTCCGTATACTTGCCTTTGGTAATAGTGATTTTCGTCTCGGATTTTGTTTCGGCGCGGTTCAGTTGCATCGTGATGTCGGATTTCTCCCAGCCGACACCATCCGTCAGCGTAAACAGCTCGATCTTATCATCCGTAAACGAGTAGCGGCCGATTTCAGCCTCTTTTGTGTCGAGGTTCAGAATATAAACGTGACCGTTGTATTGGAAGTTGAAAAGATAGTTGATGTTTTCCCAACCTTCGTACCAGTTTGAAGTCCAAAAGCCTCTTATGTGGTAGGCAAAGGTCTTGAAATCCGGCAACGTGATCTCAGGTTCCGAGTAGGATGGCTCATCCGGCGGCGTCACGGGCTCATCGGGTTCATCGGTCCCAGGCTCATCGGTCCCGGGTTCATCGGTTCCGGGTTCATCCGCACCGGGCTGATCGGGCTCCTCGGGCTGACTTCCCGGGGTGGAAGGATCATCGGGAATTGCGGGGGAATCGGCTTGATCCAACACGCCCGAGAGCATTACTACCGTGATCAAAATGGAAAGCAGGGCACAGGCAGCGGTGGCGGTCCACAGTTTCAGGCGCCCGCGTGTCTTTGTTTCTCGAATGGCGGTGAAAGCCTCGACCGGGTCGGCCGCCAGAGATACGTACTGGTCGCCGATATGCTCAATCAAACGCTTGGATTGATCGTTTTTCATAACGAAATACCTCCTTTTATCAGGTATTGGCGTAATTTTTTTCGAATAATGTGTAGTCGCTGGTGAATGTGGTTTTGAGTCATGCCCGATGCGGCGGACAAGGCTTCAATGCTATCGGAATACCAATAGCGGCGCACGAAAAGCAGCATATCCCGCCGCTCCAAAGTAGAAAGGAAGCGGTTGATCAGCTGGCGCAGAGCGGCATCGTCTTGGGGCAGATCCGCCTCCGCAAGACAATATTCAAGTTCGTGCAACGGTACGTCCTCGCCCTCGGCGCCCTGACGCTCGGCCGCGTTTTTCTTGATACGGTTAATGCAGAGATTGCGGACCGTTTTCATCAGATAAGCCTCAAGGGACCGGGGAAGGTTGGCGGGCGGGAGCTGCCAAAGACGAAGATAGGCGTCGTTGACGCATTCCTCGGCGTCCTGATCGTTGCGCAAAATGCTTTTGGCCAGTTGCAGGCAACGCTTTCCGTACGCTTTGTCGATCTCTTGCAGCGCGCGCTCGGATCGATCTTTAAGCAGACGGAGAATGGATATTTCTTTTTTCATAGTGTACACCTCGCAAAGCTTGGTTGAAGGGCCTTCACCTATATAGACAAAAAAATTTCGATTTTCTTACGGTTTTTCGAAAAAATTTTTTATATTTTTTATTTTCTTCAAAAAAAGTATATCATATTTTGATTTTTTGCGCAAGGGGCAAAGAAAAAAAATTCCTTTCCCCCCTCGCAGCGGCG
>JAZLCA010000037.1:0-2941 GCA_045613985.1 Eubacteriales bacterium | reverse complement strand
AATTTTTGGGGCCCCGGGAGAATGCGGGGCACCTCGTTTTATCGGGGGAGGACAGGGAAGGAGAACCGTTTGCCCTGCGAACCCATCTTGCCCAACCTCCCTCGCGCAAAAAATCCCCACAAACCGATTGGCTTGTGAGGATTTTTATCTTATTTCATGGAATCAACGTAATCACACGCCGCAAGTGCCGCGACCGCGCCGTCAGCGGCGGCCGTCGTGACCTGGCGGATGCGCTTATGGCGGCTATCTCCCGCGACGAACACGCCGGGAAGGGAAGTCGCGCAGTCTTCATCGGCGCAAACGTAGCCGCGCTCGTCCAACTCCACCAGTTTGGCAAACGGTTCGTTTTGGGGAACCAGGCCGATGGCGACGAACAGGCCGTCCAGCGCCAGCATACGCAGAGAACCGCTCGTCAGGGAACGGACGGTGATGGCGCGAAGCTCTTCCTCGCCTCGCAAGCTCTCCACCACAGCTCCCGTGATGATCTCAACGTTTTCTTTTTGATACAGCTGCTCGCGCAGAGCAACCTCGCCCGTCAATTCATCCAGATTCTGGATAACGTAGACCTTTTTGGCAAGCTCGGACAGAAGCAGAGCCTCCTGCAAAGCAGAGTTGCCGCCGCCAACCACGCCGACGATCTTATCGGCGTAAAAGGCGCCATCGCATACCGCGCAGAAGGAAATGCCGTGTCCGATCAGGCGCTCTTCGTTTTCAAGACCAAGCAGGCGGTGGCGGGCGCCCGTCGCAATAATGACGGCGCGAGCCTCAAACTTATCCAGCGTTTCGGTGACGACCGTCTTGGTCGGTCCGTTGTCTCGCAGCGCAATGACCTCGGCCGCTTCGACGTCGGCACCCAGCTCCAGCGCTTGCTCGACCAGCTTTTCGGCAAACTCGTTGCCGGTCAGGGAAACAAATCCGGGAATATTTTCCACCTTGGGAGAGTAGGTGATCTGACCACCGAAGGTGGCTTTTTCAATTACCAGCACGCTCTTGCCGGCGCGCCGTGCATATACTGCGGCGACGAGCCCCGCAGGGCCGCCGCCGATGATGATAATATCATACATATCAGTGTTCTTTCCTTACTGATTCAGCATTTTTTTGATTTCGGAGACGCCGACGCACTTGTGTACCTCGTCACCGTTGACGACCACCAGGGTGGGAGCCGTCTTGATGCCAAGTGCATTGACCATATCGGTGTGCTCGTTGGCATACATGACCTCGTATACCACGCCCGCCTTGTCAAGCAACGACTTGGCAATCTTGCAGTTGGGGCAAGTTACCGTAGCGAAGAGGTAGGTGCCGTCAGCAATCGCGGGAGCATCCTCAGTCATAGAGGTAACCTCGGTGTTGGGGGCGCCGTGGGTCAGCTTGGAGTTTTCGATATCGTAGACCTTGCGGTGCTTGTACTCCTGCGACTTACCGTCGTTCCAGTTCTGAACGGGGCGGTAGTAGCCGGTGATACGGCTGTAGACCTCGGTCTTGTTGCCGCAGGTGGGGCACTCATAAATCTCACCGGCAATGTAGCCGTGATCCTTACATACCGAATAGGTAGGAGACAGGGTGTAGTAGGGCAGCTCGTAGTTTTCCGCGATCTTGCGAACCAGCGTTGCCGCGGCCTTCCAATCGGGCAGCTTTTCGCCAAGGAAGGCGTGGAAAACGGTACCCGAGGTGTACAGCGTCTGCAGCTTGTCCTGAATATCCAGGGCGGTGAAGATATCGTCGGTATAGCCAACGGGCAGGTGAGAGGAGTTGGTGTAGTAAGGCGACTCGTCACCGTTTCTGGCTGCCGTGATGATGTTGGGATAACGCTCCAGATCGTGCTTTGCCAAGCGGAAGGAGGTAGACTCTGCAGGCGTTGCCTCGAGGTTGTACAGGTCACCGTACAGCTCCTGATAGTCGGACAGGCGGTTTCTCATGTGATTGAGAACGTCCTGGGTAAACTTTTGAGCCTTGGCGTTGGTCAGATCGACACCCAGCCATGCGGCGTTGAGGCAAGCCTCGTTCATACCGACAAGACCGATGGTAGAGAAGTGGTTGTTGAAGGTGCCCAGGTATCTCTTGGTGTAAGGATACAGGCCGGCATCCATCAGCTTGGTGATAACCGTTCTCTTGATCTTGAGCGAGCGGGCAGAAATGTCCATCAGGCGATCCAGGCGGGCGTAGAAATCTGCCTCGTCCTTGGCCAGATATGCAATTCTGGGCATATTGATGGTAACGACACCGACCGAACCGGTGGACTCGCCGCTACCGAAGAAGCCGCCCGACTTTTTGCGAAGCTCACGCAGGTCCAGACGAAGTCTGCAGCACATGGAGCGAACGTCGGAGGGTTCCATATCCGAGTTGATGTAGTTGGAGAAATAGGGGGTACCGTACTTGGAGGTCATCTCGAACAAAAGCTTGTTGTTCTCGGTCTCGGACCAGTCGAAGTTACGGGTGATGGAGTAGGTGGGGATGGGATACTGGAAGCCGCGGCCGTTGGCATCGCCCTCGATCATGATCTCGATGAAGGCCTTGTTGACCATGTCCATTTCCTTCTGGCAATCCTTATACTTGAAGTCGACTTCCTTGCCGCCGGTGATGCAGTTGAGCTCGGCCATGTCGGCAGGAACGACCCAGTCCAACGTAATGTTGGAGAAGGGTGCCTGGGTACCCCAGCGAGAGGGGGTGTTAACGCCGTAGATGAAGGACTCGACGCACTTTTTGACCTGATCGTAGGTCAGATTGTCGATCTTAACGAAGGGAGCGAGGTAGGTATCGAAGGAGGAGAATGCCTGTGCGCCTGCCCACTCGTTCTGCATAATGCCCAGGAAGTTGACCATCTGGTTGCACAGGGAAGCCAGATGCTTGGCGGGCTTGGAGGTGATCTTGCCGCCAACGCCGCCCAGGCCTTCCAGGATTAGCTGCTTGAGGGACCAGCCGGCGCAGTAGCCGGTGAGCATGG
>JAZLCA010000036.1:0-120998 GCA_045613985.1 Eubacteriales bacterium | reverse complement strand
CTCGCCATTTGGCCGGAGCTTCGCGACGGACAAATATGGTGTCGCAATGAGCGAAGCGAGTGGTGGTTCAAGTCCGTGCCGGGGGAGCCATAATGGGGCAACAATTTTGCACCTAACACAAAAGTTCTTGATTTTCAAGGGCTTTTCTTATATAATAGAGATAGAAAAATAGACGCGACGACTTACAGTTGGAAACGGATATACGTTATCATACTCGGGACACAAATAATAAAAGAAACCCTCAGTTCACATTGCGACGAAGGCGCAATATTTTACAATGCGCAATAGCACATTATTTCACATTCGGCACAAGCCGAAGATTTCACTTGAAAGAACAATTGCTTTATGTTATAATTGAATTGGAAGGGCGGTGGTTGTGTTGCCGAGATTTGTAAGCTATATTTCTAATGGAACTTACGATATAGGTTGTACAGGGCAGACTGTATACGTATACGATGAATACGGAGCAGAGCTTGCCAAATTCAAGGATTTGATACATGCATATTATTCGGCAATTTCTCCTCACGGCGATATGTTCGTTGTCAAAAGTACAGACGGTAGGATTGCGGTATATTCTCTTAAAACATTATCCTTGATTAAGAAATTTCGCTATTCAAAGGTGAATTATGCTCAAGATGACGGATTTTGTTTTTCTGCCGACGGAAAATATTTTATTAACATTGAACGGCAAGGTGATGATTTGCACTCGGCTATATCCGTTTATGACACCGCTGGTTTTTCAAGAGTATCCCAATTTTTACTTGGTGATATTGGAATGCTTGAAGATATAGAGCAAGTTGATGGTGAATTATATGTAATTGGCTTTTGGAGAAATTCAGATTTGATCATTACCGAGAATTTTGTTGCAAAATATACGGAAGGGAAAATCAGCGAGCCTGTTAATATTACCAAAAATGAGTATGAGTATTATAATGAATTGCTTTTGAACAAAAAGAAAGGTGAAAACGTTAAAAATCATACTCTTGCAATGTTATGGGGATTTTATAGCACATAATTCTGATTTTATAAGGTTCAATTCTGTTGAGTGAACTCAACAAAAAGACAGGCACACAATCGTGTGCCTGTCTTTTCTCTTTTTTGCTGCTCTTAAATTAGTCTTCATTGTGTTACTTGCCTACTTGAAAATGCTTGCATCGGTCTTCTATTTGTGGTATAATAATCGCAAAGTAGTATTATGGCGAACATAGCCGGGAAGGAGTTGCCATGTTGAACCGAACATTTCGCATCGTTTGCTTGATGCTGGCGGTCTTTGCTTGCTTGGGCGTTGTGTCCTGCGCGAAGAAAAAAAGTGAGGAGGAGCTGCTTGACGAGCCGGTGGTGTTGGATATGAATACGCAGTATCGGCTCGCACAGACCCTGCCGCGCGGGGACGGGCAGCGCGTCAAGGTCATTCTGCTTTTGGGACAGAGCAACGCAAGCGGCAGTTCCATCGTCAGCTATCTTGAGGAGAGCTCTTCGACCGAGGATTTTGCGCGATACAGTGCAGGATATTCCTCTGTTCTGATCAATTATTGCATCGACGATCATAATGCTTGCTCGGATGGCGAGTACGTCAAGGTCGATCTTACCTGTGGCGCCGCAAATGGCTTTTTCGGTCCTGAGGTCGGTATGGCAGACGCTCTTTCCGCGGCATACCCCGACGAGACTCTTCTGATTTTGAAATACACCATGTCGGGTTACTCGCTCCACCAGCATTGGCTGGCTCGTGGGGAACGAGGCTCGATTTATCAAGCATTTCTGACGTTTGTCAAGGTAAATATGGAGCATCTTGCGAGCCTTGGGTACGACGCGCGCATCGGAGCGATTTGCTGGATGCAGGGAGAATCGGATACGACGGAGTGGAAAGCAGAGCGGTATTTTGACAATCAATGCGCGTTCGTTTCGTATTTGCGGGAGGATCTTGCGCCTTACGCGGAGACTGGCGGAATTTACTTCATTGATGCGGGCATATCGAATGGCCCGTATTGCGAGCCCGGCTACCCAACGGTCAACGAGGGGAAACGCCGATTTGCCGAGCGCTCTCCCTTGAATCTGTATTTTTCGACCATAGACGAGGGGTTAACAACCTTATATGAGCCAAAGGGCGAACCGGACTATGGTCATTATGATGCGCTGTGCGAATTGCAGCTCGGTAGAATTTTTGCCGAGTACGTCATCCAGAGCTACCATAACAGGGAATGATGAATAAAAAGAGCCGACACGCAACGCGTGTCGGCGTTTCTTTTGAAGTTATGGGGCGATTTTTTCTTTGATTTCTTTTGCGGCTTCCAGTATTCAACGCTATTGAAAGCTTTCGATACCATTGTATCATCATTTTTTCGTTCTGTCCACATCTTATTTTGTGACTAAACTCTTGATTTTCGTATAGCGCCGAATTGCGGAGACGGAATGCTTTGCATCAAACAAAGCTGTGTTTGCGCAAGGCAGGGGGACTGCTTGACACTTTCCCGTTGCGTGTGATATAATGATGACAACAACAACCGAAAAAGAGGATATTATGTCGGATTATTTTAACAAGGCAAAATGGATCTGGATCTCTGAGAATGCGGGCGTAGACGAATACGGAGAATTTTTCGGCCGCTTTGAAGCGGCGAAAGGGCAGGCTGTTTGCCGCATTTGTTGCGATGGTGATTATACGCTGTTCGTCAATGGGCGATATGCGGCGAGCAATCAATACGGTGATTACGAGCATTATAAGATTTTTGATGAGGTCAATATCACGGAATATTTATGCGGCGGATGGAATGAAATTTTTGTTTTGGTGTGGCACTTCGGAGAGAATTCGCAACGCTACAAGAAGGCAGACGCCGGGTTGATCTTTGAAGTGGAGCAGGGCGGTGACGTGTTGCTGGCAAGCGACGAAAATACCTTGTGCCGCAAGAGCGGAGCGTATTTGAGCGGATATGCCAAGAAAATCACCGGCCAGCTGGGACTCAGCTTTCTGTACGATGCTACGAAAGAAGCGACAGGGGAACTTTTGCCTGCGGTATGCGTGAATAAAAAATGTATTTTTTATCCTCGTCCCATGCTGAAATTGCAATTGCTTTCTCCCGTCAAAGGGCGCGTGTTGAAGGCGGAGAGCAACTATTATCTGGTCGATCTTGGCGAGGAATCGGTCGGTCTTGCAACGCTGGATTTTATTTCCGACACGGAGCAAAGGATCGTCGTGTCCTGGGGCGAGGACCTGCAAAACGGACACGTCCGAAGAATGATCGGCGGTCGGGATTTCAGCTTTGAATATATTGCCAAGCCAGGGCGGAACACCTACACGAATTATATGCTCCGCCTGGGTTGCCGCTATCTGGAGCTTTATTCGGAATCTCCCATTCGCTTGAACGATCTTGGCTTGATCCCGGAGATCTATCCCGTCAAAGAAAGGAAATTTGATGCGAAGACGGAGATTGACGCGCGCATCTACGACGTGTGTGTTCGAACGCTGAAGCTTTGCATGATGGAGCATTACGTCGACACGCCTTGGCGTGAGCAGTGCCTGTATGCCTTCGATTCGAGAAATCAGATGCTGTGCGGCTACCGCGCATTTGAGGACGGAAACGCGGCGTACGCGCGGGCCAATCTTTTATTGATGAGCAAGGATCAAAGGGAGGATCATCTTTTGTCCATTTGTTATCCCTGCGGCATGGATCTGACCATCCCCTCCTTTTCCTTGTATTATTTTATGGCGGTGCGGGAGTACGTGGATTTCACGGGCGACGTTTCTTTGATCGATGAGATTTACCCCAAGCTGATCTCCATCGTCCAAGCTTTTTTAACTAACACCAAGGAAGGCTTGATCTCGCGCTTTGGCGGCCGAAACCATTGGAATTTCTACGATTGGTCCGAACACCTTCAGGGGCATCTGGGCTCTTGTGACGAGGAAATTCCCGATTTGATGATCAACTGCCTGTTTGTCATTGCGCTTGAAAATCTGCGCAAAATTTGCTTGTTGGCGGGCAAAACGTTCGATTATACGGATGTGCTGAAAACAATCCGGAGAGAGACGGCAAAGGCTTTTTATGACGAGAAGGCCGGTGCATTTTCCATGACCAAGAACGGTGGCGAATTCACAGCTTTGGGCAACGCGATGGCGGTGCTGGCGGCAGTTGCGGACGATGCGAGCACGCTTTGCGAGAGAATCGCCAAGGGCGAATTTACCGAGTGTTCCTTGAGCATGAAGTGCTTCCCCTACGACGCGCTGTTGCAGACGGATACCGCAAGATGGCGGCCGCGCATCGTGGACGAGATTCGGCGCAACTATCAAAAAATGCTCGACGCGGGAGCGACGAGCGTATGGGAAACGATCGAGGGGGCTTCTGCCTTTGGCAACGCGGGAAGCCTGTGCCACGGCTGGAGCGCGATTCCTATTTGCTATTTATGAGAGGGTAGAGAGATGAACACGTATATTTTCCCCAAGCGCATTTTGACGGAAAAAGGCATGGCGGCCGATCATTTATACCAAAAGCAACCGCTACAAATCGGTCTTTCGGAGCGAAAAACGACGGCCTTTGAAGACGGTGACTACGTCATTTTGGACTATGGCACAGAGTTGTGCGGCGGCGTTCGCATTTTGACCTATCGAGCCGCAGACGTTGCCGTTCGTATCCGTTTCGGTGAAAGTCTGGGTGAATGCTGCAGTGACATTGGCGGTGAGACGGGCGCGACCAACGACCATTCCTTGCGGGATTTTACCGTCAAGCTGCAAAACTATTCGGACATGACCTTCGGGCAGACGGGATTCCGATTTGTGCGACTGGATTTTTCGGGGCGGGTGGAGATCAAAAGCATCGTTGCGACAAATCAAATGCTGAACAAGCCGGTCCGGTACCGCTACGAGGGCGGGGATGAGACCGTCCGCGCCATATACGAGGCGGCCAAGCGAACGATCGATCTGTGCGCGTCAAGCGGCTACGTGTGGGATGGAGTCAAGCGGGATCGGCTGGTTTGGATCGGGGATATGGCCCCCGAGGTCATCGCTCTTACGACGTTGTACGGACGCCTTTCATGCATTGAACGGTCGCTGAATTTCGTCAAGGATCAGACGCCGCTGCCGGGCTGGATGAACGGAATGCCGGCCTATTCGATGTGGTGGATCATTATTCTTGCGGAGTACTTTGAGCGGACGGGGGCGCGGTCCTTTGTCAAGCGGCAGCTGGCGTATTTGTCGTCCTTGATCGGTCAGATGGAGCGTTATATCGGCGAGGATGGAACCTTGAATTATCCCTCGTATTTCGTCGACTGGCCGACGCATGGTCAGCCCGACGAGCAAATGGGAGTCAGGGCAATCAATATCATTGCTATGAAAAAGGCGATCCGGCTGTTCAGAGAGTTTGGCAAAGATACCTCTGTTGCACAAGAGCTACTGTCTCGGCTGCTGAAGGTCGAGATCACGGTGCAGTCGAGCAAGCAGGTATTGGGTCTCAAGCATTTCGCCACGGGCCTCTCAACGCAAGACCGAGAGAGGCTCGTCGCAGGCGGTGCGCGGGGGATGTCTACCTTCCTAAGCTATTACATTCTTAAGGCGGTGGCCTCGTTTGACAAGACTTGTGCCACAGAGATGATGAAGGA
Organism: Eubacteriales bacterium; assembly: GCA_045613985.1. GTDB lineage: Bacteria > Bacillota > Clostridia > Oscillospirales > CAG-272 > SIG644. Next base: position 115,415 of record JAZLCA010000036.1, on the reverse strand, counting down.
ATACTATGGCGGAATGCTCGACAAAGGGGCCACTACCTTCTGGGAGGATTTCGACGTCGCCTGGTGCGAAAACAGTGGACGGATCGACGAGTTCCCGAACAAGGGTGAAAAAGATATTCACGGGGACTTCGGCGCATTTTGCTACAAAGGATTTCGCCACAGCCTTTGCCACGGCTGGTCTGCCGGGGTGATTGGATTTATGAAAGAAGAGAACGTGTGAAAAATCCGGAATGAAATGACTCGGCATTATCGAAAAAAACGATTTTTTTGGAAAGAGCACGTGGACAGAGAAGAAATGAAACGTTTTGTTAAAGCGTGGTTGAAAAGGAGCCGGATATGAACCGCATTTTATTGATTTCATCGCCCGAAAATGATCTTGCTAAATTGATCTTGCGGACGGCAGAGAAGGCCGTTGTTGTTTCTCCCGAGGCCGAACGATTGCCCAAAGGGGATTTTGACGCTCTGTGCGTGCTGGCGGGAGATGTGGATCGCCCTTTGATTTTGAATGCTCGCTTGCGACTTGCCGTCGAGGAGTTTCGTGCTATGGGCAAGCCGGTGTTTGCAGAATTTGTCGGTTCGATCGGCCAATGCTATGCCGGCGATCCTACTGAAATGACGCATCACCGCTTGGTGTTTGACGGCACCTCGGTCAAGGGTCTGCTTGACGGCGACGTGCTGGACGGTCACTTCAATCATTGCATTTCCTACCATTTCATGCCGGGAGGCATCGTTCCCGTTCTTGCCTATCACGACTATATCTGCGCCCACGACCATATCGTTTTGAATGACGAACAGAAAAAACAAGGCCGCCCTGCGCTGTGGTTTTTGGACGATAACACCTTTGTTTGCGGATTTCGTCTTTGTAACTTCCGCCGCGCCAGGCTTGCGCCTCAAAAGAGCTGGGAGTGCTTGATCGCCTTTATTTTGTCCTTCTTATGCGGCGAGGCGATAGCGCCCGTTTATGATACTCCCGTTTGCACCTACCAATCGCGTCGAGTGACTTGCGCCGCTGATGCCGACGAGGCGGTTTTGCGCGGATTGGCTTGGTTTTCTCGTTCCGGGCAACTGCGCGCGGAGGGGCGTATGGGGGTGTACGAAGGCTTTTCTCATTTGGTGCGTGCGCAGGACGGCGTACAGCTGCGCGCCCCTGCGATCCGTACCGATTGCTCGGGAGAAACGGCAGGTGCATTTCTTATGGATTGGATGGTTCATGGCAATGAGCAAAGTTATAAGACCTTCCGCTCCATTGACGATTTCTGCTTTGACCTTATGCAGATCAAGGACGGCCCACACCGTGGCATGATGCGCTGGACCGAGGTGGCGTGGGAGGTTTGTTATCAGGACGACGTCGCGCGCGCCATTTTGCCGACGTTGCTGTATCAAAATTTCGGCGGTTCCGCCCCTCATTTCCGGGAGGCGACAGACGCCCTGGAATATATGCTTCAAACGACGGATGAGGACGGTCTTCGTGCCTTTCGTACCGATATTTGTCAGTTGAATGAAACCGAGTGCGCCCGCCTGCGAAATTCGGGCTCGGGTATTCCCTCGGCGCACTACAACGCCTACTATCACGCCGCACTGCTTTTGGCTTATCGCGCGGGTGCGTCGGAAAAATTCTTCGATGCGGCACAAAAAGGCCTTGCTTCGCTCATGGCGCGGTATCCTGACATACACCGCGAAACGAGCGAGACGGAGGAGTGTTGCCGTCTGATTTTGCCCCTGGCTGTTCTGTATGAGATCACCAAAGATCCCTTGCATTACGCGTGGCTTTGCCGCGTGAGTGACGATCTGGCCAGATTCCGTCATGCATCGGGAGGATATGCCGAATGGGATACGGGCTATACCGCCGCCTGCTCGCGCAATCATACCGGCGAGTGCGCTCTCTTGGCTGACAACGGCGATCCCGTGTGCGATCTGTTGTATTCCAACAACTGGCTGCCGCTTGGTTTTGCCTACGCCTACCTCGCGACGGGCGAGCGGAGGTTTTATGATGCGTGGGCGGACATTGCCTCCTTCCTTGTTTCCTGCCAGATACACAGCGAGGATCCAAATCTCGACGGTGCATGGACACGTGCGTTTGATATGGAGCGCTGGGAGAGCTACGGCGTGCCGCACGACGTGGGTTGGGCCCCCTGTTGTATTGAAACGGGTTGGACGATGGGCGAGATTCTGATGGGCTTTCAGTTTATGCACAAAGCGGAAAAGCACGTTGCCGGCGAATGCTGACGTGCTCGTGGCTTTTTATCAAAAGCTCGGTTTCACCATTGCGTACGATATGATCGAAAAGAACAGAAGAGAGTACGTTCTGCAAAAGGAGTTATAACAAATCTAACAAATAAGACCAAAGGCCGAGCGCACCGCTTGGCCTTTTGTTTGTGCTTGACAAGTGTCGATGGATTTAGTATAATAAAAGCAGAATTTGGGAAAGAGAGGAACGGTCATGTCAAAGGTGCTGTACGTATCCGATCTCGACGGCACGCTGTTGCGAGGCGATCAGACGCTTTCCGCCTTTACCGTCGATGCCATCAATGCTCTGGTGGCGCAGGGCATGATCTTTTCCTATGCCACCGCCCGCTCGCTTGTGACCGCAAGCAAGGCCACGGCGGGACTTAACACCAACCTGCCGGTCATTATTTACAACGGCTCTTTCGTGGTGGAAAGCGCGACGGGCAAGCGGCTCCTTTCGGGGGCATTCGCCTCAGCCGAAGCGAGGGAGATCCTCGACGACCTGCTGTCTTGCGGCATATACCCCATCGTTTACGCTTTTGTGGACAGCGTGGAAAAATTCTCCTACGTCGAGGACAGGCAGAGCAGGGGAGTGCGATGGTTTAACGATACCCGCCGCGGTGATAAGCGAGACAATCCGGTGTCGGATGAGCATGAACTGTATGCGGGCGAGATCTTCCACCTGACCTGCATCGACGAGCCCGAGCTTCTGTTTCCCATTTACGAGAAGTACCGCGACCGCTTTGAGTGCATCTATCACAAAGATATTTACAGCGGGGAGCAGTGGCTGGAGATCCAACCGCGCGGCGCGACCAAGGCAGAGGCTATTCTTGCCTTGAAGCGATTGCTTGGCTGTGATAAGATCGTCTGCTTTGGCGACGGGAAAAACGACGTTTCCATGTTTGAAATCGCAGACGAGTGCTACGCGATGGCCAATGCCGACGAAGAGCTGAAGAAGATGGCAACGGCTGTCATCTGCGGCAACGAGGAGGACGGCGTGGCACGCTTTTTGAAAGAGAGATTTGGCGGCGCGTGCGCGACCAAAGATAAATTTGAGATAAGATAAAGGAGAACAGTATGTTGTCAATGGAGAAAATTCACATCGTTTCTCCCGCGGACGGCTCGGTGCGTGTTGAGCCTGCCGCCAAGGGAGTGAAAATATGGCTGCTGCCGAGTGGTCGATCCGTCAAGGAGGTTGTACTCAAGTGGCGCTTTGATACGTCTTTTATGAAGCAGGTGCTGGCTGATTCGTGGGGCGTGGCCCGTGCGGATCTGTGCTGGTCGCCGCTGCCGCTGTCCCGTCCCGCCGAATGGTACTTTATGGCCTTTGACGGCGAGCGGACGCACGGTTTTGGCGTCAAGACAGGCTGTGACAGCTTTTGTTCTTGGTTGATCGAGGAGGACGGAGTGACTCTGCGGTGTGACACCCGCAACGGCGGTGAGGGCGTAGAGCTTGTCGAACCGCTGCTTTGCGCCGAGACGGTCTATGGAGTGAGCGTGAATGGGCAATCCCCCTTCGATTTTGCCCGCGATTTTTGCCGTGCGATGTGCGAGCGTCCCAAATTGCCCGGCCGCCCCGTCTACGGTTTTAACACCTGGTACTACACCTACGGTAACATCACCCGCGCCTCGGTAATGGAGGACGCCCGTTTGTGCGCCCGTCTGGCAAGCGACCGAGTGGAGGGGACGCCCCCGCCCATCATGGTCATTGACGACGGTTGGAACAAGTACGGCCGCCGTCCGGGCGTAACCTACAATGGCGGCCCCTACGCGGGCAACGCCGATTTCGGCGACATGAAGGTAGTGGCGGAGGACATTTCGGCACTGGGCTGCGATCCCGGCATTTGGGTGCGTCCCATGCTGGTGCGCGAAGAGCTGATGCCGCACATTCCCGAGGAATGTTATTCTGAAAATCAGGAATATCCCGATGAGGGAAGAGTGCTGGACCCCACCACGGAGGGCGCGCAGGACTACGTGCGCTCGCTGATCGGCGGCTTGGCCAAGAGCGGCTACCGCCTCATCAAACACGATTTTACCTGCCCCGACCTGATGGGTAAGCAGTTTTTGGATCCGACCCTGACGTTTGGCGGCTGGCACTGGCGCGATCGCACCAAGACCAACGCTCGAGTATTGAAGGATGTGTATTCTCTCATTCAGGACGCGGCCGACGGTGCCCATATCATTGGCTGTAACATTTACAATCATCTTGCGGCGGGCATTCACGATATCGTCCGCAGTGGCAACGATACCAGCGGCCATCACTGGTGGATCACCCGCGACTACGGCATCAACACGCTGGCCTTCCGCCAGTGCCAGAACAAGGCCTTCTTTATGACGGACGCTGACTGCGCCGCCTTTACCGATCGTGTGCCGATCGATCTGAATTTGCAGTTTGCCGATCTTTTGGCCATGAGCAACTCGGCCTTTTTCATCTCGGCGGCACCCGGCGTGCTGAAGCCTCGCGACGAGGAGCGTCTGATGCAGGCATTCCGCCGCTCTTCCGAGGACCGCGACGACCTGACGCCTCTGGACTGGATGGAGCGCAAGGTGCCCGAGGTGTACTCCTGCGGCGGCGAGACTTATCGCTACAACTGGCAAGAACAAGGCGAGAATACGAAATAATGCAATGCAAGGAGAAGGAACATGGCTTTTTTTGAAATGAGTTATCAGTCGGATGCTCTTCGTATGGGCGTTACGGTCAACGTCGTGTTGCCCGAGGGGGCCAAGCACGGAGAAAAATATAAGACGCTGTATCTGTTGCACGGCCTTTCGGACGATCACACCACCTGGATGCGCCGCACCGCGATCGAACGCTATGCCGGCGATCGTGGCATCGCTGTCGTTATGCCGGGCGTGGGTAGAAGCTGGTACACCGACACGGCTACGGGTGCAAACTACCTGACCTTCGTGGCAAAGGAATTGCCCGAGGTCTGCCGCGGCTTTTTCAGAGGAATGTCTGATTTGAGGGAGGATAATCTTATCGCAGGACTGTCAATGGGAGGCTACGGTGCCTTCAAGGCAGCGCTGACCTATCCCGAATGCTTTGGCGGCGCGGCGTCCTTGTCGGGTACGCTGGATATCGCCGACGTCTCCCGCAACCGTCCCATGGATGAGTGGCGCGGTATTTTCGGCTTTGATATGAAGAGCCACGGTGAATTGAAGGGAACACAGCACGATCTGTTTGCTCTTGCTGACGAGTGTCGCGCCGCAGGCAAGCCTTTCCCTGCAATGTACATTTGGTGCGGAGAGCAGGATCGCGGACACGAGTACAGCGAGCGCTTTAGCCAAATGCTGACCGACTATGGTGTGCCCCACTTGTACGAATCCTCCGAGGGTGACCATTCCTGGCGCTGGTGGGATAAGCATATTCAAAGCGCGCTGGACTATTTGCTGAAAAACGTATAAAGGCATGGCCCGTGAAAAATAAATTTTAGAATAAGGAGTATCACATGAAACTGACTCAGATCGAAAAGATTTTTGCCGATACCGCCTACGTCCGCATGGGCGGAAGCGGGGAAGAACTCAAAGCGGCGCAATATTTGCAAAGCGTATGCCGCGAAATGGGGATCGATGCTCGCCTGGAAGAATTTGAAGTGGACATGGCCACCATACAGACCGCTACTCTGACGGTGGACGGCCACGAGATCCCTTGCAAGGGCTATCTTTGTGCAGGCTCGGGCGAGGTGGAGGCTCCCTTGTACTATCTGACCGGCAACGATAAATATTCGCTGTCCTCGTGCCGCGGTAAGATCGTTTTGTTTGACGGCTATCTGGGCTATTGGAGATACCGCGATCTGTTGGATAACGGCGCGCTCGGCTTTATCTCCTACGACGGAAACGTCAACTACGCCGACCGTGACATCGACCACCGTGAGCTCCGCTCCTACGTTTCCAAGGGCGATAAGATTCCCGGCGTTAACATCAATGCCAAGGATGCGGTAGATATCGTCAGAAGCGGCGCGAAAACGGCCAAGATCGTGCTGGCACAGGACGAATACAAGGGTAAATCGCATAACGTCGTATTCGATCTTGCGGGCGACGAGGAGGAGACTGTCATCTTCACTGCCCACTACGATACTACCTCGCTCTCTCAGGGTGCTTATGACAATATGTCCGGATGCGTGGGACTGTTGGGCCTTGCCGATTACTTTTTGACGCATGCCCACCGCCGTTCTCTGCGCTTTATCTTCTGCGGCAGCGAAGAGAGGGGACTTCTTGGCTCCAAGGCCTATTGCGAGGCAAACAAAGAAACGCTTGACAAAATCCCGCTGGTCATCAACCTGGATATGATCGGTTCGATCATGGGACACTTTATTGCTTGCGTAACGGGCGAGATGCCGCTGGTTCACTACGTTTCTTATCTTGGCAACGAGCTTGGCTTCCAGGTCAAGCCTTACCAGGACGTCTATTCCAGTGACTCCACTCCCTTTGCCGATCTCGGCGTTCCCGCCATTTCATTTGCCCGCATCGCCGGCCGCGATCTGGCCCCCATTCATAACAGCTACGACACCGCTGCCGTCGTCAAGGCGGAGCAGGTGCAAAAGGATATTGACTTCATTGCCGCTTTTACCGATCGCATGGTCAATGCGGTCCGCTGCCCCGTTTCGCGCGAGATGCCGGATAACGTCAAACAAAAACTGGATGAGTATTTGCTCAGAAAGCGTCCGAAATCCTGAAAACATAGGTGTTCCTTATGAAGAAAAAGAAAGAATTTGCCTACTATCGGCATCAGCTGGATTATCAATATCCCGATCAGCCCGACGAGCACATGATCACGGTCAAGCATCTGCGGGACGTGGCGGTGGATAAGGATTATCCCTATTTGCAAAAGAGCTTTTGGTTCAAATGCCAGCGAGTATTTTTGTGGGTGGTACTGCGAGTGCTGATGTTCTGGCTCATACGCATTACCCACGGCCTGCGCATCTATGGCCGAGAAAATTTGAAAAAGCATGAAGCAGTTCTCAAGGACGGTGCCATCACGATTTCCAATCACGTATTTATGTGGGACTTTATTTGCGTGATGAAGGCCATCCGTCCCCGATTGATGTTTTTCCCTGCCTGGAAGACCAATTTGGAGGGCCCCAACGGCCCCTTGATCCGCATGGCGGGCGGCATTCCCATTCCTACGGACAGCTTCAGTGCCATGAAGCACTTCAAGGGCGCGATGGAAGAGGTCCTTTCAAGCAAGACCTGGATGCACTTTTTCCCCGAGGGCTCGATGTGGTTTTATTATCCGGATATCCGTCCTCTCAAAAAGGCGGTCTTTCAGTATGCGGTCAAGTTTGATCGTCCCATCCTGCCCATCGTGATGACTTTCCGCCCCCGCAAGGGTATTACCAAGTGGTTTACCAAAAAGCCGCAGGTCGATCTGCACGTTGGTGAGCCGTTGCATCACGATAAGGCGCTGTCCCCTATCGATGCGGCGCGGGATATGCAAGAACGCGCCTATCACGTCATGCAGGGCATGGCAGGCATCCATCCGGGCGATCCTACCTACAATACCAATCTGTCGCTTGCCGACTATCAAAAGACAATGTAAAGCAAAGCACCGTTCGACAAAAAACGTCGGGCGGTGCTTGTTTCATGATACTTTGTTTACAAATGCTGTTCTTGACTTTGAAGATGCGATATGCTATAATAAAATTACAATCTGATAAGGAGGACTGCGATAATGAAAAAGAGAATTCTTTATTTGTTGGTATGTATGTTGCTTGCGGCTGTGATGATGGTTTCGTGCGGCGGCGACGAACCAAAGGTGAGTGAGCCCGAGAGCGCACAAGAGCTTTACGACAGAATCGACGAGCAAATGGATGCGCTGGATTCCTACCGAGCCGATATGAGTATGAAAATGACCTTCTTCATCAACGGCATTGAGGTGACGGGGGATGGCACGGGCTACACCATCCAGGATCTGAAGCTTGAGGGAGATTACTACTTCTACACGGAAACGACCACCAAGGTTACTGCCAAGGGGTTGTCCATGGATCAGACGCAAAAGAATATCGAGGCCTATTACAAAGGCAATTATTTTATCTCCAACGAGCAGGACGGCGCGGCCCAAAAGCTGTACTCGTCCATGACTGCCGAGGAGGCGAAGGAATACCGCCTGGAAAGCGAGCTTGACACGCTTGATCTGATCAAGGATTGCACCGCCAAGGACTTTTCTAAAAAAGAGGACGGCACGTGGGAGTTGATCTGCTCCGGCTACACCAAAACGGCGATTGAGAAGATCAGTAAGCAGATGGGGCTGGACGACAGTACCCTGTCCGTTGAGGTGATGGATCTGAAGCTGGTTCTGATCGCGGACGCGGACTATCGCGCCAAGCAGATCAAAATAGATTTTGTGTTTGAGGAAGCCAAAAATATGCCCGTCGTTTCCATAACGGCGGATTACTCTCAGTACAACGAAGCGATCACAACGACCGAGTCCATCAAGATAGAGGATTACACCAAGGTCGATGATATCAGAATCCTGGAAGATATCGAGAAAATGCTGGAGGAGCGGAGCGAGAGCGGGCAATGCAGATTTGAATTGGACCTCAAGCAGCTCATCCGCGCCGCCGACGGCAAGCAGTTGTCCGTTTATACGGAGGAAAACGACATCGTGGTTGCTGAGGGCGAAGATGGGTATTCTTACAACATTGATGCCTTCATCAATAAAACGAACTACGATATTTCCTACAAAAACGGCAAGCAGACGGTCAAAACGGGCTCCCAGTCTCAAGACAATCCCCAGACCGAGCAGCAGGCTCGCGAGTGGATCCAATCGCTGATGAATACGTCCAAATATTCGCCTGATATCGTCACGAATATCGAGGACAAGGGCGACGGCGTGTATAAATTGACTTGCGACAATCTGAGCCGGGACGAATACGAGGCCGTTTTCACCGGTAACGGCGGCACGATGTCTTCCGTCGGCCAGGTCATCACGGTTACCGTCAAGGACGGGGCCATCGTCACTATTTTGAGCACCGTTACCGCCAAGGGAACGATTGCATCTTACGGGGCTGTCACCCTGACGGTCACGACCAGCGTTAAATTTCAATAACGTATTACTCGGAAAAGCAGCCCCAGTGGCTGCTTTTCTTTTACCTATTGACAAAAATTGACGTTAAGGTTATAATGAGAAAAAGAGGTGATGGCATGAAAAAGGACGAGAAGATTGTCTTGACGCGCGAGAAAATCGAGGAGGATGTTCGAAGCGACCTCAAAGGGGATATGATCTCTCGTGGGATAACCGTCGGAATTATTTGGCTCTGTGGCGGCCTCATCGTTGGCTTGTGGTTGGGTGGGCTTGACAGCATTCGCCCTCAATACCATCCCTTGTTTATTTCCATTGCCGTATTTTTGATTTTGATATTCGTCGGATTGGGGGCGCTTTTCTTCGCTCCTCCCTGCAAAAACGCGTATCTGTTTGTGCGTGGGAAATATGATATTTTTGAGGATACGCTGGTCAGCGTCTACTATTCACCCAGCACCCACGGTCCTGACCGGAGCCACCTTTATTTTGAACACCACGGCGAGTTCACTCAATTGGGCAATTATGAGAATTATTGTCGGGGCACGTCCTTTATTCTTGTGGTCTATCGGGATGACAAGGGAACGCTTGCCTCTCTGTACAATGCGGAAAAATACTGCCTGCGAGGGTCGGAGGAGGACGCATGAAGCGCATCATGTTCGTATGCCACGGCAACATCTGCCGCTCACCCATGGCGGAGTTTATTTTCAAGTCGCTGATGGAACAAAAAGGCATGGCGGAGCAATTCACCGTGGCCTCTTGCGCGACCAGCACGGAAGAGATATGGCACGGCGTGGGCAATCCCGTCTATCCGCCCGCCAAAGAAGAGCTGGCACGTCACGGTATTTCTTGTGACGGAAAGCGTGCGGTACAGTTGCGCTGTACCGATTATGACAAATATGACTTGTTTGTTGGCATGGACAGTGCCAACATTCGAAATATGCACCGAATTTTGAGCGGTGATCCTCAGGGAAAAATCCGAAAGCTGATGGACTATACCGCACGGGGCGGTGACGTTGCAGATCCTTGGTATTCCGATCGCTTTGACATCGCATATCGGGATATTTTGGAGGGCTGCACGGCCATGCTGCACCAACTGATCAAGGAGGAAACCGTATGAGACGCGTTCTTACTCTTCCCAATCTTTTGCACCTGTGGTTGCTTTGCGTTGTTGCAAACAGCTATGTGGCCATTCAGGCACAGCCGCTGCTTTTGATCGCCATTGTGCCCGCGTATGTGCTGTTTCATTTTTTGGCGGGTATGTGGGAGCCTGCGACCGAAGCCAAGCGTATCAAGATATGCTATCACGGCGCCGTGATGCTTCTTTTGTATGCAGTATCCGTTATCCCCGCGAGCTTGTATCACGTTGTTCTTTTTGCTGTCACGAAGGGAAGCAATTCTGAATTGTTTGGCGTCAGTGTGATTGTATGCCTTGCCGCAGAATTGGCTGTTTTTCTCAACGGCATTTTGTCCGTTTGCTTGGTTTCGCGCAAATTGGGCCGCCGCGAGCGTAGCTTAGCCATTTTGCTCGGCTGGGTACCGGTGATTAATTTTGTCGTTTTCAAAGGCCTTTTACTCATGGTCATGGAAGAAGTGACGGAACAAGAGCGGGTTGAGGTAAGCATGGAATAAAAAACGAAAGCCGCGAGGAGTGATTCCCGCGGCTTTTGCTTTTTTATTCTCCGTAGCTTTCGGAATACAAAATATCCTTGGCGACAGGGGTATAAAACATGGATTTGATTCGCTCGAAATCGTTGGTCTGACCCATGATCCACATCAGCTTGGTCAGCGCGGCTTCGGTGGTCATGTCGTGTGCTTCCAGAATGCGAACGGTGCTCTTGAGGTGTCCTCCCACAACGTAAACGGACAGATCACTTCCTTCGTTGGGTACCTGCGTGGTCATGACGATGACCTTGCCGCTCTCGGCACCTCTTCGCACGCTGTCGTAGAAGTCGGAGTATTCGGGAAGCCCGCCAACGCCGAAGCTTTCAATGATCAATCCGTCGTGATGCTCCAGCATATAATCCACGACGTCGCTCTGCATACCGGGGAACAGCTTGAGAAGGCCTACGTTTGCGTTGAGGGTGTTGTAAAACACGTGGGCATTTGGCGAGGCGTCTGCATGGATATATTGCAGCAGCTTTTCATCCTGCAAAACAGCCAAGATGGGGTAATTGACGCTGGAAAATGCCTGAAAGCTCTTGGAATAGGTCTTTCTTGCTCTCGTGCCTAAAATGACCTTGCCGTCAAAGACGATGACAACACCGCCGCTTCCGTGGCAGGCGTAAAGGAAGGCATCGGTTAGATTTCGCTTGGAGTCGGTGCTGTCAAACCAGATGGGCTTCTGCGCTCCCGTGATGACGATGGGCTTTGCGCTGTTCTGGATGAGATAGCTCAGGGCAGCGGCGGTATAGGCCATGGTATCGGTGCCGTGCGAAATGACAAAGCCGTCGTAGCTGTCGTAGTTGTCACGCACCGTTTGCGCCAGCCCCAACCAGTGCTTGGGACGGATATTGGTGCTGTCCAGGCTGTAGCATTGGACGCAGTCCACCTCACAGTGCTTGTGAATGTTGGGGATAAATTCCAACAGACGGCCGGGATTCAACTCGGGGGAAAGACCCGTGGGGGTGACGTCCGAAGCGATGGTGCCGCCGGTGCCGATCATAAGGATTTTTTTCATAATACACCTGATTTCAGTATGGATTGGATTAAGAGAGCATGATGCGAATGATCTCGCGGTCGGTTTCGCTCATGCCGTCGCGGGCCAATTTTCCAACGTTGCGGATGGTGTTTTCGACGCCCTTGGTGATGATACCGTCTCCGCCGTAGAATTGCTTGCCTGCCGTCATCATTTCATAACCCATGATGCCTGCCTCGACCGCCATAGCAATCTTGGCCGCGCAGGAGGCTTTGGCTCCGTCACAGATGGTGCCCGAAAGGATGGCAAGAGAATTGACCAGCGAGTGGGCGATCTCATAGTATTTGCCGCCCTTTAAGTAACAAATACCGGTGCCGCAGCCGCAACCGGCCGAAATGGCGCCGCAGTAGGCAGACAAACAGCCGATGCCGGTCTTTTGATGAATGGTGATCAAATCGGAAACAATCAAAGCGCGGAGCAGCTGTTCTTCGTCGGCTCCCATTGCCTCGGCGTAAACGACGACGGGAACGGAGGCGGGGATGCCCTGGTTACCGCTGCCCGAGATGATGCAAACGGGCAATTCACAGCCGTTCATGCGGGCATCCGAGCCTGCGGCCGCATAGGCGCGAGCGAGATCGCGCAAAATACAGGTGCCGTTGGCGTAAATGATGCGGCCGATGGAAGCACCGTAGCTTTCCGTCAATCCTTCACGGGCGATGGCCATGTTCATGTCGATCTGGCGGCGGAGCAGGGGGGCAATATCGTCCAGCGGTACTTCGTCGGCAAAGGTGACGATGTCCTTGACGTTGAGCAGGGCGCGGTCGGCAGCGTAGGTTTCGGTAGCCGCTTCATTGAGACGGTAGTGGGAGGTCAGGTCCTCGCCGTCACGGATGACGTCGGTGATATTGGTATGGCGGTTGATCAAATGAACGCGGACCTCGTGCGAGGGCGTTTTTCCGTGCAGATCGATCTCAAAGGGGGTACCCGAGTCCGTCTCGTGGATTTCGACCGAAACCTCCTCCAGGAGCCGGCGAATACTCACGGTATCTTCCGGTTTCAGGGCGCACAGCACCTCCAATTTGCGCTCGGGGCAGCCGGCGACAAGACCGGCGGCAACGGCCGCACCGATGCCGCGCATACCTCCCGTTGCGGGAACGATAACGCTTTTGACGTTTTTGATGATGTTGCCGCTCAGACCAATGCGGATGCTTTGAGGCACATCTCCCAGCGCATGGCGCAAAACGGCCGCCGCGTAAGCGATGGCAATGGGCTCGGTACAGCCCATGGCAACGACCAGCTCTTCTTTCAAAATGCTTTTATAGGTTTGGACGATTTGTTCCGACAGCGACATAATATTCTCCCGTGTGATCAAGCAGCGGCGCTATATCCGCCGCATATAGTTTGATTATATCACTCTCGTCTTATTTTGTCAATCAAAATGCAAGAATGTGTGAAAAAAGTGCGAATTTCAGGCGAATTTTTGCCGCTTTGCTTTAATAAAACTTGACATATGCTTTTTGGCATGATATAATGGATTATTCATGTGCGCTTTTGACCTATGATATATTTTGAATATAGTTGAAGGAGAAATACTATGAACAAAACCAAGAGACTGTTGTCCCTTGTGCTGGCGATTCTGATGCTGTTGAGTGTGGCGTCCGTACTGTCTGCTTGCAAGGATCCCCAGACGCCTCCGGACGAGGAACAACCCGGCGATCAGCCCGGCGAAATCGTGAATCCCGGTACCAATCCCGGCGAGGCGATCTATACGATTTCCATCAAGACGGCCGGCGGTATGGCTATGGACGGTATTATGGTGTATATTTATAATACCGACGGTTATATTGTTGCCAAAAATTCTACCGATGAAAACGGAAACGTTTCTTTTACCCTGCCTGCTTCCCCCGATTATAAGGCAGAGCTTTCGGGCGTTCCCGAGGGTTATATCCTCAAGGATAAGTATGACGTAGGAACCAACGGCACCAATATCGTATTGGTATCGGAGGTAATTGAAGATCAGGACCTGTCGGGAGTTTCCTACAAGCTTGGCATGATCATGCACGACTTTGAGGTGACTACGTCGGACGGCCAGACCATCAAGCTTTCCGAACTGCTCAAAACCAAAAAGGCAGTCATGCTCAACTTCTGGTATACTACCTGCACCTACTGCGTGGAAGAGTTCCCCGATATGAACAACGCCTATCTGCAGTATCAGGATCAGATCGAGATCGTTGCTCTGAACAATTACGGCGGCGACAGCCAAAAGGACGTGGCTGATTTCAAGGCAGGCTATTATGGCTACGAGCTGGCCTTCCCCATGGCCAAGGATACTGCGGGCGTAGAAGATGCTTTCAACGTTCCCGGTAACCCCGTCACTGTCATGATCGACCGCTACGGTATGATTTCTTTGTATCACGTTGGCGCTATCCCCAGCGAAAAGTATTTCACCAATATGTTCGCTCACTACGTATCGGACGATTACAGACAGGGAACCTACGGTGATGTGTCCGAGCTGATCCCTGCGGCCAAGCCCGACAAGGAGATGCCCTCCAGCGAGGAGCTTTCCGAGGTGCTGAACAAGGGCGATATCACCGTCACCTATACCCCTGAGTTGGGTGAGGTGGATGCTGAATATTCCTGGCCCTTTGAGATTACGGAGAAAGACGGTGTCAAGTGCATCATTCCCTCCAATGCCGATCTGGACAGCTCTTTTGCAACCCTGCACGCCAAGGTAACGCTCAAGGCGGGACAGGCGTTTATGTTCGATTATTTCTCTTCTACGGACAGCGGCTACGACGTGCTGTACGTTTTGGTCAACGGCGAGGATATTTATCAGATCTCGGGTATCAGCTCGCAATGGAGAGAATGCTGCCCGTGGGTTGCTACCGAGGACGGAGAGTATGACGTTGCTCTGGTTTACTACAAGGACATTTCCGACCGTGCCGGCGATGACGTTGTTTACCTCAAGGATTTCCGCGTTGTGGATGCCAAGGACGTGACTGTGGTTTCCTATATCCCCAGAGAAGCGGCAACCAAGGGTGCGAATGATACGTTTACCTACCCCCAGATCTATTTGAATCCCAACGACGGCTACTATCATGTAGGCAGTGAAAATGGACCGATTCTCTTGGCAAAGCTGATTTACGGTTCTACCTTCTCGAGCACCTCCGTTGCTGAAAACCTGTATCAAGACGGTGTTTTCACGGTCGATGGCAAGGACTGCTTTGCCGCGCTGGAAAAATATTGTAATTACGCGGCGAACTCCAAGGTTTACACTTTTTGCAGCGTTACCGAAGAGTTGCGCACCTATTTGGAGGCTTACGTTCAAAAGTACGGCTTCAATACGGATGAAAATACTTGGTTGCAGCTGTGCTCCTACTATGACGCTTACGGTAAGAATGAGGATGGTACCCCCATTGCTCAGTTTGAGGACCCCATCAAGGGACTCTCGACGCATAGTGCATATATTGCCACCGAAGGAAAGCCGAACAGAGTTGAGTACATTGGTGTGAATATTTTGCCCAGAGGTTATCTGTATAAGTTCGTTCCCGAAAAATCGGGCGTTTACCGCATCACCTCGGGCGGTGCATCCCAAGAGGTCGATGGTTGGATCTTTATCGGCGACGATAAGCAGTGGCTCGAATTTGGTGACAGAATTTTGTACACCAGCGGCGATGAGGGCGAGCGTTTCTGCCCCGATCTGCTCATCGAGACCGAGGTCAAGGATGAGCACGGCAACGTGACCACGCAACTGACCAGAGATCACAACAACGCTTCCATGGTTGCATACATGGAGGCTGGTCAGGCCTATTATATTGACTTTGCTTATTACGACATCTACGGTGCAGGTTCATTCACCTTTGAAATCAACTATATCGCGCCTACCTTTGACTATTTCATCGTTGCATCCCATGGTCCCTTCGAGTTCGAACTGGGCACGGGTGATTCGATGGGTAACACCATTGCAGGCGGTATCGACGTTATCCTCGGTGATGACGGTTATTACTATCACAAAAAGGCCGACGGTACCAAGGGCTCCCTGTTGTACGCCGACTTTTATCTGACGACCAATATTTTCACCAGCCAGTCTCTTAAGGACATGGCCAACACCCACGCATTCAACTTCGCGCTCTCCGAGTACGACCATATGGGTCTGAGCGCATGGGAGAAGGCAGGGAAGGATGAGGATAAGCTGCGCCAGATGTGGGGCGATGATTTCGATGCTTATTGGGAACTGTACGAGATGGATGATATCATCAAGGGTATCTATCACGGTGACGGCAAGGATATGACCGACATCTTCAAGACCTACATTGATAAAATGCTGGACGAAGAGGGTTATCCCGAGCGTCAGGGCTGTGTTCCGGTTGACGAGCAGCTGGCTGAAATCTTGCAGACACTGATGGATAAGTACACCTTCAAGGGCGTTGAACACTCCTGGACCAAGCTGTGCTACTACTACAGATATCTTGGCTATTGATCGAGCCGCAAACGTAACAGTGTAAATGATATTTCGTCATGCGGCGGCGACCTTTCGCTGCCGCATGATTTTTTTGATAGGAGAAGCAGATATGAGTTTGAAAAGAATACTGCGCGTACTTGCGGTGATGCTGCTGGCGGTTGGCTTGCTGAGTGCGATTGCTTGTAAGGATACGAAGGAACCGGATACCCCTCCGGCGACCGAGGAGAACGGCAAGGCGACGTATACCATCAACGTGACCGATTATCAAGGCAACGTTCCCTCGTATGACGTGCTCGTTGAGGTGCAGAAAAACGGCGTGACGGTCGGCATGAAAAAGGCCGACGCTACGGGTAAGGCCACCTTTGAATTGGAAAAGGGAGACTATACCTTCATTCCCACCGCTGCCAAGGCGGAGGTGCATTATGATGCCGAAGCCTGCCAATTGACGGCTGACGTCACGGAGGTGACGGTTGTGTTGTACAGTCTGAGCGGAGGCAAACAAACGATTTATCCGTATTTTGCCAGTGTTGGCGATCGTATGGCTTACGAAGCCGCTCAAGTCACGGAAGGCGCTACTTACGTCGAAATGGATCGTGACGATATGTCGTATTATATTTTTGCACCGACCCGCGGCGGCATTTACCGCATCAGCTATATTTCGGATACGGAGCTTTCGTTGGGATATTACGGTGATGCAAACGTGGTGCTTAGCGAAAGCACCGCTGATGTGGAGAATCATGCATTTGAAATTGAGATTCAAGACGGAAGCGTTGGAAATGAGGAGGCCGGCGGAACCTTTCGTATGGTCATCGGTCTCGGTTCGGCAACGGCAAAGAATGCGATTCTGGTAATCGAACGCATTGCTGACCCTGTCCCTGAGCTTGAATGGACCGATTGTGTTGCGACTCAGGTGCCGACGACTTGGCCCAAAACCGATTATCTGAATCATGCTCTGGTGGATATCAGCATCACCGATCCGTCGGTTAAGATCGTTTACAGCGCGGAGGACGGCTACTACCATTACGGCAGCGCCGACGGTCCTGTGGTTTACGTTCGCATCAGCTCCCCCAGTAAATACTTGGTTTCGTTCACCGAAATATGTGAAACGACCAGAATGTACAAGCTGTTCTACGAGAACGGAGAACTGGTGAAAAAGGAAAGCTACAACAACATCGTTGCCGCTTACGCGAATATTTGCGACAGCAATGGCGTCTGCCCTTTGACCGAGGAGTTGATTTATATGATCAACAACAGCGGCGAGCAGATGGGCTGGTGGGACATTGATGCGGAAGGTAAGGGTGTTTTGACGGCTGATCAAAACGGAAACCCCACGGGCGTGACCGCGGCCAACCTGGTCAAGAATAACGCCTATCTGTTCGCTTGCTGCTACGTGGATGAGTTCGCTCACGGCGGTGATACGGCTATTACCCTGACGCCGAGCGGCGAGCTGGCGACGGCTCGCGTCATAGCCAAGGCGGGCGAACCCGTCAAGTTCCGCGCGACGGGTGACGTGACCGTATTTATTGAGAATGCCGAGGGGATGAGCGTAACGTGTAACGGAAAGACGTATCTGCCCTATGATGACGGCGTGATTGCTGTGTCGATCATCGACAAGGCTACCTTTACCGTAACTTCGGAGACGGCGCGTGAATTTATTATGACCTACGAGGCCTTCGTGGAGGAATAATCTGACGATTTTTCAAAAACGTCTTGCCAAACGACAGGACGGATGCTATAATAAACCGAAAACAAATCAAAACAAGGAGAAACATCATGAAAAGATTTTTGATACTCGTGTTGGCGCTGATGCTGGCGCTGACCATGCTGGTTGCGTGCGGTAACCCGACCGACACTCCCGCTGATCCCGATCAGAATAAGGACGAGCAGCCCGGCGATACCCCCGGAAATGAGCAGCCCGGTGACACCGAGCAGCCCGGAACCGATAAGCCGGAAGAACCCGCCAAGCCTGTAAAGGTCACTTACACTGTGACCGTGAAGGATCAGGACGGCAACCCCATCGCAGGTGTCGAAGCACAGATTTGCGTTGGCGACGTTTGCAAGAAGCCCAACGTCACGGGTGAGGACGGCGTGGTTAAGTTCACCATGGACGATCCCGGCGATAGCACCGTTTCGCTCCAGATCAATGAGGGCGGCAGCCCCGAGGGCTACGAGTACCCCACCGAAAAGATCGCCATTGAGGCAGGTCAGACCGAGATCACCGTCGTGCTGAATAAGAAGGCACAGTAATGAAAGAACCGACCGCACCCGAGTGGTGCGTTCGGTTCTTTTTTTGTCAGTTTTGAAGCTTTGCTTCTATGATGGATTTGAGTTCTTCGTAGGTCGTTTCGCGCATGATGGTCGAGATAATGACGCCGTGTTCGTCCAGAATCAGGGTGATGGGGTACTGATCCATGCCGCCCAGCGCCGCGTAGTAGCGGTCAAGGCCATAGCGGTCATTCGGATCGATCAGCGAATCCTTGGCGAACAGCATCAAGGAATCCTTGTAATGCTCCTCGACGTAGGCGGGGGCGGTGTCAAAATCCAGGTCGGTATGTACTGCGACAACCGTGACGCTTTGATAAAACTCGGTAGCGATGCGGTCAAAATAAGGAAGTTCCTTGACACATCCGCCGCACCAGGTGCCCCAGAAGTTGATGATGGTGATTTTGCCGTCGTTGTCGGCGGGGTTGAACGCTTCTCCCGTCAGACCGTTTTCGTCGAACAGCGGAAGATCCTCGCCGGGACATTCGTCGCCGACCTGATTGCCCACGGCAACGGGGGCGGGCTTGTCGATGACGTTGAAGTAAATGAGCGTACCGACAAGAAGGAGGGACATAAGGGTTGCGACGACGATCTTGATTGTCTTGTTGCGCTTAGCAATTTTGCGTGTTTGCTCGTGGAAGTTCTGCTTAGCAATTTCTATCTCCTTAGCACTTGCATCGGCGGAGAGGCAAGGCTCGGCGGGGGCAAGGAAGGGCTTCGATCCCTTCCAGGAGATGGCGCCCGTGGGGCAGACGTCGATGCATTCGCCGCAGCTGATGCATTCGTGGTCGCCGACGTGGCGGATATCCATCTGGCACTTGGCGGTGCAAAGACCGCAAGAGGTGCATTTCGACGGCTCCAGCTTGATGCCGAAGATGGAGATCTTATTAAACAGGCCGTACAAGGCACCGAGCGGGCACAAGAAGCGGCAGAAGAAGCGGAACATGAAGATCGAGCCAAGAAGGATGGCTACCATCAAGGCGAATTTCCAGGTGAACAGCGGGCCGAGCATGGAAAGCTTGCCGGCGTTGATCTTGTTGGAAAGCAGGCCCATCGCGCCCTCCAGCGTGCCGGCCGGGCAGATGTACTTGCAAAAAGCGGGCAGGGGAACATTGCGGAGTCCATAGAGGATGGGAACGATGCCCACAAAGAAGATCAGAATGACGTATTTCACCCAGGACAACAGGCGTGTGATACGTCCTTTTTTGATTTTTGGCGTTTTGATCTTATGGAACAGCTCCTGGATCAGACCGAAGGGGCAAAGGAAACCGCAGATGAAGCGACCGAGCAGGATGCCGTACAAAAGAAGAATGCCGAAGATGTAGTAAGGAGTGCGTTTTTCGCTGCTGCCAAGCGCGTTTTGGAGCGATCCCAGCGGGCAGGCCCCCGATGCACCGGGGCAGGAATAGCAGTTGAGTCCGGGGGTGCAGACGTTTTTCAGCGGGCCCTTGTAGATCTGTCCGTTGATAAAGCCCTTGACGTTGGCGTTGAACAGCAGGGCGGAATACAACTGGATCAGCTTGCGTTTGGAAGGCAGCCAAGCTTTGATTTTTTGTGTGAATTTACTCATGATATCACCCCAATCCGATGCATTCCGTGCAGATCTTAATGGCCTTTTGGACGACGTCACTCATGCCGCCGTTGAAAATGCCGAGCAAGACGAACAATGCGCCGACGCCCAATACAACACAGCGGACGACGGTCAAAATTGTCTTTTGGTGCTTGGTAAAAGCAGACTTGATTTTTCCGATCGGACACGGACGGCCGCCATTGTCATCGACGGGCTCGTGGGGCGAGGGGCAAAGATCGGGACGGGTTGCACACAGGGTGATGGCCTCTTTGGTCAGAGCGATCTCGCGCTTGCGGAATCCGTGATTTAGAAGACTTACGACGATGGAATGAAAGAAGGGCGGACCGAGGTAGCGGGCTATTTTCAGCGTGCCGCGCAGAATCTCGGCGTTAAACTGGTCGTCGGCGGCGGGGAAGTTGTTTTTGTTCAGGACGTAGATCAATGCCAGCGTTGCACCGGCGAGATAGAAGAGGGTACTGGTCAGTATCAAAACGAGACGCCATACTCGCAGGCTGCGGATATCGCGGGCCAACTCTGCGGGACAGCGCGACAGATCTAATTTGCCCGAAAGCCGCGACAGCGTGATTTTCGATGAGGTGCGCGATTTGAGCTTGCCTTTTTCAAGGGGAAGGGCAACTGCCAGCACAAAACCGCCCACGGCCCAGACAATGCAAAGATAAACGGGCAGGGCAATGGCGGAAAAATGCGTTTTGACGCTTTCGGTAGAAAAGGGGCGGTCACCGCTGCGGTAAATATCCAGACAAGACAGGATGAGAGCTGCGCCGACGGTCAGGATCAGAAGCGTCAGCACGACACCGTAGGCAATATGGATTCGTTTGATGGTTTGTTTTGACATGAACGGTACAGGCCATCCTTTCCCGGCGCAGAACGCCGAAGACATTAAGCAATACAAAATCATTATAACACACGGGACGGGGAAAGTCAAGAGATTGATGCTTTTTCCTGCGTGGGTGAGGTTGGGTGACGCGCTTGTGAACGTGAGGCGAATTTTCGGAAAAGCTTTCTGAGGAGGACGAAGAAAAAAGGAAACAGGGATTGATTTCTTTGCAAAAAAATAGCCTTTTTACAAAGAAAAGTCTTGCAATGTGAATTCGTTTGTGTTATAATGTATCCTGTATGTTTTTAACTTTTGACTTTTGACACATTATAATAAAGAAGAAAGGCAATTATTCAATGAAAACCAAAACGTTCCAAAGAGTGTCACTTGCGGCACTGAGTATGTTGTTGCTGTTGACACTGCTGTTTACCGGTCCCGGTGTCGGGGAGATCACGGCATCGGCAGCGAGTTACATCAGCAAATTCAATGGCGATATCACGACGAATTTTGAGGATTACCTCAACAGCGACGTCATCTATCGCTTGCCGGATACTGTCAAGGACACCGACCAAATTTCCGTTATCGTTAAACTGAACGATCCCGCCATTGTGGATGCGTATCAGCAGACGGATAAATCGGTGACCATCGGTGAGTTTGCGCTGACCGAGCAGGCGCAACAGATCCGCGACCGCATCGGTGAGGACAAAAAGAATATTTTGGCTGCATTGGATGATTGCAACGTCAAGTACTTGACGGGTAAGAATTACGCCACGGTGCTCAGCGGCTTTGAGATCGTCATTCAGGCCTCTGACTTTGAGACGGTCGTTCGTACTCTGGGCAACGAGGCGATGGCTATCGTCGGTGAGGTTTACAACGTCGCCGAGACCAAACTGGTCGAAAACGAGGTCAACTTTGACGAGGCCACGGGTATTTTCGACAGTACCGGCTTTGCTTACGACGGCTCGGGTATGCTGGTCGCCGTTCTGGATACCGGTCTGGACTACACGCACAGCGCCTTCTCTATGGCCAACTTCTCTTCCACCAAGCTGGGGCTGACCAAGGACGAGGTCGCAAAGCTTCTGGGTGATACCAAGGCGATGTCTTTGATGCCCGGTCTTACCGCGGACGACGTTTACGTCAGCGACAAGGTGCCCTTCTCCTTCGACTATGCCGATGAGGATGCAGACGTTTATTCGTTGCACAATAACCACGGTACTCACGTATCGGGCGTTATCGTCGGACACGACGATACCATTCGCGGTGTTGCACCCAACGCACAGCTCGTTTCTATGAAGATCTTCTCCGACGTCAAAGAATCCGCCTACACCTCTTGGATTCTGGCGGCCCTGGAGGACTGCGTTGTTCTGGGCGTTGACGTCATCAATATGTCGCTGGGTACTGCCTGCGGCTTCAGCCGTGAGATGGACAAAGAGGCGGTCACCGGTGTATACGACCGCATCCGCGAGATGGGCATCAGCCTGGTCGTCGCGGCTTCCAACAGCTTCAACTCGGCTTACGGTTCGGACCGTAACGGTAACCTGGGTCTGACGACCAACCCCGACACTGCGACGGTCGGCTCGCCCTCCACTTATCAGGGCGCGATGTCGGTTGCGTCCATCAACGGTGTCAAGACGCCTTATCTTCTGTTCGGTGAGACCATCATCTACTTCGATGAGTCCACCAACGCCGCTACCGAGGAGAATAACTTCTTCGAGGAGATCCTTCCCGAGGGTGTGGACTCCATGGACTTTGAATTTGTCACCATTCCCGGTGCCGGCCGTGAGGCAGACTACATGGGCGTGGATGTTAAGGGCAAGATCGTTCTGGTCGAGCGCGGATTCAATACCTTTGAGGAAAAAGCCAATGCCGCTCAGAAAAACGGCGCGGCAGGCGTGATCATTTACAACAACGTCTCGGGTGACATCAAGATGAACATCGGTACGGCTGAGGTTCCCGTCTGCTCGATCAAGCAGGACGACGGTAAGCTTCTGGCCGCTCACAAGACGGGCACCATCAAGATCAGCCGCAATCAGACCTCTGGTCCCTTCATGTCGGACTTCTCCTCTTGGGGCCCCACCCCCGATCTCGGCATCAAGCCTGAGATCACGGCGCACGGCGGTAACATTCTGTCGGCCGTTACGGGCGGCAGCTATGACCGTCTGTCCGGTACCTCCATGGCTTGTCCCAACATGGCGGGCGTTATCGCTCTTTTGCGTCAGCACGTCATGGACAAATATCCCGATATCGCCAATGATCCCGTAGAGGTCAACGCCCGCATCAACCGCCTGTTGATGTCTACGGCAGATATCGTGCTCAATACAAACGGCCTGCCCTACGCCGTCCGGAAGCAGGGCGCGGGTCTTGCTAACTTGACCCAGGCGAGCCAGACGCCCGCATACATTTTGACCTATGACAGAGTCGACGGCTCGGTGATGGATAAGTCCAAGATTGAGCTGGGCGACGATCCTACCAAGAGCGGCGTCTACACGCTGACCTTTGCTATTCAGAACTTTGAGGGCGCGGCACTGTCTTATAACTTGTCCGCACACGTTATGACCGAGGGCGTCAGCGATACTAAGACCAGCCACGGTGAGACTACGGTGACCGAGGACGGTTATCTGTTGTCTCCGACGGTGACTTTTACGGTTGAGAACGGCACCCAAAACGGCAACACCATTACCGTGAACGGCAATTCGACGGCGAAGGTTACGGTGACCATCACACTGAGTGATGCCGACAAGACTTATCTGGACGAGTCCTTCAAAAACGGTATGTACGTTGAGGGCTTCGTCGTTCTGGATGCCGTAAGCGGCACCGATATCGATCTGAACGTTCCTTACCTCGCCTTCTACGGCGACTGGACGGTGGCTCCTCTGTTTGACCGCGATTATTTCGAGACCAACGCGGACGAATTGGATGACTCCATCGCTCAGGAGGACAAGAATATGGCGGACGCCTACGCTACCCGTCCCATTGGCGGTGTGTCGGAGGATTACGTCAACTACCTCGGCTCCTACTACTTCTTGCAGAATCCTGCTGCAACCAAGATCATTTCCGCCAGCCGCGATTATATCGCTCTTTCCAACGTAGAGGGAACGGTCCATTCGCTCCGCTTCGTTTGGACGGGCTTGCTCCGCAACGCTGAGCGTATTGAAATCAGCATTACGGATGATGCCACGGGTGAGGTCATTTACTCCAAGACGGAGCACGACGTACGCAAGTCGTACGGTGACGGCGGCTCCATCTATCCCGCCAACGTCAAGATCGAGTTTGACGTGGGCGAGCACAACCTCAAGAATAATACCGAGTACACCGTTCGCCTGGTCGGTTATCTGGACTACGGTGACGGCGGTATCGACACCAACCAAAAGAACGTATTCGAGTTCCCCTTCGTGACCGACTTCGAGGCGCCTGCCATCACGGATTGCGAATTCTTCACGGAGTACGATAAGGATCTCAAAAAGAACCGTCTGTACGCGCGCATTGCCGTGTACGATAACCACTACACCATGGCTATGATGCTGGGCTACGTCGCTCAGACGACGGTGGATGGCCAGCTCAGCTATGAGATGAAGTCGTTTGACCAGTATCTGACTCCTGTTTACTCGGTGCGTGACGGCGTGACTTACGTCGAGTACGAGCTGACCGACCACATTCAGGACATCAAGAACAATTCGGTACATAAGAACACCTTTACCGTTGCTTGTTACGACTACGCGCTCAACGAGGCAACCTACGAGATCTCGCTTCCCGACGAGTTTTTGGACTTCTACTTCGAGGAATCCGAGATCACGCTCAGCCCCAACGAGCTGTACAACCTGACACCCCAGATGTACCCCGGTACCGAGTGGGGAGAGCTGTTGCACTATGCCTCCAGCAATCCCGCGGTTGCCACCGTTGTCAACGATAAGATCATTGCCACCGGCTCGGGTACTGCCACCATTACCGCTTACGAAAAGAACGATGACGGTACCAATGGCAAATCCACCAGCATCAAGGTTACCGTCCTTTCCGAAGGCGACGAGGGCTTTATGTATTACGATAAGCCCGTAGCGGATGTCTTTGAGTTGATCGGTTTCGATACTCTTAAGGCATATTATCAGCTGGACAGCTCGGAGCGTGAGCTGGGAGAAACGGGCGATTATACCGTTTTGAACAAGCATTCGCTCAAGTTCTATCCCTCCGAGTCCATTCAGCTGCACTATAAGCTGGATGCTTATTTCCCCAAGAACACGACGGTCGAGTTCTCCTCGAGCAACGACCGCATCGTTACCATCGACGATCAGGGCGTGATCACGGCACAGGCCGAGGGCTTTGCCTCCATCACCGTTCAGGTCATGATGGACGGAAATCCTACCTACTATTCGCAGTCGCTTGACATCGAGGTCAAGGATCCCTTCATTACCTCGGCTCCCGCGCTGTCGCATTACTTTGGCCTTGGCGGTGTCGTCGAAATTCCCGACACGCTGCTCATCACCCAGATCGGCCAGTATGCCTTTACCAACTATAACTACGTTCTTAAGACGGAAGAAGATATCATTTCCGAGGATGAGCCGGACCTGACCAAGCCCATGTATATTGGTGACAATACCATCACCAAGGTTATCATTCCCGAGGGCGTTGAGGTTATTGGCCCTTACGCGTTTGCAGGCTTGACCGCTTTGCAGGAGGTCGTTCTGCCCTCGACGCTGGAATCCATCGAATACGGTGCATTCTACGGCTGTACCTCGCTCAAGAAGGTCACCGGTATTGAGAATGTCAAGCTGATCAACAAGGATGCCTTCTTTGGCTGTAACATCACCGGTACCTTGTCGTTGGATAACGCCCGCGCCGTCGGTGACTATGCGTTCGCCAACAACAAGAACATCAAGGAGATCATCTTGCCCGAGACGCTGCAGTCCATCGGTGAGTATGCCTTCTACGGCAACACCAAGCTGGAAACGGTGACGGTCAAGGCAGAAAAGGTTAAGTACGGTCCGTACGTCTTTGCAGAATGTACTTCTCTGACCGCGATCGAGATCAACACGGGTGTTATTCCCACGGGCGCTTTCAACGGCGCAGAAAAGCTCAGCAAGGTTACCATTGGTAAGGACGTTGCCTCCATCGGTGAGTATGCCTTCAAGGATACTGCCGTTACTGCCTTTACGGTTGCCGAGGGCAACAAGACCTACAAGGCACAGAAGGAGCAATCCTACCTCGTATCCGCGGACGGTAAGACGCTGCTTTTGGTCGCACCTTACGTCAAGGGCGAGTTCAAGCCTGCCGAGCAGACCATTACCACCATCGGTAAGGGTGCTTTCTCCTCCAACGGCCGCCGTGCATCGGGTGTTACCCATATCATCATGCCGAACGTCACGGTGATCGAGGATTACGCCTTTGCATACTGCAACTTCATTGAATCGTTGCAGCTGGGCAAGGTGACGCACATCGGCGACTATGCGTTCTTCAACAGCAATATCGGTGAATATTGCGATATTCCCGCTCTTGATTCCGTAAAGGAGATTGGCAAGTACGCATTTGCCTATACCAAGATCACTTCTTTGGATATTCCCGCCGGTATGGTTATCGGAGAGGGTGCCTTCACCGAATGCTCCAAGCTGCAAAGCGTTGTCATCGGTGATGACGTTATCATCGGCAAGGCTGCCTTCATGCTGGATCGCTTCCAGAACAGCCAGCTGATCCGCGATCCCGAATATCCCAACAACAAGTATTACAGCTTTGAGTATCTTTCCTCCCTGACCTCGCTGACCATCGGTGACCGCGTTGTCATCGGTGAATCCGCCTTCATGGGCGCTTCCAAGCTGGTCGGTGTCACCTTGGGCGAGGGCGTGACCATTGGCGATCTGGCGTTCTATAACGCTTGCAGCCTTAAGAACATGGATCTTTCCAAGGTTGTTTCCATTGGCAAAATGGCATTCTCGGGCGACGAATTGTATATGTACGGCGACGAGAATCAGAACAGCTACGCTCTGACGGAGGATGGCCAGATGGTTTACAAGTATTACGCCGCAAAGCTGGAGGCGGTTGATCTGTCCGCAGCTGAATTCATCGGCGAGCAGGCTTTCTTGTACTGCAAGCAGCTTGCATCGGTCAAGCTGGGCGATAAGATCACCGAAGTTCCCAGCATGGCGTTCTACGAGTGCGAAAACCTGACGGACATCAACCTGGATCACGTTGTGACGATCAAGACCAACGCCTTCGTTGCGACGGCACTGACCGAGATCGCACTGCCCAAGGTCGAGCGGATCGAGAAGTATGCCTTCGTTTATTGTGACGATCTGACCAAGGTCACTCTCAATGCCAACGGCACGCACATCGAAGAGGGCGCGTTTGCTTACTGCTCTGCCTTGGCCACCGTTGAAAACGATGCCGCGGTTACCGCCGTCGGCCCCTACGCCTTTGCTTACACCGCGATCGTTTCGATCGATCTGACTGCTGCTGAGTCCATCGGCGATCATGCCTTCCTCAAGCAGGAATTGACCGACTTTGAGGTCAAGCTGGGTACGGCATTGACGGAGCTGGGCGAAAATCCCTTCTCGCTGTGCCGCGTCAAGCCCTTCTCCACGGTACAAAAGGTTCCGTTCAATGGCAAGGAGTACGAGATCGAAGTCTACACTTACGATATCAGCGAGACGGTGTTCGTCATCGACGGTTCGCTGTATTACCGCGTCCCCAACGGTCTGGAGCTGGTTACCTATGCCGGTCTTGACAACGATAACGTCGTTGTTGCAGACAACACGGTAAGAATCACCGCGATGGCGTTTGCCGGCGCTGACGTGGTCCGCGTAGAGCTGCCTCACACCTTGGCTTCCATCGGTCATAAGGCATTCTTCGATTGCAACAGATTGTCCGTCGTGGTCTTTACCGGTTACGAGGCTCCCAATCTGGAAGAAGAATTTGACGCAAGCTATTATGAATCCTATGATAATCTCCCCGCGACAGGTTCCTACGACTTTACCCTGTGGACGGGCGAGGGCGTGACCAAAGAGGCGTTGGGCATCGTTCCTTATTACATGTGGAACCTGACCGACGGCAAGTACTGCAACGTCTACTACGGTGCCAACTTCGTCGATTATATCGGCAAGGTTGACAGCTATATCGCCATGGTACGTCCCTCCAACGGCCAGTATTACGACACCTTTATTTACGGCAAATACTTTGCGGTGACCTACGACGGAAGCGTAGCCGCCGATGACACGACGCTGGCTGCCATCGCCGCCATCAACAAGCTCGTCGAGCTTACTCAAAACGGCGGTATGATCAAGCCGGAGCATGAGCCGTTGGTCGTGGCTGCCCGCCAGGCGTACGACAAGATCGCGACCAAGGAGCAGCAGGCACTGGTTACCAATCTGACTGCATTGCTCTCTGCCGAGGACCGTATTGCTTCCTTCAAGGATACCGAAGTGGAGCCCGAGCCTATGCCTCCCGTTGTTGAGGAGGAAAAGGATGCAACGATGGCATTGACGATCGTCGTTATCGTTGAGTCTGTTTTGCTCGCGGCAATCGCTGTTTGGGCCGTGCTTTGGTACGTTGCCCAGAAGCGCAAGACGGGTGACGATGAAAACGCGCCCGAAACTCAAGAATCCCAAGACTCCCAGGACTCTGCAGAGGACGATGAGGCCTCCGTGGAAGAGGAGTCCGTTCAGACATCCGAGACGGAAAAGGAACAAGAGTAATTCTTGCCCGACCGTCAAAAAAGCGAATTACAAGACGCCGGATATTTGCACCCGCGCCCGTGGCCGAAATTAGGTACGGGCGCGATGGTGCGAAGGCGATCAAAACGAAAGAGGATGCGAAAATCAAACAATGAACAGAATAACAAAAACAATCATTCTGGCGTGTATGCTTCTGTGTGCGCTGCTGCTTTTGGCGGCGTGCGCCGAGCCCTCGCAGTACGATGTGTACGACGAAGCGGGCTACAGCGTCAGCATTAAGTACGATGCCAACGGGGGGATGTTTACGACCAACGTTGAGACCGTCGTAGACACTTATAACTTGTCAGAGCTTCCCACGACGGCTGACGGTAAAAAGGAGTTGGTACTGATCTCTCCCGACAATCCCGTCCGCGGAACAGAAAACGCCTTTAAAGCCAATAATGCAGGCTACTTCCTGGCGGGCTGGTACACCGAACGTATCCCCGTGCTTGACGGGCAGGGAAGACACCTGGATGTCGACGGCGGCATTGCCGCAGAGAGCGGAAAAACACCTGCTTATACCTACGGCGGCAAGTGGGATTTTGAAAACGGCCGTCTTGCGTTGGATGCTGGCAAAGAGTATTCCGCATCGGCGCCCGAGCTTACCCTGTACGCCGCATGGATCCCCGAATTTAAGTATGAATTTTACTCGCTTCAAACGGGCGAGCTGATCTCCGAATATTTATTTGACCCCAATTACGTGTCCGAAATCCTTCTTCCCTCGTGGAGTGAAGAAACGGGAAAATTGAACATGGAAAAATTCCCGAGCGTGACGGACAAGACGCTTGCCGGTGTCTACCTCGATGCCAATGGCACGGTTGCGGCGCAAGGCACCTCCGTGAAGCATACGGGCAGCTATAATGCCGCGAATGCAACGGCAGAGGCTCCGGTCATGAAGCTGTATCTCGACTTTGCCGAGGGCGAGTGGTTCCGTATCTATACCGCAAAGCAATTCCTCGACAACTTCAAGCCGGGCGGACACTACGAGATCCTTGCCGATCTTGATTTCACCGGCCTTTCCTGGAAGACGGCTTTGATGCACGGTACCTTCCGCGGCGAGATCCTGGGTAACGGTCACACCTTCTCCAATATTACCTTTGAGCAGACCGATACCAAAAAGCAAAACAGCGGTATGTTTGGTTCGATTGCTGGCGAGGCGGTGCTGCGCGATCTTACGTTTGACAACGTAACCATGACGATTGCGAGCGGTACGCTGCAGCAGGACGCTTCCTTCGGTCTTTTGGCCGGTACGCTGGATGCCAATGCGACGCTGAATAATGTCACCATTCAAAATTCCAAGCTGCTTATCCATGCCAACGCGAATTTGTTGGATAACACTGCCATTGGCCGCGTTTGCGGCAACGGCTCGACGCACGGCATCGATCCTGCGGGCATTATCTGCCAGGCTACGGGTGAGAATGCAAGTGATATTATCGTCGAAGTAGACGGAAATGACGTCTCCGTCAAAATGGCCCCCTGATTTTGAGGAACAATAAATCAACTATAAACACATTACAAGGAGAAAGCAAAATGAAAAAGAGAATTGTTTCGCTGTTTCTTTGCGCAGTTATGCTGCTGAGCACCGTGGCGTGCTTTGCCGGCTGTAAGAAGGAACAAAAAAGTGCTCCCGACGCGCTGGTCATCATGTCCGAGGCGTTGGACGGCCTGTTCAATCCCTTCTACTCCACTACGGGTGCAGATGGCACCATCGTTTCCATGACCCAGATCGGTATGCTGACGTCCAAGTACGTCAACGGCTCCATCGAGGTCGGCTTCGGCGACAACGAGGCTGTCGTCGTAAAGGACTATCAGTCTGCGTATGACAGTGCAAAGAACGAAACAGTATATACCTTTGTTCTGAAAAACGGCATTCTGTACTCCGACGGTCACCCGCTGACGATGGAGGACGTGCTGTTTAACCTGTACGTTTATCTGGACCCCGTGTACACCGGTTCCAACACCATGTATTCCACCAAGATCAAGGGTCTGTCCGCTTACCGCAACCAGACCATCAGCTCGGGTTCCGGTTCGGATTCGGGTGACTTGATCGACTCGCAGGCCGCTACCAGAGCACAGGCCCGTATCAACGAGCTGATCAATGTTTTCAGACAGCACAAGACCTCTTCCGGCTTCTATGCAGATTACGCTACCATGAAGGCAGCCATCGCTTCTCACTCCTTGAGTGCCGGTTATAAGGCCGCTCTTTCGAGCAACCCCGCAGAGGTTACCAACAATCAGCTTCTGGAGGACTACGAATACACCCTCAAGAAGTTCAAGGAAGAGCTGGAGTCGGACTACGTTTCCGCTCAGAGTGCTTACACCGAGGAGCCCTACAAGTCCAACGCTAACTTCCAGAATCCTATCGTCTGCTTCATGTATCACGAGGGCTACGCTACCATTGAGTGGGCCAAGGATCCCGTGACCAACAAGGATGATAAGTCCAAGATCGTCAACGTGACTCTCGGTTATCCCGACAGCATTGACACTAAGGAAGAAGCGATCGAGTACGTTTACAACGACAAGATCGCATCCGAGCTCAACATCATTCTGACCTACTGGGCAACCGCGCAGAAGCTGCTCACCGAGTACAGCGCAAAGGCAAAGGAAGTTATCCTGCACCAGAACCTGCAGAACGGTCAGCTTAAGGTTCCCAACATCGAGGGTATCGTTTCTCTCGGCCACAATGCCGCTACCAAGGGTAGCACCATCACCGTCAACGGCAACACCTACAAGGTTGCATCCGGCCACAACGCCGATGGTACCGTTACTGCTGCTGACGAGTACGACGTACTGCAGATCACCATTGAGGGCGTTGACCCCAAGGCAGTATGGAACTTTGCATTTGCCGTTGCTCCTCAGCACTACTACGGTGAGGGCAGTAAGGTTGGCATGAACATCGAGAACAACCAGTTCGGTGTGGAATGGGGTTCCTTCGACTTTATGACCGATATCATTCAGTCTCCCCGTAACATCACGGTTCCCATGGGTGCCGGTGCATACAAGGCAACCAACCGCGAAAATGCAGACAATCCCGCAGGTAATACCTTCTACAAGGATAACGTCGTATACTTCAAGGCGAACAATAACTTCCAGACGGTCGGAAGCGGTTTGAATAATGCCAAGATCGAAAAGATCCGTTACCAGGTTGTTCCCGCTACCAACGCAATCAGCGTTCTGGAAAACGGCGAGGTTCACTACATCACTCCTCAGCTGACGACCCAAAACTATGACAGCCTGGAAAAGCTCAAGGAAAAGGGCGTTAAGTATCTGCTCGAGGATCAGCTCGGTTACGGTTATATCGGTATCAATGCCGCAAAGGTTACCGACCTGAATCTGCGTAAGGCGATCATGTGCGCTATGAATACCACTCTGGCGCTCGACTACTACCGTCCCGGTACCGCCAGCCAGATCTACTGGCCCATGTCCAAGGTCAGCTGGGCTTACCCCAAGGGTGACGATGGCAACCACAGCACCTACAACGGTAAGGATTATCCTCAGGCCAACGGCCGCTTCAATGAAGAAATCGCTAAGAAGAATATCCAGATGTACATGGAAGCTGCCGGTGTTTCTGCAGGCGACTCTTCCTTGTCCATTACCTTTACCATTGCAGGCTCCAACCTGCAGGATCACCCCACCTACAAGACCTTCCGTGACGCTGCTGCACTGCTCAACAGCCTCGGCTGGGATATCGAGGTCATTCCCGATACTCAGGCGCTGACCAAGCTGAGCACCGGTTCTCTGGAAGTCTGGGCTGCTGCATGGGGCTCCGCAATCGACCCTGACATGTATCAGGTTTACCACAAGAACGCTTCTACCACCAGCACGCTGGCATGGGGCTTCCCCACCTTGAAGACGAGCGGTTCTACCGAGGAAAAGGCCATTATGAACGAGCTGGCGGATTTGATCGATGCAGCTCGTGAAACGCTGGATCAGGCGCAGCGTACTGCGATCTACGAGAAGGCCATGGGCAAGATCCTGGATCTGGCTATCGAGCTTCCCGTTTATCAGCGTAGCGTCATTTACGCTTACAATTCGAACGTTATCAATTCCGACTCTCTGCCCTCCGAGAACGAGATGAATCCTTATTCCTCGCCTCTGGACCGTATCTGGGAGCTTGAGTTCGTTCAGTAATCCTTGGAGCTGATATATGTTAAAATATATACTGAAGCGATTGGCTCTGTCCGTTCTGATTTTGCTTGGCGTTTCGATGATCATTTACTTTTTGATCCGTCTGATGCCGGTCGATTTCATTCAGGATAAGATCAATCAAATGAACCAGGGCGGTGCCACAGTTCCACAGGAAACGGTGGATGCCATGTACAAGATGTACGGCCTTGGCGACAACAGCCTGATGGGTATTCTCAAGGGCTATTTCGGGTGGCTTGGAAACATTGTCAAATTTGACTTTGGTACCAGCTTCGTGCATAAGCTGCCCGTTACACAGGTTATCGTGGAACACATGGGAACCTCCTTCGCCATCGCCATTATCGCAACGATTTTTGAGTTTTTGATTGCCATTCCTTTGGGTATTACAGCCGCAACGCACCAGTATTCCTTGCGTGACTATATCGTAACGGTACTGGTCATGATCGGTATTTCCTTGCCCTCCTTCTTCTTTGGGCAGGTGCTCAAGGATTTGTTCGCCATGAAGTTGGGATGGTTCCCGCCTTCCGGCTTGGTCGAGGCAGGCAGCTCCGCTACCGGAGTTGCCCTGCTCATCGACTATTTGCGGCATATGTTTATCCCTATATTGACCGTTGTTATTCTGAGCATTGGTGCTCGAATGAGAATGACGAGAACCAATATGCTGGAGGTACTCAATGCCGACTACATCCGCACGGCCCGCGCCAAGGGTCTTGGTGAGCGCAAGGTCATCAACAAGCACGCCTTCCGCAACACTCTCATCCCGTTGGTAACCACCATGGCAGGACTTTTGCCCTCGCTGTTTTCGGGTGCGATCATCACCGAGCAGGTGTTCGGTCTGCCCGGCATCGGTAACGTCGCGCTGGACGCTATGAACCGCGGTGACATTCCCTTTATTATGGGATATAATATGTTCCTGGCAATTTTGAGCGTTCTGGGCGTGCTTTTGGCCGACCTGATGTATGCGGTCGTTGACCCGCGCGTCAAATTGGAATAAGGGAAGGGAGGAACGTATCGTGAATCAAAAAGAAAACGCAAACGTAACCGAGAACGAAGAAGTTCTCTCCGCCACTCCCGCAGATACCGAGGTGCCGCTGGACAAAAATGTCCGCTTGATGTCTCCCACCCGCATGGTCGTGCGCCGTTTCTTCCGATCCAAGCTCAGTATCATCGGTCTTATTATGGTCGTAGGGCTGTTCTTGTTCAGCTTTGTCGGCCCTTTGCTCTGTGCCGATTTGGGAACGGTGGACGAGTACGGCGTCATCCATTACGATCCGGACAACGGCAAGTGGGGCGAGACCGAACTCGACGAATCAGGTAAATATGAATACACCCCTTCGCAGTTTACTTTTACGACCTCCGACGGTGTGACTTACACCGTCAAGCAGACCACGGAAAAGCACCTCAAGGACAATCTCCGCGCGCCCATGTCGGCGGATCATCCGCTTGGCACGGACAACGAGGGCTATGACGTTTTTGTGCGCTTGATGTACGGTGGCCGCATTTCGCTGACGGTCAGCTTTATCGCCGTATTCGTTATCACCGTTCTCGGTGTTATCATGGGCGGTATCGCGGGCTATTTCGGCGGGGCGATCGATAACGTGATCATGCGTATCTGTGACGTTCTGATGTGCCTGCCCGGTATTCCGATCCTTTTGATCATTAGTACCATTCTGGACTCGGCGGGCATTGATGCCAAGTACCGTATTTACCTGTTGATGGTCTATCTGACCTTGTTCTCTTGGTCGGGTACGGCAAGACTTGTGCGCGGACAGATCTTGTCCTTGCGCGAGCAGGAATACATGGTAGCCGCTGAGGCCATGGGTTATTCCACGGGCCGCAAGATCTTCAAGCATCTGGTGCCCAACGTCATGCCTCAGCTGATCGTGCAGATGAGCTTGAGCCTTGGTAGCATGATCCTGTACGAGGCAACGCTGTCCTACCTCAACCTGGGTGTCAAGGCACCTTATGCCGCTTGGGGTACCATGATCAATATCATTTCCACCAATACCGACATTTTGCAGAACTATTTCAATATCTGGGGACCTCCCGGTATTTGCATCGTTATCGCGGTGCTGGGCTTCAACTTTGTCGGCGACGGCTTGCGCGACGCGCTTGACCCCAAAATGAGGAGATGAGTGCGATGCAAAACAAAAAAGATATGAAAAAACAAACCAAAACAGGATATCTTTCGGGCAAGGAGATCCGTGCTATCGCCAAGCAGAATGCCAAGGTGATGCACGAGCTTGAAAAATTCAAGTATCGCAAAGCCGACGAGTCGGAGTTTATTACGACGCTTAAGGACGAAAAGAATATTCTGGAAATTGACGACTTGCATACCTACTTCTTTACCGAGCAGGGTGTCGTCAAGGCGGTCAACGGCGTCTCCTTCAACGTTCCCAAGAACGCAACGGTTGGCGTCGTCGGCGAGTCGGGGTGCGGAAAATCCGTAACCAGTATGTCGGTCATGCGCCTGCTGCAGGGTCCCCAGGGACAGATCTATTCGGGTAGTATCCGCTTTGCCGCAGAGGACAAGGTTTACGACATTGCCCAAATGCCTATCGACGAAATGTATCGTCTGCGCGGCAAGGAGATTGCTATGATCTTCCAGGAGCCGATGACTTCGCTCAATCCCGTCTTTACCATTGGAGAGCAGTTGGATGAGGTGACCTTCATTCACGTTCCCGGCGCGACCAAGGAAATGGCCAAGGCGCGTTCGATGGAAATGCTGGAACTGGTTGGAATTGCCGCTCCCGAGCGTGTGTACAAATCCTTCCCCCACGAGCTGTCGGGCGGTATGCGCCAGCGCGTCATGATCTCCATGGCGTTGGTGTGCAATCCCCGCTTGATCATCGCGGACGAGCCCACCACGGCACTGGACGTAACCATTCAGGCTCAGATTCTGGATTTGTTGCGCGATCTGAAGGATAAGATCAACGGCTCCATCATGCTGATCACTCACGATCTGGGCATCATTGCCGAGATGGCAGACTACGTTGTCGTTATGTACGCCGGACGCGTGATCGAAAAGGGAACGGTGCAGGAGATCTTCCACGATCCCCGCCACCCCTACACCATCGGTCTGCAAAAGTCCAAGCCTACCTTGGATTCAAACGACGACGAGCTGTTCAGCATCCCCGGCAACGTCCCCAACCCCATCAATATGCCCAACTACTGTTATTTCAAGGAGCGTTGCTCCAAGTGCATCGGCAAATGCTCGGGCGATTATCCCGGCATGATGCAGGTAAGCCCCACCCACTTTGTGGCGTGCCATCTGTACGATAAGGAGAACGAAAATGGCTGACGAGAAACAATTGAATACCGAAGCTGTCGTCGACGCTCCCACGAACGCGTATGATGATGCCGCAGAGCAGGAGAAGTTTGCCGCACAGCGCAAGGCGCAGATCGAGCAAGATCTCAAACAGCCCTTTGATCCCGAGGCACTCCTGGAGGTTCGCCACCTGCGCAAATGCTTCCCCGTCAAGAAATCCATCACCGGCAAGGTGTTGCAGGAGCTGATCGCGGTTGACGACGTATCCTTTAAGCTGATGCCGGGCGAAACGCTTGGTATCGTCGGTGAGTCGGGCTGCGGCAAGACTACCATGGGACGTACCATTCTTAAATTGTATCCCTCCAACGGCGGTCAGATTATTTTTGACGGTCAGGATATTACCGATCTGAAATCTGCGCAGATGCGTGACATCCGCAAAAAGATGCAGATTATCTTCCAGGATCCGTATTCCTCCTTGCCCCCCAGAAGCACGGTCGGCGGTATTTTGTCCGAGCCTGTACAGGTACACAACATCGTGCCTAAGGAAGAGATCAAGGATTACGTACTGGATTTGATGGAAAAGTGCGGTTTGCGCGATTATTACTATGAAAGATACCCTCACGAATTTTCGGGCGGTCAGCGTCAGAGAATTTGCATTGCCCGCGCGCTGACGGTCAATCCTCGATTGGTTGTTTGCGACGAGCCGGTATCGGCGCTGGACGTTTCCATTCAGGCGCAGATCATCAACCTGCTCAAGAATCTTCAGCAGTCGATGGGTCTGACGTATCTGTTCATTTCGCACGATCTGTCTGTCGTTAAGTTTATTTCGGACAAGGTTGGCGTCATGTATCTTGGCTCGATGGTCGAGTTTGGCGACAAAAAGGATATTTTTGCCCGTCCCCTGCATCCGTATACGCAGGCACTGTTCTCGGCCATTCCCAATCCCAATCCCGACGTCAAGATGAACCGCATCGTGCTGAGGGGTGACATTCCCTCGCCGGCCAATCCTCCCAAGGGCTGCCGTTTCCATACTCGCTGTCCCTACGCCAAGGAGATCTGCCGTCATGTGCCGCCCACCTACAAGGAGTACGAAAAGGGACACTTTGCTGCCTGCCACGTGCTGGAGGAACAGGGAACCGTTTGAGGCTATCCATCCAAAGAAGAGGTTGTTGTCATGAGTAAAAAGGATAAAAAGAAAAAGGAAAAGGTCATTTATATCGACGATGGGCGCACGATCGCCGATATGTCGGGAACGAGCGGCGGTATGTTCTCCGCGCGCAAGAAAAAAGAGAGGACCAAGCCGGTCATTTCGTCGCGTCAAACGCCCTTCCAGACCTACTGGAATGCGGTTCGTATGATGTTCGTTCCCATGTTGGTCGCCCTCGGTATTATCACGGTGGCCTTCCTCTTGATGCGCCTTTTGATGACGTGATAACCACGCAATAAAAGAGACCCGGCGGTGCTTCCGCCGGGCCTCTTTTCTTTTTTGCTTCTCTCGCTCGCGCGCGTTTATAATTATGATGGAAATATGAATTTCTATGTGAAAATACTGTGATCACGCTTGACAATAAGCGCCAAAAGTGTTATACTTAATATAACTATTTTTTAATGTGGAAGAGTGTTTTTTGGCACTTGATCGAATGGCCGGAAACGGTTGAAAGGAAAGTTTTCATGAGTCGGAATTTTGAAAAAATAAAAAAGAAAATCCGCCTTGCTACGATTATAAAATTCGTTTTGTTTGGCATAGCTTTGGGCGTGCTTGCGGCGGCCGCATTTGTGGTCGTGCAAAAGCTTATGGCAATGACGCCGCAACTTGTTTGGGCGGTCGTCTTAGGCGGCGCGGTTGCACTGGTGGCAACGCTGTTGTCCTTGTGGATTAAATATCCAACGGAAAAGCGTATTGCCAAGCGTTTGGATGAGCGGCTGCACATGAATGAAAAGGTGCAGACAATGGTCGAGTTCCGCGGACAGGACGGCGAAATGCTGCAAATGCAACGTTCGGATACTGAGAGTATCTTGTCCTCTACTCCCAAAAAGCAGCTGCGCGATCGCCGCGCTTGGGTACAGCTCGTATTGCCCGTGATTGCCCTGTCGATTGCAGCGGCGGCCATCATTCTTCCGGTTCGTACCGAAAGCTCGGCACCGGTGGGAGAGGGTCCCGGGGAAGAGGATATCTGGGAGCTGACCGAATGGCACGTAACGGCTGTTCGGGTGCTGATCGAAGAGGTCAAGGCTTCCGAGATGCAACAGCCCGGCAGAGAAACTGTGGTTGAGATTATGGAGAAGATGCTGGTCGATCTGGAATACGTACATTCCAAATCACTCATGAAGCGCACGGTCATGGATGCGATGGTTCGCATCGATGCGGTCACCAACAGGATCAACAGCTATACTGCGATCGTTCGCGCCATGCGAGGCGCAGGCAACACCAAGGTCAAAGACTTGGCGGATGCCATTGGCGTGCCGGCGGATCCTATCATTGAGAGTAAATACCAAGCGCTCAAGGCGGGCCTTGTCACGGAGACACTGGGCGCAGACGTCAAGCAGTTTGCTACCGCTATTGACGTCGCCATCGGAACGGCAAGCGTCGCTGTGGAGGATGCGCTGTATGCGGCGTTGGCTGAATTTTCAGCACAGCTGGCGACTTTTGCGCAGACGGCAGACGGATTACCCACCGAGGAGGCAAGCTCAGCTCTTACCCGAGTATTTGAAACGGCGGCAGAGTCGATCGGCGCAGCCTTGAATCAACAGGGAATCAACCGCAAAACGACGGATGATGCGCTGAATGGGCTGATGAGCATTTTCGATATCAGCTGGAATGAATTGCCGGACGAGCTCAAGTATTCCGACGACGAAGAAGCTTCGACGGAGGATAACGAGTACGAGGAAAAAGAGGACGAGATCTTGGGCGGCGGCGGTAAAGGCAATGGCGAGGTCATTTACGGCAGCGACGATGCCATCTATTACCCCAAGGACGAGACGCACGTCAAATACGGCGACGTTATCGACGAATACAACGGTCAGAAGGTGACCGAAATGCAAGAAAGACCGCTGACGGATGAGCAAAAGGAGTTCATCGATAAGTATTTTGCGGATCTGTATTACAAAGACAAAAACGACTAATACAAGAGAGAAAGGGATAGATAACCATGGAAAACAAACAGAGAGTACAGGCTTTCAGTGAGAAAGTCGCTAAGATAAAGAGCGAGCTTCGCCGCGACGTCGTAGGTCAGGCCGAAATCATTGATAACGTTATTATTGCTATTATTGCCGGCGGTAACGTACTGCTGGAGGGTGTTCCCGGTGTCGGTAAGACGCGTCTGGTTCGTTCGCTCGGTAAGGTACTCAGCCTGCCTTTCTCCCGCATTCAGTTTACCCCCGACCTGATGCCCTCGGACGTTACGGGTACCAACATCATCGAAAAGGATGAAAACGGAAAACTCAACACCGTCTTCCGCAAGGGCCCCATTTTTGCAAATCTGGTGCTGGCAGACGAGATCAACCGCGCTACCCCCAAAACCCAATCGGCAATGCTGGAGGTCATGCAGGAGCATAAGGTGACCATCGGTAACGCTACTTACAAGCTGGACGAGCCTTTCTTCGTTTTGGCAACCGAAAACCCCATCGAGCAGGATGGTACGTACCCTCTGCCCGAGGCTCAAATGGACCGTTTCGTGTTCAAGCTGATCATGAAATTCCCCGGCAACGACGAGCTGATCGATATCGTCAAGATGACGCAGATCACCATGGACGAGACGGCAGAGGCAGTCGTTGACGGCAAGGATATTCTGGAGATGAGAGCGCTGGCGGCTTCCGTTCCCGTCATTGACGGTGTGCTGGATTATACGGCCCGTCTGGTTTCAGGGACGCACCCAGAGATCGATGGCGCGAGTGACGTAGCCAAAAAGTACATCAAGTACGGCGCGTCTCCCCGTGCAGCTCAGGCGCTGATCACCTGCGCCAAGGTCAGAGCGCTGATCAACGGCAACTATAACGTATCCTACGAGGATATCAACGCCCTGGCGGCTCCCGTTCTTCGCCACAGAATCAAGATCAACTACACGGCACTCAACGATAAACTCACGGTGGATGACGTGGTTGGACTTCTGATCAAGGCAACCAAGAGATAAGCATGGGCTATCTTGTGATCAATGAGGAGCTGTTGCAGCAGATCGAAACGCTGCAATCGCTCCTGAAAAACAATCTGGGCGGAATGTTTGGCGGCTTGCGCCAAAGTAAAAACTTTGGTTCTTCCGCAGAATTTGCCGACTACCGCGATTATATGCCGGGCGACGACATTACCAAGATCGACTGGAACGCCTACGCTCGCTTCGATAAGCTGTATGAAAAGCTGTATTTCGACGAGCGGCAGATGCACACGAGAATTTATATCGACGCCAGCCGTTCGATGGAATATGGAGACAATAAAAAAGCCGAGCAGGCCATTCGCCTGGCGGCGACGATCGCCTATCTTTCTGTCTGCGAGATGGATCGAGTTTCGATCTATACCATTTGCGAGGGCGAGGTCAAGGAGATCATCCGAGGCATGGTGGGCAAGGAAACCTACCTGTCTGAAATTGGCAAGCTGAACGAAATTGCCTTTGAGGGCGATAGTCACATCAGTCGAGCCATTCTCCCTTCGAGCGTGGGCCGTGGTGACGGACTTTCGGTCATCATCTCGGATTTTTTGACGGACAACAACTACGAGGATGCCATCGATTATCTGGCAGACCGCCGACGCGACATTCTCTGCCTGCAGATTTTGACGCGAGAGGAGTTCAATCCCCAGATTCGCGGCAAAATGCATCTGTTCGACTCGGAAAACGCTTCGCGAACCTACCGCAAAAATATCGACAAGGAAATCGTCAAGGCCTACAAAGCGGCTTTGCAGTATGCGACGGATCGCATCCGTAATTATTGCGCTGCTCGCGGTGCGGATTATCTGCTGGTGGGCGCGGAAGACAGCGTTGGTGAGATCTTCTTTGGAAAATTGGTTAATATTGGAGTATTGAAGTGAATTTTCTTTTTCCGTTAGGTCTTTTGGGACTCATTGGTGTTCCCATTTTGATCCTGATTTATATCATCAAAAGTAAATATGCGGAACAGACGGTCGCTTCCACCTATCTTTGGACGCTGAGCGAAAGGTTTCTCAAAAGACGTCGCCGTCCCAGCCCCTTGACGGGTATCATCAGCCTGCTGTTGCAGATCCTGGCCGTCACGGCGATCTCGCTTATTATTGCCCGTCCCATCATTACCGTTCCCGGCTCTGCCAAGGAATATTGCTTCCTTTTGGATGCCTCGGGCAGTATGAATATGCAGCAGGACGGAGTCAGCCGTTTCGACCGCGCCAAAAATGAGATCGCGGATATGATCGATTCCGCTACCGACGGCAGCCGCTTCTCGCTGATCCTCATCAGCGACGCGACCGCGACCGTCTTCGAGCAAACGACGGATAAGAAGCAGGCGCTCGAGCTGTTGGCGGAGACCGAGGTCGGCTACGTAGAGACGGACGTCTCGCATGCGATCGGCCGCGCACAGCAGTATTTTTCCGAAAATACGGCATCGCTTGTTTACTTCGTTACCGATACGGCGTATCAGACGGTGAACAATCTACAAATTGTCAACGTGGCACAAGCGGAAACAAACACCGCCTTGACCGACGTGCTGTGGGATCTGGCGGGCGGACAGCTGCGTGTGAACGCAAGCATTCTTTCCTACAACGACAATGCCGCTCTGACGGTATCGGCTTATGCCGATGGTGGAGAAACGCCCATCGCAACCGTGCAGGTCGCTGCCGTTAAGGGCGAAAAGGTGCCGTTTGAGATGACGGCGACCATCAAGACCTTTTCCTCCTTGCGCTTGGTCGTAGGGACGTCGGACGGACTTGCACTGGACGATGAATACGTTATCTATAACGTTAAGAGCGAGGATTCGTACAGCATCCTGTTGGTATCGGACACCCCCTTCTTCCTGGAAACGGCACTGGGAGCGGTCGGACGGACCAAAATCACCGTCATGTCGCCAGAGGATTATAATTCAACGGTGCGCGGTTACGGCTTGTATATTTTTGAAGGCTGTACGCCTGCCAAGGCACCGGAGGATGGCGCGGTATGGTTTTTTGATCCCAAGGGAAGCGTTCCCGATACCGGATTCAGCGTGCAGGGTGAGGTTACCCTTGCCCGAGGCGAATTGTTGGAGATGACGACGTCTTCCTCCAGCGTTGCCAAAAAGCTGATCGCTCACGTCGATGGAGAGGAAATTTACATTTCCGAATACGTCAAGTGCAGCCTGTATCGCAATTTCACCACGCTGTTCACTTATAAGGGAAATCCCTTGGTGTTTGCGGGTACCAATGCAGCGGGACACCGCGAGGTGGTCTTCGCATTTGATCTGCATAATTCCAATCTGCCCATGCTGGTGGATTTCATAGTCATACTGGACAACCTGATGACCTTCTCGTTCCCCGACGTGATGGAAAAGGTCAACTATTATGCGGGAGACGAGGCAGCGGTTAACGTCATTGCCAACTGCCAGAGTATCCGCGTAGAGAGCCCCTTGGGAAAGGTAACCTATCTGGCCACCGACGTGGCGACGGCAACGTTCCCCTTGGCTGAGGTCGGAACGTACACCATTACCGTTACGGTGTCGGGGATCCCGAGTCAATTTTATCTTTATTCCGCATTGCCGGAGGCTGAGCGCGAGCCCGCGCCGACGGCTTCGAGCATTGGGTTGCAGGGCGAAGCAACCGAGGGCGGATTTGACGGAACGTATGATCCGTTGATGATTTTGTTTATTAGCTTGGCGCTCTTGTTCCTGGCGGATTGGATGGTGTATTGCTATGAGAAATATCAGCTTCGATAATCCCTTGTGGCTGTTGTTGCTCATTCCGCTGGCCATCGGAGTTTTGCTTCCTTTCTTCATCGCCATAAGAAAGGACAATAAGAGCAAGAGTGTGATTGCTTCTTTGATCATTCACATCGTGATCCTGGTGCTGATCGGGCTTGCCGTCGCGGGCACGGTCATTACGACGGTCATGACGGAAACCCACGTTTATATTGTGGCGGACGTTTCCTATTCGGCCAATCGCAATCTGGACGAGGTGGATGAATATATCGCACAAATCCGGGATTCGCTTCCCAA
Organism: Eubacteriales bacterium; assembly: GCA_045613985.1. Classification (GTDB taxonomy): domain Bacteria; phylum Bacillota; class Clostridia; order Oscillospirales; family CAG-272; genus SIG644. Next base: position 72,153 of record JAZLCA010000036.1, on the reverse strand, counting down.
AAATTCCAAGGTGGGTGTGATCTGCTTTGGTAAAAACTACGTGTTGCAGACCGAGCTTGGTGGTGAGATCCAAAGCGTCAAGGATGCGGTGGCCGCCGGTCTTGTGGACGATTCCGCCACGGATATTGCGACTGCGTTGTCTTATGCTTCCACGCTGTTTGGCGAAGGAATGCTCAAGCGCGTGGTGCTGTTGACCGACGGTAAGGAGACGGTGGGGGAGAATACCTCCGCCTTGATTGCTGCCGTAGAACAGCTGGTGGCGCAGGATATTGCCATTGACGCCATCTACCTTGACAGTAATCTCAAGGACGGCGAAAACGAAGTGCAGCTGACGGGCGTGGAATACATCCGCGCGACGTATCTCGGCCATGCGACTACAGCAGACGTCCTTATCCAAGCCAATATGGACGAGCGAGCGGTCGTTTCGCTGTACCGCAACGGTGAAAAGCTGCTTGATCGTGCACTTGAGTTGACCCGCGGATACAATATCGTCAACTTTGATTTGCCAACGGACGCGGAGGGACGCTTCGACTACGAGGTCCGTGTCACGGTGCCCTCCGATACGTCGGCGTACAATAACAGCTATTCCTTTACTCAAACGGTCAGTGCCGAGCTTCGCGCCCTGCTTTTGACTTCGAGTGTGCAGGACATCGTCGCCATTGAAAAGCTGTACGGCGGCCGCGCGGCGGTGGACGTGATGCTCGTTCATTCCGATCATCGTGTGCTCAAAGAGGCACAGAACTTGTTCTTGAATCATCCGACCGTGACGGTTTCGGCCGATCCTCGCAACGTTCCTTGCAGTGTTGAGGAGCTTTGCCTTTACGATGAGATCATCCTGTCCAATATGGACGTGCGCGAGGTCAACAACGTTTCTGCCTTCATTGAAAGTGTGGAAACGGTGGTATCGCAGTATGGAAAGAGCTTTGTTACCATCGGAGATACCAAGATTCAGAACAAAACCGACAGCACGCTGGAAAGCCTGGAAAATATGTTGCCCGTAAAATTCGGTAACAGCGCCCAGGATCCTAAGCTGTTTACCATTGTCATCGACGTCTCCCGCAGTATGTTTACGGCTTCTCGTTTGGCGGTTGCCAAGCAAGCGGCCATCCATCTGCTCAACCTGCTCTCCGATGAGGACGATGTGGCTGTCGTCACCTTTGCGGGAGATATCAAGATCATTCAGGCGACAACCAAGGCGGCCAACCGCGAGGATATTGCCAAGAAGATCAATGCCATTCAGCCCAGTCAGGGTACCTCCATCGGCGGAGGTCTTGCGGCGGCACTCAATCATATCGTCAACCAGCAACACTCGGAGAAGCAGGTGATGCTGATCAGCGACGGTATGAACTACACGGCCGAGATCGTTAAGATCGAGGACAGAGAGATGACGCCCGTTCAGGTGGCTCAGTACATGTACGCCAACGGTATTTATCTGTCTACGATGAATCCCTATAATAATGAGGCCGCGGGCATCAATATGCTCAAGAATCTTGCCAATGCAGGCAAAGGCGAGTATTATTTCATCAAAAATGAGTCTGCACTGGAGGAGTTGGTCTTCTCTGATATTGCAGATGACGTGACCGAATCCATCATCGAGAGTGAGACTCCCGTCAAGATCGCCCGTCCCAAGGACGACGTCATGCAGGGCGTGTCCTATCTGCCTTCGATCATGGGCTACGTTCACAGCAAGGCCAAGATCAGCGCCTACACCGTCCTGACGGTCGAGTACCAAAAGACGAGCGGAAGCGTGATCGACGTGCCGCTGTACGCCTACTGGAAGTACGGCAACGGCAAGGTGACCTCCTTCACGGGTGCCATTTCGGGAGATTGGGCCTCCAACTGGCAGAGCGAGGCAGGGCAGAGAATGCTTGCCAATATGCTCGACGTCAATATTCCCGAAGAGAAGGTGGATTACCCCTATACCCTCAACGTTCAGTACGATGGTATTTATTCCACGCTTGAGATCATTCCCGCGATTTTGAACCCTTATGCTACGGTGGACGTGACCATCACTCATCCCGATGGCAAGAGTGTGACCGAGCGGTTGATCTTCGACGCATCCCGTTACTTCTATCGCTTCGAGACACCCCTTCTGGGACGTTACGATATCAGCGTGACGTACGGCGCACCCTCGGGTACGTTTACGTCCGCCTCGGAATTCCACATTTCGTATTCTCCCGAGTATGACAGCTTCGCCAACTTTGATGCATCTGCGCTTCACGCGGCCATCCGTCATCGCGGCACGGTCAGCGAGGGACAGATTCCCGATCTTTCAGAGACCAAGGCCCGCGTGGATACGTATCGCTTGACCTTTACCATTCCCTTTATGATCGCGGCGGTTGCGCTTTACGTTGCGGATATTATCATCCGCAAGATCAAGTGGAGCGATATCAGAGGTCTGTTTAAATCATCTTCTGCTAAAACCAAGTGATCGGGATGCGATTCAACCTAATGAAAGAAATGGTTACAACACACATGAAAAAAGTTTTTGTGCTTTTGTTGGCGGTTCTGTTGTTGCTTTCGGCGACGGCCTGCGGTGAATACCGTCCGGCACCCGATAGCCCCGGAGCTCCGACCGATAAGCCCGGCCACGAGGACAGTCCACAGCAGCCCGGCACCCCCGGAGATGTTGTGGATGACCCGGATGCCTTTACGGTGTCTATCCGATATAACGGTCAACCTTACATCCCCAAAAAGAAGGATGACATGAAGGCACAGTGGACGGATGGCTTTTCCTTCTACACCGCTGATTTTTCGGAGGACGGTGTTGCCCGTGTCAGCGGCCTTGACGGTGACTATCAGGTCACGCTCAAGGGACTGCCCGAAGGGTATTTGTACAACTGCAACGCCTACGTGGCTACCAACGATAAGAAAAACGTCGTGATCGATATCTACAAACCCATCCGTACCTCGGGTTACGGAACAGGTCCTTACGATTGCATCGAGATCAGCAAAACGGGTGTTTATCGCGTGGAGCTGACGGATGCCGATCATAAGATCTACTTCCAGTACGCACCCACGACCAGCGGTACCTACTCGGTAGAGTCTTGGGTCAGCATGGCCGAGGGGAACTACAATCCCATGGTCGATGTTTACACGGGATCGATCGCTTACAAGACGTTTTCGTATACCTTGAACGACGGCGGAATTTCCTCCGGTTATACACAGAATTTCAAGCATATCGTAGAGATTGCCGACGAGCAGATCTCAACGGGCGGTCAGGTGGTATTTACCTTTGCGGTTCACGCCGATTCCAAGAACGGTGTTTATCCCATTTACGTCGATTTTGCCATCCAGCTCAACGGATCCTTTTTTCTGGATCACAGTGCCGCTCAGATTGTCATTCCCACCGAGGATTTCAAGCAGACACCCGAGTATGATCCAAGCGAATATAAGTTCCAATGGGCTGAAACCTCCACCAAGGGGGTCGAGGGACGCTATGAATACGATGGCAGTATGTTCAAGCTGTGGCCTCTTGAAGAGGGCGGCGACGGATACTACCACGTCTACGATGCCGAAACGGGTACCTACGGTCCGATTCTGTACGCCAAGCTCTCGCAGCCCCATCGCTTTGCCGAGCTGGCCTTTACGCATATCGAAGACCCCGGTAATAAGTCCTTGACGATTTACGGAACGGAAAATCACAAGCTGTTTATTCAAGGCTTGCCTGCGTTGCTGGTTGACCAGCCCGGAGATGCAGGAATGTATTTCTGTATCACCGAATGTCCTTGCCTTAAAGATGGCAAATGCATTGGCGTGTGCGGTGAATCCTGTACGGAGTGTCACGCGGATTGCCGTCGATTGCCCGATGATATCGTTGCCGAGATCGCGGCGAACGGCGGAGAGATTCCCAAACGACTGTTGGGATATGCATCTTTTGCTAACTCGGACGGCGTTTACGCCGTGACCGAAGAGGTGCGTCACTTTTTGCAGGGCTTCAGCGTTTCTCACCGCTATTTTGCCGACGGACAGGGTTGGGTTGAGGTCAATCCTACGGTCAAGGTCGATGCCACCGAAGAAGACCAATGGCTGTTTGCTTGCGGTTATTATGTTAAAAAATAACGGATTTTGTCCGTTGCCCCGGGCGGGAGGGTATCCCGCTCCCCACCACATTTGATTTCAAAATACTTGAAATAATTTTCCCAAAGGAGGCTCTTTCTTATGAAGAGACACATTTCTTTGCTTTTGTGTGCTTTGTTGCTGGTAACGCTTATGTTCGTTGCTTGTGACAAGGGAAGCGACACTCCTGCCGCGAATACACATCAGCACACCTACGGTGACGTCTGGTCGATGGACGAGACCAATCACTGGCACGCGGCAAGCTGTAAGGACGGCGCGGACTGCGCCAACGCCAAGGCTTCCCTCAATGCACACGCCGATGCGGATAAGAACAGCATTTGCGACGTTTGCGGATATGACTTTCATCATACCCATACCTATGCTGCGGAATGGTCCTCGGACGAGAACAATCACTGGTATGCAGTTACCTGTGGATGCTCGATTGACGTAAAGGACCAGGCTGCGCACAAGGATGCCGATAACGATGGCGCTTGCGATATTTGCGAATACGACGGTGGCCACGAGCACACCTACATCACCGATGCGTGGGCAATGGATGCAGACAACCACTGGCATGCTGCATCTTGCGGTCACAGCGTGATCGAGGACGAGGAGGCGCACGATTACGATGATATGGATCGTTGCGTGGTTTGCGGCTACATCAAGGGCTCGGTTACGGTGGATAAGGCCGTGGATATGGGCGAGTATTACGATAATCTCGTCAACGGCGGTCACGTTGATTTCGAGTATGATACCTGGATGAAGTATCAGCTTGCGATCGATTACGCGCTGGGCGCGAACAGCTCCAATATCATTGAGAATAATTTGACCTATGCGGAAACTACGACTTACTGGTATATGCTGTACAAGGGCAGTATGTTCGGTATCGAGGAATATGCCGACGGTTCGGTGGGTAAGGCGTATGAGCCTGCCAGCGCACTGATCGACGGTTATGCTTTTGCACAGGTGTTTGGCGACGATGACGATGCGGAAGATACTTTCTACGGTGTCACGGCCCTGATCACCGGTCTGTACGAAATGGCTAAGGCAAACCCCAATGGCGACTTCAAGGAGTATATGGTCAGCCATGAGGGTACGCCCTATTACGTATTCTCCTTCTCTCAGCCGATTCTTTACGACGATACGGTTTCTACGCTGTATCAGGTACAGGTTGGTTTTGCGCTGGGTGAGGACTATACCTATCGCCACGTTTACGTCTCCTCTGCCAAGTACAACTGCGAGATTGACGAGAACGGCACGACTTATCATACCACCAATCTGGTTCCCAACACGGTATACAACTATGTTGTGGAACAGACGAGCGGTAAGCGCGACCTGGAATCCAAGTACACGCCCGAAAATATTTTCGTGACGGACTATGAATTGTATGAGGAACTGGGTTCGGAGGACGTATTCGATGAAAACGGTGAGTGGATCGGCACGAAGCCCATCCTGGCTACCACTCCTTTGGGAGATGAGATCACCTTTGAGGCGGGTAAACCTTTCTCACTGTGCTTTGTAAATATTCTGCCTGATACGGCCATTATAGATCTGGATAACGTTATCGTTGAATATGAAGGCGGAGAATCCTCCTATTGGGGCGGCTCGATTATGTTGTTTGGATGCCCCCAGGGTACGTATACTCTGACCATCAAGACCGCGATGACCACCAAGACGCTGACGGTTATCGTCACGCCTCCTGCAGTTACCGAGATCTATCCTACCGTTAGCGAAAACGGCGTGTTTGCCGATAAGAGCGAGCATACTGTTTACGTAGACGAAACCGGTGCGGCAAATATTACCTTCAGCGCCGGCGTTAATACTTATGCGGATGGTTCCTTTACCGCAACGCTGGAGACCGGCGCTCAGAATGCAACGCTGATCGACAACGGCGACGGCACCTACACTCTGTCCGCTACGGCAACGGGTACGTGGGTCATTACCCTTACCTCCATGAAAAACCCCGAAATTTCCTGCACGCTGACACTGACGGCAGCAGAACTTCCCACGTATGACGTCAAGGACGTTCTTTCGGGCAAGTATGAGGTGAAGTTCTTTGGCATGACGGCGTATTCGTTCACCTTCCATCCGATTGCTGCAGACGGAACGGCCGGCACGGTCACGGTTGTTGATAACAACAATACGGGTTGGAGCGGTACGTACGATTATCTGTACGAGGCCGGCAAACTGACTTACTCCAATGTCGACGGCATCGCTGAAATTCCGTTTTATCTGGACGCGGCTCTGGGTACGTTCAGCTGGAATAACGTACCTACCTTCACGATAATTCATACCGAGGCGGCGCCTCCCGTTGTTGGCGAAGAGCTGGACGGAAAGTATCAGGTCAACTTCCTGATGGATGGTCTGTACGTGCTGACCTTCCAGAACGGCATTCTGACCGTTGAGGATTACAACAACGGTTCCTATGCCGGCACCTATACCTATACCGGCTCGCTGGTTAACGGCCTGACCGTTTACAACGAGGATGGCAGTGAGAGCGACATGATCATCGCGCTTGGTCTGGATGGCAGTCCTACCTTCCAGTGCGCTGGACTGATGATGCCTCAGACGCTGATCAAGGTAGAGGATGAGGACAACGATGAAGGCAATGATGAAGCATTCAACGGTAAATACAGCGTGGATTTCCTGATGCCCGGTCTGTATGTCCTCACCTTTGAAAATGGTGTTTTGACGATTGAAGACCATAATAACGGTGCATATAGCGGCACATACAGCTATGAGGGTACTCCCACCAGTGGTATGACGATTTATCATGCAGACGGCACGGTCAGCGACATTTTGATTTCGGTTGGCCTGGACGGCAGTTTCACCTTCCAGTGTAGTGCTTTGATGATGGCACAGCCGCTGAATAAGGTCGAGGACGGCGGGGATGTCGGCGGTGATACCCAGGATGCGCTGGTGCTGGGCAACAACTCCATTGTAGTGGACGATCCTTGGAATGGTGTCGTGATTGGCTTTACTGCCACCGAGGCAGGAACGTATGTTTTGTCTGCGGATCACGGCGAAAACAATGCATTTGTTTTGATTGAGACTATGTACGGTTCGGAAATGCTGGATCTGCCCTATACCTTTGAATTGGGTGCGGGCGAAACTATGATGTTCATCATTCTGACCGGCGATTTCACCTCCGATACCGTTGACTTGGTTGTAACCAAGGAAGGTGGCAGCGGTGATGAGCCTGCAGACAACTTGCTTGTCTTGGGCGAGAACAGCGTTCACGTTCAGGTGGTCAACTTCTGGCCTGAGTGGACCGAAATGGTCTTCACCGCGCCCTGGGCAGGTACGTTTACCATTTCTCCTGCCGCAGGCGAAAGCAATGCGGATATTTACGATTTTGACGGCAACTGGATCGAGAATATGCCCTATACCTTCACCCTTGCGGAGGGTGAGAGCATCATCTTCTACTTCGCTTCTCTGGATATGATGATCGATGAGGATTACATCGACGTAGTCATTTCCGAGGGCGGTTCGCAGGGCGGAGATGAGCCCGCAGATAACTTGCTTGTCTTGGGCGAGAACAGCATTCACGTTCAGGTGGTCAACTTCTGGCCTGAGTGGACCGAAATGGTCTTCACCGCACCCTGGGCAGGTACGTTTACCATTTCTCCTGCCGCTGGCGAGAGCAATGCGGATATTTACGATTTTAACGGCAACTGGATCGAGAATATGCCCTATACCTTCACCCTTGCGGAGGGCGAGAGCATCATCTTCTACTTCGCATCTCTGGATGCGATGATCGATGAGGATTACATCGACGTAGTCATTTCCGAGGGCGGCTCGCAGGGCGGAGATGAGCCCGCAGATAACTTGCTTGTCTTGGGCGAGAACAGCATTCACGTTCAGGTGCTCAACTTCTGGCCTGAGTGGACCGAAATGGTCTTCACCGCGCCCTGGGCAGGTACGTTTACCATTTCTCCTGCCGCAGGCGAGAGCAATGCGGATATTTACGATTTTAACGGCAACTGGATCGAGAATATGCCCTATACCTTCACCCTTGCCGAGGGTGAGAGCATCATCTTCTACTTCGCTTCTCTGGATATGATGATCGACGAGGATTACATCGACGTAGTCATTTCCGAGGGCGGTGACGAGCCCGGTGAGCAACCCGGCGAAGGTACGGACGAGCCGGAACTGCCGGCCGACGCTACGTTGGTGTTGGGTGAGAACAGTGTTTACGTCACCGTCACCAACTTCTTCCAGAATCAGACCAAGGCAACCTTTACGGCGCCTTGGGCCGGCACCTACACCATTTCTTGGGCCGACGGCGAGACGAATGGCGATCTGTTCGACGCGTGGGGCAACTGGATCGAGAATATGCCTTACACCTTTGAGTTGGAGGAAGGCGAGAGCATCATCGTCTACGTTCAGTCGGCAGACTTCTTTATCACGGAAGACTATATTGATCTTGTGATTGCCGAGGGCGAGGGCGAGGTTGTTCCCGAGGATCCCGGTGTGATGCTGCTTCCCGGCGAGAATACCGTTTACGTTACGGTTACGGAATATTTCCAGGATATGATCAAGGCATTCTTCACGGCCCCCGTGTCCGGTACCTACACTATTTCTTGGGCTGACGGCGAGACGAATGGCTGGCTGCATAATGCCAATCTGGAATGGATCGAAACCCTTCCTTATACCTTCACGCTGGAGGCAGGGGAGAGCATCGTCTTCTACTTCCAGTCGATTGATTATATGATCACCGAGGATTATATTAATGTCGTAATTAGTGGTGGCAGTACGGAGCCTGAACAGCCGGTCGAGCCCGACGAGGACGATACGCTTTGGCTGGATGGGGAATATCGCGTTGATTTTTCCGGCACGACGTACTATAAGCTCATTTTTAGAAATGATACGATGACGTTGGTCGATAACAATGCTCAGCTGTATTCCGGCACCTATACTTACCAAATCGATGCCGACGGTGCGTTCACCTTCTACAAGGACGGTGTAGTGACTACGGATGTACTGATCCAGGTTGCTCCCGACGGTAGTTATACGTTCCAGTGCCCGTCGTTGAAGATCCCGATGGCGCTGGTGAAATATGAGGAGCCTGTCGATGATGGTACTGAGACAGTGACCAAGTTTTCCATTGGCGATAATGCCATTAAAGTGACCAACGGTTGGAAGGGCGTGAGCATTCCGTTTACAGCTCCCTCTACCGGCACATATATTTTGGCACCTGCAGAAGGTGAGGAAAATGCTGCGATCATCATTGAAGACGGATATGTCACGGAGTTGATCGTTTTGAATGCTCCTTATGTGTTTGAGCTGGAGGAAGGCCAGACCAAGGTCTTTATTGTTGTTACCCAAGGTAAGAACGCCGATACCATCAATTTGATATTGACGGCGGAGACGGCATCTTAAAGGCTGACCGATTCTCACGTCAACTGATATTTTTCAACGAACCGCATCAAAAGATGCGGTTCGTTCTTTTGCTTGCGAAAAAACTGCGGTGGCGTCATGGCTTTTTTGTATAAAGGGTTGCAAAACAGTGGATTTTGTGATAGAATGAATCGTTAATGCTATGTATTATGTGAGGAATCTTATGAAAAAGAATATGAGCAAAGTATGGGCGGTGCTGTTGTGCTGTCTGATGGTGTGCGCGATGGTTGTATTGGCGGCTTGCAAGAATGAGGTGCCGCAGCAGCCCTGTGCGACACACACCGACGCTGACGAGGATGGAAAATGCGACGTTTGCGGTGCAGAAGTGCCTGTCGACGTTTGCGAAGATCATATCGATACCGACGGCGATAACCATTGCGAGATCTGCGGCGAAATTTGCGTGGATCCCATAAATATGGTCATTACCCTCAAAGATGAAAAAGGAAATCCCATGGCTGGTATTTCGCTGACGCTGTTGTTCGAGGGCGAGAGCGCGTTGGTCGCAAAGACGGACGATGCAGGATGCGTTAATGCCGAGCTTCTTCCCGGTCTCTATACCGTTTGGTTCGAGGGCCTGGAGGAGGGCTGGTACGTTGAGGGCAATATGGCAGAAGTCGAATTTTCGGCGGAGGCACCGATGCGTGAATTCAAAGCTGTGGATAACAATCCCGACGGCTCGGAAGAAAAGCCCTATTACGTGGGGGACGAGCGGGTGACTCTGACTGCTTCGGCAGGCGTGACCTATCATTGTTTTGCCCGCGGTACCAGCACCCGCTATCTCGTGGTTGAGGGCGCAACGACTAAGGTCGTTTATGAGGGCGAGGAATATTTGCCTGAGGACGGTGTCATTCGCGTTTTGGTCAAGGGCGCGGCAGATACCAACTCCACCATACCCTTTACTGTGACGAACACCGGGACATCCGAATGCACCTTTACCGTTTGCTTTGAATCTCTGCCCGGTACGCAGGGGAATCCCTATCGAGCCGAAGCAGACAAGACGCTGACGGCTGAGGTGCCTGCAGAGGGTGCGGTTTACTACACCTATACTGCGACGGCTTCCGGCTATCTGGTGCTGACCTGCACAACGCCGGATAATAACATCATGATGTACAACACTACTACTTACGTGGTAACTTCCTACACCGACGGCGGCGCTTGTCTGTATCTGCCCGTCAATGCTGGAGATGAAGTTTCCATTACCGTTTCCTCGAAGGGCGCGGCTACCGTCAACGCGGTAGAGTTTTCGCTTGCACTGCATAGCGGTGCTGAGAATGATGCGCTGCCCGTATACGGCAGTACCGCCATGCGTATTGAGGGCTCGGCTACCCTTCACTTGAACTGGAAGGGCGAGGAAAAGACGGTCAGCATCGATTGCAGCGCAGGCCTGACGGTGAAGGTGAACGGTGTTGAGGCAGAAATTGCTGGAGGCGCTTGCATTTTCACAGCAAAGCCTGGCGATGCCATCACCGTTACCAACACGACAGGGGAGCGCACGGACGTTGTTCTGTTTGCCCCTTAAATAAAAGAACCCCACGGCGTTTGCGCGTGGGGTTCTTTCTGTTCTTTGTTTAAAAAATAACAATATGTGCTGTTTTTGTTGGAATGCACCACAAGAAATAGTGTTTCTTTTGCAAAATCATCTAAAAGAGCGAAGAAAAGCATCTTGACAATTGCTCTTTTTTGGTGTATACTACCATTGGCTTTGTATGACTGACGGATTTGCGGAGTACCGCATGGGAGTGCAAAGCAGCAATGCCGACCGTCTGGGCGATTCTTTCAAACAAAGGAGAAACGTATGAAACACACAAATTGGCAAGGTTTCAAAGAGGGCGTCTGGCAGGAGGAGATCAACGTTCGCGACTTTATCCAGACCAACTACAACCCTTACGAGGGCGGGAGCGACTTTTTGTCCGGTCCCAGTCGGCGTACGAGCGAGCTGATGAAAAAGGTGCAGGCTTTGTTTGCGCTGGAGCGTCAGCAGGGCGGCGTGCTGGATATTGATACAGCGACGGTTTCGTCGCTGACGAGCTATTCTCCCGGCTACATCGACAAGGACAACGAGCTGATCGTAGGTCTTCAGACCAACAGACCGCTGAAGCGGGGCGTCAATCCCTTTGGCGGTATGCGCATGGTGCGTAATGCCTGTGAGGCGTACGGCTACAAGCTCAGCCCCAAGGTGGAGGAGGAATTTCGCTTCCGCACCACTCACAACGACGGCGTATTCCGCGCCTATACGGACGAAATGCGTCAGGCACGCAAGTGCCACGTAATCACAGGTCTTCCCGATGCCTATGGCCGCGGCCGTATCATTGGCGACTACCGCCGAGTGGCGTTGTATGGCGTAGATCGTCTTGTTGAAGAAAAGAAAAAGGATAAGGCTAAACTGGCCGACGGCGATTTTGATGCGGAACACATCCGTCTGGATGAGGAAGTAGCCAAGCAGATCGCTTTCCTTGGCTATATGAAGGAAATGGCTGCTATGTACGGTTATGATATCAGCCAGCCCGCCAAGAATACCCGCGAGGCTATCCAGTGGACCTACTTTGCCTATCTTGCTTCCATTAAGGAGCAAAACGGCGCGGCGATGTCGCTGGGCCGTGTCAGCACTTTCTTTGATATTTACATGGAGCGTGACCTGCAAAACGGCACGCTGACTGAAGAGGGCGCACAGGAGCTGATGGACGATTTCGTCATCAAGCTTCGCATGGCTCGCCATTTGCGCACCCGGGAATATAACGAGCTGTTCGGCGGCGATCCTATGTGGATCACCGAGGTCGTCGGCGGCATGGGCGAGGACGGAAGAACGCTTGTTACCAAGTCCAGCTTCCGTATGCTCAATACGCTTTACACGCTGGGCTCCTCTCCCGAGCCCAATCTGACGGTGCTGTGGTCCAACAGCCTGCCGGAGTCCTTTAAGGCGTTCTGCGCCAAGGTTTCGGTCGATACCGACTCCATCCAGTACGAAAACGACGACGTCATGCGCCCCGTCTACGGCGATGACTACGCCATTGCTTGCTGTGTCTCCGCCATGAAGGTGGGCAAACAGATGCAGTTCTTTGGCGCGCGTTGCAATTTGGCTAAGCTGTTGCTCATCGCCATCAACGGCGGTTACGATACCACCAGCGGCTTGCGCATTGGCCCTCAGATGCCGGTGCTGGCAGGGGATAAGCTGGATTATGCGGCGGTGACAGAGCGGTTTGATATTTATCTTGCCTGGCTGTCCAAGCTGTACGTCAACACCATGAATATCATCCATTATATGCATGATAAGTATGCGTATGAAAAAACCCAGATGGCTTTGCACGACACCTACGTCGAGCGTTTTATGGCCTTTGGTATTGCGGGACTTTCCGTCGTTGCCGACTCGCTCAGTGCGATCAAGTATGCATCCGTACAGCCCGTGAAGGATGACCGAGGATTTGTTGTTGATTTCAATACCGAAGGAGAATTCCCCACCTTTGGCAACGATGACGATCGCGTTGACCTCATTGCCAAGGAGATCACCCACAAGACCATCACCGAACTGCGCAAGACGCCGACCTACCGTGAGGCGATCCACACGCTGTCGGTGCTGACCATCACCTCCAACGTCATGTACGGCAAGCACACGGGCGCGACTCCCGACGGCAGAAAGGCAACCGCTGCCTTTGCTCCCGGCGCCAACCCCATGCACAACCGTGAAAAGAACGGTGCTTTGGCATCGCTCAACTCGGTGGCCAAGATCAGCTACGACGATTGCCGCGACGGTATTTCCAATACCTTCTCTATCACTCCTGCTGCGCTTGGCAGAAGTGAAGAGGAGCGAGTGAGCAATTTGGTTTCCATTTTGGACGGATATTTTGCGAAAAGAGCGCATCATATCAACGTCAACGTACTCAACCGTGAAACGCTCATGAAAGCTTACGAGGACCCCGAGGCTTATCCCAACCTGACCATCCGCGTGTCGGGTTATGCCGTCAATTTCCATAAGCTATCCCGTGAACAGCAACGCGAGGTCATCAGCCGTACCTTCCACGAGGTGCTGTAAGATGACGGGATGGGTACATTCCATCCAGACGTTGGGCACGCTGGACGGTCCCGGTGTCCGCTTCGTCGTGTTCACCCAAGGGTGCAATTTGCGGTGCGGATGCTGCCATAATCCCGATACCTGGGACTGCCGCGGAGGTACGCAGTACGATGCCGACGAGCTGGCGGACAAGGCCGTGCGCTACCGTGAATATTTTGGCACTGCCGGCGGGGTGACCGTTTCGGGCGGCGAGCCGCTTTTGCAGGCGGGCTTCGTCCAAGTGTTTTTCGATGCCTGTCGAAAGAAGGGGATAAACACCTGTCTGGATACTTCGGGGGGCGTGTGGAACGATGACGTTCAAGCACTGCTTTCGGTCACCGATCGGGTGCTGTTGGATGTCAAATACCCGACGGATGAGCAATACCGTGCTTTCGTGGGATGTGGCATGGACGCGCCTCTGGCGTTTCTCGATTATCTGAACGAGCGGGGAATTGCCACCACGCTTCGCCAGGTCATTATTCCGACGCTCAACGACACCGATGAAAATATTGCTTTTCTGCGCGAGCTTGTGGGCAGTCACCCCTGCATTGACACCGTCGAACTGTTGCCCTTTAAAAAGATGTGCGCCGTCAAGTACGGGCAGATGAGCATTCCTTTCCGCTTTAAAGACTACGACGAGCCCTCGGCGGCCATGGTGGAAAAAATGCAACAGCGAGTGTGTCAAGACTTGCTGCCCCGAAAATAGAATCGACCAACGAGGATGCCGAAAGGCATCCTCGTTTTGTCTTGACACGAAAGTGAAATTGAGATATAATGGAACTATCAAATCAAAGTGAGGTTGCTATGGGACTACAAAATAAACTGGCGCAGCTGCGCGCATGGCGGGCGGGCGTAAAACATTGTACCTTCAATCCCGATGGACCGGGCGTGGTGCGTATTCATCTCGTGCCGCCGACGCCCCGTTTGTTTCGCAATCCGGGATATATTGTCATTCTCAACGGCTATTATCTGTTGCCGCTTGGCTATTCCTGGTCCGTTTTGCTGTCGGCGCTGATCGACGAGGTCAACGTCTTTGACGGTCGAGAGATGAGCCAGAAGGATATCGCGGAGCTGACTGAGCGCACCATCAAGCGCACCCACCGCGTCTATCCCGGTACCGACGCGCGTGTCGTGCGCGAAGATCTTGCCTATATGATGGACGTTATATTTGAAATCGCCCGCGGCGGTGACGTGGACGAGGATATCGAAAAGCTTTCCATTCGCTCTTATGCCAAGCACATGGGGGCTCCCCACCGCATGGACCTGATGATCCGTGCCATGACGGACGGTGAGGGCTGTTGGCAGTGCAATCAGAAGTGTCTGTTTTGCTACGCCGCAGGGCAGACCTATGCTAAAAAAAGCGAGCTTTCCACGGACGAATGGAGACGTGTGATCGATAAACTGCGCGCGGCAGGCATTCCCATGCTGACCTTTACGGGGGGCGAGCCGACGCAAAGGGCGGATCTTGCCGAGCTTGTGGAATACGCTAAGTGGTTCGTCACCCGCGTCAACACCAACGGCGTGCTGCTGACGCCTGAACTGGCGGCTAAATTAAAGCAGGGCGGTCTTGACAGCTTGCAGATCACGCTGTATTCCTCGGACGAGGCGATACATAACAAGCTGGTTGGGAGCGAGCATCATGCCGATACCGTGCGAGGTATTGCGTCGGCCGTGAATGCCGGGCTGGACGTCAGCGTCAACACGCCTCTGTGCTCACTCAATGCCGACTATATGGCAACGCTTTCGCTGATTCACTCGCTGGGCGTTCGTTTCGTTACCGTCAGCGGCCTGATCTGCACGGGAACGGCACGGGAAAATCACAAGGCGTACGATCTGACCGAAAAAGAGCTGACTGACATTCTCCGCGCCGCCAAGGCCTTTTGCGACGAGCACGGCATGGAGATGGATTTCACCTCTCCCGGCCTGATCGCCAAGCAAGCATTGCAAGAGCTGGGGCTCAACGTGCCCTCCTGCGGCGCGGCCTTGAGCAATATGGCGATTTCTCCCGACGGAACGGTCGTGCCTTGTCAAAGCTGGCTGACCGATGATGCGGGACTGGGTAATATCCTGACGGATCGCTGGAAGGGCATCTGGAAGCATCCAAGAGCTCAAGCTTTGCGGCGCATGAGCGAGGATGAGGCCTTGCTGTGTCCCTTCCGCGCACAAAATGGGAAAGGAGGCGTGTAATCATGGCAAAGAACAAAGAGCCGAAAGTGAAAAAGGATCCCTTTTCCGAAGAGGAAATTCTTGCCAATCGCACCTTCCCCAAAAAGAATACGGTATGGCTGTGCATATGCGCCGTGATACAGATTGCGCTTATTTTGTTTGCAATATGGTATCATCCCACGCCACAGGACACGATTGAAGACTACCGCGTGACGGTGACGCCTTTGGCCGACGGATCGTTGGACATTGAATACTATTTGAAGTGGATCCCGCTGGACGCAAGCGAGCCGCTGACCTGGATCGAGATCGGAACGGCCAACGAGCAGTTTACCATCGACCGCTCCTACAATTCCCCCAATATCAATACCATCACCAAGCAAAACGAGGATGGTTTTACCGGCGTTCGCATCGACCTCGACCGCGCTTACAGCGCAGGTGCCGTGCTTGAGCTTACGTTCAAGATCAATCAGAAGCGGATTCTTTGCCGCGACGATGAGGGATATTTCCACGAGTTCGTCCCCGGCTGGTTCAACGCCACGCCTGTTGAGCATTACGAATTTCGGTGGAAGAGCGGCGGTCCCGAAGGGGATCACGTCTGGCAGGGAGAGATGGCGTGCGGTGAGTACGTGATGATGAACGTGCGCTATACCGATCCCCATGAATTTGACGGTCAGAGCACGGTGGACTACGAGCCGTTTGACGATAGCGGTGTGTACGACGAGCTGTGGGAGACGAAATTCGGCGTGGTGATGACGATAATCTTCTTCATTATTATGTTGCTTGTTGCAGAGGTATATATTGTTGATAGCTACGTTTCCTATCACCGCGGACGCGGATTTATCTGCGGATACGGTCACCACGTTCACGTGTACGGGCGCGTCAATCCGCGGTATAGCAGTGCGCGTGCCAAGCATCAGGCGACCTCTTCTCACAGCGGTGGACGCGGATGCGCGTGTGCCTGCGCTTGCGCTTGTGCGGGCGGCGGACGCGCAGGATGCTCGCAAAAGGATACTTATGCGGCAGTAAAGCACCGCGGGGATGGCGAGAAGCAGGTATGAGTAAAATTCTACGGTGCTGTTCGACCTGGACGGAACGCTGTTATCAATGGATCAGGAGTTGATCGTCAAGGACTATTTTTCTCGCACGGCTCCTTTGATCAGCTCATGCCTTCTTGAATGTCATATAAAAAACAAAATATATGTGCAAAAGTTTCAAAAAAAGTATTGCCAAATCAAAAATGTTATGATATAATCACTATAAGAATATAAAATTCGGTTGCGGATGCCGCCGAAGATTCTAAATAGAATAACAGGAGGAGTTTTTATGGGTATTGTATCAATCATTGTAGGTGTTGTCGATGCTTTGGCTGTCGTTGCGATCAGCGCGTTTGGCGCAAGCATTTTGAGCGAGTATTTCGGCAAAAAGAACAAAGTCCAGGCTCCGGAAGAACAGGAGCGGTGGGCTGCCCCGGAACCGGAGCCGGAACCTGCCGAGGAGTTGCCTGAGGAGCAGGTGGAGGAGCCCCATTTGCCGGCACCCGTTGATCACATCAACGCGATCGAGGCGGACGAAATGCTCAGCGATGAAGTTGCTCTGGCTTTCGTCATTGAAGAAGATGAAGATGAGCCGGAAGAGTACGACGATGACGACGATGACGATGCAGAGATCTCGCCGGTGGTTGTTCCTAAGGCAGAAGCAGGTCCCAAGACGGATGGCAAGCGCGGCTTTATCAATATTGGCGATATTGATCAGGCCTTCCAAGCGCACGATCACATCACGCTCGACGTGCTCAAGCATAAGGGCCTGGTTTCCAAAAAGATCAAGCGCATCAAGATTTTGGCTGACGGAGAGTTGACCAAGCCTTTGAGTGTCAAGGCGCACAGCTTTTCCATTCAGGCGATCAAGATGATCGAATTGACGGGCGGTACCGTTATTAAGATCCGCTGATTTTCATACCGAACGAGCGGCGGCTGCGAGTGAGCAGTCGCCGCTTGACTTATAGTATCAGAAAGGAATTTTGTTCATGAACGTAAAACGCTGGATCAAGCGAAATGCCACGTTGCTCCGCGGTCAAACGGTGGCTATCACAGGCTCAACAGGCGGACTTGGCAGGGAATTATGCCGGCATTTGCTGTCTTTGGGGGCGGAGTTGATTTTGCTCGATCGAAATCAAAAAAAGGCAGAGGCGCTGGAGCGTGATCTCTTGTCTGAATATCCCGACGCGCATCTCTCCCGCATCCCCTTGGATCTGTCCGACATGGCATCGGTGCGCTGTGCGTGCGAGGCGCTGGAGGGACGCGAATTTGACGTACTGATCCACAATGCGGGAGCTTACAGCATTCCGCGATGTATCTGTGATACGGGATATGACAACGTGTTTCAAATCAATTTTGTCTCTCCGTATTACATGACCTGCCGTCTGCTTCCGCGTTTGCGCGAACGTGGCGGGCGGGTGATCGCGGTGGGTAGCATCGCTCACAATTATTCGGTGACGGATGAAAGCGACGTCGATTTCCGCACAAGAAAAAAGGCGAGCCGTGTCTACGGCAACGCCAAAAGATATCTGATGTACGGTTTGCATGAGTTGTTTCGCCACGAGAAGCAGGCAACGCTTGCGATCGCCCATCCCGGCATCACCTTTACCAACATCACCTCACATTATCCGCCCCTCATTTTTGCCATCATCAAATATCCCATGAAGGTTATTTTCATGCGGCCTCGGGCGGCAGCGTTGAGTATTTTGCGCGGTGTGCTGGAGAAAAGCGAATATCGGACTTGGATCGGTCCGCGGCTGTTTGATATCTGGGGCAAGCCGAGCGTCAAACGTTTGACGACGGCGACCGACGAAGAGGTTGCCCGCATTGACCGGACGGCACGTGACGTTTACGCAAGGCTTTTGCAAGAAAAATAAATTTTTTTGAAAAAATCCAAAAAATATGGAAGATTTCCGGATTTTTGTCGTCTTATATAGTGAAACAAAAATTTTCCCTGTTTGAAAGGAGAAATTTGGATGAAAGGCAAAAAGCGCTGTAAAATCTTAAAGGAGATCCGCCGTCAGATCGCAGAGAACAACGACATTGAGTTCATCACCTCCGAGTGCAAGCACAAGGGCGATTGCCTTGGCACCTGCCCCAAGTGTGAGGAAGAGGTGCGGTATTTGGAGCGCGAGTTGGAAAAGCGGCAAAAACTCGGGCGCACCATCGCGGTGGCCGGCTTGTCCGTTGCGCTGATGACGAGCACGGTCGGGTGCGACGATTGGTTTGACGGTATCGGACCAACCGGAGGAAAGCCCCTGGCACCCGAGGAAGAACAACTTGGCGGTGAGCCACTACCGCAGATTCCCGTGACCGAGCGCACCGAGGAATTTCTCGCCGTGCAACTGTCATTTACTCCCGCGGACTTTATCAAACAGTCCGACCGTGCCATTTACACTGCCTTGAAAACGGCGCTGGCAGAGGCGCAATGCTTGGAGGAGGATGAACGATACGTATTTATCGTACATTGGGACGAGAAGCTATACTACTCCACAGAGTCGGACGGTACCGTTACGGATACCTATTCCATTTCCTATCAGTCGGACAGTGAAGCATGGGAGGAAACGCGCGAACTTTTGCACTTGACATTCTCGTCTGCCGGTGTATTGCTTTCTGCCCGCTACGAGAGTAAAACAGAAGAATATTACTTAACCGGCGATATGCCGTATATCCCCGAAATTCATCGTCCCGACAATGCCCAGGAATTTCCGAAAAAGGAAGAACTGCTTACTGCTATGAGCGAGTTCCTTCAGAAAAATAAAACTCCGGAGGAGGATGCACGTAAGTTTATCCGCGCCCGCTGGAACGAGTACTACGCGCACTCTCGAGATAACACCGACTGTTACACCATTGAGCGGGGATACTACTTTAATAGTGAAGGGTACTATGTTGACGAAGAATTAACCAAACCCCGATATCTCGCGCTCACTTTTGCCGAGGACGGTACGCTAATGGACGCTGTCGTCACCGAAGAACCCTAAGAGAAGTAACCATTTACAGAAAGGAATTCGCGTATGTTTAAAGGAAAAAAACGCTGTAAAATCTTAAAAGAAATCCGCCGACAAATCGCAGAGAACAACGATGTTGAATTTATCACGTCCGAATGTAAGCATCAGGGCGATTGCCTTGGTACTTGCCCCAAGTGCGAGGCCGAGGTGCGGTATCTGGAGCGTGAGCTGGAAAAGCGCGCCAAATTGGGCAAGGCGGTTGCCGTGGCGGGTTTAGCTATCGCGTTGACGACAAGCACAGGATGCGACGAGCTGTTTTTCACCAAGGAAACGGGAGGCGATCCTATGCCGCCCGATCGCTATGAAGACGAGCTTGGTGGCGAGCCCGTGCCTGCGCCGGATGAGGGCAATGACGAAGGTGAGCTTGGCGGCAAACCAATGCCGCCCGAAGAAGACGAGCCTACCGCCGGGGAACCTTTAGATGAATGGGACGGTGACATCATCGTTCCCGATGAGGACGAGGACGAAGACGTAGAGCTTGGCGGCGATCCGATGCCTCCCGAGGAGACGATGGGGGACATTCCGTAATCGCGTATGATGGATAGAGCAGCAAAATTTATCGGCTTTCGTCGCCATTGTCTGACGACGGACGGCGAGGGCGTCACGACGCTGGCCGCCTTTTGGGGATGTCCTTTGCGTTGCCACTATTGTCTCAACCCCCACTCTTTGCGAGAGGGAACCAAGTGCGAGACGCTGACACCCGAGCAGCTTTATGACAAGGTCAAGATCGACAATCTGTATTTCCTTGCCACGAACGGCGGTGTGACGTTTGGCGGCGGTGGGCCGCTTTTACAAGTGCCGTTTATGAGGGCGTTCCGCGAGATATGCGGCAGATCCTGGCGGCTGTACGTCGAAACGTCGCTCAACGTGCCGTGGTCCTTGGTGCAGGCAACGACCGATATCATCGACGGCTACATTGTAGATATCAAGGATACCGATCCCGACATTTACCGTCAGTATACTACGCGGGAGAACGAGCAGGTGCTCGACAATCTGCGGCGTCTTGTGGAGGAGGTCGGCACGGAGAAGATACTTGTCCGTGTGCCGCTCATTCCCGGGTTTAACACCGAGGAGCATCGCGCCCGCAGCAAGGAGCGCCTGCGCGAGATGGGCGTGACGAGGTTTGACGAGTTGACTTATAAGACGGAGATCAATAAATAGAGAGGACGCGTGGGGGAAACTTCTTGAAAGAAGTTTCCCCCACATGTTAGAACGGGGAAACAAGAGCAAATTTTTTATAGGGGCTACTCTTGCCAAAATCTGGTTGGTGTGATACAATATTCTCAACGAAGCAAAGGAGATGCAGCATGAATATCAGCTCTTCACTGTTTTCGCCCGTGACGGACGAGCAGATACGGGAAATCATAAAAGGGATGCTTCATACGGCCCCCGTGGAACACAAACTACTTTCGGGCGGTTTGTTTAACACGACCTATTTTGTTAAGACCGCCGATTATGGCGACGTGATTTTGCGCGTAGGACCGATCAACCGCCACCTGCTGTTGCATTTCGAGCGCGACATGATGCAGGCCGAGGCCATCGTTTACCGTCTTCTGGCCGAGCGTGGCGTGCCTTGCTCCGAGTTGCTGGCGATTGACACGAGTAAGGCGATACTGGATCGTGACCTGATGATCGTCCGCTATCTGCCCAGTGTGACGTACAAGCTCAATCGCGACGATTACACCTATGCAACCGACGACGTTTCGCGCCTCTACCGCGAACTTGGCCAGAACATCGCAAAAATGCACGCCGTTCGTGGTGAGGCGTTCGGTCACGTGTACAACGTGGCCGAGGGGCGAGGGTGTGCGCTCTGGAGCACGTTTCTCAAGGATGAATTGGATCAAATTCTTTCCTCGTGTGCGCCGTACGCTATTTTCAGAGAGCAGGAGACTGTCGCGATGCGCGAGATTTTGGATCGCCACACTTCTGTGTTGGACGAGATCACAGAACCGCGCTTGATTCATGCCGACCTTGGCCCCAACAATTTGCTCATCCACGCAGATCGGACCGCCTTTGCTGCTTTTATCGACACGGACCGCGCCGTATGGGGCGATAGCGATTTTGACTTTGCGTACATGGAGTGGATGTATTGTGACGAGCTTTGGCAGGGCTACGGACGCCCGCTTGCCATGGACGATGCCTCTGTCCGCCGCCGCTTGATCTATCGTATGATCCGCTTTGCCTGCAACGCCTACGTCTGGGAGGTTGAGTACAACCGACACGATCTGATGATCACCACGCGCGAGGAGATCGGGCGGTTGATTGAGGAATTGAAATAAAAAGCTGCCGCAAATGCGAGGTGCCGATCCACTTCACTCCACAATGATTGTGGAGCGGAAGGGGATGAGGCCCCGCCGCTTGCGGCAGCATATTTCGGCGCAAGCCGAAATTCAGAGCGTTGCTTGCCCGCTGAACACGGGCATCGCGCGTGGCGCGACCGCAAAGCTCCCGCCCTACGGAACAGCGCACATATCTTATTTTATCAACCATATTTGTCCCTTCAAAATTCTTGAAGGGAGTTTGAGGGGAACTTCTTGTAAGAAGTTCCCCTCAAGTAATCTTTTTAGTTAAAACTTACGCCAGCTCAGCGAAGTACTTGATGGTGCGACACCAAGTGCAAAATTATGCCAATTCTGCGAAATACTTGATGGTGCGAACCATCTGGCTGGTGTAGGAGTTCTCGTTGTCGTACCAAGAAACAACCTGAACCTGGTAGGTATCGTCGCTGATCTTAGCAACCATGGTCTGGGTGGAATCGAACAGAGAACCGTAGGAGATACCGATGATATCGGAAGAAACGATCTGATCCTCGTTGTAACCGAAGGAAGCGGAAGCCTGAGCCTTCATAGCAGCGTTGATGCTGTCAACGGTGATGTCCTGACCCTTAACAACGGCAACCAGGATGGTGGTGGAACCGGTGCAGGTGGGAACGCGCTGAGCGGAACCGATCAGCTTGCCGTTGAGCTCGGGGATAACCAGACCGATTGCCTTAGCAGCACCGGTGGAGTTGGGAACGATGTTCTGTGCGCCAGCACGTGCACGACGCAGGTCACCCTTTCTGTGAGGACCGTCCAGGATCATCTGGTCACCGGTGTAAGCATGAACGGTGGTCATGATACCGGACTGGATGGGATATGCATCGTTCAGAGCCTTAGCCATGGGAGCCAGGCAGTTGGTGGTGCAGGATGCAGCAGAGATGATCTTGTCATCTGCGGTCAGGGTGTTCTCGTTAACGCCGAAAACAACGGTCTTCAGGTCCTTACCTGCGGGAGCAGAGATAACAACCTTCTTCGCGCCTGCGTTGATGTGAGCCATGGACTTCTCGGTGGAGCAGTAGAAACCGGTGCACTCGAGAACAACGTCAACGTTGTTAGCAGCCCAAGGGCAGTTAGCAGCGTCCTTTTCAGCATAGATCTTGATGGTCTGACCATCTACGGTGATGGTGCCTGCCTCATCGTCAGAGGTCACGGTGTGACCGTCGTAACGACCCTGAGCGGTGTCGTACTTGAGCAGGTGAGCGAGCATGGAAGGCTTGGTCAGGTCGTTGATGGCAACGATCTCGTAACCCTCAGCGCCGAACATCTGACGGAATGCCAGACGACCGATACGGCCAAAGCCATTGATAGCAACTTTTACAGACATGGTAAAAATCCTCCGTTTTATATGATATTTTTTGTCTATCCAGAGATAGTGGAAAGCTTTACCTTCCCATTCCTATTTATTATAATGCAAATTGCTTTTTTATACAAGGGCTTTGAGGAAAATTTATCAATTTTGTATAGGTGACAAAAAACAACGGGATGAACACAGGCAAAATAGGTCAAAATCCCCATTTAACGACCAAAAACGTAGCGAAAAAGGGCAGGAATTTGAACGAATCGGCGTGGCTCGCACAGCATACGCCATAACCATTCACCCTGCAGAACGCGAAAAGGAAGGGGGGCGCGGCGAAGTTTTCCGGACCAAACGTCGAAGCTACCGCCAAGACCGATGAACAAGCGCACGCAAGGGAGCGCGGCGCGATTTTGCATGATCCACCTTTCTTGCGCGGGACACCCAAGGCCGACGAACACGATGCGAGCTTGACCGTTCCGAATATGCTCCAGAATTTGATCGTTCTCGGCACTGGTCGGATCGAAATAACCGTGGTGCGTTCCCGCCACGGGCAAATCGGGGAGGCGGCGTTTCCATTCATCGGCGGCAGCCTTTGCGACTCCCTTTTTTCCACCGAGAAAATAGACGGGCAGATGATGTTGTGCAGCCAGCTGCAAAATAATCTCACCGGCTTCGATGCCGGGGAGACGGTGCGAAAGGCGGCGGGGGGCATGGCGGCGGGAGGCTAACACCACTCCTGCGCCGTCCGGGAGCAAAAGATCGGCCTCCTTAAGCAACGAATATAGCTGTGCGTCTTTCATGGCATCGGCGCCGATTTTAGCGTTTGGGGTGAAAATTACGGTGGGATGGGAGGATTGCAGGCGGTGGGAAAGACACGCCCTCAATTCGGATGGGGTTGCATCCGCAAAGGCAAGACCTCGAACGGTGACGGTGGGTAAAAGGACAGATGACATACGGCTCCTTTTTGTAAGGTTGTTTTTCGTTTTGTGTGCATACAGTTCTTGACAAAAGGCAAGAGATGGTATATAATGTTGATAAGTTTATTATGGCGCATTATGCGCAACAGCATACAAAAACAAAGGCGCGTGACCGTTGAATGCTCCCCAAGGGCAAGGCTTATCGGTTTGCGCACAAATTCGCTCTGAAAAATGGGGCTAACCCATTTTGTTGCAAGCGATACCGGCGAATTTCAAAAAACGCGCCGCCGATTGGCGGCTGAATGGAGGCTAATATGGCAAAAGACAACAAAAAAATGGTAGAGCAGATCACGTCCATGGACGTTGATTTTGCTCAGTGGTACACCGACGTCGTAAAAAAGGCAGAGCTGATGGACTATTCCAGCGTTAAGGGCTGCATGATTTTCCGCCCTTACGGCTATGCCATCTGGGAAAATATTCAAAAGGATCTGGACGCTCGTTTCAAGGCGTTGGGTCATGAAAACGTATACATGCCCATGTTCATTCCCGAGTCTCTCTTGCAAAAGGAGAAGGATCACGTCGAGGGCTTTGCTCCCGAGTGCGCTTGGGTTACCATTGGCGGTCAGAACAAGCTGACCGAAAAGCTGTGCGTTCGCCCCACGTCCGAGACGCTGTTTTGCGAGCATTTCAAAAACGTGATCCAGTCCTACCGCGATCTGCCCAAGCTGTACAACCAGTGGTGCTCGGTCGTTCGTTGGGAAAAGACCACCCGCCCCTTCCTGCGTACCTCCGAATTTTTGTGGCAGGAGGGTCACACGATGCACGAGACCGAAGAGGAGGCGCGCGAGGAGACGCTGCGTATGCTCAAGGTCTATGAGGACTTCTACCTGGAGGCGCTGGCTATCCCCGCGGTAACGGGACAGAAGACGGATAAGGAAAAGTTCGCAGGTGCTGAGGCAACCTATACCATCGAGCCTATGATGCACAACGGTGTGGCTCTGCAGGGCGGTACGACTCACTATTTCGGCGACGGCTTTGCCAAGGCATTTGACATTACCTTCACCGGCCGTGACAACCAGGTTCGCTACCCGCACCAGACCTCCTGGGGTGTGTCCACCCGTATGATCGGTGCTATCATCATGACGCACGGAGACGACAACGGCTTGATCCTGCCTCCTGCGATCGCGCCCATTCAGGTGGTAATCGTTCCAATCGCACAGCACAAGGAAGGCGTACTCGATAAGGCCGGCGAGCTGTATGACAGACTGAAGGCGCAGGGCCTGCGCGTCAAGCTGGACGACAGCGACCAGTCTACCGGTTGGAAGTTCAGCCAGTACGAGATGAAGGGCGTGCCCGTCCGACTTGAGATCGGCCCCAAGGACATGGAAAACAATTCCTGCGTACTGGTCAGCCGTGTTACTCGCGAGAAGAAGTTTGTGTCGCTTGACCATCTGGAAGAGGAAGTTAAGGCAATGCTTGCACAGGTCCATGACGAGCTTGTGGCTCGCGCGACGGTCAACCGCACCGAAAAAACAAGCGATGCCACGACGCATGAGGAGTTCCTTGACATCGCTGAGAACAAGCCCGGCTTCATTCGCGCCATGTGGTGCGGTGACTCGGCTTGCGAGGATCAGCTCAAGGACGAAACGGGCGGCGTTAAGTCTCGTTGCATCCCCTTTGTGGAGGAT
This sequence comes from Eubacteriales bacterium, assembly GCA_045613985.1. Lineage (GTDB taxonomy): Bacteria > Bacillota > Clostridia > Oscillospirales > CAG-272 > SIG644. The sequence continues at coordinate 46,221 of JAZLCA010000036.1, read as the reverse complement.
CATCTGTCCGACGTCTGTGTTTGCTGCGGCAAGCCCGCCAAGCACATGGTTATCTGGGGCAGACAGTATTGATATAAGTGCCTTCGGCGAGCAGGGCATTGCTCTGCACTCACCAAAGAAACTTTTTGAAAAAAGCTTCTTTGGAATCTTCAAAAACTTTGAAGAAAAAAGGAAAAGATGTGTGTGTGCCTCGTTGGGAGGTGCGATGCAGGTCTTGAAGTGGGGCCCCTCTCCCACAAGATAGCTAATAAGTTGATTTGCGTAGGGAAGATATGGATACAAAGCGGGGGTGGGTAACCATCCCCGCTTTGAGAAAGGGAGGTGTGGGGAAATGCAAATATTTGCGCGGGTATGGCATTTTTGCCACGCCAAAATCAAAACGCTGGATCCAACGCTTGCCGTTTGCTCGACAATTTTGTCTGTTCTCAGCCTGATGATCATGATTGGCGGCGGTGCCGTATTCGGCCCGCGTGTCATCGCCATTCAGGTGGGGGCGACGGTGGTCGGCATGGTCGCCATGATCGTACTGGCCAACATTGACTATCGCCTTCTTGCCGAGCGGTTTGCGCCCGTGCTGCTGGGCATTTCGGTCGTTTTGATGATTTTCTTGTTGATCGATGGCGTTGGCGTCGGTACCAACCAAAGCTGGTTGTACTTCGACTTTCTGCCCTTCGGCATTCAGCCGACCGAGTTTATCAAGACCGCGCTGGCCATTACCTTTGCCTATCATTTGTCGCGAGTCAAGGAAGCCATCAATCGTCCTTTCGTTCTCTTGGGACTGGCGGCCCATGCGGGCGCGGTGATCCTTCTTATCGTTTTGACGGGAGACTTGGGGGTGGCGTTGGTATTTGCTTGCTTCTGCCTTTTGATGCTGTTTTGCGCGGGCCTCAGCCTGTGGTACTTCGCCGCGGGCGGTGCGCTGGTTGCTATTACGGCACCTATTTTGTGGTTGCAGCTGGAGCCCTACCAACAGCAGCGCCTGATCGTTGGCTTTCGTCCGGAATTGGATCCTTTGGGCTACGGCTACCAGCCGTTGATGAGCCGCGACGCCATCACGTCGGGCGGCTTTTTGGGCAAAGGGATATTTGGCGGTGAGGTCTATGAGCAGCTGCCTGCCTCGCATACCGACTTTGCCTATGCCACTGCCTGTGAAAAGCTGGGTTTTTTTGGAGGCTTCCTTGTATTGGTGGCATTGTTGATTTTGATCTTCCGCATGATTCTGATCGCATTACACTCGGAGCGGGGGTTGGGATCTTACCTTTGCGTTGGTCTTGCCGCTTGCTTGATGATGCAGGTCGTGATCAACGTGGGAATGTGCTTTGCGGTGCTTCCCGTCGTCGGTATTACCTTGCCCTTGGTTAGCTATGGCGGTTCGTCGGTGCTTGGCGGATATATGATGCTGGGCATGGCGCACAGCGTTAACGCCCACCGCAACCGATCCCGCACCGTTTGGTCATAATACGCTTCTCGTTTGCATATAGATGGAACAAGTAAGTTCAATGGCAAACGGGAGGCGTATTTTTATGTTTATTTATTCCATAAGAGCAAATACCATCAAATTTTTCGGCATCATCTGCGTAGCGCTGGCGGCACTGATTACACTGATCGCGTTTGTTCCCACCTACACCCGCGCCAGTGCCCAAACGGGTGCCGACGGTGCAAAGGAGATCTCCTATGAAAAGATCAAAAATGCGGAAGATGCACGAAATTTTCTTTCACAGTTCGGCTGGCAGACGGACGAAGCATCGGTCAAGACGGTGGAGGTGACGTTGCCGGGAGAGTTTGACAAGGTATTTACGGGTTACAACGAGCTGCAAAAGCGTCAGGGACTGGATCTGGCCAAATACCGCAACAAAAGCGTGACGCGCCATACCTTTACCGTCACGAATTATCCCAACTACGAGGGAACGGTGTACGCTAACGTTCTTGTCTATCGCAATCGGGTGATCGGCGGCGATATTTGCTCGGCTGACGTTACGGGATTTGTTGTAGGCTTCAGCGGGAATTGAATCGTGCAAAACTCTAAAAAGGCGCAGGGATCGCGGGCATGGTCTCTGCGCTTTTTCTACAAAAATAGAAAAAATATGGAAAAAGTATTGACACGACGGGATAAATCGGGTATAATGACTTTTGGTTAGCAAAGGCTAACCTATTGTTGTGGCGGCGAGTTAGCATATGCTAACCGTTGTGACTTCGGCAAGGCCGAAAAGGAGGCAAACCCATGAAAACACTCAAGGAAATCAAGGTCGGCCAGACAGTTCGTGTAATCAAGGTTCACGGCGAGGGCGCGATCCGCCGCCGTATCATGGATATGGGCATCACGCGAGGCGTGGAAATCTACGTTCGCAAAATGGCACCGTTGGGTGATCCTATGGAAGTATTTGTGCGCGGCTATGAACTGTCACTTCGCAAGGCGGATGCAGAAATGGTCGAGGTAGAGTGACTTTCGTTGTCAATCAAGAGGAGAGATCGAATATGGAATTGAAAATTGCCCTTGCCGGTAATCCCAACTGCGGCAAGACGACGCTGTTCAATGCGTTGACAGGTTCAAATCAGTACGTCGGCAACTGGCCCGGCGTGACGGTAGAGAAAAAAGAGGGGAAAATGAAAAAGCGGGATGGTGTGATCATCACCGACCTTCCCGGCATTTATTCACTGTCACCCTATACCCTGGAGGAGGTCGTCGCCCGTAATTATCTGGTCGGCGAGCGTCCGGATACCATTTTGAATATTGTTGACGGCACCAATCTGGAGCGTAATCTGTATTTGACGACGCAGCTGATGGAATTGGGCATTCCCGTCGTAATCGCCATCAATATGATGGACGTGGTACGCAAGCGGGGAGATAATATTGATATTGAAAGGCTCTCACGAGCCCTGCGCTGTGATATTGTGGAAATTTCCGCTCTCAAGGGTGACGGCATTTTTGAAGCGGCGGAGATTGCCATTGCGGCGGCCAAGCGGGGAAACCTTGTTCCTCGTCATAATTTTTCGGGTACGGTCGAACACGCGTTGGCTCATATTGAGGAGGCTACGGTGCATGAGCTGCCCGAGGAGCAGCAGCGTTGGTATGCGGTCAAAATTTTTGAACGCGACGATAAGGTGTTGTCCGAGCTTGCTCTGTCGGAGGAAAAACGTGCGCATTTGGAGAAGGATATCGTTGAGGTGGAACAGGAGCTGGACGATGATGCGGAGTCTATCATCACCAACGAGCGTTATAACTACATTGCCTCGATTCTCGCAAAATGCTATAGAAAAAAGAACACGGGCCGCTTGAGTCTTTCGGATAAAATAGACCGTATTGTGACCAATCGGATTTTGGCATTGCCCATTTTTGCGGTCATTATGTTTTTGGTTTATTACATATCGATCGGTACCATTGGCGATTTCACGGTTGGCTTTATGAACGACGGTTTGTTCGGTTCCTTCGCCGAGGCTTACCCCGATACCTTTATGGCAAGCTGGCACAGTATTCCGGAGCTTTTGGACATGGCTTTGCTGAATGCACAGGGGACTCCTGTAATTGCTCCCTGGCTGTATTCCTTGATCATGGACGGCATCGTTGGCGGTGTCGGCGCCGTACTTGGCTTCGTGCCTCAGATGCTCATTCTGTTCCTGCTTCTGTCTTTGCTGGAGGATTGCGGCTATATGGCACGCGTCGCTTTTATCATGGACAAGTTGTTCCGCAAGTTTGGACTTTCGGGTAAATCGTTTATTCCCATGCTTGTTGCGACAGGGTGCGGTGTTCCCGGTATCATGGCATCCCGTACCATTGAGCAGGAACGCGACCGCCGCATGACGGTCATGACGACGGGATTTATTCCTTGCGGTGCAAAAATGCCCATCGTCGGCTTGATCGCGGGGGCTTTGTTCTCGGGTAGTCCCCTGATTGCTACGTCCGCTTATTTGCTGGGGGTAGGCGCGGTGATCCTTTCCGGTCTGATCCTGAAAAAGACCAAGCCCTTTGCGGGTGAACCTGCGCCCTTCGTTATGGAGCTTCCCGCCTACCATGCCCCTGTCCTGACCAATACGCTCCGTGCAACTTGGGAGAGAGGCTGGGATTTCATTAAGCGCGCGGGAACCGTCATTTTAGTGGCCAGCGTGGCCATATGGACGCTCAACAATCTGTCCCTTGAGGGAGGATTGCATTATATTACCGAAACAGCAACGGGACGTTCCATCCTGGAGGTTCTCGGCTCTATTCTGGCTTGGCTGTTTATTCCTTTGGGATTCGGCCATTGGCAGACCGCCGTGGCGACCATTCTTGGTTTGATGGCCAAGGAAGAGGTGGTCGGTGTATTCGGCGCACTGGGTCAGGGAACGGCCGAGCAAGCCATTTCCTCCGTTCTTGGCGGAAATGCTGTCGCAGGTTTCTCCTTCCTGGTGTTCAATCTCTTGTGTGCACCTTGCTTTGCCGCTATGGGGGCGATCAAGCGCGAGATGAACGATTGGCGCTGGACGGCCTTTGCGATCAGCTATATGTGCGTATTTGCCTATGCGATCTCGCTTATGATCTATCAGTTCGGCGCGTGGACCTTTGGTGGCGGAAGTATCATTGGTACTGTCGCAGCGGCGGCGACGCTGGCTATTATGGTCTATATGCTGGTCCGAAAAAACAAGTATGAAAAAATAAATGGATAAGAGGTGTTGTCGATGGATTGGCCAACGGTCATCGTTGCCGCCGTGGTGGCGGGCATAGTTATCGCCATCGTTTGGCGCGGCATCATCAATCGAAAAAACGGCAAGGGCTCTTGCTCTTGCGGCTGTGGCAGCTGTGCCATGAAGGACGCTTGCCATAAAAATAAGCAAAAATAAAAGATGGGGAGTACCGACGGGTACTCCCTGTTTTTTATTCGGTTTCGGTCTGGTTTTGCTCGTGGGATTCATCCTTGCCGAGCGCGGCGAGAGCCTGCTGGCTGAAATAATCCCTGGGATCGACCGCCAGCCCCTTGACCGTCATTTCCATGTGAAGATGAGGCTCCTCGGCCAGCTCCAGCGTTGCCGTCTCGCCCACACTGCCGATCTGCTGACCTGCCGTGACGCTTGCTCCTACGACGATATCCTCGGGCAGCGCGTTGTCGAGATTTTTATAGATGGTATAGCAGTCACCGCTGTGCGAGATGGCCAGGCACTTGCCCATCAGGGCGTCATCCCAAATGCGGGAGATGACACCGTCGGCGGCGGCCAGTACGGGCGCATCCTCCTCAGTGATCATATCCACGCCAAGGTGGATGCGATAATCACCCGTGGTGGGAGAAAACACCTGAATGGCGGCGTCGTGTCCCTTGGAGATGCTGCCGCTGACGGGCAGAGACAATTCGGGAACGCTTGCCGTTTGGGTGCTGTCGCCGAGCTTGCTGTCGTCCGGCTTGGCGGTGTCGTTCGCAGGAGGTGTGGTGTTGCCATCGTCTGCAGGAGGAGTAGCTTGTGTGCCGTCCTGGCTGTTATCGGGGGGGAGCTGTGCTCCCGGCGTTTGATTTTTTTTGGCGCGATTGGCGATGGCGGCGGCCGTGACGAGAACGGCGGCGGCCAAGAGGAGAGTGACGACCGTGATATAAATGACACGGGAAGAGTTGCTGCTCTTCATTTTGGTTGCGAATTTACTGTTTTTGAATTTTTCCCACATGATTTTTTGCTCCTTTTCATTTGAGGTCTGTACCACTATTTTTGCCAACGTGGGAGCGTTTATGCAATTTCGGGAAAAATTTTTAAATGAAAATGGGCAACCGTAAAGATTGCCCATGAAAATTATTGTTTGCCGATTCTTCGGACAGCACCGTCGGCCTGCGCTTGCGTTTGGTAGGCGCGAATGACGTTATCTACGTCCCGGGGTGTTTCAATGGAGAAAATGAAATGCCAGCGCCCGGCATTGTGGTGAAGCAGTTGAGGTTGTACGTCGGCGGTGTAGGTGGGGACGCTGTTGTAGATGACGTTGCGGTGATCGGGGGTACGAAGCACGGGGAAACGGCAGCCACGGCGATCCGTCAGTTCAGCGCGTCCTTGTGCGCAGGTCTGACAGTCCGCGATCTCGCGGATCACACACTTTTCGAGCAACATCAACGGGATACGCCCATAAACGATGGTGCATACGTCGCCCTTTACGTCGCGAATCTGGGGCAACGTCAATTCGGGCGAGAGAACCGGCGTTTGCACGTCCAATCGTTCCAAAACGCCAACGGTCTGGGTGTTGGTGACGTTTAAGCGAAAATCGCCGTGGGGAATCATGCCGGCCGCCCGCACAAGAGAAAGATGCCCGAGGTTGGAGACAAGGGCGCGGCGAATACGCCGACGGGAAAGAGCCGTTAGCTGTGCGGCCACACCCTCCCGCTCATGATCCATAACGACGGGAGGAATTACAACGCCCAATTCCGTCTTTTCCTGAAAATCACGCAGCTGTTGCTCGGAAAGAGAGAGCAGCTGCTCGGCAGGCAGATAGCAGGCGTCGAAATAGTTGAGGGCCGCAGGCGTCAATTGCGCAGTGTACATAAAACAGGCACTGCGAAAAGGTTTTGGATGACGAGCGGTTTCGGGGATCTGTTCCATGTAGGTAACGGGCCGCGCAAGAGAGCGTGCGCAACTGCCGCTTTGTTGCAGACCGTCGATGGCGGCACGGCGCAAAGCGTTGAGTGAGGACAGGGGCAACATCAGCCCTTCGTCCATATCGATCGCACACGAAGCGGCCTCGTAAGGCGTGCCCCCTAACTTGGTGATTTGACGGCGCACGATAGCTTCGTCCAACGGTGCGGTCAGGGCGGGGGCGGGAATATCACCCTTTGCTTCAAAGGAGGCAAGGGGCGTGGCAACGGTCAGCGTTGCCGGTTCGTCTTTTTTGAGCGAGAAGGTCATATTCAGGGGCAGACGGCGGGTAAGACCGCGGAAGGTGTCAAGCGAACGCCCCGCTTGCTTGTCCGCATCCGAGCGGACGCCCAGCATGCGGTGGCCGATACGGCCGGTAAAATAGCCATCGGTAAAGCCGTCACGCGAAAATGCCTCGGCCAGACGGCGCATTTCATCTTCGGTTGCTCCCCGTCCTTCGTCCAACAGCCGCCGCCAAATGCGAGTGACGGTCAGCACGTATTCGGGCGAGCGCATACGTCCTTCGATTTTGAGCGAGGCAAGACCTGCATCGATCAGATCGGGCACGTGGCGTGCCAGAGAAAGATCCTTGAGCGAGAGAGGATAGTCGCTTTTTCCCTTGACCGTGCGGTAGGGCAGACGGCAGGGCTGAGCGCACTCACCGCGATTGCCGCTTCGTCCTCCCACAAGAGAGGAAAACAGACAACCACCCGAATGGCTGACGCACAAAGCTCCGTGAATAAAGGCTTCGATCTCGATGGGCGACGTTTCCACGGCCGTTTTCAAATTGGCTAGCGATAATTCACGGGCGACGACCATGCGACAAAAGCCTAATTTTTGCAATTCTTCTCCCGAGGCCGCCGCGTGAGCGCAGGCCTGGGTAGAGGCGTGCAAATCGAGGTCCGGCAGGACACGATGAATGGCGGCGGCAGCGCCCAGATCGGCAACGATCAAAGCGTCCGCTCCCGCAAGATAGGCTTTTTCCGCGGCGCGCACAAAATCGTTGAGCTCGCGGTCGTACAGTTGGGTGTTCATGGTCAGATAGACCTTGACGCCATAGGCGTGAGCGCGGCGGATGCCGTCAATCAGAGCCTGCTCGTCAAAATTAGAGGCGTTCATACGAGCGTTGAACCATTGTCCGCCCAAATAAACAGCGTCGGCCCCACCCTCAATTGCCGCATCAAGGGCGAGGGGGGAGCCGGCGGGGCAGAGCAATTCGGGCAAACGCCGGACTTGCTTTGTATTCATAGGCGTAGCGATCAGACGTCCTTGAAGGTCAGCATATCAAACATATCGCCGACTTTATTCTTGCCGTCGCTAAAATCGGGTCTTTGGCGGCGGCGAACCTTTCTGGGAGGACCTTCCGGTTCCGTTTCATCCTCGAACATGACCTTGGCCGCAGGAACAGGCTGACCTTCGGGCTTGGTTTCGGCGGGCTTGGCCTCTGTTGCAGGCTTCGCGGTCTTATTTTCGGTCTTGATCGTCAGCTGTTCGCCTTCGATGGGCTTGGAAACGGCAGGGTAGACGGTGCTGACGCTCTTGGTGATGATGTTCGACATGACCTGATTTTCATGGCGAAGCTCTTCAATGGTGGCCAACATGGCGGCATACTGCTCACGGGTGGATTCCAGCTCCTTAGAAATGCCGATGAAATCATGCTCCATCTGACGGGTTCTGGCGTCGCTCTTGAGCTGACCTGCACAGTAATCGACCGCGCTGAGAATCGCGGCCTCACTCTTGGTCAGGCGGGGATTGCGGGCAACCAGCTCACGCACGCGGCGGTCGACCGATGCGACAAGAGTGTTGACCATTTCGGGGGATTCCTCCGTGACGATATTCAAATCGATGTCTGCGATGGTAATGGTATATTTTGCCATGAGAAATACCAATCCTTTCTACGTATCGTAAGATTCGTGTTACTGTCTTTATTATATCTCAAAAATGCTTGTATGAAAAGGGCTTTTTCCAAAAAAAACGAAAAAAATGAAAGTTTTTTACAATTTTGAAGGGATTTTCATCATTTTCTGCCCTTTTTAGGGGCGGCAGAGACCTTTTCGATGAAGGATGCCGAGCCCACGATCAGTGAAGTGGCGGCCGGGAGAGGCAAAAGAGGGGTTTGATCATCGTAAATTGTCTGCGCAATTTCGGGGGGGATTCCCTCGGCGGATCCAAGGTCGGGATCCAGCCACAAAGCGCGGGGCGGGGGGAGTTGTGCCAGTTTGGCGGAAAGATCCTCCCATGTCCGAAAAAGCTCTTGCGAGGATTGCACCTGGTCGGCAATGATCAAGGGCTGGATCGACAGCACCATGCAGCAGTGGGGCAAAAGGGCCGTGGAGGGACCTTGCGCGATCGCCTGGTCAGAAACCGTGACTCCCATGCGGCGCAACGACAAGACACATTCCAATGCGAGAAACAGCGCGTCAGCCGCAGACGGGGAAGAAGAAAAAATGCGACAAGGCGGCAAGGTGCGGTATTGCAGCGTCTGTCCGCCCAGCGTTTCGTCGGTGCGACGGCATTTTGCGCCTTGCGTCAAAGACAGTCGGCTGCCACTCGCTACACAGGCGTCCGAAATGCGACGAAACATATCGGGACCGCAGGGCAGGCTAATGACCTCTCGGGTCGAGGACAGGGTTGCTCCCGTGGGGACCGTGTGGTTTTGGGAGATAACGGTGATGCCCTGCAATTGCCCAAGCAGTACGCCAAAGCGGCGGGAAGGGGAATCTTCAAGATCCGATTGCAAGAGCAGAATACGTGCACCGCAATCCTTGGCATATTCGGTAAGCACGGCAGTGCAACGGTCTGCCGTGGACAAACAGGCAGCAGGAGAAGCACGCAAGGAGCGCTCCTTTTGCTGTACTTCCGCGGCAATTTTGGCAAGCAACGGAGGGGATAAGGGCTTGCCGTTCAGGGCAAATCGTTGCTTGGGCGGTTGTGCGGAAACGTCCGCCCAACGAAGCGTTTGGACGCCTGAAGTGCATAGAATAGATTCCAGGATGGCTGCGGCGGTCCTGCCGATCTTGTCGTTGGAAAAGCAGACGGCAATGGGGGAGGATTCGTTTCGGGAAAGCTGGGGCGCAAGAGCGGTTAATTCAATGCTTTCGGCAGAGGAAACCGTCGGCTGCGTCATGTAGCGAAGCGCGTGCTGGTAGGTCATGTGGTTACCTCCCGTAAAATCAAGGCGGTATGGGGCGCGACGGTCAGACGCTGGCTGCAAGGACGGACTCCGATAGGAGAGAGGATCTGCCAGTGACCGTTTAAATGGTATTCGGCGGCATGATCGTCCATGTTGGCCACGATCAGCAAGCGGTCTTTGCCACGTTGTCTTTCGTAGGCGAGAAGGTGCTCGCGTTTGTCGACGACGCGGAAGGAGCCATCGGTTAGCACGGCATTTTGTGCGCGAAGCTGCCCGAGAAAACGGACGTGCGACACAAGATCCGCCTGCTCCTGTCCCCAAGGGTAGGGGCGGCGGCAGAAGGGATCGCGATAACCCTCAAGACCTGCCTCGTCACCATAAAAGACGGAGGGAACACCAAAGACGGTATACAGCAATGTAAAGGCGATTTTTAATCGTTCAAGGGCATCGTCTCGGTCGCTCTGCGACAGACGGGCGGTGGACAATTCCGCGTTGGATTTTCCGTCGCCCAGTGAAGCATCGCCCAGCACGGTGAGAATACGCTCGGTATCGTGGGTGCCGAGCAGGTTCATCAACGAATGAGAGACGCAAAGGGGGTAAGATCCGTACAGCTCGGTCAATACGTCATACAGAGCAGGAGCGTCGCCGTCACGGACGAAAGAGATGATGGCATTGCGGATAGGGTAGTTCATAACGCTGTCCAGCTGTTGTCCCGCAAAATATCGCCGGCGGCGCCCATAGGCCATTTTATCGGCAGCGTTTTCCCACACTTCGCCGATGATCAAGGGCTGTTCCTTGCCCGACGCGTGCAGACTTGTCCGCAATTCATCCAAAAATTCGTCCGATAATTCGTCGGCCACATCCAGTCGCCAGCCGGCAATTCCTTGGCGCAACCTTGCGGCGGCAATGCCGTCAGGCCCTGCCAGATAGGCGCGGATGGAGGGAAGGTGGCTTGCGATGCGGGGCAGAATGTCAATGCCCCACCAACATTCATACTTGTCGGGGAATTTTTCGAAGGAATACCAATCCGCCCAAGGCGAATCGGGCGATTGATAGGCACCGAGCGTGTCGTAGCGGCCGTAGCGGTTGAAATAGCGGCTGTCGTCGCCCCTGTGGTTGAACACGCCCTCCAGGATGATACGGATATCGTGCTCTTTTGCTCGGGCAATGAGGGCATTCAGCGCCTCTTCACCGCCGAAGGCGGCGTCTACTTGCTCGTAGTCGCCCGTGTCGTATTTGTGATTGGAGGCCGCCTCGAAAATGGGGGACAGATACAGGACGGTCACTCCAAGAGATTTCAGATAGTCAAGCTTTTCAATGACGCCCCAAAGATTGCCTCCGAAAAAGCGGTCGTTGGCCAAGGGCGCACCGGGATAGGGAGCAAACTGCGGAATGCCGTTATCCCAGTCGGTTTCCAGCGTCGCGCCTTTACGTAAAGGGGCATAACCCTCACCGCGGCAAAAGCGATCGACAAAAATATGGTACATGACCCCGCCCCAAAACCAGTTGGGAGTTTTGAAATCCGGGGTGTGAACGAGCAGGCGGAAAGGACGCCCCTGTTGCTCGGTCAAGCAAAAATCGACGTTGTTGATGCTGTCGGAAAACAGGGTGTCCTGTCCTCGGACAAACAGAAAATAATAATAGAAAAGCCCGAAGTTTTGATTTTCGCACAAAGCGACCGTTTCAAGCGACCATTCGTAAACGTCCTCACCGTTTTGGGTATCCAAAAAAGTCAAAGGGATATCCTTTGGCGACTCACCGTCACGCCACAGGCGTACGACAACGGCCGCCGCTCCCAAACGGCGCGGCAGACGGACGGTGTATTTTATGACAGTGCCAAAAGAGAACGCACCCAGATTGGATGCGTCCTCTCCCGATACCGTTTTTTGTATGCGCGGAAGATACGCGCGGTCATATTCACGGTAAAACTTCGGTAACATTGGAACTCCTTTTGGAGATAAGATTTAAGAGCGCTTGGGCATTTTCTGCAGATTCCAGATGCGTTGTGCGTACTCCTCAATGCTGCGGTCCGCGGCGAACTCGCCCGAAGCGGCAATGTTCAAAAGCGACATACGGTTCCACTTGTGCTTGTCTGCATAATCGCGGATCATCTGGGCGTGCGTTGTGCGGTAGGATTCGTAATCGGCCAGGCACAGATAGGGGTCTGCGATGCCGTGCTCGCCGGACAACAAGTAGGAGGCGAGGTTGGCGAAGCTTTCACCGGCAAAGCCGATGTTGAGCTGATTGACGATACGGGCCAGGCCGATGTTGTTGGCGTAGAACTCGGTCGAGCGGTAGCCGCGCAGCCACAATGCCTCCACCTCAGCGGCGGTAAGACCGAAGATATACATATTGTCCGCGCCTGCGGCGGCTTGCATTTCAACGTTGGCACCGTCCAAAGTACCGATGGTCAAAGCACCGTTCATCATGAGCTTCATGCAGCCGGTACCGCTGGCCTCTTTACCCGCCAGCGAGATCTGTTCACTGATCTCAGCCGAGGGAACCAGGGCCTCTGCCATGCTGACGTTGTAGTTCTCCAGGAACACAACGTTGAGCTTTTCTTTGATCCTGGGATGGCGCTCGATGTCTGCGCTGATATAGCAGATCAGGCGAATGATTTCTTTGGCCATGGCGTAGCCGGGTGCTGCTTTGGCGGCAAACAGGAAGGTCTGCGGCTGCATTTCCAGGTCGGGATTTTCCTTGAGCTGGATATACAGGCCAATGATATTGAGCGCATTGAGCAACTGCCGCTTGTATTCGTGCAGACGCTTGATCTGTACGTCAAAGACGGAGTGAGTGTCGATCAGCTGTCCCGTCTTACGATAGAGCAGATTGGAGAAGTTGATCTTATTTTGATGCTTAATGCCACGCAGACGCTCCAACACCTCGGCATCGTCCGCAAACTTAGCAAGCCCTGCGAGTTGTTCGGGAGATTTGCGGTAGCCGTCACCGATACAATCCTCGATCAGATTTGCCAGAGCGGGGTTGGAATAGCAAAGCCAGCGGCGATGTGCGATGCCGTTGGTAACGTTGGTGAAGCGGTCGGGATACATTCGATAGAAATCCTTGAAGGTGGATTCCTTAAGAATACTCGAGTGCAATTTGGATACGCCGTTGATGCAGTGAGAGCCGACGACGGACAGGTTGGCCATGCGCACCTGGCCGTGGCCGAGAATGCTCATCTTGGAGATGCGGTCCCAGTTGCCAGGGAAGGCATTCCACGCATCGCGGCAGAAGCGCTCGTTGATCTCATGGATAATACTGTAGATGCGGGGCAGCTTGAGACGGAACAGATCTTCGTTCCAGGTCTCCAGTGCCTCGGGCATAACGGTGTGGTTGGTGTAGGAAACGATGCGCTGAACCATGCTCCAGGCGTGGTCCCAGCTATAGAAATACTCGTCGATGAGAATGCGCATCAATTCGGGGATGCACAGGGCAGGGTGCGTGTCGTTGATGTGGACCGCTACCTTTTCGGGCAGATTATCCAGCGTGCCGTAGACAGCCATGTGATCGCGGATAATGCTCTGACAGGAAGCGGAGACGAGGAAATATTGCTGCGTCAAGCGCAACAGCTTACCCTCGGCATGGTTGTCCGACGGATAAAGCACCTTGGAGATGATCTCCGCGTTGGTGGCATTTTCCACGGCACGGGCGTACTGTCCCTGCGTAAACAGACTCATGTCGAATTTTTGGGTGTCGCGTGCACGCCACAGACGAAGTCTGCTGACGGCGTCCGAATCTCCTCCCGAGATCATCATGTCATAAGGGACCGCCTCGACCTCTTCGCAGTTCTCGTAAAGAATCTCCAGGTGTCCTTCCTTCCAGACTTCCTTGACGTGACCGCCGAATTTGACCTTGAAAATGCGGTCGGTGCGGGGCACCAGCCACACTTCACCGCCCGGCAGCCAAACGTCGGGCAGCTCGACCTGCATACCGTCCACGATTTTCTGACGGAACAGACCGAAGTCGTAGCAGATGGAAAAGCCGGTCGCGGGATATTCCAGCGAGGACAAGGAATCCATAAAGCAAGCGGCCAAGCGGCCAAGACCGCCGTTGCCAAGACCGGCATCGGGCTCGCATTCGTACAGCTCTTCCAGGTCAGCGCCCAGCTCCTTCAAAGCTTCAGCGTAGCCTTCGGAAAGACCGAGGTTGCCGAGATTGGTCTTGAGGGAGCGGCCAAGCAAAAATTCCATGCACATATAGTACACCCGCTTGGCACCGGCGCGATTGACGTCTTTTTTGAAGGCACCGCGCTTGTCGGTCAATAAATCGCGCACCGTCATAGCGGTGGCTTTATACATTTGCTCGCGTGATGCTTCCGCAGCGGTACAGCCGAAATAGCGCGAGAGCTTTTCTTCCAAATTTTTTTTGATCTCTTGAGAGGTGGGTTTCTGATTCATGGGGGGATTGAGTTACCTTTCTTGACAGTATTGTGACGGAGCCTCAAATACCGCAATACATTTCCAAATAGCGTTTTGCCGAGATATCCCAGGAGAAATCGGTTTCCATGATCTTGCGGATCAGGGCCTTGCGTTCCTTGGGGTTTTCGTACAGGGCGATGGCTGCTGCGGTGCGTTCTGCAAGCTCGTCGGAGGAATAGTTGGCAAAGGTGAAGCCGTTGCCGTGGATCTCGCCCTCTTCGTCCTTCCAATAACCCTTGATAGAGTCGTACAAGCCGCCCGTTTCACGGGTGACGGGAATGGCGCCGTAGCGAGAAGCGATCATTTGAGACAGGCCGCAGGGTTCACTGCGGGAGGGCATCACGAAGATATCGCAGGCCGCATAAATGCGAAGTGCCAGATCACGGTCGTAGTCGATCAGGGCGCGCACTTTGTCGGGGAATTGAGATTGCAACCACAAGAAATACTCTTCGTAGCGTTTCTCCCCCTTGCCGAGAATGACCAACTGGGCGTTTTGCTCCTCCATTAAATTATACGCGATTTCGGTGATTAAGTCAAGACCTTTATGCGTTGCCAGACGTGAAATGATTGCCAAAAGCGGCACGTCGGCGTTTTCGGGCAATCCGACCTCGCGCTGCAGGGCCGTTTTATTGGCGTATTTGCGATGGATGGAGGACGCGCTGTAGTGTTGAGGAATGACGGAATCGGTCTTGGGATTGTAGTATTCGTAATCGATACCGTTGAGAATACCGCACAGTTTATCGGTGTGATTGCACAGACAGTAGTGCAGACCGTGAGCATATTCGGGGGTCAAAATTTCCTGAGCGTAACGCGGCGAGACGGTGGAAACGCGGTTGGCACACTCGATGGCGGCCTTCATCAAATTGATGCAGCCATTGTAATTCATGAGCGAGTAGTGTTCAAATCCCAACTCAAAAATGTCTCCGAGAATACTGAAATCGAACTTGCCCTGATATTCGATGTTGTGAATGGTGAAGACGGAACGAATGCTGTGGTAGTTCTGGACGTAGTGATATTTGGTGCGCAGGTAAACGACCGCGAGTGCCGCCTGCCAGTCGTGAGCGTGCAGAATGTCGGGATAGTAGTCCAAATGGCGCATCATCTCCAACACGGCTTTGCAGAAGAAGGCATAGCGCTCACCGTCATCCAGGTGTCCGTACAACGTATCACGCTTGAAATAATATTCGTTATCCACGAAGTAATAAGTGACTCCGCTTTTCACGAGCGAATAAATACCGCAATACTGATTTCTCCAAGCCAGGGGCACGTTGAAAATGGCTTCTTCCTTCATTTGCGCGCGCCATGCGTCGGATATTTGGGAATACAGCGGCATGACAACACGAATATCGGTATCAGCGTCGGCGGCAGCGATTGCGGCAGGCAGCGAGCCCATGACGTCGCCCAAGCCTCCCGTGGCGGCAAAGGGCATGGCCTCTGCGCCCACAAGCAATATTTTCTTCATAGAAATCTCCTTTATATGATTGGGAATTGCCCGCCCGGGCAAAGCTCGGGCGGGCGCAAATCGGATCAGACGCGAGCGCCTTTCTCGATGTAGAAAGGCATGGTTTCATGTCCTGCCAGGGTGCGGCCGTCGCGGATGGTGACGTTTTTGTCCGTGATTACGCCCTGCAGGGTGACGTTGTTGCCGGTATAGGTATCCTGCAACAGAATAGAATTACGGATAACCGTGCCACGACCGACGTGAACGCCGCGGAACAGAATGGAATTTTCAACCGTACCTTCAATGACACAGCCGTCGGCAATCAGCGAACCTGTGACCTTGGAGCCGGGCATATACTTGGTGGGAGCGCTGTTGCGAACCTTGGTCAAAATGGGGAAATCGTCCTGCTGGAACAGGTCGGCTCTGACGTCGGCATTCAGCAGCTCCATGGAACGGCGGAAGTAGGTCTCCATCGAATTGATCTGAGCGCACCAGCCCTCGAAGTAGGCTACGTTCAGCTTCCAACGATTCAGATTGGGACGCAAAACGTCAATATCAAAGCTGGACGCGCCGTGAGCGGCCGCATTTTCCAGCATATTTCGCATAAAGCTTGTTTTCATGACCATGACGTTGATCATGACACTGCGCTCGCCCAAATCACTCGGCAGAGCGCGGGCATAGGAGGTCAGATTTCCATTCTCGTCACATTCCACAAGCACGTCGTCGCGGTCGAGCATACCCTCGGTGATGTTCATTTTCTGAGCTACGAAGGTAATATCGGCTCCCTTGGTCAGGTGCTCGTCTACCAGACTCTGAAGGTCGATGTTACAGATGACGTTGCCGTCGCACAGCACGATGACCTCCTCCGAGCAGTGACGAACGAAGTCCAAGGTGGACATCATGGCAGCAAGACGGGTGGGGAAGGTGGATTGATGGGTGGTCAGGGGATCGTAGCCCGAGATCAGAGGAGGAAGCATACGGATGCCGCCGCTGCGACGGGCGAGATCCCAGTCCTTGCCGCCCCCGATGTGGTCAAGCAACGATTTGTAATTGAAATCGGTAGCGATACCAATGTTGGTGATGCCCGCGTTGACCATGTTGGACAGCGGGAAGTCGATCAGGCGGTAACGGCAACCGAAGGGAACGCTGGAGAGAATTCTGCGGCGGGTCATTTCGGGCAGCTTGCCGCGATTGAGATTGGATAGGATCAAACCTGCAATATTCATGATGTTACCTCCTTACAGTTCGGAAATCATTTGACCGTCGGGGATGGTCACGCCGGAGGGGATCTTGACACCCGTTCCGATGACGGTGACGTCGCACGCTTCTTCGCGTACCGCGCCGACCTTGGCGCCTGCGCCGATGTCTACGTTTTCATCCAAAATAGCGTAATTGACGGTTGCGCCCTCTCCGATGACGGTGTTGCCCATAATGACGCTGTCCTTGACGTAGGCACCGTACATGACCTTAACGCCCGAGCCCAGTACACAGTTTTTAACGGTGCCGTAGATCTCACAGCCTTCGGTGATCGAAGAGTTGTCAATGACGGCGGTCTTGCCGACGAACTGGGGATTTTCTGCATGGTGGCGGGAATAAATGCGCCAGGATTCGTCCGATACGTTGAGGACGGGAGTGTCTCCCAACAGATCCATGTTAGCCTCCCAGAGCGATTGAATCGTGCCGACGTCCTTCCAATAGCCCTCAAAGGGATAGGCCATCATTTTTTCGCCTGCGGCCAGCATATTGGGAATGATGTTCTTGCCGAAATCGTTGGCGGAGCCTTCCACAGCGGCATCGGCTACCAGGTAATCAAACAGCTTCTTTTTATTGAAGACGTAAATACCCATGGAAGCCTTGGTAGAGTCGGGATTCTTGGGCTTTTCGGTGAACTTGTAGATGGTGCCGTCCTCGTGAGTGCTCATGATGCCGAAACGGCTGGCCTCCTCCAGCGATACCTCCAGCACGGCGATGGTACAGTCAGCGCCCGTGTCCTTGTGGAACTGGATCATTTTGCTGTAATCCATGTGATAGATATGGTCGCCCGAGAGGATCAGTACGTATTCTGCATCGTACTGGTCGATGAACTCCATGTTCTGATAGATGGCGTTGGCGGTACCCTTGTACCAGTCCGCTCCATTTTGTCCCTGATAGGGGGGCAGGATCTTGACACCGCCGACGTTGCGGTCGAGATCCCAGGGAAGGCCGTTGCCGATGTACTCGTTGAGCACCAGGGGCTGATATTGGGTGAGCACACCCACGGTATCAATGCCTGAGTTGATACAGTTGGACAGCGGGAAGTCAATGATGCGGTACTTTCCGCCGAAGCGAACCGCGGGCTTGGCGGTCTTTTTGGTCAGCGCGTACAGACGGCTGCCCTGTCCGCCAGCGAGAAGCATGGCGACACATTCTTTCTTTTGGTGCATGATGTTTCCTCCTGTATGTGTGATATATAAAATATTGAAATAGCGCTCACGTGGAAAATGGGGAGTTATCTGCCCGTTGTTGGGGCTCGATACGCCGCAGCATGACCGCACTCATGCCGGGCAGATCAAAGCAGATGCGATGGTCAAGGCCGTGGCACAGTACGTTTTCGCTCGGAATGGGTCGGGTATTACGCAACCCGCCGCCTCCGTATTCGGTGGCATCGGAATTGAAGATCTCTTCGTATTCGCCCGCCTTTGGAACGCCGACGTAAAAGCCGCGCCGTTCAACCGGGGTGAAATTGAGTACCACAATGATATCCTCGCCTGTGTTCGGATCGATGCGGCGGTAGGAATACACGCTTTCATTTCGGTTGTCTGCGTCGATCCAGGACATACCGTCCCACGAGTCGTCGCAGCGCCACAGGGCGGGATGCTCCAGGTAAAAGTGATTGAGCGCGGCATAATAGCGTTGCATAGCCGCGTGCATCTCGTATTCCAACAAAAACCATTCGATTTGACCGCCGTAGTCCCATTCGCGGAACTGACCGATCTCGTTGCCCATGAAGCTGAGCTTTTTGCCGGGATGCGTCATCTGCCAGGCGTAAAACACTCGCTCGCCCGCAAATTTCTGACGGTAATCGCCTGGCATACGGTCCAGCAAGGAACGTTTGCCGTGAACGACCTCGTCGTGCGAGATGGGCAGCACGTACTGCTCCGAGAAAATATAGGTCAGGGAAAAGGTCATTTTGTTATGCTCGTGACAGCGGAACAGCGGGTTGAGCGCGGCGTAGGACAGCGTATCGTTCATCCAGCCCATACACCATTTGAGGGAGAATCCCAATCCGTCGGGCGAGGTAACGCCGCCAAAATCTCCCGATTCCTCGGCGATGGTCAATACGTCGGGGTGGGTATGCTTCAGGTAATCGCTCAACTTTTTGAAAAAGGCGATGGCCTCCAGGTTGCGGTTGTTGCCGTAAACGTTGTGGCACCACTCATCGGGCAGACGGTCGTAGTCGAGATACAGCATGGCAGCCACGGCGTCCACGCGCAAGCCGTCGGCGTGGAATTGTTCGATCCACCAGACAGCGTTGGAGATCAGAAAACTCTGCACCTCCTCGCGTCCGAGATCAAAGCAACGGGTGCCCCATCCGTGATGCTCCATGCGGTCCTTGCCTTGGTATTCGTACAAGGGCTGTCCGTCAAATTCGTAAAGACCGTGAGCATCCTTGGGAAAATGGGCAGGGACCCAGTCGAGGATGACACCGATGCCGGCCTCGTGCATGGCATCCACAAAGCCGCGGAAATCGTCGGGCGTGCCAAAACGGGAGGTCGGGGCGAAATAGCCGGACACCTGATAGCCCCAGGAGCCGTCAAAGGGATGCTCCATGACCGGCATCAGCTCAACGTGCGTGTAGCCCATCTGCTTGAGGTAAGGAGCAAGCTCGCGCGCGGTTTCCTCGTAGGACAGATATCTTCCGTCTTCATGTCGCATCCAAGAGCCCAGGTGCAATTCGTATATATTGATGGGCTGACGGCGGAAACCGTCGTTTTCCATTTTTTGCTTGCGGAAGGCGAGCCATCCCTCATCCCTCCAGTGATATCTCGAGCGGTGAAGCACAGATGCTGTGGCAGGGGGAAGCTCAGCGGCGCGGGCGTAAGGGTCAGCCTTGTAAAGGATGCGGCCGTCGTGCGTCTCGATGCGAAATTTATATAGCATACCGTCCCGTGCCGAGGGGGAATGCACCTCCCAAATGCCTGCTTCGGTGATGCGGTGCATGGGGATGCCTTGTTGCCAATCGCAGAAATCTCCCACAGCAAAGACGGACGAGGCATTGGGTGCCCAGACGCGGAAGATATAGCCTTCGTCGGTCGGGTGCGCGCCAAGGTAGTCACCTGCATGAAAATTGGTACCCTGATGGAACAAAAAACTCGCAAGCTCGGACTTGTCTTGAATGATTTTCGGTTGTGTCATGATCGATCACTTCCTTTCGGTGCGGAGTTTTTATACGATATCACTATATATTAACATATCTATCAAACAAAATCAAGTTAAAATATTTATTTTTGTTGGTTTTTAATATAAAAATCAGCAATACGCCGAGAAATCGCCCGGCGGCGCGCTCTGTTAATAGCATACCCCGAATCCTGTGAAAAACAACGCGAAAAAAGGACGAAAGCGAGCGGTTGTTTAAAAGTCAAAAAATGTTCATAAACAGGTCAGGATTTAGACACATTCAAAAGGTATTATTATCTGGGATATTTTAATTTTCGCTCGCGCGTGTGCGCGGAGCGTCTATCAGGAAAGGGAGGGACTGCTGTGATTGAAGTAAAGCATTTGACCAAAACGTACGGTGCGCATCACGCGCTGAACGACGTCAGCTTCAAGATCGCCAACGGCAAGATCTACGGTTTGCTCGGCCCCAACGGTGCGGGTAAATCGACCACGATGAATATTATGACGGGGTGCCTTGCAGCCACCTCGGGTACCGTTCGTATCAACGGATTTGACATTTACGACAAAGCCTTGCAGGCCAAGCGTTTGGTCGGATATCTGCCCGAGCAACCGCCACTGTATGAGGATATGACCCCCATGGAGTATTTGGTTTTTGTTGCGGAGGCGAAAGGGGTGGATTCCGAGCGTGTGATCCGTCAGGTCAAGGAGGTCTTGGAATTGACCGCACTGACCGACATGAAGGATCGACTGATCTGCAATCTTTCCAAGGGATGCCGTCAGCGTGTGGGTATTGCGCAGGCTCTGCTCGGCAATCCCGAAATTATTATTCTGGACGAGCCTACGGTCGGATTGGATCCCAAGCAACTGGTAGAGATCCGCGCTTTGATCCGCAAACTCGGGCAGAACCGAACCGTCATCATTTCCAGCCATATCTTAGCCGAGATCAGCGAGATCTGCGACGAGTTTTTGGTTATTTCGGGTGGCCGCTTGGTTGCCCAGGGAACCCTGGAAGATCTGGAAGCCATGTCAGGAAATCAAGCGCAGGAAACGGAAAAGCTGCATATTGTCGTTCGCGGTGACGAAGAGGGCGTGCTTGGCGTTATGTCCAAAATTTTGCCCACGGAGAATTGGAAGCAGCAGCCGTCACAGCCGGGCGAGGTAGCGTTGGACGTTTCCGTCCCCCGCGACAGCGATCTTCGCGATCGTATCTTCTTTGCCATGGCAGATCGCCGCTATGCTGTCGTTACCATGGAAACCGAGCATAAGTCACTCGAAAACGTCTTTTTGGCACTGACGGGCGAAGCTGACAAGGAAGAGGAGGAACAACAATGATCGCTATTTACAGACGCGAAATGCGTTCCTATTTTCAAAACGCCATCGGCTACGTCATTCTGACGGTGCTTTTGCTGGCGGCAGGTATTCTTTGTACCGTGTTCAACGTCAAACAGCAGTCCGCCTATTTTACCGACGCGCTGTATTATCTGCAATTTTCCTTGGCACT
The DNA here is from genome assembly GCA_045613985.1 of Eubacteriales bacterium. Lineage (GTDB taxonomy): Bacteria > Bacillota > Clostridia > Oscillospirales > CAG-272 > SIG644. Next base: position 24,772 of record JAZLCA010000036.1, on the reverse strand, counting down.
GGTCGTTCCGCTTTTGACCATGCGCTCCTTGACGGAGGAACGGAAAAATCGCACCGATCAGCTGCTGTATTCTTTGCCCTTGCCGCTCTGGAAGATCGTTCTGGGCAAGTACTTTGCCATGGTCAGCGTTTTGGGCTTGGGATGCCTTGTTATCGCACTCTATCCTTTGCTTTTGTCGTTGTTCGGCATGGGCAATCTTACGACGGCCTATTCCATGCTGTTGGGCTTCTTTATGCTTGGCGCGGCTCTGATCGCGGTCAGTATGCTGTTGTCCTCGCTGACCGACAATCTGGTGGTATCCATTATTTTGAGCGTTCTCGGTATTGCCGCACTGTATTTTATTGATGCCTTTGTGATGCTGTTCGTTAATGCAGGCGCTGTTTTGTCGCTGGTCGTTCTCGTCGCGCTGGCTCTTGTTGTGGCTCTGACCGTATGGGCTTTTACCAAAAACCCGTATTTTTCCGGGCTGGTCGCCGCTCTGCTCGTTTTGCCGCAGGCTGTGATCTTTGCCGTTAATTCTTCGCTGTACGACGGTCTTTTGTATCGCATTGCCCGTCACATTTCACTGTTTTACCGTTACGAAGTGTTTGATAAGAGCATTTTTGATCTGACAAGCATCGTCTATTATATTTCGTTTGCCGTGCTGTTCTTGTATGCAACCTGGCAGATGATGGAACGTCGCCGCCGCGCGTAAGAGGAGGAAACGAATATGAACCAACAACAGAATACCTCGTTTTTCTCCCGCCTGTTCGGCGCGGATCGTCCTTCGCGGGCGGGCGTGCGCAGCGTGGCCGTATTTGCTGCGGTGCTGGCTGCCCTGATCCTGCTTAACGTCCTGGTCACGTTGCTTCCCCGTGCAGCAACGACATTGGATCTGACCGAGGATAAGCAGTTTTCCGTCTCGGCCGACAGCGTTGCCTTTTTGAAGCAGCTCAAGGATGACGTTGATATCTACGTTATTTGTGCCAACGGAGAAATGGGCCCTACCATGGAAGCGTTTCTCTCTCGATACGAGGATGCAAGCTCTCATATTTGCCTTAGCACGCTGGATCCCTTGAAGGACACGGGCAAAATGGAAGAATTCGGTCTGTCGGGCGAGGATATCGCGAACAGCGGCACTTACGTGATCGCGGTTGAGAGCGAATATCGTTATCAGCTGTTGGATCCGACGCAGTTCAGTGTCTATTATATCGAGGGGATGGGCGAGGTTCCTGCACTGACCTATCTTTCCTGGATCAATCAAGATCCGTCGGTGCTGTATCAGATGGCACAGTACTACGAGCAGAACTACGGTATTGATATTTTTGCCGCTGTACCCTATATGTGCAGTGAGAGAGCTATAACGATGGCCATCGATTACGTTGTTGCTCCCACGGTCCCTCACGTTTACGTGGCACGCGGACACGGCGAAGCCGAGTTCGGCGAATATATGCAGACGTTTTTGACCTCGGCGGCTCTGCAGTACGATGAGATTGATCTGACGAGTGCTACTGCCATTCCTTCGGATGCTTCGGCTCTTTTGATTTTCGCGCCGACCCAAGACTTTACGGCGGGCGAAGCGGCAATGGTGCTGTCCTACATGGAAGCAGGCGGACACGTCATGCTGGTCACCTCCCCCGATAACGTTGCCATGCCCAATCTGATGAGCATTGCCGAGAGCGTGGGCCTTTCTCCCATCGCAGGCGTGATCCACGAGGGAAATGCCAACCACTTTGAAAAGGATGCAACGGTGCTCAAGCCGCAGCTCAATACCAGCCACACCATTACCTCCGGCGGAGCGTCGAGCGGTTACACGCCGCTGCTGCCCGAATCTCACGGCATTAAAATGCCCGAAAAGCCGTCGGCCAATCTTTCGACGGCAGCGCTGTTTGTGACGTCTGCGTCCGCTTATCTGGTCAATGCCGATGGAAGCGAGACGGAACTTGGTCAGACGGCGGTGAGCGCGGCGGTGGAAAATAGCACCACGGGCTCGAAATTCGTTTGGTTTGCCTCCCAAAAGGCGTTTGAAGACAGCACGGGAAAGGATAAAAACATCAACGCCATGTATTATTTTGCCACTGCGCTGTTCGGTTGGCAATACCGTGACTACACGCCCCGCATCCAGCCCGATGCTATTCCTATGGCAACGTCACAAATGGAGACGGAGGGATTCTCGTCCTATCTTTTGGGTGCTCTGATGGTGGTGCTGATTCCCTTGACCTGTCTTGGCATCGGTATTTCCATCCGTGTGCGCCGCAAGACCAGATGACGTTAATTGAAAACTACACAAAATGCTCGCCGCTTGGTGGGCATTTTGTCTATCTGAAGGAGAGAATATGAAATACAGACACGGACTTGAGAGACACGACCTGCTTGATCGCCATTTGCTTGGTCGCATAGGACTGATCACCAATCCCTCGGGCGTCGATCAGAGCCTGCGGGCAACGGTAGATCGGTTGCACGAAGCATATGACCTGCGCGCCCTCTATGCCCCCGAGCATGGCGTTCGTGGCGACATTCAGGCGGGAGCGCACGTCGAGCACGATACCGATAAAAAAACAGGCCTGCCCGTCTATTCGACCTACGGTAAGCAGGAGGATTCTCCCGAGGACAAATACCGCGATATCGATACGCTGGTGTTCGACATTCAGGACGTCGGCGCGCGGTTTTATACCTATATGTATACCATGATCGAGGCTATGGAGGCTTGCGCTAAAATGGGCAAGCAGGTCGTGGTGCTGGACCGCTACAACCCGCTGGGACTTTCGCGCATGGAGGGTACATTGCTTGACGAAAGATTCTCCTCGTTCGTCGGCAAGTACACGTTGGCCTCGCGCTATGGTATGACCATCGGTGAGTTTGCCCGCTATGCCAACGAAGAGAAGGGCATCGGGTGTGATCTGACCGTCATTCCCTGCGACGGCCTTGACCGCCGCGCCGATTTCCGTACGCTCACGGTGCCGTGGGTATTGCCCTCGCCCAATCTGCCAACCTACGAGTCGGCGCTGTGCTATATCGGCACGGTGCTGTTTGAGGGAACCAACGTGTCCGAAGGACGGGGAACGACCAAACCGTTTGAGCTGATCGGCGCACCGTTTATTGATGGTGACACTCTGGCGGCAACCATGCGGAGCATGGACTTGCCCGGTGTCAACTTCCGCCCTGCCTGCTTCACCCCCACCTTTTCCAAGTTCGCGGGCGAGCGATGCTACGGCGTGCAGATCCACGTGACCGACGCGGACGCCTTCGAGCCCTTCCGCACGGGACTGCTTTTGCTGGATACCATTCGGCGTACCTATGAGGAGTTTGAGTTCCGTCCCATGATCGATCTGCTGCTTGGCACGGATGCCTTGCGGCAAAGCGGCTTTGATGCGGAGGCATTCATCGCCGCCGAGCAGAAAAAGGTGGAGGCGTTCCGCGGAAGTGTGGAGAAGTATTTTTTGTATGAGTGACATGACACAGCCGCCCCTCGGGGCGGCTGTTCTTTCGCAACAAATTCCATTTTTCCTATTGACAAACCTCCATTTTTGTAGTAAACTATCCTAAACCAATGATGCGGAGATAACGGCGATCATGACTTCACAGAGAGCCCGGGCGGCTGAGAGCCGGGTAAGAAACAAGTCGTCAAATGGACCGCGGAGGGTGCGGAGGAAATGCGGGGCAGAGTATTTCGCAACGTGGGGCACACGTCAGATGCCGGGGATATCGTCGTATCCCGCAAGCGCACGGTAATCGTTTGACCGTGAATCAAGGTGGCACCGCGGACCATTCGTTCGTCCTTGGCAAAAGAGTTCTTTTGTCATGGGCGTTTTTTGTTTTTTGCGCTCACCGATCAAAATGAAAAATAACACAATCAATATAAAAGGAGACAATCATCATGCTTCAAGATCAAAAGGTATCATTTTCGGGCGTTCAGCCCAGCGGTAATTTGACCATCGGCAACTACTTGGGTGCCATTCGTAATTTTTCCACGTTTTCGGAGCAGTACAAGTGCTTCTACTGCGTCGTCGACTCGCACGCCATCACGGTGCGTCAGGTTCCCGCCGACCTGCGCCGCAGAACTTACGAAACGCTGGCGTTGTACATGGCTTGCGGTCTCGATCCCGAAAAGAATACGTTGTACGTGCAGTCGCAGGTGTCGGCCCATGCCGAGCTTGCCTGGATGCTCAACTGCTTTACCATGTTCGGCGAGCTGTCCCGCATGACGCAGTTCAAGGACAAGAGTGCAAAGCACGCCGATAACATCAACGCGGGTCTGTTTACCTATCCCGTGCTTATGGCTTCGGACATCCTTTTGTATCAGACTGACGTCGTGCCTGTCGGCATCGACCAGAAGCAGCACGTCGAGCTGTGCCGCGACATTGCTACCCGCTTCAATTCGCTCTATCCCGACACCTTTACCATCCCCGAGCCCATCATGGCGTCGAGCGGCAAAAAGATCATGTCGCTGGCCGAGCCGACCAAAAAAATGAGTAAATCGGATGAAAACACCAATGCCGTGGTATATATTTTGGACGATAAGGACACAATAATCCGCAAGTTCAAGCGTGCTGTGACCGACTCGGATACCGTCGTGCGCTTTGCCGATGGTAAGGACGGCATCAACAATCTGATGACCATCTATTCCTGCTACACGGGCAAGGAATTTAACGAGATCGAGCGTGAGTTTGACGGTCGCGGCTATGGCGACTTCAAGCTGGCGGTCGGCGAAGCCTGCGCGGACGCGCTCGCACCTGTCCAGGCTCGTTTCCGCGAGCTGATGGCTGACAAGGCATATCTCGAGGAGATTATGAAGAAGGGCGCTGCGGAGGCATCCTACTACGCTCGCAAGACGCTGTCCAAGGTGCAGCGCAAGCTGGGCTTTGTTCAGGTTAAATAAGACATATCGAAATAAGACGACATATCCCGCTTCGGTTTCGGCCGGGGCGGGATATTTACATATAGAGAAAAAGGAAGGATATGGCATGGATATACAGATAAGGGTGGTGTTGGCGGCGGCGTTGGCGTACGGTGTCAGCGCTGTTTTGACTCCCTTGACGATGCGTCTGGCCTCTCGCATCGGGGCGGTCGATATTCCCCGCGACGGACGGAGATTGCATACCAAAGCGACACCGCGCGCGGGCGGCATTGCTATTTTTGTGGCGTTTATGGTGGCGGTCGGGCTGATCGGACGAGGGGAGCCTGCATTTATACGCTTTCTGCTGGGGGCTCAGGCTTTGGTGCTGCTGGGCATTTTGGATGACGTGTTTCGCTTGCCCGCACTGCCAAAGTTGGCCGTGCAAATGCTTGCCTGCGCCCTTGCGGTGGGACGGGGCGGATGGCAGGGGATGATTTCTGCCGTCTGGCTGCTTGCCTTGGTCAATGCACACAACATGATCGATGGGATGGATGGTCTTTCGGCAAGCGTCAGCGCAGTTGAGGGCTTTTTGCTGGCGGTCCTTCTGGCATTGCAGGGCGATGCTTTTTCGTCCGGCATCGCACTTGTGCTGTGCGCCTGCGCCTTGGGATATCTGCCGTACAACCGTCATCCCGCCCGGGTGTTCATGGGGGACGCCGGCTCGCAGTTTTTGGGAGTTTCGTTGGGGTATGTTTCGCTGAGCATCGACGTGCATTCGGCAGGGCAGCTGGGCTGGATGGTCGCTCCGCTTGTGTTTGCTTTGCCGCTGTCCGATCTGATCTTTGCCGTTTTACGCCGCTTTTTGCGGGGGCAAAGCCCCTTTGCGGCCGATCGGGGACATTGGCATCATCGTTTGGTCGATACCGGCATGGGACAGCGACGCGCGCTTTTTTGGTTGGTGCTGTTTTGCGCGCTTTTAGGAGTTGCGGGGGTTTTGGTCAGCCGCGAGGGATGGTACGGCATGGCGGTGTATGCATTGCTTTGGACGGCTTGCGCGGTGATGGCACTGGAAACGCTTTACGGAAGCAGGGAAGACGGTGGGAACGTTTGAGGCGGATTTTGCTATACTGAAGATGTAATCAATGCAAAATGCAAGTTTGTGAAAATAAAATTGCAAAAATTTGCAAAAAGTACTTTACAAATGGCAAAACATGTGCTATAATGTAGAACATCAAGGGGTGACAACTTGCAAAAATGAGATTTCATCCCCCTTTCTACCATCATTTTAAGGAGAATTTTATCATGAACAGAGTTTACAACTTTTCGGCAGGTCCTTCGATGCTTCCCATGCCCGTGCTGCAGAAAGCGGCTGACGAGCTTTTGTGTTATGGTGAGAGCGGTATGTCCGTTATGGAAATGTCTCACCGCTCGGCTGACTACGAGCCCATCATTGCGGATGCCGAGGCAATGCTTCGTAAACTGATGAACATTCCCGATAATTATAAGGTCCTGTTCCTGCAGGGCGGTGCATCCACCCAGTTTGCCGCCGTTCCCCTCAATTTGATCGGCCGCACCGGCAAGGCAGACTACGCCGTTTCCGGTCAGTTCTCGGGCAAGGCCTTTAAGGAAGCGCAGAAAATGGGCTACGACGTCAAGTGCATCGCTACCACCAAGGACGATAACTTTGACCACGTTCCCGTCATCACCAAGGACATGATCCGTCCCGATGCCGCTTACCTGCACATCTGCTTCAATAATACTATTTACGGCACCAAGTACCCCTACATTCCCGATACCGGTGACGTGCCGCTGGTAGCCGACCTGTCCTCCTGCATCATTTCCGAACCCGTTGACGTGTCCAAGTTCGGTGTCATTTATGCAGGCGCGCAGAAGAACATGGCCCCTGCCGGCTTGACGCTGGTCATCGTCCGCGAGGATCTGTTGGAATATGCCGATCCCAAGATGCCCACCATGCTGGAATGGAAGACCATGGCCGAAAACGGCTCCATGTACAACACTCCTCCTTGCTACACCATTTATATGGCAAAGCTGGTCTACGAGTGGATCCTCTCCTTGGGCGGCCTTGACGTTATGAAGGAAATGAATGTAAAGAAGGCCAATCTCTTGTACGATTATCTGGACAGCCAGGATTACTACATTGCTCCCGTCAAGAAGGAGAGCCGTTCTTTGATGAACGTTACCTTCGTCACGGGGGATGCCGAGCTGGACAAGAAGTTTGCCAAGGAAGCAGCGGCCGCAGGACTTAAGAACCTCAAGGGTCACCGCTCGGTTGGCGGTATGCGCGCTTCCATCTACAACGCAATGCCCTACGAGGGCGTCGAGGCGCTGGTTGCCTTCATGAAGGACTTTGCCGCCAACAATCCCAAAGCATAAAGGAGATACCGACATGAAAAATATTCTGATGCTCAATAAGATCGCCAAGGTGGGAACCGATCGTCTGGATCCCGCCGAGTACACCCTGGCAACCGAAATGGCCAACCCCGACGGTATTCTCGTTCGCTCGGCCGTCATGCACGACATGGAGCTGGGAGACAATCTTCTGGCCATCGCCCGTGCAGGTGCCGGTGTCAACAACATTCCGATCGAGAAGTGCACCGAACAGGGCATCGTCGTATTCAACACCCCCGGTGCTAACGCCAACGGCGTCAAGGAGCTGACGCTGTGCGCGCTGTTCCTCGCCGCCCGTAATATCGTTGGCGGTATTGATTGGGCCAAGACGTTGCAAGGCGACGACGTAGCCAAGCAGGTAGAGAAGGGCAAGTCCGCGTTTGCCGGCACCGAGCTTAAAGGTAAAACACTGGGTATCATTGGTCTTGGCGCCATCGGCGGCATGGTAGCCAACGTTGCGGTACATCTGGGCATGAACGTTATCGGCTGTGACCCCTTCTTGTCCGTTGAAGGTGCATGGAATCTGAACCACCACGTCGTCAAGGCAGCTACTTACGAGGAGATTTACGAAAAGGCAGACTACATTTCCTTGCACGTCCCCGCCACCAAGGAAACCAAGGGCATGATCTGCACGGATACCATTGCCAAAATGAAGGACGGCGTGCGCTTGATTAACCTGTCCCGCGCCGATCTGGTTAACGCCGCTGACGTGGCAGAGGCTATGGCGTCGGGTAAGATGGCGGCCTACGTTACCGACTTCCCGACGGCTGAGGTCCTGGCGATCCCCGGTGTTGTTGCTATCCCTCACTTGGGCGCATCCACTGAAGAGTCCGAAGACAACTGCGCCGTGATGGCAGCGTTGGAGATCGACGACTACCTTGCCAACGGTAACATCAAGAACAGCGTCAACTACCCTGCCGTTTCCATGGCGCGCAGCGGAGATCTGCGTATTTGCTGTCTGCATGAGAACATCCCCGAGGTGCTCAGTAAGATCACCAAGGTCGTTTCTGCCGATGGAGCCAACATCGAGAACATGACCAACAAGTCGCGCGGCAACGTGGCCTACACCATTGTGGATATCACGGGTGCTATCACGCCGGCCACCGAGGAATTGATCCGCACCATCGACGGCATGATCCGTACTCGCTTCATCCGATAATAACTCAAGATCACCGCACGGGCATCGTTGATGCTCCTGCGGTGATCTTTTTTGCGTACTTTCCTGTGTGCGTCTGCTTTTTGATAAGCGACTATACGACTATAAATGTTTTTTATGAATGGTATTTGCTTTTATATGGTCGGCAATTCTTGACGGGCTCGGGAAAACATGGTAAAATATGAGTATCCCGGCGCGTATTTTGCCGTGCCGAAGGAATAACTTTGTATGATGCAAATGACTGCTTTTATATGCTTGATTGCATGATGCAACGTATGTCAAGGAGGATACACGTGAAAAAGTTAGGTTTGATTTTGGCCATTTTGTTGGCTCTTCTTCTGTGCGCGTGCGCTCATCAGCACGACTACACGGAACAAGTGATCGCCCCCACCTGTACGGAGGACGGTTACACCAAGTACACCTGCGAATGCGGTGATACGTATAACGATAAGACTGTTGAGGCAAAAGGACATACGTTTGACTACCAAAAACAAGAGGCAACTTGTACCGAGCCCGGCTGGTCCGAGAGTATTTGCAAGTGCGGTTACAGTGAGAGCGCGGATTTCCCTGCCAAGGGACATACCTTAGGCGAGTGGAAGGTAATCAAAGATTCCACCCTTACTGAGGTAGGAACCAAACAGGCGGAATGCTCCGTCTGCGGAGACAAGGTAACCGAAGAGATTCCGCTCAAAGAGCCCGCGGAATATACCGTTACATATGACCTTGGCGGTGGACATTTCGTAGGGGGATATGCAACGACGGAGCAGCTGGCTGAGGCATTCTTGGCCGATTTTAATAAGTACGGTGACGGCTCGGTCGTGAGCAAGGAGAATTTCCAAAGCGAAAGCCATCCGTGTATTAAGACTTCTCTGGCAAACAAGGAAATGCTGGCCAAGTGGAATTGGCTGTGGGTGTATATGCTGGATCATTTGCAGCAATACAACGAGGGAAGAACGAATGAATACATCACCGACACCTATCCCATCCTGGAGCGCATGATCATGGGGGACACGACGGCCATCAATGATTCGGCCAATGCGAGAACCTCCATTCGCAGTTACCTTCACGGACTGTTCAATTCCATGAAGGGATGCGGTGACATCAATGCTACCTTTGCCGTATTCTCGCCCGACTTTTCTTCGTCGGCCGCAAGAGAGGAACTTCTTGCGCATCAGTACGAATTGACGGTCACTCTCCCTAACGGTGAAAAATTGCCCGAGCCTGTGAGAGACGGCTATCAGTTTGCCGGTTGGAAAAATGAGAAGGGCGATATCGTCAGCCACGCCAAATGCCACGGCCTTTTGATCGCGACATGGAAAGAAGAAAATCCCGTGGTAAACCTTGAGATCACCAACAAGGTGGAAGAGATCGACGTGCACGCAACCTATCAGTTGACCTGGGCGATCACTCCGAGCGATGCCGGTAACAAACGTGTGACGTTTGTATCCAGCGACCCGTCGGTGGCAAGCATCGATGAGAATGGCTGCATCACTACCTATAAGGTCGGAAAGGTCACCTTCAAGATCACCTCTGCTTCCGGCGAGGGATGCACGGATACCATGACGGTCAACGTTATCACGCCCGGATATTTTGATATCAGCTACGAAACGACCTCCTATGTTACCGTTGGCGATAAGATCAAACTGAATGCGATCTATATTGACAAGCATGGCAAGACGAGCGGCGTTGAGTGGAAGTCGCTGGACGAGGCTGTCGCCACTGTCGATGCAAACGGTGTTGTCACCGGTAAGACCGCCGGCGTTGCAAAGATCAGAGCAACGGCCAAGGGGGATGCGGGCAAGTATCAGGACTTTGTTGTTACGGTTGTGACCGAGGATATCAGCACAGCATTGCAGTTGGTGCTCAATGCACACGAGAGTAATATCTTCACGAAGTATCAATTGCCGGTTGGCGCAGGAACGCCTGCCTACTATGCCGACATTTTCGGTAGCGTGAGCAGCCTTTTGTATAACAAGGAATTGGAAATTGATTATACCTACAATCAAAAAACCAACGACAAATACGGAAGCGACTTGCCCGGCAGAATAATGGAAAGCATCGAGTTTATCGTCGTACATTACACCGGCAATTTCAGTTCCGGTGCGGACGGCGCGGCACACGGCGATTGGTTTTCACAGCCCAAGTCCGAAAACAATACCTCCATCCATTACTCTACCGGTAATGACGGTATATTCAAGGGACTCGACGAGCAATACAGAGCGGCTCATGCCGGTGACGACGGATCCCGCAATACCGTTTCGAAGTTTTCTTGGATCGATACGCCGGTAGAGGTGTTGGACACCGATCCGGAGATTCCCGTAGTAACCATTACCTCCAATGCGACGTATGCCATCAACGGACGCGATACCGGCGTCAAGATCCCCAAAGAGACCAAATTCGGCCGCGGCTACGTGACGGATTCCAAGTGGCTCAACGAGCAGGGCATCGGCGTCAACGTCAAGAACGGTAAATATCAGATTGGCACCTCCTGGTGGTGCTACACTCAGGTGAGCGAAGGACGCATCTGCTCCAACGGCGGAAACCGCAATTCCATCGGTATTGAATCTGCTGTTAACAAGGGCTCGGATTTGTGGTATACCTGGCAGATCACCGCTCAGCTGGTTGCGGACATTATGGAAAGACAAAACCTGGATATCACTAAGGTAAAGGCTCACCATTTCTTCAGTGCCAAGGATTGCCCTCAGCCCATGCTGGAGAACGATATGGAGATCTGGAGAGAGTTTATCGAATTGGTCAAGGCTGAGTACGCAAAGATCACGACGTGCCAGGGCTACGAGTTCCGTTTTGAGTGCGAAAGCGATCTGGTCAACGAGTACGGAAGAGTGACGGGCCAGTCCAATCATTCTCAGATCATCACCTACAAAGTGACGATCCAAAAGGATGGCAAGACAGAGACGATCGAGCTTGCCTCCATCCTTGAGGGTACTTACAACAAATAATAAATCAACGGTTGTTTGGACGAGTTGTTCGGACAATACAAACCAAAGAAACGAAAACACACGGCACTGCCGTGTGTTTTCGTTTCTTTGGAAACCGATTTCGCGCTGCTGCTTTGTGCCAAAAGGAGAACGGATATGATGTGCGCAAAGAGGAATCCATGACGCTTGGCAATGGCAGCTACGCGTTCAGCAATACGCTGGTCGTGGTGCCGGGCCAAGGAGACGTGGAAACTTCGGCGGTTGAGATCGGTTAACGTCTACGTAAGCACTTTGAACGGCGGTGTTGTTCTGGGCAACAGCTTCGATGTATCCCGCATGGAGAAATTGCATATTTCGCCCAGCTATCTGGTGGAGAACGTGATCGCTCCCATGACCGATGACCAAGTGAAAGCGCTGTATGATTACACCTTTGCCAATTGTACGGGGGTGATGCTGTATCGCGGCGATGCCACGGGAATGTACGACACTTATATCGAGAGTTGCAAGACTGTTGTGAGTTAAGGGCGGCAAGGAAGTCAACCTGTTCAACGGCGTGATTCTGCAAAGGCCTTGACGCTTGGCGTCGGGGCCTTTGTTGTCGGGAATTATTTTCGTTCGGATTTTTTGTAAAAAAATACTGCGGCGTTTTCACCGATTAACGCGGAGCAGACGAGGAACAATAGAAATATCAAAGTTTTATTGCACAGGAGATACACCGTGGGAAAGCAAATACACAATCGCGGCACCGTCCGTCCCGGCGCACGCTTCGGTATGATACTGCTCAATATGTTTCTGATGCTTTTGGCCGTCGGCATGACGCTTGCCGTAGGATTTGGGCTGTTCTTGGCATGGTATTTTGGGCAAAACGTGCAGCCTGAATTTGACGAGGAGTCTTCCGCGTTGCCCGTTGGGGTGGGAGCATCGCAGATATATTATTACGATTTTGAAGATCGCGTTGCCCGGGTAGGTGAGCGCAGGGAACTGCCGAACGGTAAGCTGGACGGAGGCGTTCAGAGCCTTCCCGTCTCATATGCGGAGTGCCCTGCGGCCTTGATCGATGCTTTCGTCGCTATTGAGGATCAGCAATTTTTTCGCCATCACGGCGTCAACTGGGTGCGAACGCTGTCCGCTGGGGTGAATTATTGTTTGGGCTATACCCGCCACTTTGGGGCATCGACCATCACACAGCAGCTGGTGAAGAATCTGTCGGGCAAAAATGAGTATTCGGTGCAGCGTAAACTGCAGGAGATGTGCTGGGCCAACGACGTCGAAAACCGTTGCACCAAAGAGGAGATCATGGAGCGCTATCTCAACGTCATCAACCTGTCCCAAGGGTGTTACGGGGTGGGAGCGGCGGCCGAGCGTTTTTTCGGTAAGACGGTTGGGGAGTTGAGCGTGGCGGAATGTGCCGCCATCGCGGGCATTACCAACAATCCCTCGTATTACGATCCCGTCCGCTTTCCCGAACACACCAAAGCGCGGCGAGATTTGATCCTGGCACAAATGCACGAGCTTGGATCTATTGACGAGGCGACGTATCTGCAAGCGATCCAACAACCGCTGCTGATTCGCGAGGATGCCGCCAACAAAGAGACGCCTATTTATTCGTGGTACGTAGACATGGTAGCGGAGGACGTGATCGCTGACTTGTGTGCGGAACACGGCTACACCCGCGAGTACGCCAGCCGACTCTTATGGTGCGGCGGCTTGTCAATCGAGGTGGCGATTGATCCGAGGATCCAGAGTGTTGTCGAGAATTATTACCGTAAGAGCAGTCACTTCCCTGTGCATCAAAACGGGGAAAGAGCGCAAAGCGGCATGATCGTGATCCACCCCGCAACGGGGGATATTTTGGCGGTCGCGGGCGGCGTGGGTGACAAGACGGGCAACCGTCTGCAAAATCGAGCGACAGGCACGCTTCGCCCGGCCGCATCGGCCATCAAGCCGCTGTCGGCCTATGCTCCTGCGCTGGAAATGGGGGAGATCACCTGGGGTAGCGTCCTGGACGATGTCCCCATCACCTTTGGCAAGGACGGCAAGCATCCCTGGCCGCAGAATGCCGGGCGGGTATATCGCGGATTGACCGACATTCGCTACGCCGTCGCTCATTCGGTCAATACGGTGGCGGTGCGGGTGCTTCACAAGGTCGGTCTTGATCAATCCTACCGCTTTCTGAAGGAGACGCTGGGCATGAGGTCCTTGATTGACGTTCGCACCCTGTCGGACGGTCGGGTGATCACCGACGTGGGGGATGCAGCTCTGGGCCTTGGACAGATGAACTATGGTGTCACGTTGCGCGAGCTGACTGCGGGCTATACTCCCTTTTGCACGGGCGGTATTTATATGCGCCCCCGCTCCTATTACCGTGTGGTCGCTCCCGACGGTCAGGTGTTGCTCTCCCGGGATACGGTGGGCAAGGCCGCCGTCAGCGAGCAAAATGCCTGCATCATGACCAAGCTTTTGGAAAGCGCGGTGACGCAGGGAACGGGCAGGGGAGCTAAGCTGTTTGGCGGGCGTGTGGCCGTTGCAGGAAAGACGGGCACGTCAAGCGCCGATTGCGATCGTTATTTCATTGGATACACCCCCGAATATCTGGCGGGGGTGTGGTATGGGTTCGACTATCCTGTCCCCATGACAGATCTGAAAAGCAATGCCGCTGTGGGAATTTGGCAGCAGGTTATGGAGGAGATCATAGCCCCCGACGTTCGCGCAGGCCGGGCAAAGACCACGTTTGATCTTGTGCCCGGTGTCATCCGAGCCACCTATTGCAGTGATTCGGGGCTTCGCCCGACCGATGCCTGCCGTGCGGATGCGCGGGGCGGACGGGTGAGTGAGGGATACTTCGTGCAGGGAACTGAGCCGCGCAGTTATTGCGACCGCCACGTGTTACGGGAGTACGATGCCGCCCGCGGGCAGATTGCCGATGAGGAAACACTGCTTGAGGATATCCGCCGCGTCGGATTCATTCGCGTTCGCCGCAGCTTCCCCCGCCATATCTACGTGGCCGACGAAAAATACGCCCTCCCATCTTGAATCGCATAAAACCGCCTGCCGTCTCATACCTTGGGGTAAGAGAAGGGAGGCGGTTTTTATATGATGAAGAAGATCATTTCCAATATCAAGCGGAGGATCCGGTGTGCCCTTGCGGGGAGATCGGTAGCGGCCATGCTGGTCGGGGCAGGCGCGCTGATGCTGACGGGAACTATCGTGCGAGGGGTGAGCGGAAGCCCCTATCAAAACGGCATGATGCTTCGGTTTGCTTCCTTGTTTCCGCCGGTGTGGCTGATGGGCCTGTGTTGGATGGTGTGGTATGCACTGCTTGGCGCGGCACTTTTCGGGGTGCTGACCGACGCGCGTCGGGATGCTTGCACGCTGGCTGTGAAATATCGGGGCGGCATGAGCTTTCTTTGTATGCTGTTTCTCGGTTTTCTGTGGTATCCCGTCTTTTTCTGCACGGGGAGGATCTTTCTTTCGGTGCTGATCTGCATGGCGGTGCTGGCTCTTTGCGCCGTGACTGCCTGGTGTTATAGAGCCGCCTTCCGCATGGCCTCGGCGGTGCTGACTCTGCACGTGTTGTTCCTTCTTTGGTTGTTGATACTGAATGTGAGCGCTCTGTTTTGCCGTTGACATTTCCTTTTTGGGGGTGTATAATGAAATTGTCGAATTTTTTTGAAATTTTTTTCATTTCCCCCAACCCGATCGCTCGTTATGCCGTCTTATAGACAGCACTTGCAAGATGCATCACCGCATAACGAAGAAAGGAAATTTTATGGCAAAGCTGAAATATCTCGAACATACGGATGAGGTTTTGGTCGCACTGACCTTGTCGGGGGATCAGAATGCTTACGAAGCACTGGTCGCACGCTATCAAAAATCCGTCATGGCGGCCGCAAGGCGCATCACGCGCGACGAATACCTGGCCGAGGACGCCTCGCAAGAGGCCTTCGTGTCGGCTTGGATCAAGCTGGACTGTCTGCGCGAGCCCGCCCGCTTTGGCGCGTGGGTGCGGCGCATCGCCAAAAACTGCGCCGTCAATATCGTCACCCGTCTGCGCGAGTACGTCAGCTACGATGTGCTGGAAAATGCCGTTCATGCAGGCAACTGCGACATTGCCGAGGAGAACGAGGACGAGCAGGGAGAGTACTTTGCTCTGCTTCATGAGAGTATTGGCAAGCTGCCCGCAAGAGTGCGCGAGATTATCACCCTTCATTATTTTGAAGGACTGTCCGTCGCGGATATCGCGGCGCGGCTGGGCCTTGCGCAGGGAACGGTCAAGTGGCAGCTGCATGACGGCAGAGAGCGCATCCGAAAGGATTTGGGTGTTATGGAAAAGAAAGTGGATAAAACGCTGGTTGAGCGCGTCATGAAGGAAGTGGAAAAGCTCAAGCTGTGGCGGCTTAAAAACGATAAGACGGGTTTTTCTGAGGCTTATGAGAAAACGCTCAAGGCTGTCGAGGAGCTGCCCGAATGCCGCGAGAAGGATCACGCCATGGCGGACGTGCTCATGCGGGGCTTTTGGTGGCTGCCCGGACAGAGAAACGACGAACTGCTCGCTCGCATGAAGGAGTACGCGCTCAAGGGGCATAACGACGAGGTCATGGAAAGTGTGTGTGCTGCCGAGGACGGAAAAATGTGGGGCGACGCACGCATCCGGTGGATGCGCGATACGCAGATTCCTTATCTCGAAGAACACGGCTTTGTCAAGGCGTTGGGCAGAGAATGGTTTTGGCTGGGTTATGAGTATTTCAGGAAAGGAAAAACTCACGAGGGCTTTGCCGCCCTTGACAAGGTGCTGGAAACCTTGACACCCAAAGAGGTATACTATGCCAATGCGCTGTCCGCTATACGGATCGAGCGGATGCATCAAAAAAAGCAGATGCAGGCCCGAGATGAAAAATGGTATATTATGCAAGGGCGCGGTGAGCATTATCGCATCCTTGACGGTGAACTCCGCTTCTGGAGCCGGCCGGGATATGGTGTTGGACAGCTGCGAAACGTGGTGTATGGTCAAAATTATGTTTTCAGCAGCGCTTGCCGCTGTGATAACCGATTTTTTATTCCCAATGCAAGCGTGGGGGATACGATCACGGATCAAGGGTGTACGCTGACCTTCGTCGCGAAGGACGAAACGGTAAAAACACCGAGTGGCACGTTTGAGGGCTGCGAGCTGTGGGAGATCGTGAGCGAGAGCGAGATCTGCCAGACCTGGTATGCGGATGGCGTAGGTATCGTCAAGCAACGTATGAACGTTCAAGGCGAATGGTCGGAGCGGTTGCTCAAGCACTGCACCATCGTTGGCGGACAGGGGCGGATCCCCTGCGCCGTGGGCAACGTGTGGGAATACGTTGGGCACGAAGATCCGCAATACATCATGTTGAGCGTGCGGTATGAGATGGTATACAGCGACGAGGAGGGTGTGACGCTTTCGGGCTTCTTTGCCGTTGAGCGGCTGAAATATGATGAGAACAGCTGGAGTGATATGGTGCTTCAAATGCGCAGTGATTTCACAAAGAGAAGCGAAGCAGGATGGGAACAGCTGGTAGACGTTTCTCATGCCGTCGATCGCGCCGAGGCACTGGCCAAAACGCCCTACGAGAAAGCGTACAGCCGCGCGGCGTGTGACGTCATGCGAAGGATTTTGTCCACCGACAGGGAGATGAATCCCGAGCGCACGATCAAGGGGCATTGGAATATGTTTGACGTTAAGCGTTTGACGTGGGAGAAGGGAAAGCTTCGCGAGATTTGGGACCATCACGGCACCTGTTCGTTTGCATGGACGTGCATAGAAAGCGAAGCAGATACAGTGTTGCTGTTCAATGATATCTATGGGTTCTTGCAAGAGGGGGCAAACTGTCTTTGGTCGGATGATTGGAAGGACGGCTATGCCAAAACGATCGAATTTCAGCGTCATGGATATGTCAATCGTACACAGGTTGTGTGCCGAAACGTTGGCCAAGTAACCACAAAGGCAGGAACATTTGACGATTGTCTTGAGGTTGCTCTGAACATTCAGGATCCGGGAAACGGTATCCATTACCGCGGCGGCAAAAAGACGTATACCTTCGCCCCCGGTGTTGGTATCGTTCGCTTTGTGAGTGAAGACCCGAGAAATAATGTGACGCACGAGCTGGCAAACTATACGGGAACTGGCGAGGGCTATATGCCCATGCTTGATGGGATGGATCGCCGCTTTGAGGCGATAGGGCTGACGGGCGGCTACGTCAGCGCGGTGGACTATGCCGTTCGCCGACGCGGGGACGGCAGTCTTTGTCTGATTGAAAACCGTTGCGGTATTCGTGAACTACCGCCCTGCGACGAGAACGATTGGCATAGCATGGCGATTTATCTGGGCGAGCGCGCTTTGGGTATGAAAAATGGAGAGGCGCATTTTAACGATGTTTCGCATTTCATGGAACAGTGTGAAGCACTTGCAAAAACGCCCTATCAGAGAGCACATACCCGTCTGGCCTGCGATGTCATGCGCCGCATTCTTGAAACAGATGCCGAGCATAACCCCGATCGCACGCACAGCGGGCATATGGACGGATTCTGCGTTCGGTATATAGAGGAGAAGACGAGGCGCGTGGATCTTTTGGAGCAGGAGAATGATGCGTTTGAAAACTGGAATATGCACGGTACGGGAGACTGGGGCGCGCCCATGTTCTTCAACGACGTCTACGGCATCTGGGCAGACGCTGCAAACGGCCTTTGGAACGAGGTTATAAAGCCCGGTGTGACGATCACGCTGGAGCACAAGCGCCACGGCTACGACGTGACCACAGAGCTTTCCTGCCGCGAGGTCGGCAGCGTCACCACAGCAGTGGATACCTTTATGAACTGTATCGAGGTAGCAGTTGAGATTAAGGGAATGCCGTATGAGATCTGCTTCCATAACGGCACCAAAAAGTTCTACTTTGCCCCCGGTGTGGGTATGATCCGCACGGTGCAGGATCACAAGGATCACACGCTGCAGGGCATTTACGATCTGGTGGCCTATGAAGGCACGGGCGAAGGCTATATGCCGCTTTGCGAGGGCATGACCCGTCGGTATGAAGCGCAGTTTATGCGCGAGGGCTATATCGCCTCGGTCGAGTACGCCGTCGAGCGGGACGCGGACGGTAACCTGTGCTTGCTTGAGGACAGATGCGGAATTAAAAAACTGTAAAAAAGCAGCCCCTGCCTTGATTTTTTAAGGCAGGGGCAATCTTTGTCCGCTCTACAATTTGGCGGGGGATTTTTATGTAGTTGTTTAATCCAAAGACGCATTATACGCATCCACAAAGTCGCGGACGAGCTTGATGCGCTCGATGTTGCCCGAGGAGGACATTTCGTCCGAAATGCCGAGGATCAGGCGGGGAGCAAACTTGTCGATGAGTTCCTTTACGGTGTCAAGAAGTTGTTCTTCGGGATAGATGTCGTCGAACAGAATGGCGGGGATGCCGTCGACCAGGAAGACTTCGTCGCCCAGCGCCTCTTTGATCTCGTCGATGGTGACGTCACCCTGGGGCACGGGAGTGATGGCTTCGATGCCGTCCAAACCGCACTTGTTGGCGAATTTGAGCAGCGGCTTGCAGTCGCCGTCCCAGTGAGCGAAGGTGAATTTGCCTGCCTTATGCAGTGCCTCGTTGCGGCGCAGATAGGCGGGCAGGACGTACTTTTCAAACAGACGGGGGGAGAGTACGCCACCATGGACGTTGTCACCGAAGTTGATCCATTCCAGGGGCGACTCATTGATGACCTCGATCATGCGCATGACGCTGTTCTCGGCGGCCTCAAAGTATTCCTCCATGGTTTCAGGGAAGTCGGTGAGTCCATAAATGGTGCCCTCGACACCCATGACTTCGACGATGGTTTTCTGGATGGTGACGCGGGGAACGAAAATGGAGGGAAGGCCGAGATCGCCCCAGTATTCCTGCATTTTGTCGTAGTGATCCTGATTCCAACGCCACAGAGTGTTGTTTTCCAGCCAGATCATAGTCTTGAGCTGTTCTTCGGTCTCGGCAGGCCAGGTCTTGAAGTAGGAGCCGCCGTTGGAGTCGTTGCTGTGCCACAGGTAGCAGATGTTACCTACGGGCGTTTCGATATGTACTTCGGTCTCCAGATCGGAAATTTTTTTATGGTAACGCTTCACGGGCTCCTTGTCGTAGGCCTGAACGCAGCCGTTATATTCATAGACGCGGGGAGACACGTCGAGCGTGCAGTACAGGTCGTGGCGGTCGAGCTTGTCGTAGGGGGCAGGGAGGGCGCCGTCGCGGAATATACGGTCGGTGTACCAGCAGTCGATACGGGGCTGGAAGAGGACTTTTTTACCGGCTTCGCCGCGGATGATGGCGCGATTGAGAGAACGGAAGTCACGTTTGGGTTGCATGGTGGCCATGGGGGATCTCCTTTGGGGTGGATTTTGAGGTATCTAAATTTTTAACGACTTTTTCTACAGCCTCGCACTGCTTCGCGCGTTCGGTGTGCTGTTTTGATGTTCATTCTTTGTCGTCCGACAAAGAACGAACCAAGAAAACAGATTTCGGCAAGCCGAAATCGCAAGTTTGCTTGTTCGCTAAACGCGAACATCGCGCAAGGCGCGGGCGCAAACATTGCGAACCAAAGGGCCGAATGCCCTTTGGGAACCCGCAAGATTTTTTGCCTTGGCATATCTGCCGCTCGTGTTGGCAAGCTTTGAAGCAGTGCACGAAAGGTTTTTATGTTTATCTTGTCTTCCTCTTTGCAGAGCGGCACGGAGGCGGTTTCCAAAGGCGGCAGCCTTTGGCGCGTTTCTTGGTTACTTCTTGGCGGGTGCCAAGAAGTGACACAAAAGTGCCGCACAGATCAGCGCGCGCCTCAGGCGCGCAGTATGATTGTCAAAAGGGGAAGCAGCTTGAACTTTTGGGTTACTGCTCCATCTCCGCAATCATTTTTTTAACGAAGGGGAACTTATCCTCCTCGGTCAGATCAAGCAGATCGACTACGGGGTTCATTTTTCGTGCGATCACGTCACGGAAGGCCTCGGGATGATGGGCGTCGCCGGCGAAATAAAATTTGCATCCGAGATTTTTGGCGATAAAGTAGGGGCGCAGGACCTCCTTGAGGTCATCAGCATTGTAACGGTCGGGGATGAAGTTCAGCTCTACCCCCATGCCGCGATCGCGCACTTTGGTGAAAATGTCGATCAGCTCTGCATCGGAGAACAACGTCAAAAAGCGAATGGGCTCGTCCCCGCAGGCCAGCGCGTCGGTGAAATGGGGAAGTCCGGTCTTGTGGAAGGGAAGATCCATGGCGAGCATGGTGTGCAGGCGCTCCTTGTAGCGCGTCTTGCGTGAGAGGGCGTCGCCTGGCGTGACAGCGGGATCGATGGAATAGCCTCGCAAATTCAGGTGATCGGTCGAGATGATGGCGAAATCCAACGATTCGATTTCTTCCTTGGTTGCGCTGAGCGTGTCCGTCTTGTCCATGTCCACCTCGGCCCCGAACAAAAAGCGGCAATGCTTGCTTTGCGGCAGGGGCTGATGAGTACGCAAAAGGGAGAGCGGCGTGTGGGGCCAGCAATGGTCCGTCGCGCACAACAGACGGAAGTTCGAGCTCAAACCGTAAGCCAGAATGGCGGCGGGGGTCTGTCTGTCATCGGCGGAGCAGGGGGATAGATGGGTGTGAATGTGCAGATCGTGGTCGAGTACGTAACGCATGGGTGCACCTTCCTTTCATTATATGATACAGTATATCATACTTTTTTGCTCCGCGCAAGAGAAAATAGAAAAAACCGACTCCGCAAGTTGAGTCGGTTTTTTCTATTTTGTTATGCATTACTGCATAGCGTTGAGCTTCTTGGTGAACTGGCTCTTCTTGTGAGCAACTTCGTTCTTGTGAATGATACCGTAAGCGGAAGCCTGGTCCAGCTTCTTGATCGCATTCTTGTAAGCAGCCTCTGCAACAGCCTTGTCGCCGGTCTCGAGAGCAGCCTCGTACTTCTTGATCTCGGTCTTGAGCTGAGTCTTGACAGCCTTGTTGCGCATGGTCTTTACAGCGGTAACTCTAATGCGCTTCTTTGCGGATTTGATGTTTGCCAAATCGTACACCTCCCTTTTGTCAGCATTATAATAAAATGATCGCAGTCCGAGCACGACTGAGAGGGTTCGCACGCGGATGTACCCATATACTCCGGTATTATATCACAACGTTTCGAAAAATGCAATAGCTTTTTTGAATTTTTTTGAAAAATAAATCTTCTCTTGTACAAAAAAACGACGATGACAGTCCTTTTTTTGAGAAAACGGAAAAAAGTACGGCAGAAAAAGGAAAAAATTGCGAAAAATGCTTGACAAAAGGGAGGTGCTATGATATAATTGTAAACTGCATTACAATCGCCTGTTTTCGGAAGGAATTGGTGAAAGTGCAGTATTTTTGTTATCTGCAAGGCAAAAATTTCGTCGGTTTGACCACGCCTAAAATGTAAATATTTTATGGATTTTTGGTTAAATTTCTGTAACTTTTCGTCAAAAACCTTGTGCGACGTGACGTCGAAGCAGGCACAGCATTACTTTGAATGGAGTGATAGGATTAAATGATTAATGTAAGAGAGCAAAAACTCGGTCAAAACGTCCGTATGAGCTTCTCCAAGTCCCGCAACACGCTGGAACTTCCCAATCTGGTAGAAATCCAGACCAAGTCGTTCGAGTGGTTTATCAACGAGGGCCTGGGCGAGGTATTGCGCGACGTGTCGCCCATTACCGACTACTCGGGAAATCTCCAGATTGATTTCGTCAATTATTCTCTGGACAGCAAGCCCAAGTACACCATTGAGGAGTGCAAGGAGCGCGACGCAAACTATGCCGCTCCCCTGAAGGTCAACGTCCGTCTGACCAATAAGCAGACGGGTGAAGTAAAGCAGACCGACATCTTCATGGGTGAATTCCCCATCATGACCAAGACGGGTACCTTCGTCATCAACGGTGCGGAGCGTGTTATCGTTTCGCAGATCATTCGTTCGCCCGGTATGTACTACGCGTCGGATATCGACAAGACGGGTAAGCGTACCTACTCTACCCAGATCATCCCCTACCGCGGTGCTTGGCTGGAGTACGAGACCGATATCAACGGTGTTATGTACGTCCGTATCGACAAGAACCGTAAGCTGCCCCTGACCATGTTCATTCGCGCTTTGGGTATCGAGTCCCGCGAGGACATCTTTGCCATGTTCGGCGAGGACGATCACCTGTTGGCTACCCTGGAAAAGGATGAGAGTGAGATGCTGGCAGACCGTGACCATTCGACGGTCGGTGTCGAGGCACTTAAGGAAATTTACAAAAAACTGCGTCCCGGCGAGCCTCCCTTGGTAGAGTCCGCTCAGACGCTGATCAATAACTACTTCTTCGATCCTAAGAGATATGACATTGCTGCCGTCGGTCGTTTCCGCTTCGACAAGAAGATGGCTATCGGTCCCCGTATTGCCAACCGCCGTCTGGCTGAGGACGTTATCAGTCCCATCACCGGTGAAGTCTTGTTTGAGGCAGGCACCGTCCTGACCAACGATATGGCACTGCAGGTGCAGTATGCGGCGGTCAACGAGGTCACGCTGCAGCTGGACAACGGTGACAAGCTGCGCGTCGTCTCCAACAACACCATCGAGCCTGAATATCTGATCGGTGTTGATCTGAAGGATTGCGGTGTCAATGAGAAGGTAAGAACTGCCATCATGCTGGAAATCATGCAGGAGTGCGGCGGTGACATTGACGCCATCAAGGCTATGGCTAAGGCACGCATTGCAGAGCTGTGCCCCAAGCACATCACCAAGGACGATATTTTTGCTTCCATTAGCTATATGATCGGTCTGATGCACGACGTCGGTCAGTACGATGACATCGACCATTTGGGTAACCGTCGTATTCGTTCGGTCGGTGAGCAGTTGCAGAATGCTCTCCGCATTGGTTTTGCCCGTATGGACAAGATCGTTAAGGAACGCATGACCACCCAGGACAACGAAAAGCTGACCCCCCAGGCGCTGATCAATATCCGCCCTGTGACTACGGCGATCCGTGAATTCTTCGGTTCGTCTCAGTTGTCTCAGTTCATGGACCAGAACAACCCTCTGGCAGAGCTGACGCACAAGCGCCGTCTGTCTGCGCTCGGTCCCGGCGGTCTGTCCCGTGACCGCGCTTCCTTCGACGTCCGTGACGTTCACTACACCCACTACGGTCGTATGTGTCCTATTGAGACGCCCGAAGGTCCGAACATCGGTCTGATCTCTTATCTGACCACCTACGCTCGCATCAGCGACTACGGCTTTATCGAGGCTCCTTATCGCCGCGTTAAGCACGAGATGGACGAGGCAACGGGTGAGATTAAAAACTACGTTACCGACGAAGTCGTATACATGACGGCTGACGTTGAGGATGCGTATATCATCGCTCAGGCCAACGAGCCTGTCGCACAAGACGGTACGCTGCTCAATAAGACGGTCACGGCCCGCGACAGAGCAGAGATTATTGAGATCGACGCGTCCAAGGTCGATTTCATGGACGTTTCTCCCAAGATGGTGGTCTCGGTTGCTACCGCATCCATCCCCTTCCTGGAAAACGACGACAACTCCCGTGCACTTATGGGTTCGAACATGCAGAAGCAGGCAGTGCCGCTGATGGTGACCGACTCTCCCATCGTTGCTACGGGTATGGAATACAAGGCTGCAGTAGATTCGGGCGTTGTCATCATCGCCAAGAATGCAGGTCGCGTTGAGCGCGTGGACGCCGATAAGATCGTCATCGTTTGCGAAGACGGTACCAAGGACGTTTACGAGCTGATCAAGTTCAAGAGAACCAACCAGGGCACCTGCTTCAATCAGCGCCCCGTCGTCAAAAAGGACCAGCTGGTCGAGGCCGGTCAGGTCATCGCCGACGGTCCCGCAACTGCCAACGGTGAAATCTCTCTGGGTAAGAACGCTCTGATCGGCTTCATGACCTGGGAAGGTTACAACTACGAGGACGCAGTTCTGCTCAACGAGCGTATGGTCCGCGACGACGTTTATACGTCTTTGCATATTGCAGAATATACTCATGAAGCACGTGACACCAAGCTGGGTCCGGAGGAAATTACCCGTGAAATTCCCAACGTCGGTGAGGACGCGCTCAAGGATCTGAACGCAGAAGGTATCGTCAAGAAGGGTACCGAGGTTCGTTCGGGTGACATTCTGGTCGGTAAGATCACGCCCAAGGGTGAGACCGAGCTGACGGCAGAAGAAAGACTGCTTCGCGCCATCTTCGGCGAGAAGGCAAGAGAAGTCCGCGACACCTCGCTGCGCCTGCAGCACGGTGAAGCAGGTATTGTTGTTGACGTAAAGGTATTCAGCCACGAGCAGGGCGACGATCTGCCCGCCGGCGTCAACAAGGTTGTCCGCGTTTATATCGCACAGAAGAGAAAGATCTCGGTCGGTGACAAGATGGCAGGTCGCCACGGTAACAAGGGTGTCGT
>JAZLCA010000035.1:0-2775 GCA_045613985.1 Eubacteriales bacterium | reverse complement strand
TTTTGTAGAGCTTTCTTTTTAATTAAACCCCAGAGACATGGTAGTCAGTTTAAACAGGGCAGCAATTTTGGTAGCGGCTACCGAAAATCAACGGAGAGCATTTCCACGGAGATTCTGCGCAGTCGCTGCGGCGGGTCTTATATACCATTTACTCCCCCGTTGACGAAGAAAATTCTTCCGCTGCGCTTCAAGAATTCCCTCCGCCAACTACAAACGAACAGCCGGTATTTGTGAAAGAACCATCTCACAAATACCGGCTGTTCTGCTGTCAACGGGAAGGTGTGTCGTAGGCGGTGACACCCCTTTCCGTCGCCATCGGTCGCAAAAGGTATAACACACTAGACTTTGCGAGCAAAGTCGTGTGCCAACAAGGGGCCGCTCTCCCCTATTGGATGACCCCGAGCCGATGGGATCTTCCCCTCGGACTCCCCTTTATTTTCTTCGCAAAAAGGCGCCTTTATTGTAAAAATACACTTTTGCGCCTTGCGAAGAAAAAACAAAATCCTCACTTACGATTCTCTGATACGGGGAGAAATGCGCGAGGATTTTTTGCGCTGCTGTTGGAGATATCGTAAAAATTTAATGCGGCGCGCTTTAATCCTATTTCAGAAAAAGATTTTTGATTTTAATAAAACAGAAACATTTCGCAAAAAACTCGCAAACAAATGACTGCTAAGATTCAGCCATAAGGTCAAACGAGCCGAAAATTAAGTAGCTTAAAAGGAGATTACTAACATGGCTAAGATTGCAGATAAGATCGAGAAGATCAGCGATACCGTTACTGAGAGCTATCAGAAGATCGAGGACAGCGTTGTCGGTGGTTACAAGAAGGTTGAAAATGCCTTCGTAGATGGATTCAACGCAGTAAGCGACAAATGCATCGATGTTCTGTTCGCTAAGGAAGGCGAGAGCGTTAAGGACGCAAAGAAGAGACTGTCTGGTAAGGAGTAAGATCACTATGAGTAGCGAACTGGCATTTAGCTACAACTATTCAGCAACGCAGAGCAAGGAAGCTCAGATGATTCGAGACAAGTATCTCCCCAGAGAGGAGAGCGCTTTGGACGAGCTGAAGCGGCTTGACCGTGCGGTGGACAATGCAGGAATGATTCCTGCGCTGACTATGGGTATCACGAGCTGTCTGGTGTTCGGACTGGGTATGTGCTTTGCTTTGGGTGCACTCCCTAAAAGCATGGTGCTCGGCGTTCTGTTTGGCATCATTGGCACTGTGGGGATGCTCTTTGCTTATCCGGTTCACCGCCGCTGCATCTGCAAAGCAAAGGAAACGCATCAAGCAAGAATTCTGGAGCTTGCCGCACAGCTGTGCGGCGAAACAAACGAGTAATTTAAAAATCAAAATAAGAAAGAGGATAATAACATGAACAAGAACGATCAGGAATTTCTGGTGCAGAAGATCCGCACTCAGTACACCGAGAAGAGCGACACGCGTCTGGATGAGCTTAAGAAGTTGGATGCCAAGGTGAAGCGTCCTGCCAATGTGTTTGGCTATACCTTCGGTTCCATCAGCGCCATCATCATGGGCAGTGGTATGAGCCTTGTGATGACCGACATCGGTGCGATGATCGGTATGAATGAGACCATGGTCCCCGGTATCGTTATCGGCGTGATCGGCATGGTCATGGCACTGGCAAACTATCCCATTTATAAGAGCATCCTCACCTCCCGCAAAGCCAAATATGCGGACAAGATCATTGCTCTCAGCAATGAGATGTTGAAATGAAATACACCCGGCAGGGGTAGCGTTTTTGACGCTGCCCTTGCTGTTTTTTTGCTGAAACCGCAAAACAGAAACAAAACTTTAACATTTCCGTGGTATGATACTATCAAATCATTGTGTTTTTCGGAGGTAGAGAGATGTTCAAAATTCTGGTTGTGGAAGATGACAGAGATCTGAACCGGACAGTCTGTTCCTTTTTAAATCAGAGTGGCTACGAGGCCACCGGCTGTCTGAGTGCATCGGAAGCCTATGATGCCATGTACGACACTATGTTTGATCTCATTGTGTCGGACATCATGATGCCGGGCATCGACGGATTTGAGTTCGTGAAATCCGTCCGTTCCCTCAATGAGAATCTGCCGATCCTCTTTATGACCGCCCGGGACGACATAGCCTCCAAGCAGCGTGGCTTTCGCATTGGCATCGTCGACTATATGGTCAAGCCCATTGATCTGGACGAGCTGTTTCTGCGCATTGGCGCGCTGCTGCGCCGCTCGAAAATCGCACAGAGCCGCAAATTGGAGATCGGTGCCTTTGTCATGGATGCGGACGAGCATACCGCTGCACTGAACGGTGACGAGATCAACCTCACTAACCGAGAGTTCAACATCCTCTACAAGCTTCTCAGCTATCCCAAGAAAACTTTCACCCGCCAGCAGCTGATGGACGAGTTCTGGGATGCCGACACAGAGACTGCGCCCCGCGCTGTGGATGTGTACATGACCAAGCTGCGCGGCAAGCTTGCCGACTGCGAGGAATTTGAGATCAAAACCGTCCATGGTCTTGGCTACAAGGCGGTGGTGAAATGAAAAAGCTTTCCACGCGTCAGCTTCTTCGATTTATCGGCGGCTATGTCGTTTTCTTTCTCACGGTGGCATTTGCTGTTTCCTGCTGCATGATGCTGTTTGTGACTACGCTGGCCGAGTCCATGGGATTGGTGTTTACATCGGAAAACATCACCGCCGCCGCAAAGCTTACCCTGATCAATGTTCTCGTGATTACCGTACTCTTTGCGACCATCGACTATTTCCGTCGAAAGG
>JAZLCA010000034.1:0-20532 GCA_045613985.1 Eubacteriales bacterium | reverse complement strand
AGCCCGTCCCCTGCCGCTCCTACCTGAACGGATACGACAATAGGGAAAATTAAAACGAAAGGGCCCCGAGCCGCGGCTCGGTTCTCTTTCGTTTTATGGTTGATCGTAACTTGTTTCAATGACGGTATTGTAGGGGCGAGTGCTGATTTGTCCTTTATTCATGCCGTCCTCGGTGACAATCAAGGCGCGCAGTTGTTCGCGGTCGATTTCATGATACGTTCCGTCGGGATACGCGATGATATACATATCGTCGTAGTAGGTTTTCAGCGGCTCGCCCGGAATGCAGAAATTCCAGGAGATTTTGACAATGCCGTATACCTTACCGTTGACCTTGGTGTACCAACCGACTTTGCCGCATGAGGTTTGCTCCAATTCCTTGTAGTGCGGTGTGTGCGGCGGTGCCAACGTGGAAAAATCGATTTGCTCAAGGATCGCATGAATGTCGGGGATATCCAAAAGATCCCGGTCGGTGAAGGATTCGCCGTGACGGCTGACTTTGTCGGTGTAAACGTGTACGATTTCGGTGGATTGATATCCGTTGATCATGCGGATAAACTTGGCCGATTTAGACATAGCGATGTGTCCCTCGGTGACAAATACGCCGTTGACAAACGGGCGGACGTATTCCAGCGCGGCTATGGCATCCTCGCTTGTAAAGTCGGCTTTGGTCATGACCTTAGCTTCCTCATACGAGTGACGTCTTAAATATCCGCTGATCGCTTCTTTGG
The DNA here is from genome assembly GCA_045613985.1 of Eubacteriales bacterium. Taxonomy (GTDB): domain Bacteria; phylum Bacillota; class Clostridia; order Oscillospirales; family CAG-272; genus SIG644. The sequence goes on along the minus strand of JAZLCA010000034.1, from coordinate 19,804 downwards.
CTTGCTCTGTTGTGTGCCACGTTCTGACGGGGTGCAGATACTTATCGAATTTTTTATCGTCGGCAATATCGGGGATCGGAACACCGTAAAAATCCCAACCTTCTTGCTCCCACAAGGAGGTGTCGATCCGTCCGTCTGTGACGGCCAGCAAGCATCCGCGTAGGACGTCAGCATTGTAGCCGAACATCAGAGAAAAGGCCTCGTGCGTGGCGGTCGTGAGGTTAAGCATGGTGTAGTCTTCCACTCCAAACTGCTCCATGATAAGAATCAATGAATCGTATTCCGGCAATCCCTGTGCGGGTAAGTTGGCGTCAAGGCAATAGTAAAATTCCACTGGCACGTTTTGCCCTTCAACGATATCCAACAGCTGCATCTTCACTATGCGATATGTGTTGGAATCAGGCAAATCTTGATAGATGCCGGGCAATATTTCCGTCACGCGGGCTTGGACGACGATCGGGTTGCTTCGACCGCCAAAAACGGGTACCCAAGCATTGGATCCGCCACCGGAACTGTTGCCGCCGGATGGAATGGCGGGAGCGTAGGTGAGCTTTGGTCCAAGTGTGTGACCGATCAGCTCGATCGAGCCTTCAATGAAAAGCGGCGGCTCCACAACGGGGGGCGTATCGGGTTCATCGGGTATATCCGGAGTGTCAGGTGTGCCCGGCGTATTGGGCGTTCCAGGCTCGGTGTCTGTCGGTACGTCGGGGATCAGGGTGGGCGGCGTTCCGGGGCCAAAGAGAAAAACGAAGATGGCTCCAAGCACCAAGCAAAGACTCGCCACCATGGCGAAATTGCGCCGTTTGTGCTTGCGGCCCGAGGGAGCGGCGTCGGCGATATAGCGGGAGTCAATACCGCCCATCGCGTCAAGAAGATTTCGTTCCTTCATACGTCGATCCCCTCCTTTTCCAAGTGTATCTTGAGCTTTTGGCGCAGGCGGGAGAGCATCATTTTGATGCCGCTTTGTGTCATGAAATATTCGTCGGCAATCTCGGCGATCGGACTCATGTAAAAATAGCGGCGGACAAACACGTTGCGCTCGCGGCGGCGAAGACCGGAAATAAACGCATTCATGGCGTCCTGCAGGGCGATCAGATCACACAGATCCTCGTCGCCGTTATCGGCAGGGATGCACTCGGCAAGCTCCTCCAAAGGCAGAGGCAGCTGCCCGCCGCCCCGCTTTTCGGCCTGTTTTTGGTCGTAGCGATCCAACGCCCCGCGGCGGCACAGCATACCGAGATAGGGTTTGAGCGGATCGGGTGACTGGGGCGGAATGGTGTTCCATGCGGCGAGATAGGTGTCGTTTTCGATCTCCTTGGCATCTTCGTCGTCGTGAAGAATCTGATAGGCAATATAGCGGCAATAGCGTCCGTACTTCTTTTGCGATTCGGTAATGGCCGCTTCGGAGCGCGACCAGTACAATTCAACAATTTGCTTGTCTTGCATCTTTTCACCACCTTGTCTGTCGTTGGAGGGACGTTTTGTCTTTCCCTCACCCACTATATCGGAAAAAGGGGCGAGCGCGTCACGAAATTTGGAAAAAATTATTCAAAATCTCCCTGCCGTTCTCGGAACAGATCGTAATACGCCCGCACGTTTTGCAGCTCCGACCAGCGGCGCACGCGCGCGGGAGCGGCGTCGAGGTCGTAGATTTTAGCGCCTTTCATCGAAAGCAGGAAGGGCGAGTGGGTGGAGATGATGAACTGGCAGTTGTAAAACCGCGCCGAGTCGGTGAGAAATTCGGACAGACGTGCTTGCAAAGTGGCCGACAGGCTGTTTTCGGGCTCGTGCAAAAGATACAGCGCGTTTTCCTTGATCTTGCTCGTGAAGTAACCGAAGGCATTTTCGCCATTGGACTTCGTTTCTTGCTCGACCACGCCCAGACGGCGGGAGACATACTGCGATTTGGAGGAACGCCGCGCCTCGTTGCGGCGCTTGAGCTCGTCGTAGTCGTCCAGAGATCGCATTTGGTAGCCGTTATCCTGACAGTCCTTGATGGTTTCGCGGTATTCATCAAACAGCTCATCGCGCCTTCGGTCAACGCCTCGGTTGATGGCTCGCACGTCAAGCATAAAGTCAAACACGCCGTCGCTGGTGATGATCTCGCTGTCGGGTGGCGGGGTACTTGTGCCGTCGTACATTTCAAATTGGCAAAAGTTCAGGTAATGCTCCATCAGGTGAGATTCGTTGAAAGGGGCGGAACGATGAAGTCTCAGTTTTTCAGCGATGATATTAAGCAGTGTCGATTTTCCCGAGCCGTTGCCGCCGTAGATGATGGTCACGGGGGCAAACTCCAGGCGGTGAAGCCTTTTGAAGGGAAACAGCTTGAATGGATAGGCCGTCATTTGGTTGTGGCAGGACATATCAAACAGCGGACTGTGCAACAAAAACTCCAGCTCTTGCGTCTCGGATGCCAGAGTGAATGATTTTAGGTATTGCATGGCTTCTCCTTTCGGGGATGGTCTGCCTTTATTATAACGGATGCACGGGCGAAAATCAAGAGGCACAAAAAAATACGCCCCGCCGTTTTGGCGGAGCGTATCGCATTCAGCTGCGGTGCAAGAAAAACGTGCCGTTCTTGAGTGCCTCCAGCATGACGGTGGCACTGCTGGCGTTGGTGGCCAGCGGGATCTTCTGAACGTCGCACAGACGGAGCAGGGCGGAGACGTCAGGCTCGTGAGGCTGTGCGGTCAGAGGGTCTCGCAGGAAGATGATCAGGCCAAGCTCGCCGTTGGCAAGCATAGCGCCGATCTGCTGGTCACCGCCCAGAGGGCCGCTCTTCATGCGGTGGATGGGCAGAGCAGTTTCACCCATGATCAGGGTGCCGGTCGTTCCCGTGGCGTACAGCTCGTGCTCGGCCAGAATGTCCTTATATTGCTTGGACAATTCAATGATTTCGTCTTTCTTTTTGTTGTGTGCGATCAATGCAATTTTCATGATACGTATTTCCTTTCTCTTGTTAATCTAATTTGGTATCCGCTACGCTGTACAGTCCCAGCTTTTCAAGGACTAAACTGAAAGCCAGCGACAGAGCGGCGGGCAGGATGAAGCACAGCAGGGCAAGTCCGATCCACATATTGGTCGAATGGGGGGTGGCGGTGATGACACCGATGGGCCCGACCAAACCGCAAGTACCCATACCGGCAGATACGCCGGTGCATTCCAGCTTGAACAGCAGAGTGGACAGCGGTCCGCACACCGCGGCGGCCAGCGTGGGAGCGATCCAGATTTGAGGCTTGCGGCAGATGTTGCCCATTTGCAGCATGGAGGTGCCAAGTCCCTGCGAGACGAGGCCGCCCCAGCGGTTGGCGCGGAAGGTCATGACGGCAAAGCCGACCATCTGGGCGCAGCAGCCGACGGTCGCGGCACCGCCCGCAAGACCGCTGATGCCGATCATGGCGCAAATGGCCGCGCTGGAAATGGGAAGTGTCAGGATCATGCCGACGACGACGGCGATGACAATGCCCATCCAGAAGGGGGCGTATTCGGTGGCGGTGTTGATGAAGTCGCCGAGATAAAACATGGCGTAGGCGATATAGGGGCAGGTCAGGCGGGCGACCAAGAGGGCAGGGATCAGCGTCACAAGCGGGGTGACGAGAATGTCCAGCTTGGTCTTTTTGGACACCAGCATACCAAGCTCCACTGCCAGAATGACGGCGAAGAAGCATCCGCCGGGGCCTGCGATCAGCTTTGTTGCATGTGTGGGGGCGAGCATGATGGGGGTATAGTGGCTGATGACCTCCATCGTTTCGGCATGAACGAAAAGACCGATGGAGTAGCTTCCCGCGCCGACGACGGCCGAGGCATACATGACAAGGGGGGATGCCTTCATGGCATTTGCCATACCGATGCCGATGGCAGCGCCGACCACGAAGTCATTTTTGCAGACCGTGGCGACCATTTGGAAAAAATCGCGGATAAAATCGACGGGAATGTAACCGCCGAGCGTACCGATGATGGTACCGATGAGAAGCGAAGCGAACAGGCCTTGGGCCATACCGCCCATAGCGTCGATAAAATAGCGTTGGCCGTACTGTTTGAGCTTTTCTTTCATGACAGATATCCTCCTGATTTTTCGACAGAGCCAGATTTCATGATTTAAGTATAACACAAAAAGAGTGACAAAACAAGAGAAATTTTGGAAAAACTTGACGCAAAAGGGAGGGGGGATTTTGCGGAATATGAACAATAAATGGGGAAGAAATTTTAACGATCCTCCTTTTATCTTCCCCTACCCCTATTGACAAGCCCTACCCCTTGTGCTATAATACATTCTGTAAAAATATGTAAACCCATTTCCGTTTTTATAAAGGAGATATTACCATGGCAGATATGCAAAACACCTCGCTGTCCGAGCAGGAGATCATCCGCCGCCAAAAGCTGACGGCCCTCCAGGAAGCCGGCTGCGATCCCTATCAGATCACCAAGTACGACGTTACCCACCACGCGTGCGACGTCAGAGCAAATTTTGAAGAGCTGGAAGGCAAGACCGTTTCGCTTGCCGGCCGTCTGATGACCAAGAGAGTCATGGGCAAGGCATCCTTCTGCCATGTCCAGGACCTGTCCGGTACCATGCAGCTGTACGTTGCCCGTGACACCATCGGAGAAGAACCCTACGCAGGATTCAAGAAGCTGGATATCGGTGATATCGTCGGCGTCCAGGGTACCGTGTTCAAGACCAAGACGGAGGAGATCTCTTTGCACGTCACCGAGCTGACGCTGCTTTCCAAGAGCCTGCAGCCTCTGCCCGAAAAGTTCCACGGTCTGACCAACGTCGATACCCGCTATCGCCAGCGTTACGTTGACCTGATTACGAATCCCGAGGCCAAGGACACCTTCATCAAGCGTTCCAAGATCATTTCTTCCATTCGCCGTTTCCTGGATGCCAAGGGCTTTATCGAGGTTGAAACCCCCATGCTGGTCGCCAATGCCGGCGGCGCGGCTGCCCGTCCCTTTGAGACGCACTTCAACGCGCTGGACGAGGATTTCAAGCTGAGAATTTCTCTGGAGCTGTACCTCAAGCGCCTGATCGTCGGCGGACTGGAAAGAGTGTTCGAGATTGGCCGCGTCTTCCGCAACGAGGGTCTGGACACCCGTCACAACCCCGAGTTTACCCTGATGGAGCTGTATCAGGCCTACACCGATTACCACGGCATGATGGACCTGACCGAAGAAATGTTCCGCCACGTCGCACAGGAAGTTCTGGGTACCACCACTATCGTTTACAATGGCGTAGAGATGGATCTGGGCAAGCCCTTTGCCCGCATTACCATGCTGGATGCCGTTAAGCAGTATTCGGGCGTTGATTTCAAGGAAATCAAGACGCTGGAGGAAGCACGCAAGGTAGCCGACGAAAAGGGCGTTCACTACGAGGACCGTCACTCCAAGGGCGACATTCTCAACCTGTTCTTCGAGGAATTCGTTGAGCATCATCTGGTTCAGCCCACCTTCGTTATGGATCACCCCGTCGAGATCTCGCCTCTGACCAAGAAGAAGCCCGAGGATCCCGAGTACGTTGAGCGTTTCGAGATGTTCATGAACGGCTGGGAGATGTGCAACGCCTACTCCGAGCTCAATGACCCCATCGACCAGCGCGAGCGCTTTGCCGAGCAGGAAAAGCAGTTTGCCGCCGGTGACGAAGAGGCCAACCACACCGACGAGGACTTCCTCAACGCACTGGAGATCGGTATGCCCCCCACAGGCGGTATCGGCTACGGCATCGACCGTATGTGCATGCTGTTTACCGACTCGCCTGCCATCCGTGACGTGCTGCTCTTCCCGACGATGAAGACGTTGGATAAATAATCAAACAATCACGCCTCCCGCAACCGCGGGAGGCGTTTTTGCTCGAATTTCCTTGACAAAGGGGGCGAGAGAGGATATAATCAAGGTGAAAACACATTCGGAGGTGTACTTATGATGACGTCAAGAGAATTGGTATTGGCTACCCTCGAATTTCGCAACACCTCGGGGCGGGCGCCCAGACAGCTTTGGACGTTGCCCTGGGCGACGGAACGATACCCCGAGCAAACGGCGCGCATCCTGCGCGATTTTCCACCTGACATTACGGGCATCGGTGCGCCGATCTCCCAGCCCACCATCGCAAAAGGCGATCCCTTTGCGGCAGGGCAATACACCGACGAGTTCGGTTGTGTGTTTGAAAACATCCACCCGGGTGTCATTGGGGAAGTGAAGCACCCCCAGATCGGCGAGGATGATCCCGACTGGGACGGTGCTTGCCACGTGCATATTCCCGAGGAGCTGTTGACCTTTGACCGCGACTTTGTCAACCGTGCCTGCGCCGCGACCGAGCAATTCACCCAGTGCGGCTGTACCCCCCGCCCCTTTGAGCAGCTGCAGTTCATCCGAGGCACGACCAATCTTTATATGGATTTGATGGATCCGCCCCCCAAGATGATCGAGTTTATGAAGCGCCTGCACGATTTTTACTGCCGTCAGCTCACCGCCTGGGCCAAAACGGACGTTGACGCGCTTTCTTTCATGGACGACTGGGGCTCCCAGCGCGGGCTTTTGATCTCTCCTAAGCTTTGGGTGGAATATTTCAAGCCCATGTACCGCGATTACATCGACATCGCCCACAGCTACGGTAAAAAGATCTTTATGCATTCGGACGGACATATTCTGGAAATCTACCCGCATCTGATCGAACTCGGTCTGGATGCCGTCAATTCTCAGCTGTTCTGTATGGGGATTGATAACCTCGCACCATTCCGCGGTAAGATCACCTTCTGGGGCGAGATCGACCGCCAGTATCTCTTGCCGCACGGAACGCAAGAGGAGATCGACGCGGCGGTCCAAAAGGTGTACGATACCCTCTGGGACAACGGCGGCTGTATTGCTCAGTTGGAGTTTGGGCCCGGCGGTCGCCCCGAAAACGCCTATCGCGTCTATCAGACCTGGGATCGCTTGACCTCGGGACGAACATGACCGAAGAAAGGATTTCCGTTATGCTCAGAACCATTCGCTTTTTGACGGCCGCCCTTTGCATCGCGGCCCTCGTTTGCCTGATCGGCTGCGGCGAGTGCCGTCATACTAATCTGACCGAGACGAACGTCGTCCCCGATTGCGACACCGAAGGCTACACCTTATGTGTCTGTGCCGATTGCGGTCTGGAATACAAAAAGAATATTGTTGCCCCGACCGGACACGACCTGCAAGCCGAGACGATCGCTCCGACCTGTGCCGAGCAAGGCTATACGCGATACGAGTGTGCCTGCGGCTACGCGTATCTTTCCAACGCCACACCACCGGCGGGACATACCCTCGTCGCAGGGGAGACGATCGCTCCGACCTGCACCGAGCAGGGCTATACCGAGTACGGCTGTGAATGCGGTTATACCTTCGTTGCCGATACGGTGCCGTCGGTCGGCCATTCCTTCCAAAAATTCACCGTTGTGCCCACCTGCACCGCCCAGGGCTACACCGAGTACCTCTGTGCCTGCGGCTATTCCTATCGGGCCGAGACAATCCGCCCTCTCTCTCACGAGATGACGGTACAGACGGTTGCCCCGACCTGCACCGCCCAGGGCTACACCAAATATTCCTGTGCTACCTGTACGCTGTCCTATACCTCGGATTGGACCCCTCCGCGGGGGCACGATTTCTCCTGCGAGATCATGGGCCCCACGACCGCCCAGAACACGGCGTACAACACGTACACCTGCCTTGCGTGCGACTATACGTATCGCGGCGATTATCTGTTCTATTCGGACGTGTTCGAAGGCGCGTACGGTGCTTGCGATACGCCCTTGGCGCACGGACTTGACGTGTCGAAGTATAACCACGAATACGTCGGCGGTCAGTATCTCCCCTTGGATTTTGAGGCGATCAAAGCGGCCGGCTTTGATTTCGTTATTCTCAAGATCGGATCGTCGCCTCGCACGGGCGAGGACGGCGTTGCCAAAGGCGGCATCGAGCCCACCTTTGAGCAAGACTACGCGGCCGCTAAAGCGGCCGGGCTGGACGTCGGTGTTTACTTCTATACCTATTCGCTCACAGCAGAGGAAACGGCACAAGATGCCGCTCTCCTGATGCAATGGCTGGAGGGCAAGACGTTGGAATATCCGGTGTATTTTGATATCGAGGATGCCTCGTTTGATGCGCTGTCCCGAAAAGAAGTGACCGATCTGTGCGTGACGTTTATTTCTGCTCTGCAGGAAAAACGCTGGTTCGGCGCACTGTATACCAACAACAACTGGCTGGTCAACCGCCTGCAAAACGACAAGGTGACCTTCCTGTTCGACCTTTGGTATGCCCGCTATCCTGCGGGGGAGGGCCCCTTTGAGTGGAACAGCGAAAAATACGGTGAGCAGTTGGGAATGTGGCAGTATACCTGCACGGGAAAAATCCCCTCCGTGTCCGACCGCTTGACCTTCGATTTTAATTATGCCTACAAGGATTATCCCGCCATCATAAAAAACTTGGGCTATAATGGCTTCGGTGAGGGGAAAAAACCTTGACATTATGCTCAAAAGAGAGCGTTGAAACTTATTGATATACGACAAAAAAGACGGCAAAAGGATTTTTTTGCCGTCTTTCTATTGCGAATCAAAATACACCGTGATATAATAAAAACAGGTACGGTGTACCTTACGTTTTACTTATATATACAGGAGGAACGGAAATGAAAAAATTGGTAGCGCTTTGCATGGTAGCCGTGATGATGCTGGCTGCGATGCTGACAGTCGGTGCAGAGTATCTGACCTGGACCGATGAGGACAGTGACATTTCTTATTTGCAGATTTTCAGCTGCGACGCCATTCCCGGAGGTAGCAACAGCTATTCCGTTAGCGCCGATGACGCGCAGGAAGGCGAGGGTTGTTTGGTTTTGGAGGTCGGTGACGGTAAGGTCAACGAGATGTTGCCGCCTGAGCCTGTCGACGGCACCGGCTACGACACATTGGAGTTCGATTTGTATGTGTCTGACCTGGCCATTTTCGATCTGTTTTTCGGTGCAGGCAAAAACTCCGGCTTTGAGATCACCTCGTCCGGTACGTGCGATTATCAGGAAATCTCCTGGCAGCTCTCCCAAATCCGTGATTGCCACATGGGCGAGGAGCTGGCCGTTGGTTGGAACCACATCGTTTTGCCTCTGAGCTCGGGAACCGTCCGCGAGTCCGGTACTACTGCGGGTAAAGAGCATCTGGCGGGACAGTTGGATCCTTCCAACATCAACTATCTGCGTTTCTTTATGGTCAATGATAAGGCCGGCGATATCGTCCTGAAGCTGGATAACATTTGCCTGTCCGACCGTCAGGCTGTGGAAGAAGAAATCCGCAAGCAAGAAGCATTGCAAAAGTCCGTTGATAAGTTTGTCAAAAAGATCAACGAGACGGACGAGATTACAGCGGAAAACTACGAGGATCTTAAGCTGAAGGTCATCAGCTGCAGATCCATGTATGACAAGCTGAGCGATGAGGCGAAGGCACTCGTTCCTGCGGCTGCATTGGAAAAGCTGGAAAGATGTGAGAAGGCCATTGCTGATTTTGAGGCGAATCCTCCCGTGGATGAGCCCACCGATGAGCCCACCGATGAACCCACCGATGAACCCACCGATGAGCCCATCGACGAAGAGAAGCCGGAGGAGCAGCCTCCCGTTGAGGAGCCCAAGAAGGGCGGATGCGGTGCGAGCATCGCGTTGTCTGCTGCGGTTGCCATGATTCTGGCATTCGGCCTTGGCGTGAGTGCGCTGAACAAGAAGGAAGATAAGTAATAAGATAAAAAGACCGTCGGAGTGCAGAGGACTCTCCGACGGTCTTTTATTGTTAGATCTCTTGCGCGGCCGGAACGTGCCGCTTGAAAACAAAAGAGGCACTTCGTAAGAAGTACCTCTTTTTTGGAGCTGATGGCCGGACTCGAACCGGCGACCTGCTGATTACGAATCAGCTGCTCTACCAACTGAGCCACACCAGCGGAGCGAATTGCTCAACGCATGATATTATAACATACCATTTTCAAAAAAGCAAGTCTTTTTTTCGTAAAAAACAAGTTTTTTATAAAAATTTTGATTGAGAGGGAGGATTGCGGGCGGAATGCTTGATTTTTTTGGGCGGTTGTGATATACTGATTTCAACTATGGACGAAAAGAAGGGAAAAATTATGAACCTTTGTGATATTCGCGAGATCAAGCACATTATGAATATGTTTCACCTCAACTTCAAAAAGGAGCTGGGGCAGAATTTTTTGACGGACCGCGGCGTCGTTGAGGACATTGCCGACGGCTGCTGTGACGATGCCCGTTCTACCATTCTGGAGATCGGTCCCGGCATCGGCACACTTTCTTGGGCACTGGCCGAACGCTATCCCAAGGTGGTGGCGCTCGAGATCGACAAGGGACTCATTCCCGTTTTGTCCTTCACCATGGGGGAATATCACCATTTTAAGGTGATCAATGAGGACGTCATGAAGGCGGATCTTGCCGCCATTCTGGCCGAGGATTTTGAGCGCGGTCCCGTCTCGGTCTGCGCCAACCTGCCTTACTATATCACCACCCCCATCCTCATGAAGCTGCTTGAGAGCGGTCTTCCGTTTGAGAATATTACCATCATGATCCAGTCCGAGGTGGCAGACAGACTGTGCGCCAAGGCGGGTAAGTCGGAATACGGTGCCATCACGGCGGTGCTGGCTTATTACGGTCAGGCCGAGGCCTTGTTCAAGGTGCCTGCGGACCGCTTCGTTCCCGCGCCTAAGGTGGATTCGACCGTGGTGCGCATCCGTCTGTACAAGGAGCGCCCCTATCATCCCGCCGATGAGGCTCTGATGTTCCGCACCATCAAGGCGGCCTTCGAACAGCGCCGCAAAACGCTGTCCAACGCTCTGTCTGCCGGTTTCCCCGAGCTGACCAAAGAAGAGCTGACCGACATCATTGTCGCCTGCGGTCACCGAGCTGACATTCGCGGCGAAAAATTGAGCATTGGAGAGTTCGTGGCCTTGTCCGATGCCATCGGCGCGGCCATTCAAAGCAAAAAATAATCTGTGTATCCGAAAGGAGAGCCGCATGGACGTCAAGCGTATCGACAACAAATATCGCCCCGTGCCTTTTTGGTCTTGGAATGAGCGATTGAGCGTGCCTGAAACCTGCCGTCAGATCGATCGGATGGACCGCGCGGGCATTGGCGGCTTTTTCATGCACGCCCGTGGGGGCTTGCAAACGGAATATATGGGAGAAGAATGGTTTGACAACGTCACCGCCTGCGTCAAAGAGGCAAAAGAGCGTGGTATGTACGCTTGGGCCTACGATGAAAACGGCTGGCCTTCGGGCTTTGGCGGCGGTCTTGTCAACGGCAAGGGATTGAAATATCAGCAGAAATATCTGCGTCGCCGCAAATTCTGCGACGTGGACGGCAAAGTGGAAAAGGATCGCATCCTTTGCCATATCGGAGAATATTGTTTTTATTACGACGTCAATCCTTTTTACGTTGACACGCTGGACGGGGACGTGATCGCGGATTTTATTCGTGAGATCTACGAGCCATATTACCAAAAATACGGCACCTCACTTGCCGGCTTTTTCACCGACGAGCCGCAGATTTCCCGCGACGGTATTCCGTGGAGCTTTATCCTTCCCGACGAATACGAGGCGGCTTATGGTGACGCGCTTTGTCCTCGACTGAATGAGCTGTTTGAGGCAACGGGGGATTATCAAACCACCCGAATGCGCTTCTGGAAGCTGGTTACTGAGCTGTTCTCGAAAAACTTCATGAAGCAGATCTATGATTACTGCACCTCGCGTGGCCTTGGCTTTACCGGCCATATGGTCTTGGAGGAGACTTTTCACGCCCAGCTGACCTCCAACGGCGCCTGTATGCCGCATTACGAATATTTTACCATCCCCGGCATGGACTGGCTGTGTCGTCCCATTTACGATTGTCTGACGATGGCTCAGCTTTGCTCCGCCGCTGCCCAAACGGGCAAAAAGCAGATCCTGTCGGAAACGTTTGCTCTGTGCGGTCACAACGTAGGACACGACGAGCTCAAGCGCAACTACGAATGGATGATGGTGCGGGGCGTCAACCTCTTGTGCCAGCATTTGGAGGGATACTCCTTGCGGGGCATTCGCAAGCGCGACTATCCCCCTGCCATGTATTGCCAACAGCCTTGGTGGGCGGATTATAAGCAATTCAACGATGCCATGAGCCGTATCGGTATGTTGCTTTGCGAAGGCGAGATTCGGGTGGATACTCTGGTTATGCACACCCAGACGTCTGCGTGGATCTGCTACGACGACGGCCCCTGCGAAGGAATGAGCGATTACAATCAAGCGTTGCTCGCTGTTATGCGGACGCTGGACGAAAAGCACATTCTGTATCATTTGGGCGACGAAATCCTGATGGAACGTCACGGACGGGTGGAGGGAAGCACGCTCGTCATCGGAAAGATGCGCTATTCCAAGATTATCCTGCCCCCGCATATCGCTTTTCTGCCGCATACCGAGGAATTGTTGCGGGAATTTGTGCAAAACGGCGGCCGTATTGTGACGGCAGATGAAATTGCGCCCGATCCCATCATTGACAATGCCGCGGTGACCTACACCATGCGCCAATACCCCGCAGAAGGAGTTACGCTGCGCTATTTTGTCAACTCGACCGACAATGAGCAGCCCGCGACCATCGCTTGCGGCGGACGTATCGTCGATCCCGTCACGGGCGACACCGTGCCGTTTGGCGGTAACTATACCTTTCCCAAGTGGGGCAGTCTGCTGATCCTGGACGACGGCACGCCGCCCATTCCCGTGACCGACGCCCCAAGCCTCCCCGCGATCGATCTTGACGGCGTGTGGCAGGTGGTGAATTGCACCGAAAACGCCTTGACGCTGGACGTCTGCGACTACTGGTTTGACGGGCAACTGCAGGAGACCGACGGCTATATTCTCAACGTTGGCTCGCGCGCGCTCGAATGGGGGCGTCCTGTGGATGTGCGATGCCGCTTTACCGTGCAGACCGAATACGTTCCCGCGCAGGTCTACCTTGCCTGCGAAACGCCCGAAATTTTTGATATTACGGTCAATGGCAATCCTGTGGATACAAGCAAGCGGTGCGGTTATTTTCGCGACCGCGCCTTCGAAAAATTGGATATTTCGGGACTTTTGCATATCGGCGAGAACGTGATCGAAACGCGGGTGCGTTTTGCGCAGTCGCCGGCCGTGTATGAAAATATGCAAAAGGCTAAGCAGTTTGAAAGTGAGAAGAATAAGCTGACCTTTGATATGGAGATCGAGGCCATGTATCTTGTCGGCGACTTTGGCGTAAGGACGGACGGAGGCTTTGAGGAGATCGCTCACGATGCCGCCTTCTATGACGGGCCATTCGTCATCACCGCGCCGACCAAGGAGGTATCTCTCTCTCATATCGAGCGGCAGGGGTATCCCTTTTTCGCGGGAGAATTAACGGTGGAAAAAACGCTGACGTTGGACGAGGGCGATACTGCCTTGGCTCTGGCGTTTGACAAAACGGGCATCAACGCCGTTCGCATCAACGTCAACGGAAACGAGGTGGCTACGTTGTTGTGGCGGCCATACGAGGCGGATCTTTCGCCGTATTTGCAGGCGGGCGATAATACCGTTCGTCTGACGCTGGTCAACAACCTGCGAAATCTGTTAGGTCCCCATCATCATACGGGGGGCGAGCTTTGGGCGGTTGGCCCGGGACATTTTTACAAGGAACCCTGCATTTGGACCGGCTATGGAGCGGTGGGGTACACCGATCGATACTGCTTGGTTCATACGAGCATATACAACGAAGGAAGAGAAAAGATATGAAATTACAATTAGTAGCGACTTGTCTGTTCGGCCTTGAAAAGTTGCTTGGCGAGGAGATCGATGCGCTGGGGCTTCGGCGCATTGAGACCATGGACGGCCGTGTGATTTTTGAAGGAGAAGAGAAGGACATCCCCAGAGCCAACATCGCCCTGCGCTGTGCTGAGCGGGTATTTGTTCTCATGGGGCGTTTCCACGCCGAGAATTTTGATCAGCTGTACGAGGGAACGAAAGCTCTCGCTTGGGCCGATTGGATCGGAAAGACGGATGCCTTTCCCATCAGCGGACACAGCATCAAAAGCCGCTTGACCTCCATTCCCGCCTGTCAGAAGATCGTCAATCGCGCTGTCGTCGATGCGCTGACGGCCAAGTATGGCATTACCTGGTTTGAGCAAAATAGCGGCGTGACCTATTCGGTCGAATTTTTCCTGCTCAAGGACGAGGCGATGCTCCTCATCGATACCTCGGGCATGGCGTTGCATAAAAGAGGCTACCGTCCCCATGCAGGTGTGGCACCTTTGCGCGAGACGCTGGCGGCGGCCATTGCCCTGACCGCCCGTCCCCGTGCGGACGTGCTGTTTTGGGATCCTTTTTGCGGATCGGGTACCATTGCGATCGAAACGGCCATGATACTGCAAAACCGCGCGCCGGGACTGGGTCGTACCTTTGCGGGTGAGCAGTTTGAGCGATTGGCAGCACCTTTGTGGGAAAGCGCCCGTGAGGCGACCCGCGCCGCCATCAAAACGGAGAGCGAATGCGAGGTGTGGGCCTCCGACATTGACGAGGAGATGGCGGATATGACCTACGACTGTGCCGTGCGAGCAGGGGTGGAGGACGTGATGAACATTTTCACGGCCGACGCCCGCACCATCGAAAAGCCTGACCGCCGAGGCACCATTTTGTGCAATCCTCCCTACGGTGAGCGATTGATGACCGAAGCGGAGGCGGCGGACTTGTACCGCGCTATGGGCAAAAGATTTGCGACGTTTGAGCCCTGGCAGATCTACGTGTTGACCTCCTGCGAGCAGTTTGAGCGGCTGTATGGCCGACGTGCCGACAAGACGCGTAAGCTGTATAACGGCATGCTGCCGTGCTATCTGTATCAGTTTTTCCGTCCTGCAGGGTCGGCACCGACCAAGCCACCCGTCAAGCAGGGCAAGGATTTCAAGAAATTCAAAAGGTAATGATCAAAGAGGTGCAGGAATTTCCTGTGCCTCTTTTGTGCATGTTGCTATGTGTTTTGTGTAATCGTACGAAATATCATAAATTTGGAAGAAGGACTACACGAAGGAAAAATTTTTTGGTATAATGGGGGTGATAAAATATGAGGAGTGTTGTTGGTGAAACAAAAGGGAAGCGTGTTCATCAAACGATGGACGAGTATATCGTTAGGGTTTAACGTCTTGGCGGTTGCCGTGAGTGCTGCGATCGTTCATCGTATGTATGAAATACTGATCGTTGGTGGCGCAGGGGCGCTTGCTCTTGTATTGCGATGCTTTTTGAAAATTTCCCGAGATCAAACAGTTAAAGATTTTTCTATGACTTCCGCTTTGATTTTTGTGATTGCGGCGATTGTCCTTTCGCTTACTATGGCGGAGGTTGCCTTGTTGAAAATATCGGCCATGTCGGCAATCATTATCCTTGTCTTAACAATGATTGAATTTGTGTTAGGATTGATCCTGTATCGTAGCAAATATAAAATTCCAAAGAGAGTAAAAAGAGGCGAATGAGTTGCGGGAGCAAGCCCCCCTACGGCATCAACTATTGTGGAGCGAGTGGGAAGGACTATAGTCTTCAAGTACAGCAAAGCCTTTTGCCCACTTTTTCTTTTGACACACGAGGCGCAAAAGAAAAAGTTATCAAAAAGAAAACGCCGAGAGCATTTCGCGCTCTGCGGAGCGCGACCAAAGGCGCTGCCTTTGGATTCCGCAAGCTTTTGAAAAAGCTTGACCAAAACTTTTCATAAAGAAAGACTATCTTTTTCGGCAGAGCGGAAGGGGCAGGGGCCTCACCGCTTGCGACAGTATCTATGGAACAGCGAACAAACTTACACATTTAGCCAATAAATAATTTTGTAAAGTTTTTGGGGTTCCAAGGGGACTTTTTCCAAAAAGTCCCCTTGGTCGCCGAAGGCACACAACCAAAGGAGGTAACTATGGAACAGATCAAGATCACCAAAGACGGCAAAAAGATGCGCTACATCCCGGGTGGCAAATACACCATGGGCTCGGAGCGTGGATATGCGGAGGAAAAACCGCTCCACGAGGTAGAGATCGCTCCTTTCTATATGGATGAGACACCGGTCACCAACGGTGAATTCCGCGCCTATTGCGATGCGGTTGGGCGTGGTTATCCCGGCTCTCCCCGCTGGGCAGATATGCCGAACTATTTCATCGATTACCCCGATCACCCCGTGATCAGCATTTCCTGGGGTGAGGCGGCTGCCTATGCCAGATGGGCGGGCAAGCGTCTTCCCACCGAGGAAGAGTGGGAATATGCCGCCGCGGGCGGTCTGAATGCCCCCACTTACCCCTGGGGTGAGGAGGATCCCAGTGGAGCTCTTGTGAATTTTGCCGATAAATGTAGTGAATTTGAATGGCGTGACAGCGCCCAGAACGACGGCTATCGTTACACCTCGCCCGTAGGCATCTACGCGCCCAACGGCTACGGCCTGTACGACATGGCGGGCAACGTGTTCGAGTGGGTAGAGAACTGGTTCTTTGCTTACAGCGACAAGGTGCACGACACCGAAGCGTTCAAGGACGGTTGGGGCGGCTCCAGAGTATGCCGCGGCGGCTGCTATCATTCGCCTAAGATGGACCTTCGTATTGCCCGCCGCCGTCAGGTGCTGGGAGGCGGCGCCAACGCGTCGGTCGGCTTCCGATGCGTGTGCGACCTTGAGGGTGTGGTTCATGAAGAAAAGGACCGAGTGATACGTAAGAGATCGGCGGACGGTTGGGATGAAAAGCTGGATGCCATGCGGGTGACCATCCCCGAAGGACAGGAGCTGTGCATCGGTATCGGTACGGTGTCCAATCCTACCGAGCTCCGTCGCCTGCGCAACATGGGTGTGACCTCGGTTGAGCAGTACGTCACCTGGGAGACCTGCGAAAACGCGGGCGAGGGTAAATGGGACTTCTCGCACTGGGACCGCGAGGTCGAGAAGATCCGCGCAGCAGGCTTGAAATGGCTGCCCTTCTTGATCGCGGGCCCGGCTTATTCGTTGCCCGACTGGTATCGTGCCTCGCGCGATTTTGAAGGCATGAGATGCCTCGAGCATAACATTGAAAGCAAGATCCAGACCTTCTGGGATAAGCATTTTTATAACTATATCGAACGTTTCTTGGCCGCCTTTGCCGATCATTACCGTGACCACGAGATATTCGAGGGCCTGTTGTTTGGTATCACGGGCGACTTTGGCGAGGCCATCGTGTCGGTATGGCACGGCAACTGGCCCACCAATATTCCCGGCTTGTATCACGCTCACGGCGGCTACTGGTGCGGCGACCGCTTTGCCCGCGCGGATTTCAAACGCTTTGCCGAGCAAAAGTACGGCACGACCGAAGCACTCAATGCCTCTTGGGGTACGGCCTTCCCGAGCTTTGGTGCGGTGGAGTACCCGCCCATCGAATCGGGTCCTGAAAACTTCCGTATCGACGAGTGCACCGGCCCCGGATATTTCGCTCCCAAGTGTGTGGCTGACCGCCGCCGCTGGATCGATTTCATTGACTGGTACCGTGCTTCCATGACGGAATACGCCTCCTTCTGGATGAAGACGGCCCGCAAATATTTCCCCGACGTTGAACTGTACCTGTGCACGGGCGGCTGTGCCGAGCCCTGGCACGCTTCCGAGTTTGCCCAGCAGTGCAAGGTGTGCGCCGAGGTGGGCGGCGGTGTCCGTATCACCAACGAGGCCTCCAATTACGGTGCCAACTTCGTCATTACCAACTGGGTGGCAACCGCCTCCAACTACTACGGCGGCTATTTCAGCTTTGAGCCTGCGGGACAGGTGACCGAGCGAGGCGTGGTCTGCCGCGTCTATAACGCCGCTGCTACGGGTGCCAAGTCGCTGCACTATTACAGCGACAACATTCTCGGCAACGAGGAGAGAGCAACCAACTTCGCGGATAACGTACACCTTTTGCGCGAGGGCGGCGTGCGCCGTGATATCGGCCTGTTGTATCCCGACACGCCGATCGTGTTGGATACCTATCGCATGGGACAAATGCACGGAGCATTTGCCTGTATGCGTGACTACACCGACTACGCCTACGCTTGCGACCTGGCCATCGCCGACGGCATCCTGGACGGTCTTCGTGCGCTGATTATCACCATGGACGGCTACTATAAGACGGCTACTATGCAGGCCATCCGCGCCTTTGTGGAAAACGGCGGCCTTTTGGTCGGCATCAATCTCAAAGAGCTTCGTGATTTGGACAATGACGAGGATTATCTGGCCATTCTGTTCGGTGCAGATGCCAAGGGACAGACGCTGGGCAAGGGTAAGACACTGCATATTTGCGGCCAGATGGGCGCGACGGCCCAATCGACCAATACCGCCTCGAATTTCAAGACGAGCAACACGCCCGAGCATCTGCAGGCCATGCAGATCCAGGTGGCCGACGTTATGACCGCCTTCTTTGCCGACAACGGTTTGTACGTGTCCGACGGTCAGATGGACGAGGTCTATACGGCCGAGCGCTACGGTAAGATGCTGACGATGAACTACTCGGGCCACGACGTCACCCGAACCTTTACCCGCCCCGACGGTACGACGTTTGATACGACCATTTGCGATCTGGCTCTTGAGGAATACGAAATATAACATATAAGGAGATAGGAAATGCAAGCAAAAAAACTGGGCTTTGGACTGATGCGTCTGCCCCTGACCGATCCCAACGATGCCAAGAGCATTGACATTGATCTGACCTGCCAAATGGTCGATACCTTTATTGAAAAAGGCTTTACCTATTTTGATACCGCCTGGATGTATTGCGGCCATGAGAGCGAAAACGCTACCCGCAAGGTCCTGGTCGAGCGTCATCCCCGCGACAGCTTTACGCTGGCGACCAAGCTGCACGCGGCTTACTTGAAGTGCGAGGACGATCGCGACCGCATTTTCAACGAGCAGCTGTCCAAGACGGGCGTCGAGTATTTTGACTATTATCTGTTGCACGACCTGCGCGTGTCGCACTATCAGATCTACAAGGATCTTCACTGCTTCGAATGGCTGCGCGACAAAAAGGCCAAGGGCCTTGTCAAGCATATGGGCTTTTCCTTCCACGACACCGCAGAGGTGCTGGATCAGATCCTGACCGAACAGCCCGACATGGAGTTCGTCCAGCTGCAGATCAATTATTTGGACTGGGAGAGCGAGAGCGTACAGTCGCGCAAGTGCTACGAGGTCGCTCGCAAGCATAACGTTCCGATCATTGTAATGGAGCCGGTCAAGGGCGGTACGCTTGCCAACGTTCCTGCGGCGGTCCGCGGGTTGTTCAAGTCCAACAATCCTGAGATGTCGGTGCCGTCCTGGGCCATTCGCTTCGTTGCCGGTTTGCCCGGTGTAATGATGGTTCTGTCGGGCATGAGCAATATGGAACAGCTTCTTGACAACACCTCCTATATGCAGGAATTTGAACCGCTGACCTTGGACGAAGAGAAGCTGGTGCATCGTGCCGCCGATCTGATTCGCTCCGAGATCGCCATTCCCTGTACGGGATGCGCGTATTGTGTAGATGGCTGTCCCATGAACATTGCGATCCCGCAGTATTTCGCGTTGTACAATGCGGCCAAGGTGGCGCCCGAGGATGCCTCGATCGCCAAGGAATATGCGAATCTGACCGAGAAATTCGGACGCGCGAGCGAGTGTATCGGATGCGCGCAATGTGAGGGTGTATGTCCTCAGCAGTTGCCCATTGTGGAGCATTTGAAGGCAGTAGCCGAAACGTTTGAATAAAGATAGTAAGCCCACGCGACTCGTCGCGTGGGCTTGGATTTTGTTTAGCCTGGGATTATACAACTACTTCTCCG
>JAZLCA010000033.1:0-4670 GCA_045613985.1 Eubacteriales bacterium | reverse complement strand
GTGTAGCAACCGATGTCACCCGAAACGGTCAGTCCCAGCTTTTGCAGGACGTAGAAGGTACCGCGGTGAGGACAGCCGGGGCAAAGCACGGGAGGACGGGCGGGGAGGGTCTCGTTGGGGACGATGCTGGCGGGAGCGGCCGTTCCCAGAATGACCTCGCGGATAACATTGGGGGTATACTCGCCAAGCAGAGAGAATTTCTCTTTGCCGATGACGGTCAATCCCATAGCGCGGCAATGCTCCTCGATGAAGGGATCGAGCTCTTCGATAACGTAAACGGTATCGCACTTGGCGCAGAAATCGGAAAGCAGGGTGGTGGGCAAGGGCCAGACCATACCCAGCTTGCAGTAGTTGACGTTGTCACCCAATGCTTCGCGAGCGTACTGGTAGGCGATGCCGGCCGTGATGACGCCAATTTTGGCCCCATTGTCTTCGATCGTGTTGTAAGGGCAATCGTTGGCCAACGCGATCAGCTTTTGGGTGCGCTCCTCGACGATAACGTGACGTCCGATCGCCATGGCGGGCATCATGACGTATTTGGGAATGTTCTTTTCGTAGGGCTTGACGGCATGATTTTCGCGTTCGTTCAACTCAACCAGCGACTGGGAGTGAGACACGCGGGTGGACAGACGAACGAAGAAAGGAGTGTCGAATTGCTCGCTCAGATCGAAGGCTGCCTTGGTATAAGAGAGACACTCGGCCGAATCCGCGGGCTCCAGCATGGGTATCTTGGCCGCACGGGCGTAGTGGCGGGAGTCTTGCTCATTTTGCGAGGAGTGCATACCGGGGTCGTCGGCCACGCAGAATACGGCACCGCCGCCCACACCGGTATAGGACATGGTAAAGAGGGGATCGGCCATGACGTTCAAGCCGACGTGTTTGCAGCAAGACATGGAGCGTCCGCCGCCGATGGAGGCGCCGACGACAGCTTCTGCTGCGACTTTTTCGTTGGGAGCCCACTCGACGAATACTTCGTCGGCAGGATAAGTGGCCATGCACTCGGTGATCTCGGTGCTGGGCGTGCCGGGATAAGAGGAAACGAAATGAACGCCGGCTTCATAAGCACCGCGGGCGATGGCTGCGTTTCCAAGCAACAACTTTTTCATGATTTATGTAGATTCCTTTCGATGGGGATGGGTTATTGTTCCAACTGTTGGGAGACCAAACTTTCGCCGCAATAGATCTCGCGCAGCTTGGGCTTTTCGATTTTGCCCGTAGGATTGCGGGGAACGTCGGCGAAAATGATCTTGCGGGGACGCTTGTAGCGGGGAAGTGCGGCACAGAAGTCGTTAATCTCGTCTTCGGTCAGGGTGTAATCGGGTTTGACCTCAATGATGGCGGCCGCGATCTCACCCAGACGTGCGTGAGGCAGGCCGATCACGGCCACGTCCTTGACGGCTTCATGACGGCGGATGTGGTTTTCAATCTGCACGGGATACAGGTTTTCGCCGCCCGTGATGATGACGTCCTTTTTACGGTCGACCAGCCAGATAAATCCGTCGGCGTCTTCCATGGCCATATCTCCCGTGAACAGCCACTCGCCCTTGAGTACTTCGTCGGTCGATTTGTCGTCCTTGTAGTAGCACTTCATGACGCCGGGACCTTTGACACAAAGCTCGCCGACTTCACCGCGGGGAACGGCACGTCCTGCTTCGTCCACGATACGAACCTGCCACAGATATCCTGCCTGGCCGATGGCGCCGACCTTGTCGATGTGATCGAGACCAAGGTGAACACAGCCGGGGCCGATGGACTCGGACAGACCGTAGTTGGTATCGTATTTATGGTTGGGGAAAATATTCAGCCAACGGCGGATCAGGGAAGGGGGAACGGGCTGTGCGCCGATGTGCATCAGTCTCCATTGATCCAGTTCGTAGTTTTGCAGTACAAGATCGCCTCGGTCGATGCAATCCAGAATGTCCTGCGCCCACGGAACGAGCAGCCAGACGATGGTGCAACGCTCCTCGGATACCGCGCGGAATATCCACTCGGGCTTGGTGCCCTTGAGAAGAACGGCGCGTCCTCCGACCAGGAAGGAACCGAACCAGTGCATCTTGGCACCGGTGTGGTACAGAGGAGGAATGCAAAGAAAAACGTCGTCGTGGGTTTGTCCGTGATGATTTTGCTCGGTGCGAGCGGCGTGCATCAGGGCTCGGTGCGAGTGCAGAATGGCTTTTGGGAAGCCCGTTGTACCCGACGAGAAATAAATGGCGGCGTTGTCCTCTTCGGTAATGACGAAGCCGGGCGTTTCAATCGAACAGTATTTGATCATGCCGTCGTAGCTGTCCGCAAAGGTGGGACAATCCTCGCCGACGTAAAACATATTTTTAACGGCGGGCAAGCGGTCGCAGATCTGTTCGATACGGCCGATGAATTCGGGACCGAAGACCAACATGGAGCAGTCGGCCTTGTCAAGACAGTATTTGATCTCTTCGGCAGTGTAGCGGTAGTTCAGGGGAACGACCACGGCACCGGCTTTGAGAATACCGAAATAGATGGGCAGCCACTCGATGGAGTTCATCAAAAGAATGGCAACCTTGTCTCCCTTTTTGCAGCCGCGGGTCAGGAGAAGATTGGCAAAACGGTTGGCTTTTTGCTCAAAATCGGTCCAGGTGATTTCGCGACGGAAGGGTTGACCCGGCTCGGGCTGGATCAGGGCGTAATCCCGCCAGGTGATTCGGCTGGATTGTTCAAACTGGGGGTTGATTTCAACCAGTGCAGTTTCTTTGGGATACTGAATGGCATTTTGCTCCAAAACGTCAATAATGGTCATGTGGGTCCTCCTTGACGGGTAAACATAAAAAGCCCCCTGCGGTTGGCAGAGAGGTTTGTGACTACCGTGATTGATCGGACGGCGCGATACCGCATGAAAACTCGCGCGTGCGCCCGCATAAAAAATATATAGTATTATATCATATACGAGAATGTGTGTCAATCGTTATAAAATACAATTTTGGCACTTTAACTTTGGGAATTTTGAACAGCCAAACACATATAAATTGTCAAAAAGGAAAAGCGGAAAATGTAAAAAAACGAAAAAAATGCGGAATAAAAATAAAAATTGCTTTTTTTCTTGACAGTCACCGAAAAATGTGGTACAATGTCTCTATCTATGGGCGAGTTATGCCTAAATGCTGACGCTGTTTGAATGCCGGCCGATGCAAATGCACACAAGAGAAAGGAGCGGGAATCACCGTTATGGGACAACCGAATCAAAATCCGCGGCGCGGATACGATAGATCCGGACACCATCATCACCATCATCCTGTAGATCATCCGTCGCCGATGAACTTTGTGTGGGGAATGGTCTTGGCACTTTTGACCTTTTTGCTTGTAGTCATCTGTGCTTTGTCGATACACTGGATTATGAAGCTGTCGACACCGGAGCCTCCCTCCGATCGTCCGGATACTCCAAATCCGCCCGATGACGATCCTACCATTGAGGAACCCCAGCCCCCCGTGATCGGTTCCTCCTTCCTTGGACAGTCATGGAGCCCCGATCACCCCACGGCAACGCTGACCTTTGTATCTGATGCGGCCTTCGCTGATTTTGAAAAAGTATCGGTAGACGGCGTTCCGTTGATACCTAAGACGGATTATACCGTTATTGAGGGAAGTACAAAAGTTACTCTTCATGCACAATACCTGGCAACATTGTCGGTAGGCATACATACCGTTGAAATCCATTCTGTGAACGGTGTCGCATCGGCTACGTTTGAGATCAAAGATAAAACGCCCGTGGTAACGCCGCCCACGCCTGAGGATTTCCTTATGGTGAGTGATGACAAGACAATAACGCTCAACAAAAAGGCATCGATCGACGATGAGGGTGTGTATTCCAATTGCGCCATTATCGTTGACCTGGACAAAAATTACGTTGTGGCTGAGCGTCTGTCGGACGATAAGATATATCCGGCTTCGCTGACCAAGGTCATGACGCTTTTGGTTGCCAGCGAGTATTTGCAGATGGCAGATATGGACCAATACATCACGATGTCCGCAGACGTCATCAACTATATGCAGTCGCAGAACGCCTCCGGATTCGGTTTCCAGATTGGTGAGAAGGTTCGCGTGATCGACCTGATGTACGCGATCGCCCTGGAGTCGGACGGTGCTGCTTCGATGCAGTTGGCGATCTATATTGCAGGATCGCAGGAGGCCTTTGTTCAAATGATGAACGAAAAGGCTCAAAGCCTCGGTCTGGTCCAGACGCATTTTGAAAATGCTTCCGGCTTGCATCATCCGGATCACGTTTCGACCTGTCGCGAGCTGGCTTCGATCATGGCAGCAGCTATGGCCAACGATCAGGTCAAGAAAATGCTTTCTGCCAAGGAACACAAGACCGCGACCAGTCTGTATTCCGTCACCTTTAAGAGCACGTATTATTACGAGGCTTTGGAAGGTCTGCCTGTTACTCAGCCGTACAAGGGACCTATCGTGGCGGCCAAGACCGGCTATACTCCTGAGGCAGGTTATTGTCTGGCAACCTATATGGAATCCAGATCAGGCGGCCGTTACGTTGTTATTACTGCCAAAGCGAACAGCAGAATTTTGTACGTAGACGACTATCTGCATTTGTACGATATGTACGCACAATAAACCTTAAGAGGCGGACGCTTGTCCGCCTCTTTTGCATCGACGCATTCAAAAAGCTGAGGTCCCCCCGGGCG
>JAZLCA010000032.1:0-48442 GCA_045613985.1 Eubacteriales bacterium | reverse complement strand
TTCGAACCCCCGACCTACTGCTTAGAAGGCAGTTGCTCTATCCGACTGAGCTAAAGGCACACGCTTGGAGCGAGTGATGGGAATCGAACCCACGCGGCCAGCTTGGAAGGCTGGAATTCTACCATTGAACTACACTCGCGTGTGGTGTGTTTCAAACCGCCCGTATATCATAGCACAAAATTTATCACTTGTCAAGAGATTTTTAGAAATAAATTTACTTTTCCGTCACGACTTTTGGAAAAATCCTCTTGCGAAAGGCGAAATAGTGTGGTAGAATATAATATGTATTAAAATATTCACGTACGGAAAGGAGCACCTTGTGCTTTCCAAATATCTCATTCCCGACTATATGTTCGAGCAATACGACGACGTCACCCCCGAATTTCTCTCATCGATCGGTGTGCGCGGTCTTTTGATCGATATCGATAATACGCTGGCGCCCTACGAGCAACCCGTCCCCGACGAGCGGCACGCCGCCTGGTTCTCCGCTCTGGATGCCGCCGGTATTTCCACCGCTCTCATCTCCAACAACCACCGCGAGCGCGTGGAGGAATTCAACAAAACTCTCGGTCGCCAGGCTTACTGGCACAGCGGCAAGCCCTTTGGCAAGACCCTCAAAAAGGTTATGCGAGATTGGGGATTGCCCCGCGAACAAGTGGCAGTGCTGGGCGATCAGCTGCTGACGGACGCACTGGCCGGCAAGGCCCTTGGCTTGACCGTCCTGATCGTTCCCCCCATCCGCGACAAAAAGACGGCCTTCGTCCGCTTCAAGCGCTATTTGGAGCGTCCGTATATCAAGGCTTATCACAAAAAACACGCAAAGGAGGAGCCGAACGGATGAATTTTCCCTCTTATCCCACCTTTGGTCCCGGCGGTAACGGTGATTGGTTCCGCCGTGACGGCATGAAATCCTTGCTCCAGACTCCGGGCTGGCTGCATCGTGTCGGTCTTGATGCCTTTGAGTACGAGGCCACCCGCGGTGTCAGTGCAAGCGAGGAAAGCCTGCTTGCCTTTGGCCAGAAGGCCCGCGAGTATGGCATCCGCCTGTCGTTGCACACACAGTATTACATTTCCCTGTCAGGCGTCGATCCCGAGAAGCGGCTCAAAAGCATTGACTATATCGAAAAGTCTCTGTGGGCGGCGGATCGGATGGGAGCCGACACCATCGTCATTCACTCGGGCAGCGCGGGCAAAATCTCGCGCGACGAGGCCATGAAGCTGTCCTGCGACACGCTGGAGCAGCTGATCCGGGCATTGGACGGTCGCTACGAGCATATTCGTCTTGGCATTGAAACCATGGGCAAGCTCAATCAGCTGGGCACGCTGGAGGAAGTCATCGAGCAGTGCCGCGTCAGCCCCCGCTTCGTTCCCGTTGTGGACTTCGGACATCTTAATTGCCGTGAAGTTGGCCGTGCCTTCCCCGATACCGACAGCTACCGTCGGGTGTTCGATCGCGTGGCCCAGGGGTGCGGCGACCACGTTGCCCGCTCGCTTCACTGCCATTTTTCCAAGATCGAATACACTGAGGCAGGCGAAAAACGCCACCTGACCTTTGAGGACACCACCTTCGGTCCTGCATTCGAGCCGCTGGCCGAGGCGATCATCCAAGAAAATCTTGCTCCCCGCATCATTTGCGAGTCGGACGGCACACAGGCCGAGGACGCGCTGTGGATGAAGCACTGCATCCGCGATATGGGCGGTAACGTTCGCCCCGAATAAACACAAAAATTACGAAAAGAGGAATTTGATATGTCACATTTGTCAAGAATGATCGATGCCATGAAGGTCGCGGATATCGAGGCCGTCGTTGTCACGAGCGAGATCAACCAGCGTTATCTGACCGGCTTTGCCTTTACCGACGGTTACGTCGTCGTCACTCCCAAGAAGTCCTGGCTCATCACCGATTTCCGCTACGAGGAGGCCGCTCTCGCCGCAGTCGACGCTGCCGAATTCGAGGTACTGACGCCCCGCGGAATGCTCGCAAAGATCGCAGAGCTTTTGCGTGATGCCGGTGTCAAATCGGTCACCCTGGAGGAAGAAACGCTCTCCATCCGCGACTCGGATCGCATCCAGGAGGCCCTTTCCAAGGCAGGCATTACCTTTTTCCGTCCGGAAGCATCGGCCTTGATCGACGGCTTGCGTCTGTACAAGGACGAGGGCGAGATCGCTTTGATGCAGCAGGCGCAGGACATCGCCGATGCCGCTTTCACCCACATTCTTTCCTATATCACCCCTGACCGCACCGAGATCGACGTCGCGCTTGAGCTGGAATTTTTCATGCGCGCCCACGGTGCTGAGTGCGTCTCCTTTGAGACCATCGCCGTTTCGGGCTCTGCCTCCTCTCAGCCCCACGGCGTTCCCCGTCCCGTCAAGCTGGAAAAGGGCTTTTTGACCATGGACTTTGGTGCCCGCGTCAAGGGCTACTGCTCCGATATGACCAGAACGATCGTCATCGGCAAGGCAGACGATGAGATGCGCCGTCTGTACAACACCGTTCTGGAAGCACAGTTGGCTTCCCTGGCGGCCGCGCGCGAGGGCGCAGGTTGCAAGGCGTTGGATACGATCGCCCGCGATATTATTGACAACGCAGGATATCAGGGTGCCTTTGGTCATTCGCTCGGCCACGGCGTCGGTATGTATATCCACGAAAATCCCCGTCTGTCCCAAGCCGCCAAGGAGGACAGCCTGCTCAAGCGCGGCCACGTCGTGACCTTTGAGCCGGGTATTTATCTGTCCGGCAAGTACGGCTGCCGCATCGAGGATATGGTAGCCATCACCCCCGACGGCCGCGTCCACAATTTCACCCACAGCGACAAGCAGCTCATCGAGCTTTGATGAGGTAGACCGCATGAGATTCTGCCTGGATCGCCTGGAGGGCAAGGTTGCCGTTTGTTTGTGCGAGGAGGAAAATCCGCCTCGGTCGCAGTACACGTTTTCGTTGGATGATCATCCGGCGCTGGCAGCCTTCCCCGAGGGCATGCTGTTTGAGGCGGTACTGGTCGACGATGAGCATCTGACGGATATCGTCCCCAAACCCGAGGAAACGAAAGAGCGTCTGGACCGCGCCACCGCTCGGCTGCGTGCCTTGGCCGCTCGCACCAAAAAGAAAAAGGAGGGCTGATATGTTACGTCTGTTGCCCCAATGGAATTTAGTGTACGACTTGTGCCATCGCTTCGGTTGGAAGGGAGACTCCGCCTTTCTCGTCGAGCTTGGCGGCATCGTACTGGCCATGATTGTCGGCTATCTTTTGGGAAGTCTGAATTCCGCCATCATCATCTCCCGCTTGTTTTTTCACCGCGACATTCGGGCGCACGGCTCCAAAAACGCCGGCGCGACCAATATGCTGCGCACCTACGGCACGAAATATGCCGTCATGACGCTGGTACTGGATATGTTCAAGGCCGCCGTCTCCACCACGCTTGGCTTTCTCATCTTCCAAATGAACGGCGCCGCCATGGCAGGCTTTTTCTGCGTCTTCGGTCATATGTTCCCTCTGTACTACCGCTTCAAGGGCGGTAAGGGGGTGGCCTGCACCGCCATCGTCGCTCTGATGTTGGATCCTTGGACGTTTCTTGTCATGTTCGTGTGCTTCTTTTTCATCGCCGGCACGACCAAGTTCGTCTCTCTTGCCTCCGTCATGTGCGCGTTTCTGTATCCGCTTTTGCTCAAGGCCTTTTATCCCGATCCCGTCGAGTTTCCCACGGGCAAGGGCCTGGTCATGCTCATGGGCGTTCTAACCGCCGTGTTCGTGGTATTTATGCACCGTGAAAACATCAAGCGCCTGTACAACGGCAAAGAATCCAAGCTTTCCTTCTCCAAAAAGAAAAAAGAGTCCCCGGCCCAAGATGCCGCCGAGGGTGAGGGGGGCCGGTCATGAGCATGCCCGCAACACCGATGGCACAGCTGCTTGATCTGATCGCGCTGGCCGCCCAAAAAGGAGTTTTGCGCCGTGTGGCCTGCTCGAAATCCCGCGCTGTCGACCGTATCCGTGCGACGCTGACGCCCCGTATCATCGGCGGTCGTCCCATGCTTCAATTAGAGACCTTCCACACCGACAACAAAGCAAAGCACCTCAACATCGATATCGGAGACACCGAAACGATCGCCTCCGAGCTGTCCCTTTATTCCCAAATCAATCTTTTGACCGCCTTACCGGGCGGCGACTGCGAGTTGAAATGCAGCAAAGAAGGCAAGCAAACGCTTCTTCGGGGCGGAAAACTGTTGTCCTTGTTGCAAAATGCAACCGAGACCGTCGCTCCTGCTGCGACCAACGACCGCCAAAAGCAGCGCATCCTGTCAGGCAACGAACCTTTCTTGCAGGCGCTGGACGTCAGCGACAAAAACGGGCGGGTGTACGATAAAAAGCAGTCCAAATTCCGCCAGATCAACCGCTTCCTTGAGCTTTTGCGCGACGCGGAGGATCATCTGCCCGCCAAGGGCGTTCTGCGCGTGTGCGATCTGTGTTGCGGCAAAAGCTATCTGTCCTTTGCCGTTTACCACTATTTGACTGCCGTCAAGGGCCGTCAGGTGCGCATGACCTGCGTTGATCTGAAACCCGACGTCATTGAAAACTGCTCCGCTGTTGCAAAGCAGTTAAACATGGATGGCCTGGAATTTTTGTGCGGCGACGTGGCAAAATATCAGCCCGACGAGGGAGAGCACGTCCATCTGGTCGTGTCGCTCCACGCCTGCGACACCGCCACCGATCTGGTGCTGGGCAAGGCGATGGAATGGCAGAGCGAGGTGATTTTATCCACCCCCTGCTGTCACCACGAGCTCAATCACACGCTGGATTGCCCCGAGCTGGATTGCATTGCCCGCCATTCGATGCTGCGCCAGAAGCTGTGCGACGCCGCCACCGACGCCATGCGACTTCTCCTTTTGGAGGCCCACGGCTATACCACCGTTGCTCTGGAACTGATCGATCCCGACCAGACTCCCAAGAACGTCATGCTCCGTGCTATCCGCAAAAAGAATCCGTCCGAGGCAGCGATGGCCCAAGCAAGAGCGGCGTATGCCGATGCCGTACGCTTTTTCGTGCGCAACAACAAGGACGCACAAGAGCAATTATTGAACCGAGACGTTTGAAATCTGTATAGCGCATACAGATTTTGAAGAAAATAATAATACAGTAAGAATAACACAGGAGGAAAATCAACATGAAGACCTACAAGTGCAAAGTTTGCGGAGAAATCTTCCAGGTGCCGGAAGGCGAGACCGCCGTGTGCCCCCGTTGCCGCGTGATCGGCGACAAGCTGGAGGAAGTTATCGCCAACAACAAGACGACCAAGTACGCAGGCACCCAGACCGAGAAAAATCTGCAGGCTGCTTTTGCCGGCGAGTCGCAGGCAAGAAACAAGTACACCTACTACGCTTCCAAGGCCAAGAAGGAAGGCTACGAGCAGATCGCCGCGCTGTTCCTCAAGACAGCAGAGAACGAGAAGGAACATGCTAAAATGTGGTTCAAGGAGCTGGCAGGCATTGGCGATACCGCCCAGAATCTGGCAGACGCCGCTGACGGCGAGAACTATGAGTGGACGGATATGTACGCCGGCTTTGCCGAGGTTGCCGAGCAGGAGGGCTTCCACGATCTGGCCAAGAAGTTCCGTCTGGTCGCCGCCATTGAGAAGCATCACGAGGAGCGTTACCGCGCTCTGCTCCGCAACGTAGAGACCGCGCAGGTATTCGAAAAGAGCGAGGTCAAGGTTTGGGAGTGCCGCAACTGCGGACATATCATGGTTGGCACCAAGGCCCCCGAAAAGTGCCCGACTTGCGACCATCCGCAGAGTTATTTCGAAGTCAACGCAGAAAATTATTAAAAAACGCAAGGGAGATTTCCGCATGGAAATCTCCCTCGCTTTTTGCTACATCTAAATGATAAACGACTACTCCTACAGCCTCAAACTGCGCGGCAAGCCGCGCGCGTTCGGTGTGCTGTCTTTGTGGAATGACAAAGAAATGGCATCAACACAAAACAGCGAACGCGCACGAAGTGCAGTGTGAGCGTGGGCAGGAGAAGGTGCTCAAAATTCAGCCAAACGCTCCCCCTGCTCCCCCGTCACTTCCCCACGCAAAAATGGGAGAAGATTTCATTGACGACGTCCTCGCCAATCTCTCTGCCATCCAGCTCGGACAGCGCCGACATAGCCGCCGTCAGATCCACACAGCAAAGATCCACGGGAAGTCCCGCCCGCAACGCGTCAAGCGCCCGGCGCAATGCCTCGGTTGCCTGTGTGACCGATGCCATCTGGCGAGCATTGACCACCACAGCATCATCTCGCAGACAGATGGAACCGTCCACGAAAAGCTCCTCAACCAGCGCCGAAAGAGCCTCCATGCCCGCTCCGCTCTTGGCTGAGACGGTCATCGAATGCGCGATCTTAGCCGTGACGGCGGCACACACCTCGGAGGAGATGCGCGTATCGCAGACTGCATCGAATTTATTTAGCAGAGCGATTACGGTGCCTCTTGGCATATCGCGAGCCGCCAGCTCGTCGAGCAGGGCGTGCTCCTCGCCCGTCAAGGGGCGAGTGAGGTCAAACAGCGCCAAGATCAGCTCCGCCTCGTTCATCGCGCGGCGGGCACGGTCGATGCCGATGAGCTCCACCGTATCGTCCGTTTGGCGCAGTCCTGCGGTATCAAACAGGCGAAGCGTGACCTGTCCCAGCGTCGTGGTTTCGCTCAAAATATCTCTGGTCGTTCCCTCGATATCGGTAACGATAGCGGCCTCTCTGCCCAAGAGGCAGTTATAAAGCGAGCTTTTTCCCACGTTGGTGCGGCCGCAGATGACGGTCGGGATACCCTCGGCGATGGCGTGACCGGTGCGATAGGTCTTGCCCAGCGCCTCCAATTCGTCCAATGTGGCTTGCAACGAACGCATCATGTCCTCCGAGCTCATCTCGCTCAGGTCTTCGTCGGGGAAATCAATGCAAGCCAGCACCGACGTCAAGACCGTACGCAAATCTTCGTAGCAGGCGCGGATGCGGGCCTCCAGCTTTCCGTGAAGTCCCCCAAGCGCCAGCGTCATCTGACTGCGGCTTTGTGCCTCCAAGAGCGATCCGATGGCCTCGGCGGCGCCAAGCCCGATTTTTCCGTTGAGAAAAGCGCGGCGGGTAAATTCACCCGGGCGAGCCATACGGGCACCGGCGCTTAGAAGTGCCGACAGCACCGTTTGCGTCAGGAGAATACCGCCGTGACAGCAAATTTCTACGACGTCTTCGCCCGTAAAGGAAGCGGGGGCGCGAAACACGGTGGCAAGGCCGTCGTCGACCGGCAGCCATTCCTCGCCCTCGGGCGCAAGAATCGCCCCATAGGTAACCGTGCGCGGCGCACATTCGGCCAGCGCCTTTCCATTCTTGGGTGAAAACACGCGCGATGCGATGCTTACAGCCTCCGCGCCGCTGACGCGCAGAACCGCCACGCCGCCTTTGCCATGCGGTGTGCTGATGGCTGCGATTGTATCAAACAATTCCATACATGACTCCCTTGGGTGTGTATTTGGGGCTCTGCCCCAAGCCTACTGCTTAACAGGGGCGATTTGGGGCTCTGCCCCAAGCCCCGCCTAAAAACTTTTTGAAAAAAGTTTTTAGGAATTTCAAAAACTTTAAAGAAATATGTTGTTTAGCTTTGTTCGCTATCCCATTGCTCAACCATAAGGTCCATGGGGCCCCTACCCCATTTGCTTACAAAGAAGTTCAAAAGCTTTGGAAGAGAAAGGAGGCAAGTCTTCCTTTTCCTTTCAACGTTTTTGAAAAGGGGGCGCGTTTTTTGGGAGGAGACTCATTCATCTTCATAAAGTCTTTGCCCGCTTTTTCTTTGATCGCGCAGGCGCAAAGAAAAAGCTAACAAAAAGAAACGCCGAAAAAGCTTTCGCGCTCTGCGGAGCGCGACAAGGGCTCCGCGCCCTTGACTGCGGCGCCTTTTGAAAAAGGCGGGCGAAAACTTTTCAGAGTAAATGATAACCATTCCCTTTTCAACGTTTTTGAAAAGGGGGCGCGGGGGAAAAACTTTTTTCAAAAAGTTTTTCCCCCGCCTCTTAAGACATATTAATACAATTCCTCACCGAAATCGCGCAGGATCTCAGCGGCTTCCTCTTCGGCGGGCGTACGATGTGCTGCCGCGGACTTTTCGTCCAGGAAGATCACAACCTTGCGGTTATCCTCCGAGCCGATCGAGTTGGTGGAAACACCCTCGATGGTCTGAATCTCGGAATGGATGATGCGGCGCTCATAAGGATTCATGGGCTCCAGCATGACGCTCTTCTTGTAACGCAGAACGCGGTTTGCCATACGGCGAGCCAGCGCGCGCAGCGTTTCCTCGCGCTTAGCGCGATAGTTTTCAACGTCGATGGTGATCTTGACGTACTCTCTCTTCTCACCCTCGCTCTTTTTGTTAGCGGCGAGGTTGGACAGATACTGCAGAGCATCCAGCGTGTCGCCGTGGTGACCGATCAGAACACCGGCATGGTCGCCGTCGATGGCAATGACCTTGTCGTTGTTGCTGCCGTCACGAACGCTCATGGTAACGTTCAGACCCATATCCTTGGTCAGTCTCTGCAAGAACTCCAGTGCCAGAGCGACACCGTTCTTCTGGTAGGTTGCTTCGATCACGGCAGGAGTTGCGCCGATACCGAACAGGCCCTTCTTGGGCTCCTCGATGATGGTATATTCAATGTCGGATACGTCAGGCGCGCCCAATTCCTCTACGGCCTTGGCAATCGCCTCGTCAATCGTTTTTGCGGTAATTGTAACTTGCTTTTTCACAATAATTCTCCATTCGTCTCGATATTACTGTTCATCGGAGGCGTCTTTCTGATCGTCCGACTTCTTGTTGTTTTTCTTTTCGCGAGCAGGCTTATCCTCTGCCTTCAGGGTTACACCGTCGAGCTTGCCGTCCGCCTCGCGGGCGTCCTCGCTCTCGTCCTTCTTGGCTTCCGCCTCGACCTGAGCCAAGTAATCGTCGTCGTCCATGTGGAACAGCGACTTCGGTCTGCCGCCGACCATTTGAACGTCGCCCGTGTAGGAGCGATGATCGGGACGGCTCTCGCCCTTGCGGGGTGCCTTACCGGCGTACTCACGCTCGGCCGCGCGATAATCCTCTTCGGTAAACTTGGGATACGGCATGATGCGGCAAACGATGAACTGGCGCAGGGTGGAAATAATGCTCTTGAACATCCAGTAGATACCAACGAGAGCGGGTACCATGAAAGCGAACACGGTACTCATACCGGGCATATAGATGTCCATGATCCAGCCCGAGCAAGCCGTCTGCTGATCCTGCATCGCCTGAGGCTGATAGGTGAACTTTTTGGTCAGTCTCATGGAGAAGAAATAAACGACAAAGGTCAGAGCGGGGATGAGCAAAAGGATCGGGGTTCCGTCAAAGCTGGGGTTGGCACCCAGGTTGATGTTACCCAGCGTAAAGTCGGGGATCTTGTGCATGATACCTTCCACGGTATCGGCCATTGCCTGACCGTTGCCGAAGAACATGAAGTCGCCAAGTCCGTCCAGACTTTGCGCGCTCAGATTGGACAAAAGTCCAATGGTACCGTTGGACGCGCTCATGCTCTGGCCCATACCGCCGGCAGCGCGTGCGGTAGTGAAATAGGTGTTCAGTGCCGTCGAAAGGGCGGGCACCTGACCGAGAACGTAGCGCAACGGGTCAATAACGATGCGGTACAGCGCGATCAGAATGGGCATCTGAATGAGCAGAGGCAGACATCCTCCGGCCATATTGACGTTTTCCTTCTGATACAACTCCTGCAATTCCTGGCTCATCTTCTGCTTGGTCACCTGGTCGTCACGGCCGGCGTACTTTTTCTTGATGGCCATTTCCTTGGGACGAAGCTTTGCCTGCTTGATGGAGTTTTTCTGCTGCTTGATGGACAGAGGCAGCATCAGGATCTCGACGATCACGGCGAACAGGCAGATACCGCCGATATAGCTACCGAAGCACAGCGTGTTGGTCATCCAACCGATGAACGCGCCGATCCAGCCGAGCAGCTTGCCGAAAAAGCCTTCGGAGTTGTCCAGGGCAACGGTGGTCTTCATGGTGTTGATCAGCACCAGTGCATCCGCAGGCTTCATCTTCTGAGCATAATCGGAAAAGGTAACGTCCTTGCCGTTTTTGCTGTCCTTCGCCTTTTGATTGGCCTTGTCGATCAGGCGGACGACAGCCTCCATGTTGGGATCCTGCTTGATTGCGGGATCGATCTTGCTGTCATCAAAGCCCTCGGCCAGCATATCGTAGCCGCGATACGCCGCGATCAGCATTTCCTGCGTGCTATACTGCGTGCTGCAATCGGAGTACACCGAGATCAGCATCTCTGCCACCATACGCAATTCGGAACGGCTCAAGCCGCATTCATCAACGTTGTCCAATGCCGACTCGTTGAACACCGGCTTGACCACTGCCGGCTTGCCACACGAGGTGAGGGCCGACAACAGAAGCAGTGCCACCATAACGATAGCAAAGGCACGTCTGAGTAATGTGAATTTTGTTGTTTTCATTTCTTTACGTTTTGCGAGAGTTCGCAAAAGCTCCCTTCTGTATTTTGGGAATCACACCGCCCTTGTTTGGTTCCTGCCGTGCGGTGCTACGGCGCATGTCATGCTCTTGAATCGTCTTGCCGTGCGGAAGGATCGGTATCCTCCGTCTTGGAGGATGCTCCGTGCCGCTCTCGGCGCATAAGGTAGTCCTGGCAAATGAGCTTGGGCTCCTTACTCGTTTGGTCCTTGCGTTTTTTCGATCGAATGGGCTGTCCCTTTTCGGGGACAGGATCGTACCCGCCCGGGTTAAATGGATTGCAACGAAGAATACGCCGCACCATCAGATAAAATCCCACAAAAAAGCCGCGCTTACGAAAGGCCTCAAGGCTGTAAGCGGAGCAGCTGGGAGTAAATCGACAGACCGGCCGTCCTTTCAGCGGGGAGATAAAACGCTGATAAAAACGAATCAGCCAAATACAAAGCCACTTCATGACGTTGCCTTGAAAAATCCAAGCTTATCAAACGCGAGGGCAAGCTCTCGCTCGACGTCCTGCGTTTTTTTGCCCACGATCTCACTTCTGGCGGCGATGACGATCAAAAATCCCGTTTTCAACTCACGCTCCCGCATCACGGCCCGCAAGCCCTCGCGGATGATACGCTTGGCGCGCGTGCGGACACAGGCCCCGCCCACCTTTTTGGTCACGGACAGCCCGATTCGGTTCACGTATCGCTTTTGGGGATGTGCCATCATCAGCTTTTTGGCGGCATAGTCGCGCAACACGTACACGGCGACCATTCGACCGACGAAACGGTTGCCCTGACGATAGGCCTTATTATACAGATGATGCTCCTTGATCGCAACGAACTTCATATCGTTTCCTTTGTAAATGGTTTGCTGAACTTTTAAGCGCAGATCATTGTCACTTCCGTCGTGCGGACGCGGCCGCAGATTGGGTAATTAAAACGGATACGGGGCGCGAATGGGGGTACACAGCAAAAACCCCGATGCTACGGATACGACATACAGTAATCACGGAGCACCGGAGGTTTTATGTGAGTACAAAAGCGGGCGAGATTAGTGAGTCAGTCTCTTTCTGCCCTTTGCACGTCTTCTCTTGAGAACGTTTCTGCCGTCAGCAGTCTTCATTCTCTTGCGGAAGCCATGCTCCTTTTTTCTCTGACGCTTCTTAGGCTGGTAGGTTCTGAGCATTTTTGTTTCCTCCTTGTTCGTTGATCGGAAGCGAACAAGCCCTTTGCTTATCGCTTTTATACAATGACAACCTATATTATATACAAATGAAAGCGTTTTGTCAAGAATTTTATGAAATTTCTCGCATTTTTTCTTATATTTGAAGAAAATTCCTTGTTTTTTTGAGCAAAACGGGCGGTTTTTCGTTATTTTGCCCCATGGATGCGGCCGAATTTACCTATGCGACCAAATCCGACAGGCCGCATACACTGAAATCGAGGGGCTTTGTCCCCTCCGCGCCTTGCGCGATTCTTTTTATGAAAGGTAGTATTTTATGGCAACGTTTTATAATCAGGCAACCTTAACCTATCGAGGCGGCGCGGCCAATTCCAACGTCGTCACGGGCGAGCTTCGGGAAGCTTTG
This sequence comes from Eubacteriales bacterium, assembly GCA_045613985.1. Classification (GTDB taxonomy): domain Bacteria; phylum Bacillota; class Clostridia; order Oscillospirales; family CAG-272; genus SIG644. The sequence continues at coordinate 36,341 of JAZLCA010000032.1, read as the reverse complement.
TCGGCGACCAAGACGGCCATCGTAGACACCTACGGGGAAGGGAGTGAATTGACGTATCTGATCTTTATCGTCAACACCGGCACCACCGCCCTGACCGGCCTTACCGTTACCGACGATCTTGGCGCCTATCCCTTTGGCACGGGTACGCGGACACCCTTGACCTACGTCGATGGCTCGGCACTGTATTTCGTGGGCGGAGTACAGCAAGCCGCGCCCACCGTCATTGCGACCGATCCCTTGACGGTCACAGGCTTGAGTGTGCCCGCCGGCGCGGATGCACTGCTCGTCTATCGCGCCTTCCCTAACGGATTTGCACCCTTGGAGCAAGGGGCAACCATCACCAACACCGCCACCATCACCGGCCCCTGCGTCCCCGCCCCCGTCCGCGCCAGCGAGACCATCACGGCCCAGAACGGGACGGATCTGTCTATCACCAAATCGCTCAGCCCCACCACCGTTTCGGACGGCGAGCGTCTGACCTACACCTTCGTCATTGAAAACAGCGGTAATGAGGCCGCTGTTGCCACCGACGACCTGGTGGTGACCGACACCTTCGATCCCATTCTTTCGGACATCGTCGTCACTCTGAACGGCACCGTCCTGCCCGCCGGCAGCTACACCTACAACGAGACCACCGGCGTATTTTCCACCACTCCCAGCGTCATCACCGTCCCCGCCGCCACCTACACCCAAAATCCCGCCACGGGCGAGTGGACCCTCGTCCCCGGCACCGCCGTACTGCAAGTCAGCGGGACGGTGTAAAATCAAGCAAAAGGGGCTCAAAAGAGCCCCTTACTTGGATGATTCCTCTTGTTTTTCGTGTAGATTTTCCAATGCAACTCTCACTGCTTCGACCACAAACGCAGAAAACAATAACAAGGGGAACCCCCACTTGTGGTTTCCCCTCTTTTCCGCGCGAGCGCGGAAAATTCACCCTTTCGGGCGCTTGGGAAGCATAGAAGATTTCGCTCTCTGCGGAGAGCGACGAGGACGCTGTCCTCGACCTGCAAGCCTTTTAAAAAAGGCTTGACCGAAAATTTTATGAAGAACGGCTACTCTTTTGTTCTTTCAAGTTTTTTGAAAAGGGAGCGCGAGGGGAAAACTTTTTCCAAAAAAGTTTTCCCCTCGCATGTTATGATTTGATTTATTACTTAAAGTATCTGTTCAGCAGACCTTCCAGACCGCGGCCGTGACGAGCTTCGTCGCGTGCCATTTCGTGAACGGTGTCGTGGATAGCATCCAGGCCGTTCTTCTTTGCGCAAGCAGCCAGGTCGAACTTACCCTGGGTTGCACCGTACTCGCAGTCAACTCTCCACTTCAGGTTGTCCTTGGTGGTCGCCTTCATGTTGGGCTCGAGATCCTCACCCAGAAGCTCTGCGAACTTAGCAGCGTGCTCTGCCTCTTCCCATGCAGCCTTCTCCCAGTACAGACCGACCTCGGGATAGCCCTCGCGGTGTGCGATGCGAGCCATGCACAGATACATACCAACCTCGGAGCACTCGCCCTGGAAGTTAGCCATCAGCTGCTCGAAGATGTACTTCTTATCCTCTTCGGAAATGTCGGGGTTGTTCTTAACCGTCTTTGCGTATACGCCGTACTCGTGCTCAGCGGCCAGCTTCATCTCGCCGACAACCTCGGTAAACTTCGCGCCGGGAACCTTGCAAACGGGGCACTTCTCGGGAGCAGCCTCTCCCTCATGAACGTAACCGCAAACGGGACATACAAACTTTTTCATAATGAAATCCTCCTAAGTATAATAGTAAAATATATTTTTTATTTTTTGGGTATCAAAATTTTGCTCGGGCAGGCTGTTGTCACGCAGCTTTCGTCGGAAAGCATCGTTTCCAGCGTCACGCTCTCGAGGTCTTTCGCCAGCCGATCGCTGATGGCGGCAAACAGGCAATGAAAACGGCAGGAACCTTTATCGTGTCCCATGCGAGAGCAGAAGAAATCCTCTGCCTGACAGCGGTTGATGGCGATAGGGCCATCGATCAGCTCCACGATGTGTCGCACCGTGATGTCGCTCGGTGCCATAGCCAACGCATATCCGCCACGCTTGCCCCGCACCGCCCGTACAAGTCCACCTTGCAGCAGCTGGCGCAAGATTTTGAGCGTAAACTTGGGGGAGACCGCTACTTGCTCGGCGATCGTACCGGCGTCGGTAACTTCGCCCGTTTTTCCCAGCAGCCAAGCGATGCGCAATGCACCGTCCGCCTCTTTGGTCAATCCGATCATGGCCTTCCCTCCTTCGCTGCTCTCATTACACTACCATTATAGTATACTTTTATCCGTTTGTCAAGAGGTTTTTGAAAAATAATTTATACTTTTTTTGTAGAAATTAAATCCAAAGGAAAAGGAAGTCTTCCGGCGTGGAAAGACTTCCTTATTTTATTATGCGAGAATCAATCGACGTCCTCCACGACCTGCGCGGGACGTTCATCCAGCATTTCGGGATGCTCGATCAGTTTCTTGATGTATTTGAACGCGCTGGCGTAATAGAAGCCGTCGCAAATACGCTCATCGGTGACGACCTTGAGGTCGATGTGGCGTCGCTTGGTGATCTCGCCATCCTTGTCCATGACCAGCTTGTAATATTTCTTACCGAAGGCCAAAAAGACGGGCAGGTTACCGAAATCATAGATATGATGGTAGATGGCGGGGATGCCGAGCGAGCCCATGCTGGTGATGATCATAGAGCCGTAGAAGGGCAGATCGGGGATGAGAACGGTTCCGTGATAGTCAAACCATTTGACAAGGCCCACCACGCCGCGCAGAAGGATGCGCGGGAACTTGGTGAAGAAATCCATGATCTTATCAAAGCTGCTCTTGGATTTGGCATCGGCCTGATTGGCCTGGACTATTTGATTGAATTTCTCATAGATCTCGGCCGCGGTATCGTCGGGGGCGAAGGTGACCTTGATGCAGGTATCGGGCTCATCGAGCTTCATGCTCTTTTTGATGGTCATGACGACGGTGATCTCGGTTCTGGCATAGATGCGCTGACCGCTGACGTAACGGTTGATGGCAGGATACTGCGACACGGCACGCACGTAGGCGGCAACCAGCAGGTGCATGAAGTTAAAGTTGGTGTATCCTTCCCGAATCTTGGCACGGCAATATTTATCCGCCTCGGTCACGTCAAAGGAGTCACAAAACATATTGCAAGCGTCGCTTCGCTTGGGCATGATAAAGGGCGTCAGACGAGACATGGGCTGAATGGTGCGAAGACGTCTGCCATCCTTGCGGTCGCCCCATCTGCGGCGACGTTTGGGGGGAGTATAGCGTTGCTCCGTTTCCTGAACAGCGTCCTCGGTCGCGGGGACCTCCTGCAGGGCAACGGCCTTATCTTTCTTTTTCATGATCGGTTCTCTCCTTTTAGGGAATCATCGCACGGAAACGGCAAGTGACGCACGCATCATCCGTGAACGAATTGTTAAATTTATATTACTAACTTATATTATATAGTCTACCGCAAAAATTGTCAAGTGTTTGTCCGAAAAAAGGGCGGCTTGCGCCAATAAACCGACATCAATCTGCAATTCAATCTTGATATTTGGATAAAAATCTGTTATAATAAAGCAACCAACCCAAGGAGGAACGAAGCATGACACTGATGGAATTGACCGCTCGACTGAGCGACGCAGGCATCGACAACGCGGCGCACGAAGCGCGTCTGCTGGCGCACCATTTTGCCGGTGTATCCCTTTCCTGTGATGCGTCTGCTTCTCTTCCCGATCGGGACGGCTCCCTTGCCCGCGCCCTTGCCGCCCGCACCGAGCGGTATCCCTTGCAATATATTTTGGGCACGTGGGGATTTTGGCGTCAGGAATACGAGGTGTCGCCCGATTGCCTCATTCCCCGCCCCGACACCGAGCTGTTGGTCGAATACGCGGTCAAGCATTTGCCCAAAGGCGGTCGCTTCATTGATCTTTGCACGGGAAGCGGCTGTATCGCCGTCTCGCTGTTATGCGAACGGCCCGATCTGCGCGGCGTCGCCGTTGATCTGTTTGAAAACACGCTGGCCCTGGCCGAGCGCAATGCCCGCCGCAATGGAGTAAGCCCCGATCGGCTGACCTTGCTGCAAGGCGACGTACTGGACGGCGGGTTCATGCAGGGATTAGGGCAATTTGATGCTATCATCTCCAATCCGCCTTATATCACCCCTGCTGTCATCGACACGCTGGAAAAAGAGCTGACCTTTGAACCTCGGGCGGCGCTTGACGGTGGCGAGGACGGGCTGATCTTTTACCGCCGCATGATCACGGGACACGACTATCGCGCCGCACTCAAGCAGGGCGGGTGCTATATATTCGAGATCGGTTATGACCAGGGCGACGCTCTGCGCGCTTTGGCGGACAGCGAAGGCGATGCTTGCACCATCTGCCGCGATCTCGGGGGACAGGAGCGAATGGCCGTTCTCACCCCCGCGCATACACTGGAATAATCCACACCAAAAAGGAGTTTGACATGAATATCGTTGTTTTAGCAGGAGGACTGTCGCCCGAGCGCGAGGTATCCTTGACCTCGGGATCCTTGATTGCCAACGCCCTGATGTCCAAAGGACACCGCGTTTTACTCGCCGACGTTTATCTTGGCATCGACTTAGAGGAGCATCCTTTGGCGCTGTTTCGCCAAACGGGAGACTATCACCACACCGTCAGCACGACGGTTCCCGACCTGCAAGCCCTCAAAGAACAGAGCGGGAACGGTGAGGCGCTGATCGGTAAAGGCATCCTTGAGGTTTGCCGCGTTGCCGACGTCGTCTACGTCGCCATGCACGGCGGCATGGGCGAGGACGGCCGCTTGCAGGCTTTTTTGGATTGCAACGGCATCCGATATACCGGCACGGGATCGCTGGGCGCCGCTCTGTCCATGGACAAGGAAATCTCCAAGATCCTGCTCCGCGCCGCCGGCATCCCCACCCCCGATTGGATCACCGTTCGCCCCGCGAGCGAGCAGGAGGTCAGATCGCGCATTCTGAATGAGATCGGGCTCCCCTGCGTCATCAAGCCCTGCAGCTGCGGCTCCAGCGTGGGCGTTTCCATCGTGGAAACCGAGCAAGAGCTGGACGCGGCGTTGTCGTTGGGTGCTGCTTGGGAGGATCGTCTGATCGTCGAAAAAAAGATCGTCGGACGTGAATTGACGGTCGGTATGCTGGGCAGCCGCGCTCTGCCCCCCATTGAGATCATTCCCAAAGAGGGATTTTACGACTACAAGAACAAATATCAGGGAGGACGGACGCTTGAGCTTTGCCCCGCGCCCTTGACGGAGCAAGAGACAGCGGCGGTGCAAGAGCTGACCGTCCGTGGCTTCGCCGCCTTGCATTTGGATTCTCTGGCGCGATTCGATTATATCATGGATGAGCATGGTGTCATGTGGTGCCTGGAGGCCAACGCCCTGCCCGGCATGACGCCCACCAGCCTTTTGCCCCAGATGGCGGCCCACGTCGGTCTGGCCTATCCCGACCTGTGCGAGGAGATCATCCGCCTGGCACTGGAAAAATAATTTACCATAAATCAAAGGAAGCAGACGTTATGAAAACAGAGATTTTGCATATATTTCCGCAATATCCCAATGCCGACCTGACCGCTTATCTTCACGCCGATGCCGGGCAGGCGCCCCGTCCCCGCCGCGCCATGCTCATCTGCCCCGGCGGCGGTTACGGCTTTTTGTCCCACCGCGAGGATGAGCCCGTGGCGCTTGCTTGGATGGCCGAGGGATTTCAAGCCTTCGTGCTTCACTACGGTGTGGGCGAGCACGCCAAGGACTACGAGCCTTTGATCGAAGCCTGCTTGGCCATTCGTCACGTGCGCGAGCACGCCGCCGAATACAACGTCGATCCCAACCATATTTTCATCACCGGCTTTTCCGCAGGCGGTCACGCAGCAGCGGCGGCAGGTGTGCTGTGGGATCACCCGGCCGTGCAAGCTGCGTTCGGTGAAGTTTCCACCCGCGCAGGACGCCCTGACGGCATTCTTCCCTGCTACCCCGTCATTTCGGCGGGGGAACACGCCCATCGCGGCTCGTTCGTTCAATTAGCAGGCGACGATATAGAGGCACAGCAGGCGTTTTCGCTTGAAAATTTCGTAAACGATGAAACACCTCCCGCTTTTTTGTGGCACACCTCGGACGACAACTGCGTGCCGGTAGAGAACTCCTTGTTGTTCGCCGCAGCACTGTCCAAGCACCACGTTCCCTTTGAACTGCACGTGTATCCGCACGGCGCGCACGGTCTCTCTCTTTGCGATGAGCGCACTTGGGAGAATAATCCGTATTTGGTCAACGAGAGGGCGGCAGGATGGTTTGCGCTGGCAGTCAAGTGGGCGAAGGAATTTAGTCTTTAATTATTGCTAAATTTTCAGCATCTTGTCCTTTTAACGATCCCTTTGCGCCTCCTTGCAGGCGCAAAGGTGAGCAGATTCCGATTTTGCGAGCGCGGCTTCAAAAAAGCCGTCGGGATGCAGGGAGATCCAAGAGGGAACGTCTTGGTTCCCTTTCTTTCGCCATTTCTTTGTGGAACGACAAAGAAATGGCATCCTTGCTTTTAGCGAGCGCGCGCAGCTGGGCGAGCCCCAAGAAGAAGTTGTGAAAATTCCAAGCCATACTTTTTTCGCAGCGCGCCTATCTGTACAATAACTTGTATAAAATTCAGCAAAACTTCCCTTCCACTCTTGACTTTCTTCCCTATCCCCGCTATAATATACCCATAGAAACTCTACGATCAGGAGGCTATCCCCATGGCATTGCATCATTACACCGAAAAAGAACTGAAAAACATCGCCACACAAATCCGCATGGACATTCTTGACGAGACGCACAGCGCCAAGTCCGGTCACCCGGGCGGCTCTCTGTCCATCGCTGACATCATGGCGTATCTGTATTTTGAAGAGATGAATATCGATCCCCAAAATCCCGAGTCCCCCGACCGCGACCGTCTGGTGCTGTCCAAGGGTCACGCCGCGCCCGCGTTGTACGCTGCGCTGGCAGAAAGAGGATTTTTCGATCGTGCCGAATTAACCACGCTCCGCCGTGCGGATTCTCACCTGCAGGGCCACCCCAGCCTCGGCCACGTTCCCGGCGTTGATATGACCACGGGTTCTCTCGGTCAGGGTCTGTCCGCCGCTTGCGGCATGGCCATCGCCGCCAAGATGGAGGGCAAATCTTACCGCACCTACGCCATCGTGGGTGACGGCGAATCGCAGGAGGGTCAGATCTGGGAGGCTCTGATGCTGGCCGCTCACAGAAAGCTGGACAACCTGTGCGTCGTTTTCGACTGGAATGGACTTCAGATCGACGGTGAGGTTGAAAAGGTGCTCAATCCTACTCCTTACCCCGAAAAGCTGCAGGCATTCGGTCTGCACACCATCCTGATCGACGGCCACGACATCGTCGCTCTGTCCGCCGCCTTTGACGAGGCGCGCACGATCAAGGACAGACCCACCGCCATCATCTGCAAGACGGTCAAGGGCAAGGGCGTTTCCTTCATGGAAAACCGCGTCGAGTGGCACGGTGCCGCTCCCAAGGATGCCCAGTACGAAGAGGCCATCAACGAGCTCAAAGCTCAGCTGATCGATTGATTTTAACTAAAAAGGTGTCTTTGCAATCGCAAAGGCACCTTTTTTTCACTTATATGGAAAAACAGCCTATACTGTGAACAAGGACCGCCACGACGGTCTCAAAGGAGGATAGGCTATGTCTCATTATTTCGGCACCGACGGCTTTCGCGGCGAGGCAGGCGGTGCGCTCACGGCCACGCACGCGTATCGTATCGGCCGTTTTCTCGGTCACTATTACAAAAAGGACGCACCTCGCCCTCACATCGCCCTGGGTAAGGACACCCGCCGCTCGTCCTATATGCTGGAATACGCGCTGGCCGCAGGGCTTGCCGCTTCGGGAGCCGACGCGTATATGCTTCACGTCACCACCACTCCCAGCGTTTCTTTTGTCACAAGGCAGGACGATATGCAAGGCGGGGTGATGATCTCCGCCTCCCACAATCCCTTTTCCGACAACGGCATCAAGCTGGTCAATCACAACGGAGAGAAGGCCGAGGATGATCTGATCTCCCAAATCGAGGCGTTTTTGGACACCCCCGATCCTCATGACAGCCTGCTCCCCCGCGCCACCGCCAAGGACGTCGGGTGCATCATCGACCACAACGCCGGCCGCAACCGCTACGTCGCGTATCTGATCTCGCTGGCCCGCCATTCCTATCGGGGGCTGCGGGTAGGCTTGGACTGCGCCAACGGAAGCGCTTGGCGCATGGCCGAGGCGGTCTTTTCCGCGCTGGGAGCTAAGACGTACACCCTGGGAACGTCACCCGACGGGTTGAACATCAATCAAGGGGTGGGATCCACTCATATCGAGGCTCTTGCCGATTTTGTAAAGAGCAATCATCTGGACGTTGGCTTTGCTTTTGACGGCGACGCCGACCGTTGCCTTGCCGTTGATGAAACCGGGCGGGTGCTGACGGGCGATCACATTCTGTTTACTCTGGCAAACGAATGGCGGCGGCGGGGACTGCTCACCGGCGACACCGTCGTCACGACGGTCATGTCCAATATGGGGCTTTGGCGGGCGCTCAGCGAGGCGAGCATGCGCTATCTGACCACCGCTGTGGGCGATAAATACGTCTACGAGGCCATGATACAAAACGCCTGTAACGTAGGCGGTGAGCAATCGGGGCATATCATTCTCCGCCCCTATGCCACGACAGGCGACGGTCTTGTCACGGCTATAACACTGATGGAGATCATGACGGAGCAAAAATCCCCCCTGTCCCGCCTCGCCCGCGACGTGCGCTTGTATCCTCAGACGGTACATAATCTGCGGACGGACGACAAGGGTGCCGTCCTCGGCCACCGCGCAGTGATGGCCGCCATGGAGGAGGCCGGACGGCGGCTTGGCGAAAAAGGCAGGGTTTTGCTGCGGGCCAGCGGTACCGAGCCCGTGGTGCGGCTGATGGTGGAGGCCGAGACGGACGGCCTTTGCCGCGATACCGCCGAGCATATTCTCGCCGTCATACGGCAAAACAATTTAATCAAAGAATCGGGAGATTGATATGTCGGAGGAAATGTTATTCGGCTTATGGAAGGATGCAGCACAGCACACGCTGCTGGCTCCCTTTCTCGGTGCCGTCGTGCGCCCTTGGGATATATTGGCGATATTGGAAAAGGTCATCACCGACGTAGGCAAACGCTTGCCGGGCGGCGAATACGAACGGCTTCAAAGCAACGTGTGGGTTGCCCGCACCGCTCGCATCTCCTCCGCGGTCCATTTGAGCGGCCCCTGCATCCTCGGGCACGACACCGAACTGCGCCCGGGGGCGTTCGTGCGGGGCAACGTCATCGTGGGCAACGGCGCAACGGTGGGAAACTCGACCGAATTGAAAAACTGCATACTGTTCGACGGTGTGCAGGTGCCGCATTTCAACTACGTGGGGGATTCCATTTTGGGCTATCGGGCGCATTTGGGTGCGGGGGCGGTGACCTCCAACGTCAAAAGCGATCGCTCCGAGGTGTTTTGTTGGCTTGGAGGCCGGCGAACACCGACCGGACGGCGTAAGCTTGGGGCGCTCATTGGGGATCTTTCGGAGATCGGGTGCCATACCGTGCTCAATCCGGGGGCAGTCATCGGACGCCAGAGCGTGGTGTACCCCTGTCTTTCGGTTCGGGGATACGTGGGAGAAAATTGTATTTGCAAAGGGGAATGCACGGTGGCAAGGAAAGAATGATGTGAAATTCATGCGCTCTCTTGTTTGGGGGCGCATACTGTTTTGGTCGTAGACCGCTGATTTTCTCTACGGTCTTGCGCTGCACATTATGCACGGCCGATTCGATAACAAAAAAGAACCGAGGCGCGATACTCGCGTCTCGATTCATTTTTTTCTCTTTTCTTGGAAAAACTCACTCAAAATGGCCGCGCAGTCCTGTTCCAGAACTCCCTGCACGATCGATATTTTATGATTGAGCGGATAGGCGTTGACCGACAACACGCTTCCCATCGCTCCCGCCTTGGCGTCCTTGGCACCAAATACTACGCGCCCTACGCGGGCATTGATCGCCGTTCCCGCGCACATGGGGCAGGGCTCCAGCGTTACGTACAGCGTGCAATCGCTCAGCCGCCAGCGTCCCAGCGTACGGCAAGCCGCCTCCATGGCCAAAAGTTCAGCATGAGCCGTCGCCAGACCGTCCGTTTCACGGCGGTTATATCCGCGGGCGATAATGCGGCCGTCCTGCACCACCACCGCCCCGACCGGCACCTCTCCCAGCTCTTTGGCTCGGCGCGCTTCACCCAACGCCTCCAACATAAATAATTCGTCCTGTGTCATGCTCTCACCGCCTTATATCAAAGCCAGAATCAGAATCAAAAGCATTTCCGCCCCGTTGATGACCCAAAAGGCCGTCATGGGCAGTGTGAAAAATCCGCGCACTGCTCCGACAGGCAAGGGCGCACCGGCCGCCAATCCGGGGACGCGGTCTTTGGGCGCCGTCCGATCTCTTTTGCCGATCAAAACGGCAAGTGAGATGAGGCCAAGTGCCACCACGGTCAATTCGATCAGCCGCTGCAAATAAAATCCGTCCGGATATTGCAAGCGGTTCCAGAAAACCTCATCCAGCACCGACAGCATATTATTGACCAGGTGGATCATCACACCTGCCCAGATGGATCCGCTCTCGACAGCGACCAGGCCAAGCACGAGACCCGCCACCGTGGCATACAGCATTTGTGCCGGGTTGGCGTGCATCAAGCCAAACAAAAGTGCGCTTCCAACGACGGCCGCCGTTTTTCCGTAAGGGAGCAGCTGCGTCAGCGCAAGCCCGCGGAACAAAAACTCCTCGCAAAAGGCAGGTACGACCGCCACGGCCATATACAACAGCACCGCTTGATCGGGGGGCAGTGTGGGATCGGGCGTCGGATAGGCAGAGCCTGCCCCGGTGACACCAAGCAACTCAAGAAGGGTGCTGTTGGCCTGCGCCATACAAAAAATGATGGCCACACCCGCCGGGATGACAAGCCATACGTCGCGGGAAATTTTGGGGGACAGGGGCATGGGAATGCGCAAAGCGCGAGGGGTCATCCAACGGTAGATTGCCACAGGCAACATAAAGGACAGGGCGTAAAACACCATGTCAGCCAACTGTCCAAACACACGGCTTGCGTTCTCACCCATGTACAGATAGAAAAACGTATACACAGGCGTGCGGAAAAAGGTAAGGCCGGTATAGATGAGCAAAAAGCTCAACATCGCCACGCCCAGCTTGCGGGTGGTGTTCAAATATCCCATATAGCGATCGTCCATGGCCGCCGCCCGGGCCATATTTCCTCGGAGCTTCATAGCTGCATCCTCCCTTCGCCTGTTCTCCCGAACATTATACCGCAAACCTCCCCTTTCGTCAAGTGCCCGCGAAAAAACTCCCGCGCAAACTTCCCCCCGGCACGTCTTGACAAGACACCTGCAATGTGATAAAATGAAGGAAGATATCATAAAAGGAGGCAGACATGGAACTGGAGCAAAAACGATTTACCAAAAACGATGCCGGCTTTATTTGCACCCATTGCGGCCGCGAGGTACAGCCCCTGGGGTATACCTCCCGCAACCACTGCCCTTTTTGCCTGTGGTCCCTGCACGTCGACGTCCTTCCCGGCGACCGCGCCAACACCTGCCGTGCCCCTATGCAGCCCATTCGGGTGGAGCCTGACCGCCGCCGCGGCTATATTATCATTCACCGTTGCACCAAATGCGGTGAGATCGGTCGCAACCGCGCCGCCCATGAGGCAAGCGTTCAGCCCGATAATTTGTCGTTGCTCATCCGTCTGACGGCGGGAGAGCTGCCCAACTGATACAAAAGAGGAACAACTCATGCTGATTGAACAGATACAACATCTCAAAGACATCCCGGGACGCCTTCTGGGCGTGGACTTTGGTGACGTCCGCACGGGACTGGCCGTCTCCGACGCCGCCCGTTTTCTCGCGTCGGGCCTTTCGACCATCCGCCCGGGCAGTATGACCAAGACCGCTTTGGCGGTAGCCGAGGCCGCGCGTGAGCACAGCGTCGTCGGCATCGTCGTCGGTCTGCCCGTAAATATGAACGGCTCGCAGGGCGAGCGCGCAGAGCATGCCCGAATGTTTGCCGCTATGCTGGACGAGCAGGTGCCGCATCTGCCCATCCTGCTTTTGGACGAGCGCATGACCACCATGGCCGCCTCCCGTTTTCTCAATGAAACCAACACACGCGGGCAAAAGCGCAAACAGGTCATCGATACCCTGTCGGCCCAGATCATTCTGCAAAACGCCCTCGATCGCCTCAAAAACTGCTGATTTTCACGATAAAAAGGAGTTATCATGGATTACGAGAAGGAATATGAAGAATATACGGAAACAGGCATGAGCCAAGGCCGCTTGATTGCCAAGAAGTGTGTCAAATACGCACTGCGCGGTCTTATCGCAGGTGTAATTGCCCTGTTGTTCTGGCGCGTTTTTTTCTCGGGACGAATTCCCCGCGACATAAAAACCTTGATCGTTACCGATAGTCTGTACGAGGCCTACGCCGAGAAAGGCGACGAGCTGCTTTTGTACACTCAAAAGTATGACCCCGTCGATATGGAAAGCCCGACGGCGGGCTATTTCTGGGTAAGCCAAACGGTGTTCATTCCCGAGGCAAACCAAGTACAGCTTCTGATCCGTTACAACAACAGTACGCTACAGCACATCGCCGAGGATTTCTCGCTGCAAGGTGAGAACGCTCCCACCCGCGAGGATGAGGTTGTGGACGTAACGCTGGCCATCGCCGTCGATCCCGACCCCACCAACAAGACCACCGCTGACCGCGAGATCATTCGCATCCACGCGACGGGCGAGGTCGTCCGCGATTCCACCGCTATGTATAATTACCGCCGCCTGGTATTCGATAACATTCCCGAGGGCATTGAAGACATCATCAGCATTTCGGTCGATTTTTATTTCGTCGGCAGCGTCAATTATGATGGCACGCCTTACAGCTCCATCGTGATCTACGAGCCGAACGAAGCGATGGCCGTCGTAGACCTGACCTCGCGCGACCAAAAGGCACTTGAGGCCTATGCACCCGCAAAGTAAGAGGGGGATGGCATGAAGCACGTAGATATTTATACCGACGGAGCCTGCCGCGGCAATCCCGGACGGGGCGGCTGGGGCGCGATTTTAGTGTACGGATCTATCGAAAAGGAGCTGTCGGGCGGTGAGCGAGAGACGACCAACAACCGCATGGAGCTGACTGCGGTCATTTCTGCGCTGAAGGCGCTTCGCGAGCCTTGCGAGGTCACGCTGACCTCCGACTCCAAGTACGTCATTGACGCCATCACGAAGGGGTGGGCGGTATCGTGGCGCGCCAAAGGATGGAGAAAAGCGGACAAGTCCCCTGCCCTCAACGTGGATTTGTGGGAGGTTCTTTTGGGGCTGTTGGAAAAGCACAAGGTGGAGTTTGTGTGGGTACACGGACACACGGGGCATCCGTACAACGAACGGTGCGATGCGCTGGCAACAGCGTTTGCGGACAGCTTTGTTTGAAAATATCAAGGTCTGCATGGAGTTGATCCATGCAGACCTTTTTTGTTTTTGTATGGAGTAATCTAAACACCGTGGCAACTTCTTCCACGGTCGCTTGCACAGCTGCGCGCGCTCGCGGAAAACGCTTGACGTTCATTCTTTGTCATCCGACAAAGAACGAACCAAGAAAACGGACTAAGGGGCCTAATGCCCCTTAGAACCCCCGCAGTGCGTCTTTGCAGGCGCGCTTGGCGCGCAGCACGACGCAAAAGTGAGCAGATTCAGCTTTTGCGAGCGTGGCTTAAAAAAAGCCACGCTCACTTGAGTGTCACGCAAATTGCTTTAGCAAAAACTTTTGCCCTTGCTCTACGTAGCCTATACCACCCAAATTTCAAACAGAAACGAGAAAGCAAAAGTTCATGCTCTGCTAACCCATCTGCGCGGTGGGATATATGCCACGCAGATGGAGGAAGCTTGCGAAAGAAAAAGCCCCGACGGCCATGAAAGGCCGCCGGGACGAAAGGGGGTTCCCAGGGGGAACGCCTGGGTGTCTTTTCTTCGCCCATTCTTTGCGACAAGGCAAAGAATGGGCATCAAGATGAACGCCGAGCGCGCGCGATGAAATCGCGCAGTGTGAGGCCGTAGAAAACGTTGCTTAAAACTGAATCTGAACCACAACGCCCTTCACCGACGACGCAAACGTGATCCGCGTCGTGCGGCTTTCATCGTCGTACCGAGCCTCATACGCCACGTTCTCACCCTTGCAAGTCACAAAAATGCTCTCCGGCTTTCGCGGCGTCTGCACCCGCAACGAAGCCGTCATTTCGGACGGTCCCGTCAATTGGAAGGAAAGACGATCTTGCGAGCGAACGATATTCTCCACTCGTCCCGAGGCCGCCAGAACGTCCGCTTCCGCAGCATTCGGGTCGATGGCAAGCCAAAGTCCGACATCGTCGGGATATTGCACGGGATCGCGAACGATGGCAAGATGATCATCCAAAAGATTCATATACAAGCCCTCAACCGTCATGGGCGAGGTGTCCACGCTTTCGTTGATCACCGCAGAGACCGTGTAAGGGCCGCGGCGCATGAGCAAATGGGAGGAGGGCTCGAAATCGAGGTTGGCGGCACCAAGCAGAGCATGCATTTGCGCCATGTATCGATCGCACAGCTCACCGCTTTCGGCAATATTCATGGGATGCAATCGGCACACACCCACTTGTCCCTTACCGACGGCATACGTACCCTCGGCAGGATCGCGGCCCAGACCCAGTGCTTCGAACAGATGCTGGGCGGGATCGTGATAGTTCGCGCCCGATTGATTCCACCATTCCCGCACGCTGTGGAAGGCGTCGCTTCCGTCGCCTACCACCATGAGCGCACCGCCCTCATGCACCCAGCGGGCAATGGCATTGTGCAAATCGGGGCCGTCCGGCTTCATGTATTCGTAAGACAGCACCAGCACGCGGTAATCGTTGAGATATCCCGCATAACGGCGAACGTTATCCAACTGAACGGGGCGCACACAAGCACCGCTCTTGAACAAGGGCAGCGTCAGACCGTAGAAAGGATTCCAGCGCACCGTCGAAGCCTCCAGGCGATAAGGAACGCCTTCGGGGTAGGCTCTTTGATACATCGCAGAGTCGGCCAGCAATACGCCGATCTGCCGGGTATCGGTCACCCATTGGCACTTCTGTCCCTCCATGTCGCGCAACGTGTGCATTACGGTCAGAAGATTGGTCTTGTATTCGGGCGGGATGCCCTCGTCGCGCGATCCGTCCTCACTCTTGTGCTTACCCGTCATCACGCGGGCCGGCCAGGGCGCGACCTCGTACGAGGCGATCTCAGGTTGGAACAGCGAAGCCACCAGCGTGCGGTAGTAGTTGTATCGATAATCTTTCCAGGTATGGTTGGGATCGTCCTCGATGGGATCGTGCAGATACCACATTCGACGTCCCGAGCCGCGTACCAGCTCTTGCATGATGCCGTACTCAAAAAAGGCGGTGTCAAAGGTGCGCTCGCGCACCTCTCCGCGGTAGCGGTTGGCCGTGCGGGAGGTTCCCGTCCAGATTTGTGCAATATAACCGTCGATGGTGGGCAAATCCACCAAAGCGGACTCGGGAGAAACGATTCTCCACTGGCTGTAGTTGACCAGCGAGTGAGTGGGAACGTAGAAACGGAGCAAGCGTCCGTAATGGACCAGCGCATATTCCTTCAGCTCGGCACACAGGTGGTCCAACGTGCGGGTATACAAATATCTTTTCAGCTTAGACGCGCGGTACTGAGCCTCGGCGCTCGAGTCGGGGGCTTGCCAGGGCTCCTTGTAATAGATCTGCCATTCTCTCTTGAATGCCTCGGAATAGCCGGCGGCCACCCAAAACTCGGGCTCTTCCAGGTGAATGGCGTCGATACCGGCATCCACGGCCTTTTTGAGATTAACGGCCAGATAATGCGCATAAGAAATGGAAGGCACCATGTAGGGGACGTCTTTTCCGTGGTTGATCTCCACACCGTCACCCCGTACCTGCCCCTCGTCGTGGTGGTCGCGGCCGTCAAATTCGCCGTACAGATAATCCTTGTAATGTCCCCAGGAAACACCCGTCATCAAGTGAACGACGTAGCCGTGCTCTTTCCAATGCGCGATTCGGTTCTCCAGGTCGTGAAATCCGTACACCATGACAAAATCGGATTGCACGTCGTATTCCGGCGCCCAATCGCGGCTTTCCTGCACGCCCGTGCGCTCTTGTCTGCGGTCATATTCTCGCATAATAATGCTCCTTTCCGGCACAAAGCCCGGTTGTTTCACCTTTTTATATCACATTTCCGTTCGGATTTCAATGCGGCATATTGGATTTTAGCAATCTATCCAAAGATTTTGGCACATTGGACAAGCACGCGCCGTCCTTCTCTTGCATAGAATAGAGCATCACACCACAAGGAGTACGAAATGAACATTCAACCTCTGTTACTGCTTGGCAAGGAATGCAGTACCTGTCTTACGCTTCTTTCCGCCACCGCCGAGCGCACTCGTCCCGATGCCCTGTCCGAATTGTCGGAATGCCACCGCCGCGCCTCCTCCACCCTGGCAGACCTTCACGCCGAGCTGTTCCGCGCATTTATACCGCCCTTGTCCCGCGCCGATATGGGCAATTTGGGCGAGGCCTTGCACAGTGTCACCGGCTCCATCTTTGCCGCTGCCCTGATCGCCCAGCGCTCGCCCGCTTGCCTCTCACAGCGCAAGGAGGAATTGGAGGGGCTGTGCCGCATGGGGCATTTGCTTTTGGAAAGCACCAACACGCTGCCGCATTTCGTACGGGGCAAGCAACCTCCAACGCCCGATACCTACCGATTTTATGCAGAACAGAACAAAGTCCGCGCCGCTCACGCCATCGGCGTTTTGCACGCAGAGCGTTCTCTGACCGAACGCGCCCTGTCGGAGGGTCTTGCCGACATTGCCAAAAGATTGGATGATGCCCACCGTCTTCTCTTGGCTCTGATGCTGCAAAGTGTATAGCGGGCGGCTTCTATTGCCGCCTTTTCAACATTTTATGATATTTTTCACAGAAGTTTTTCGAAATTGTGAAATTTTTTATTGTTTTTGTGAAAAAGTTATTGACAAAGCCTCCGTTGCGTGTTACAATAAATTACTTGCACAGGAAATGTGCCAAAGAGAAAAAGAGGGTTAACGATGTACAGCGACAAAACATTGGTCTGCAAAGATTGCGGACAAGAATTCACCTTTACTGCCGGCGAGCAGGAATTTTACGCAGAGAAGGGTTTCACCAACGAGCCTCAGAGATGTAAGGCTTGCCGTGCCAACCGTAAGGCTGAGCGCGGTGAGGGCGGCGCACGTCAGATGTTTGACGCCGTTTGCTCCGAGTGCGGCAACCCCTGCAAGGTTCCTTTCGAGCCCCACGACGATCGTCCCGTTTATTGCAGCGATTGCTTCCGCAATAAGACCGGCCGTTGATCTTGGCGTAAGATGAACGAAAAACCCGACTGATGATATCAGTCGGGTTTTTCTCTTTACTCATTTGTTTTTTGCTCGACCTCGATGTATTCTCCCGAAGCGGCGCGTCGGAAGTTAAGCGGCGTCGTGCCCACCGCCTTTTTGAAAACGAAGTTAAAATAAGACTGCGAGCAAAAGCCGATGTTCTCTGCGATGTCGGCCGGATCCTGATCCGTCATCAAAAGCAGACGCTTGGCCTCCTCCAAACGAAGCTGAGCAATGTATTCATAGGGCGTAAGGCCCATGATCTCGCTGAAAACGTCGTGGAAATAGATGGGCGAGCGACCGGCATGAGCGGCAATTTCCTTCAGCGTGCATTTCTCGCGATAATGCTCTCGAATATAGTCCAGTCCGGCGCGAATGGCCTCTTTTGTCTTAGAGCGGTGCGCCTCAGACATACGAACCTCTATCTCATTTTCCTTTTGCAACAGCGACAAAAGCGACAAAAGCTTGGCGGTGCATTGCAGAACGTCTCCTTCGCGTTGTGCAAGCGAAATTTCTATCATACATTCCCGCACACAATCGACATTGCTCACCGCAGGCAGGCGTCCAAACGTTTGCACCAGCTCTCCCATGGCATCCGGCAGATGATCCATGCGGACGTAATACCAACGGCAAGGCAGCGTCACGCGCCATTCCTCGTCCGGCCGCAGACAAAGCACACCTCCCGCCGGAATCTTATACTCCTCCTGCGCAACAAACACCGTTGCCTCGGTGTCAAAGCAGAGCAATTCCCAGCCCCCGCAACAAGTCAAGGTAGTCGTGCGGCGGCGCGGAAAGGCGTATACACTATTGAAATATCCCGCCGCGAGTCGCACACCGGCAAGATTGATAACGTTCATTTGCTTCACCTCTTATATCAAAGTCAATCCCATGTCGGGCACAGCCCGGCAGTCATCAGGTCTACATCATAGACTATTTTACCACTTTTTTGAATTTTGTAAAGGCGTCGCAAATTTTTTTATCAAAGAGTTCACAAATTGTTTTAAACCTTAGAAAAGAGGAACCGCCTGCGGATATACTCCCCAAAAGCCAGACACTTCGGGACTGCATATCACAGGCGGCTCCTTTTCATTTCGATTTATTTCTTATTCTTGGGCTTTTTGATGCGATTCAGCTGCTTATTGAACTTGAGCAACTCTTCCTTGGTAAAGGAGATGTTCATCATGCCCATCATAGAGGAAAGACGGAGAACGGTAAAGCCGCCCATCATATCCATCAGGCCGCTGCCGGCCGCGTCCTTGAAGTTCACTTCAAAGCCGCCCGCCTTTTTCTCGCCCTTCTTGCTTGCATCCATCTTCTTTTTCAGGTTCAAGCCCATGCGCAGGAGCCAAAGCTTTCCGCGCGGAACGGCTACGATATCTGCGATCTTGTCGTTCAGGGAGAATCTGCCCTCGATCTCAACGACGTCGAACCAGTTCAGGACGGCACCGACCTCACGCAGAACGTAATCCATATTCATCTGATCGACCTTGCGGATATGGCCCTCGTCGGAAAGATCTCCCGCCTTGGCCACAATGGTGCTCTCGCCAACGTTCTTGACGTCAAAGTAGAAGAAATGATCCTCGGCCGTCTTCTTGCCGATGCTCTCGCCGTTCACAAACAGCTCGACTTCGGGCAGGTTGGAGTATACGGTAACCTTGGTCACGTCCTCAACGCGATCGACGTATCTCTTGCCGCACAGGTGGACGAAGGGATCGACCTCGGGGGATACCAGCCATGCCTTGTAAGCATAGAAGGCGTCCTTCTTGTACTTGCGGTCCATGGTGACAAGACCCTTGTGGTTCTGTCCGTTCTCGCCGCCCTCGGCACGGGCATCCGCGCCAAAGTCGAACATATTCCAGACGTGAGTTGCCCACATATACTTACGGGTGAACAGCTGCTTGATCAGCTCTTCATGGTAGTACGCCTGATATTCCTCGGTGTAGTCGCCCTGCTTGGGATGGGAGGAGTGCCAGTTGAGTGCCTCGCAGCCGTACTCGGAGCAGCCGATCGGAATGGTCGGGTGCATCGCGTGGAACTTATCGAACCAAGGGCCGTTCATGGTGGTGTCACCGCCGTACCAGCCGAAATAGTGGTTGTAGGAAACGACGTCGGGAATCTGCAGATAAGGATCGTCCATCTTGCACATGGAAACGGCCGCAATGGTCGTCAGTCTCGTCTTATCCATGTCGTGAACCATATCGTTGAGGATGCGATGGTTTTCCATCATATCCTCTGCGCCGCCGCCGATGCCGATCTCGTTGGACAGACCCCAGACAACGATACAGGGGTGATTGTAGTTTTGAACGATCAGCTCCTTCATCTGCGAGATGGTATTCTCACGGCCGCTCGGCATATGCTTGGAGATGTAGGGAATCTCTGCCCAAATGACAAGACCCTTTTCGTCGCACAAATCGTAGAAATACTGATCGTGCTGATAGTGTGCCAGACGGATGGTGGTCGCACCCACCTCCATGATCATGTCGATGTCCTCTTCATGATGGTCGGGGAGCAGTGCGTTGCCCACGCCCCAGCGGTCCTGGTGGCGGGAAACGCCGCGCAGGGGATATTCCTCACCGTTGAGGATAAATCCGTTGTCGGGATCGATCTTGAAGGTACGGCAGCCGAAGCGATTGCAGACGTTGTCGATGACATCCTCACCCTCGACCAGCTCGACCTCACAGCAATACAAATAAGGATCCTTGCGACCGTTCCACAGGTGAACGTTCTCAATATCCAGTACAACCTTGGTATCGGTCGAATCCACCGTTGCGATGGCCTTTTCCTCTGCGTCATACAGCGTATAGCGCAGGATCTGGCCCTCCTTCTTTTCGCACACCCAGGTCTCGACCTCAACGTGCGCCGTCGTGCCGTCGATCGTGGGGGTGATCTTCAGGCCGGGAGTACCGTAGTGATCCAGCTCGAAGTGCGAATGGCTAACCGCGATCAGATTGACGTTGCGGTAGATACCGCCATAGAAGGTAAAGTCGGCCATTTGAGGATACACCGTATCATTGGGGGCGTTATCCACGATGACCGCGATGTCGGTCTTGTCCGCAAGGTAGTCGGTGATGTTGACGCGCCAGGTGGAATAGCCGCCGTCGTGATGGGCCAGCTTGTTGCCGCCCACGTACACGTCTGCCGACGAGTTGGTGCCGCGGAATTCCAGATAATACAGGTCTGCGGCAGGAAGATCTGCCTTGTTCAGTGTTTTGACGTACAGGCAAGAGCCGCGGAAATAGTCGTTGCCGCCGTCCTGACCGTCGATGGCGTTCCAGGAATGAGGCAGCTGGATGCGCTCGCCTTCGCGCAGGGCAATGTCCGTCGTATCCTTGACGAACAGCCAATCTTGATTGAGGTTGATAATATTTCTCATGTTTTATCTCCTTTGAAAATACGGGGGCTTGAAACGGCGCCCGACGCCTTAAAACGCCGGACGCCGATGAAATATCAGAAATTATGCTTCTTCGCTTACGGACTCTTCTGCTCTCTTGGTTTCCAGCTCCTCGTTCATCTTGGCAAGCGTCTTCTTGTCAAGGTTATAGACCAGGCCCAAACCGACAAAGATAAAGATGCCGGCAACCAAGTACAGAACAGCAACCAGAGAGCGGATCTGGAGTCTGTCGGCCCAAGAGATCAGGTTGATGTCGATAAATTCAGCGCCCGTATCGGGGTCAACAGCGTTATTGACATAGCCCATCGTGCCCATGATAGCAACGGCAACGGCAGGACCGATACCCTGTGCCAGCTTGCGGAAGAAGGAGTGCAGTGCGTAGACGGTTCCCTCCTCGCGGTTGCCCGTCTTCCACTCGTTGTAGTCGATGGCATCGCCCATCATAGCCCAGGACACCGTGGAGTAGATGCCCAAGCCCAGAGAGCAGATCAGCTGAGCCACGATATAAATGATCAGATCGAGACCGGTATTGTCTTCTGCTACGGGGAGAATGCCCAAAGGAGCAGCAAACAACAGCACTGCGCCCACAATGTAGCAGACGGCGCCCACCATGGACAATTCCTTTTTGCCGTACTTGACAACCATTTTACGAGCCAAAGGCGTAAAGACGACGATAGGGATCATGGCAAACGCAGAAATCAGACCGGAAATCTCGGGATTCTTGAAGTAGACCTGGAAGGTAACGTCCACGGCGGTGGTAGCACCCTGCATACCGATAAACATACCCATAGCCGCAAGAGTTGCGCCCACAGCGGGACGGTTCTTCAAGAAGTTGCCCATAGCCTTGAAAACATTGAATTTGGGCGGATCCTCGTTGCACTTTACTTCCGTTTCCTCGCGGATGGTAGTGTTTTTGATCATGAACTGGAAGCAAAGGAAGCCCAAAATACCCATAATGAAAGCGGACAGGAAAACCATATTGCCGTTGAGGGTGTTATCGTCATTGTAGATGATGAACTTCAAAACGACCATGGGAACCATGTTGCCGGCAAGGCTGCCGATGGAGCGCCATGCAGACAGAGAAGCACGGTCAGCGGGCTCCTTGGAAATCAGGCTGAGCAGAGAGCCGTAAGGGACGTTGGCTACCGTGTAGAAGGCGTCCCAGACAACGTAACCGGCAATGAAAATAATGAACTTAGCCCAAACGGGAGCTTGCGGGAAGGGCAGGAAGCAGCAAGCGCCGCCAACGATCAAGCCAATTGAACCGAACCAGATGTACTGCAGGAATTTGTTTCTTTTGTACTTGCGCTTGTCCGCGTCGATCATAGAACCGATCAACGGGTCATTAATGGCATCCCAAATCTGAACAATAACCAGAAGCAAGGAATACCAGGCACTCATGCCCATAACCTGTGTCCAGAACAGTGCCATTGTACCCTTGAGCGCGAAGCTCATGTTACAGCCAAGGTCACCGGCCGCGTATGCCAGGCAGTCGCGCATACCAAACTTGCGCTTGCCGTTGGCATCAAGCAAAGGTGCTTTTTTCATTTTTCTACCTCTTTTTTTGTAATATTTTTCTCATCTCGCAAAAAAACACAGCCAAGCGGGGATCTTTCCGGGGACCTCTTTTGACTGCGCCGTTGCTATAGTGAATTACCTATATATTATATCATATTTTTAAACAATGTCAACTAATTTTTTAAAAAATCACATATCCATTTGTTGAATTTGGTTATTTTTCACAGAAGTTTTCGGCAAATAAACGAACCGCGATCTCGCGCTTTTCTCTTGACTGTCCAACAAAAACATGGTATGCTTAAAGCAGATCAAAAAACAACCCTTCTCAAAAGGAGAGCCGCTATGAAAAAACGAATTTTGTCCTTGCTTTTAGGCCTTGCCTTGATGCTTTCGGTCCTGTCCGGCTGTGCCACCCCGAATCCCGCGCCGCCAGCCGACACCCCCATCGAGGACGACACTCCCGCGGAGGACGACACTCACGTGGAGGACGACAAGCCCCAAGAGCAGCCGCCCGAAGACCATCCGGGCGAGGATACGCCTGACATCCCCACCCCGCCCAAGGAGGAAGCGTCCATGTCTTTTGCATTTGACGGCAGTATCAGCCATGAGGTGCTGTGCAATTATCTGTCCCGTGCCGTGACCATCTCGCTGGAAAATTCGTTCGTTCCCACCATGACCAACAGCCCCCACGTCCGCAAGTTTATTCTGAACACGGGAGCCAAATACATTTGCCGCTTTGCGACCTGTTGGAGCCCCTCGCTTGCCGACTACGACACCCACGCCGGACAAAAGGCGTTTATCACCTACCTCCATCAAAAAGATCCCGAGGTCGTGTTTGAGGCCTGCGTGTTCGAGTGCATTTCCACCGCAGTGAGCGAAATCCCCATTCCCGCATGGGTGTTTGAAGCCTTTGATATGCCGGTCCAGGAGCGCACCTTCTCATTTGAGGCCATGCGCTTCCCCGACGGCAGCTTTAAGGATCAGTGGGGCCCCGGCACCTCCGTTCCCGACATCACCCGCATGGAGACCATGCTGTTTATGTATTACCGCGCCTGCCGCTACATCCAGCTGGGCTACGAAGCGCTGCACATGGGCCAGATTCACCTGATCGGCCGCGACGATAAAAACTGGGAAAACTGGACCTTGTTGCTTTCCATGATCCGCGACTACGCCTACGACAACGCCCGCCGCGGCTTTGTGTTCATCAACGCGCACACCCACGGCATCGTTGGCTCGGACGGCAATTTGCTGTTTGATTTCCACATGTACCCCTCGCGTCCCATGGCGGACGGCTCGCAGGATGCTCACTTCCCCACCGAGGATGATCCCCAGTTGGCGACTTTCAAAGCAGGCCACAGTGACTCCATCTACGGCAAAAGCAAAGGTGGCATGACCTACAGCGGTTGGGAATGTGAGTCCCTTCCCTATCTGGTTGAGCTGGATAACTACGGCGACGACGATGCCTCGCTGCACATCCCCAAGCCAAACGATATGCGCACCTGGGGCATGGACGAGATCACCTGGTACGCCAATCAGCCCGCCTGGTACCGCGCTGAATTTTTGGAATACGCCTACGAATGGGTGATGAACGAGGCCGAGGGCGACGGATTCTTTGCCATGCCCGGCCAGCGCGTTGCCCGCATCTACGACGAGAATAACAACGTGCTTCTGTGGCAGTATTACGCCTACAATTCTAAAAATCACAAGAATGGCTTCGACGACGAGGCGGTCATCAAGGAGATTTGGGAGAAGTATCCGATTGAGTAATCGGAAATTCAACCAATACATCAGAAAAGCCGGACAAATAGAAGTCCCCGCGTTCCATACAGGAACGCGGGGAGTTCTTATAGTAGGTATTATGTGTAAGGTGTTCTTTGATCCGTCAATCCAAGAATGTAATCGGTGGACGTTTTATAAAACTTCGCCAATGCAATCAGGCAAGATATTGGTAACTGTCGCTGTTCATTCTCATATTGGCAATACGTGTTCTGTTTGACGTGCAAATACTCTGCAATCTCTTTTTGCGTCAGATTGTGGTCTTCTCTTAAATCTTTGATGCGCATACCTATTCTCCCATGTTTTGTATAGAAATTATATCACATCACATTTCGAGATATTGACATTTATCTCATATTGTGATATTATGAAAGGGAAACTTAACAAAAAGGAGAATGAGCTATGAAAAGTATATTGGAAGAATTGTGGTATGAGAATATTTGTTCCGACAACAAGCACCATTCGTCGAAACAAGCCAAAGAATTGATTGGATACATCGCGACACACCATGACAGCCTGTTAGCAACACTTACAGACAATCAAAAGGAGATTCTTGAAAGGTTTGACGATTGTTACGCCGAATTGACCGATATCAATGAGCGCGAAATATTCGTGTACGCATTTCGGCTCGGAGCGAAAATCGCCATTGAGGTTATGAGCTTTGGCGTTGAATAATCCAACGGGTGTGTCAAGAGGGATTCGAACCCCGCCCTCGCGACAAGCGCGAGCGCAAAAAGAATATCTCGCGGGCTGAACGCCCTCGCCGCGCAAAGCGCGGACGATATTCTTTCGGGGGGCTCTCACCCACTGAGCATCAGCAAAAAAGGAAGAGAGCACCACTGGTGCTCTCTTCCTTTTTTGGCGGAGGGTGTGGGATTCGAACCCACGTGGGGTTACCCCCAAACGGTTTTCAAGACCGCCTCGTTATGACCACTTCGATAACCCTCCATGATTACATATTCCATTGTAAGACTTGGCACAAGCTCCACATAAACTTGTACTCGCCTATTTTACCACACTCCCGCATCTTTGTCAAGAGAGCAAAAGCAAAAAGGCTGCCACAAGTGGCAGCCTTTTGATTACAGGTGGTCAGATCAGCTCAGCTTACCCTGGTTGATCTTGATGCCGGGGCCCATCGTAGATGCGATAACGCAGCTCTTGATGTACTGACCCTTAGCGGTTGCGGGCTTCGCCTTGATAACGGCGCCAACCAGCGTGTTCATGTTCTCCATCAGCTTCTCAGCACCGAAGGATGCCTTACCGATGGGGCAGTGAATGATGTTGGTCTTGTCCAGACGGTACTCGATCTTACCGGCCTTAGCCTCGGTAACTGCACGAGCAACGTCGGGAGTAACGGTACCAGCCTTGGGAGAAGGCATCAGGCCCTTGGGACCCAGAACCTTACCCAGACGACCGATGACACCCATCATGTCGGGGGAAGCGATAACGACGTCGAAGTCGAACCAGTTTTCCTTAACGATCTTCTCGGCATAGTCAGCGCCACCAACGTAGTCAGCGCCTGCGTCCTTTGCCAGCTGCTCGTTCTCGCCCTTGCAGAATACCAGGGTGCGAACGGTCTTACCGGTACCGTTGGGCAGAACAACTGCACCACGGACCTGCTGGTCAGCGTGACGGGAGTCAACGCCCAGACGGATGTGCAGCTCGATGGTCTCATCGAACTTTGCCTTCGAGGTCTGGCAAGCCAGAGCCACAGCCTCTGCGGGATCGTAGAGTCTGTTCTTTTCAACCAGCTTTACGCTGTCGGAATATTTCTTACCAAATTTAGCCATTTGTCAGTTCCTCCTCAATCTTCGACGACTACGCCCATGGAGCGGGCAGTACCGGCGATCATGCTCATCGCAGACTCGATGTTAGCCGCATTGAGGTCGGGCATCTTGGTCTCAGCGATCTTTCTCACCTGCTCCTTGGTGATCTTTGCAACCTTGGTCTTGTTGGGCTTATCGGAAGCGGTCTCGATGCCGCAAGCCTTCTTGATCAGGACGGGAGCGGGGGGAGTCTTGGTAATAAACGTGAAGGAACGGTCAGCGTAAACCGTGATAACAACGGGAATGATCAGACCGATGTCGTTCTTGGTCTTCTCGTTGAACGCCTTGGTAAATACGGGAATTGCTACACCGTAAGCACCGAGTGCAGGACCAACGGGCGGCTGGGGAGTCGCCTTGCCTGCGGGAAGCTGCAATTTGATATAACCCAAAATTTTCTTTGCCATAATTCAATACACCTCCAAATGTGGTCATTCCGGGGGACTTCAAAATTTTTCCCCCTCCCACCTGCTTTACGCGGCAAATGCGTAAACGCAGTGCGCATAAGATATCTTATGCCTTCTTTGCTGCCAGACGAAGCGCGGATGCTTCCAGCTCGACGGGCATGTCGCGGCGGCCGCGCTTAACAAGCACGGTAACCGTCTTCATATCGTCAGAAATGCTCTGAACGATGCCGCTGTGACCTTCGAATACGCCACTGATGATCTCGACCGTATCACCATCCTCGTAAGACAGCGTCACGCGCACTGCTTCTTCGAAGCACAGCGCGGCAACCTCTGCCTCCGTCAGGGGAGTCGGGCGGGATCCGGGGCCGACGAAGCCGGTCACACCGGTAATGTTACGGACTGCGTGCCAGCTCTCATCCGTCATACACATCTTAATGTAGACATAGCTGGGGAAAATCTTGTACTCGACTTCCTTTTCCACGTCGCCGTTTTTCTCGATTACCTTTTCCACGGGAATACGGATATCAAAAATCAGATGTCCCAGGGCACGGTTCTCGACGATTTTTTCAAGGCTGTCCTTGACTTTGTTTTCGTAGCCCGAATAGGTGTGCGCCACATACCAACGAGGGCCTACGTTCATTTGATTGATATCGCTCATAGCGGGCGTTGCCTCAGATCAGGTCTGCCAGAGTGCGGAGCACTTCGGAGAAAGCGAGGTCCAGTGCGCAGATAACTGCGGCACAAGCAACTACCACGGCAAGAACAACAAGGGAGTTTTTGCGAACCTGCTTCCAGGGACACCAAACGATCTTTTTGATCTCGCTCTTATAACTGCGGAAAAAGTGACCGATGCGCTCACCCAGAGGCTTCTTTTCGCTCTTTGCGGGCTTGGTTGCTTTGGTCTGCTTTTCAGCAGCGGGAGCCTTTTTGTTCATCTCTTCCATGAATTTACCTCCCCTGATTACTTGGACTCTTTATGAGCCGTGTGCTTGCGACAGAAACGGCAGTACTTTTTCAACTCGATTCTGTCCGGGTCGTTCTTTTTGTTTTTCTTTGTGTCATAATTTCTCTGCTTGCACTCAGTGCATACCAGAGTGACCTTGACTCTTACGTCATTCGCCATGTTTATCGGCACCTCCTGTAATCTTGATTTACTCCACCCTTGCAGGCGGAATATGTGTACCTCCCTCCGGCAGAGTATGCGGCCCTTCCTTACGGATGGCGCAGGGCACAACAAAAAAACCTGCTGCGCAGAGGTAGTGACATTATATCACAACAAGTTTGCCTTGTCAAGCGGTTTTTTACAATAAATCAAGGTTTTTTCAAGCTTTTTTGCCGTTTTTCCAAATTTTTCTTTCCTTTGTATGCGTATGCGGCGGCAGAAAGCGAGCACAATAAGACCAACGCAACCGAGCGCCCGTCGAAAGAGCGCACGGTGGCGTTTGCCGGTCGCCGTGCGCAAGCACCGACGGCACATTTCGGGAAAGGAAAGACATCCTATGAAGCGATTTCCCAAAGGGCGAGGGATCATAGGGGTTCTTTTGCTCGCACTGCTGGCCGCCTGCGCGATTTTTGCATGGTCTGCCGCTTTGCCGACCTCCGGTACAGATGCCCGGTCGGTCCATCCGGACGACGCCGCCTTGGCGGTCGTCTGTATGTTCGGTGAGCATCCAGCATTCGCAGACGGTGCCATGCCGGGAGGACCCAACGACGCGGACGTAACAACGCGCATCGCCCCTTTCGACGGCAAAATGACGAACAACGCCCCCGGCGAATCTCGTCAGACACCCAACAACAATGGCGGTGCCGTCGGGGAGAACGGCACGACGGATGAGGCGAATTCATCCGGCGTTCTGCCCTGGATCATCGCATTGTTGGTGATCCTGAGCATTGTTCTGGTCGTCCTTGCCCTCATTCCCAAAAAGAACAGATCCCATTGATTTTTTGCTCTCTTCGGGCGGCGGCAAGCTTTGCCGCCGTCCTTTTATATCCGAAATTTCCAAAATATATTTTCCAAACCGCTTTACAAACGAAATAAAATCATGTATACTGTAGCCGGCGCGACGCGCACTACTATTTTCAAGGAAGATATGTAATGATGAATATGAAACAATGGATCAGCGATTTACGCGAGGCGGCAACCAAGCGCGCCCTTCCCATTTTGTCGTTTCCTTCCATTCAGTTAATGAATACCACCGTCCGTGAGCTGATCTCCTCCCCTGCCATGCAGGCCAAGGGCATGAAGCTCATCGCCGACCGTATTGACAGCGCCGCATCCGTCAGCATGATGGATCTTTCCGTAGAGGCCGAAGCCTTCGGCGCCTCGGTAACGGTGACCGATCACGAGGTCCCGGCCGTCACGGGGCATATCGTCGAGACGGAGCAGCAGGCAAACGATCTGATCGTTCCCGACGTCCGTACCGCTCGCACCGGGCTGTACGTGGAAGCCATCCGCAATGCTTGTGAATGGATCACCGACCGTCCCGTATTGGCCGGTACCATCGGTCCCTTTTCGCTGGCGGGACGTCTTTTGGACGTGACTGAGATCATGATGCTGTGCTATGACGAGCCCGATATGGTACACACCGTTCTGAACAAAACCACGGAATTTCTCATTCAGTACGCTCTCGCATACAAAGAGACGGGAGCAGGCGGCGTGGTGGTTGCCGAGCCCTTGGCAGGCTTGTTGTCTCCCGCCCTGATGGAGGAATTTGCCGCGCCTTACATGAAGCGTCTGGTCGAGGCGGTGCAGGACGACGAATTTATCGTTGTATATCACAACTGCGGCGGTGCGGTGCCGAGACTGGTCGATTCGATCGTCTCTTGCGGTGCCATGGCCTATCATTTCGGCAACGCAGTGGATATGAAGATGATGTTGGAAAAGATGCCCGACGACGTTGTTGTCATGGGTAATATTGATCCCGTCGCGCACCTGACGGAAGGTACGCCCGACGAGGTTTACCGTGCGACCCGCGAGCTGTTGGAGCGTTGCTCGGTACATCGGAATTTTGTGATCTCCTCGGGATGCGACGTTCCGCCTCACGCCAAATGGGAAAATATTGACGCCTTTTTCCGAGCAGTGGAAGATTTTTATCGTTGACTTTTTATCAGGGAAGACCTCACCCGTGAGGTCTTCCTTTTTCATAAATAGCGAAGGGGAAGCCGCATTAAATTCGGCCCCTCTCCCCGTTGATAAAAAATCCCCAAATCCCTTGCATTTTTTCTCCAAAAGTAGTATGATATATTTATACCCTATCTTTTCTCAAGAAAAGGAGCCCTTATGAACATCGTAATCGTAGGCGACGGAACCGTCGGCGACACTCTCATCCAATATATCTCAGGCGAAGGCCACAACGTGACCGTCATTGATAAAAACCCCGCTCTGATCAACAGAGTCGTCAATCAGTACGACGTTCAGGGTGTGGTCGGCAACGGTGCCAGCCACGCCGTACAGGTCGAAGCGGGCGTGCAGAGCGCCGATCTGTTCATCGCCGTCGCAAACACGGACGAGCTCAACATGGTCTGCTGCATGATGGCTAAAAGCCTGGGGGCAACTCACACCATTGCCCGCGTCCGCGACCCCGAATATTCCCGCGAAAACAACTTTTTGCGCAATCACCTGGGCATTGACGTTGTAGTCAATCCCGAATATGACACTGCCCGCGAGATCACCCGTCTGATCCGCTTCCCCGCCGCCCTGAAGCTGGATGCCTTTGCCAACGGCCGCGTGGATATGGCTGAGATTTATATTTCCGACGGCCACCCCTTGGCAGGTCGTCAGCTGTACACGCTGTCCTCTCTGTTTGGCGTGCGAGTCCTGGTCTGCGCCATCCGCCGCGGCGACCAGGTGTTGATCCCCTCGGGCGATTTCACCATTATGGTGGGAGACAGCATCAGCATCACCGCCTCACACACCGACCTTTCCGCCTTTTTCGGCAAGCTGGGACTGATGGGCAAGCCCATCAAGAACGTCATGCTGCTCGGCGGCGGACGTATCGCCTTCTATCTGGCACAAAGCCTTGCAAAGCTGAAGATCCGCACTCACATCGTAGAAATTCGCGAAGCCCGCGCTCAATATCTGGCCGAGCAGCTGCCCGCCGCTCACATCATCTGTGCCGACTGCACCGACAGTGAGATCCTGGAGGATGAGGGCATCGCCGATATGGACGCCTGCATCGCCTTGACGGGCAACGACGAGGAAAACATCATCGTTTCCATGTTTGCCGATTCTTGCGGCGTGGAGCGCACCATCACCAAGATCGACCGTCTCTCCTTTATCAAAATGTTGCCTCAGCTTGGCGTAGACACCGCCATCTCGCCCCGTCAACTGTCCGCCGCCACCGTTCTCCGGTATCTGCGCGGTTTGGAAAACGGCAAAAAGGCAGCCCAGAAATTCTCCGGCCAGCAGACCGCGGAGCTTATTTCTCCCGTGGGCATCAAATCGCTGTACAAGCTGTGCGACGGCCGTGCCGAAGCCTTGGAATTTGACGTGGACGAGCGCTTCTCCTTGCTGGGTGTTCCCTTCTCTTCTGAAAAATTCAAGCTCAAGCCCAACACCCTGATCGCCTCGATCGTCCGAGGAGGAGAGGTCATCTATCCTCACGGCGGAAGCACGTTGGAGATCGGTGACAGCGTCGTCGTCGTGACGACCGACCTTCAGCTCTCCGAGCTGAACGACATTCTGGATTGAGGATGCTTTTATGAATTTTCGTTTGATACTTTATATCATTGGTCAGATCATGCGGGTCGAGGGACTGCTGATGCTCATCCCTCTCGCTTGCTCTCTGATCTATCGGGAAAGCTCCTACCTTGCCTTGCTCATCCCCATTTTGCTCGTGCTTATCCTCGGCACCCTTCTGACGCTCCGCCGTCCGGACAAGCGTGACCGCATGGGTGTGCGCGACGGATTGTTCGTGGTAGGTGTTTCTTGGGTGGTGCTGTCCCTGTTCGGTATGCTGCCGTTTATTCTCAGCGGCACGATCCCCCATCCCATCGATGCCTTTTTTGAAACGGTGTCCGGTTTTACCACCACGGGGGCGACCGTGCTGGGCGACGTTGTCGGAACCCTTCCGGAGGATCTTCCCCGCGGCATCGCCCTGTGGCGCTCGCTGACACATTGGATCGGAGGCATGGGCGTTCTGGTGTTCGTCCTTGCCGTCATGCCCCAGCAGCAATTCAAATCGGCAAGACTGATGCACGCCATGCGCGCCGAGGTCCCCGGCCCTACCGCCTCCAAGGTTGTGGCCACGATCCGCCGCTCGGCCGCCATCACGTATGCGATCTACGTTGCTCTGACGCTTATCGAGGCCGTCTTTTTGCTGTGCGGCGGTATGCCGCTGTACGAGTCCGTCCTGCACGCCTTCTCAACGGCAGGTACGGGTGGCTTTTCCAACATGAACGCCTCCATCGGCGCCTTTGACAGCTCCTATATCCACTGGGTGATCACCGTTTTCATGTTGCTCTTTTCGATCAACTTCAACCTGTATTATTTGATCCTCATCGGGCAGGTCTCCCGCGCGCTCGTCAGCGAGGAACTGCGTTGGTTCGGCATCGTAGTCGGTACTTCGACGGCCGTCATCACGCTCAACATTCTGCCCATGTACGACAGCTTTTCCATCGCGTTGCGGGATGCATCCTTTAACGTTGCCGCTTTTATTTCGACCACGGGCTACACCACCGTCGCCTACGACGCATGGCCTCAGTTGTCACAGGCCATTCTTGTATTGCTCATGTTTATCGGCGGCTGCGCGGGATCGACCTGCGGCGGTCTCAAGATCAGCCGATGGATCATTTTGATCAAAAGCTCTCTGCGCGAATTGCGCCTCACCCTGCGCCCCCGCGAGATACGGGCGGTCCGCTCGGAGGGAAAGCCGGTGGACGAGGACACCGTCCGAGGCACGCAGGCTTACTTTTCGCTGTTCATGGTCTTTTTCGCCGCCTCCATCCTTCTGCTCATGGCGCTGGATGACGTCGATCTTTTGACCTCGTTTACCGCGGTAACCACCTGTATGAACAACGTCGGCCCGGGTCTGGGCAAGCTCGGCATGCTGTCGGGCGGCAGCTTTGGCGGTTTCAACGTCGCGGCCAAGCTGTTGCTGTCCTTCGATATGCTGTTGGGGCGTCTTGAGCTGTTCCCCATTCTCATTTTGTTTCTGCCCTCGGCATGGACGAAAAAATAATCAATAAGTCAATAAGCAAGCAGCCGCATCGGTCGATGGACCAAAGATGCGGCTGCTCTTTTTGGGTGTTCGGCACAATCGCCGGACAAGCTCCGCTTGCCCTTGACAAACCGTGGCAAATGGAGTATAATAGGGGCAGTATGCTATCCTTTGCGGATAGACGACCGCCCCAAAAAAGCCCGAGATCTCTTGTCGGGCAGTAAAGGAGGAGTTCCTTTTGAACGCCGAATTGAACCATTCCACCCCCATCGCCTTTGCATTTGCCGCACCGGAGCAGCTTCGTGTGGATCTTTTGGACGCTGC
Organism: Eubacteriales bacterium; assembly: GCA_045613985.1. GTDB lineage: Bacteria > Bacillota > Clostridia > Oscillospirales > CAG-272 > SIG644. The sequence continues at coordinate 3,422 of JAZLCA010000032.1, read as the reverse complement.
CTTTGGCATTTCCAAAGCTGCCCCTGTATTCAGCTGGGCCATGCGCTCGGGCGATATTGGCGATATTCAAACGGGATACCGTATTGTTGTATTCCAACGCTACGGGGACGTGGACCGAGAAGATTATCTTGTTGATACCGGTTGGGTAGCCAGCGACGAGTGCAGTAACGTCTGCATTCCCGGCCTTGAGACGATCCTGCACGACAATGAATTGTATTATTGGAGCGTACAGCTGCGTAACAAGCGCGGCGCGGAAAGCGCACGCTCCCTTCCCATGCCCTTTTCTACCGCCGTGGGCGACGACTGGGCAGACACGCGAGGCATCTGGAGCACGGATGCCGATGGCGCAGGAAACTTCAGCTTTTTGCGCACCGAATTCCGAGTCCCCCGTTTTGAAAACGTGGAGCGGGCCGTCCTGAGCGTTACCGCCCTCTCCCCCGAGCCCTCCCGTCAGTATGTTTATACCGCCTTGCTCAACGGCGCTTCGGTGGGCATCGGCCCGGCCCGTCTGGGCAAAACACCGGGAGGCGAGGAGATCCTTTACTACCACTCCTATGACGTCACCGAGCTTTTGGATCGCGAGAACAACGCCTTGGGATTTGTCAATTACACAAGGCAAGAAAAAAAGCTTTTGTGCCAGTTGACCGTTTTTTATACCGACGGTTCCAAGCAGATCGTCCTCAACAGCGCCCGTGACGTTCAGAATTTTGCTGCCCTGGACGGCCGCAATGTCTTCGGTCCCAATCAGTCCATCGGCACCAATTACTTCGTTGCCGAGGCCGAAAACATCAACGCCATGCGCTACCCCTTCGGCTTTGACCGCCCCGGCTTTGACGCCGCCGATTGGTCGGCCGCACGCCTGTGCGACGATATGACGACGGCCGATGACAAAACGCGTCGGCTGGATCCCTACCTCGGAAATGCGGTCAATCGCTTTTCCCAGGATATTGCGCTGGTTGAAAAATGGGGCGAGGGACATTACTTCATCGACCTTGGCCGTGAGGTCATCGGTGGATTGCGCCTGACCCTGACTGCCGACGACATTCATACCATCCGTCTGTGCTTTGGCGAGGAGCTGAACGAAGACGGCTCAGTGCGCTACCGTATGCGCACCAGCAACGTCTACGAGGAGTTCTGGACGCTCAAGCCGGGCAAGCAGACGTTGGAAAATTTCAGCATGAAGACCTTCCGCTACGTTGAGATCTTCGATTGCTACGCCGATTTTTCGGAATCCGACGTTCAGGCCGTGGCTCTGCGCCGCGCCTTCGATGCCGAGGAATCCTCCTTTGCCTGCTCCAACGAGGTGCTGTGCGATCTGTACGACACCTTCAAATATGCGATCTGTGCTACCAATCAGGATCTGTACGTTGATTCGCAGTCCCGCGAGCGATGCGCTTACGAGGGCGATGCGCTGATCAATATGCTGTCCTCTTACACTTATGAGAGCAATATGGCGTTGGCTCGTTTTTCGGCCGACTATCTGTTGTCTCACCGCACCTGGCCCGCCGAATACGCCCTGATGCCCATTCACATGGTGCGTCTGGATTATATGTACTCGGGCAACCGTTCTCTCCTGGAGCGCACGTATCCCCAGTTGCGCAATCTGGTGCTGGGCGAGCAGGCGCACCCCGAGACGGGATTGTACCCCAGCAAGGCTGCCCCCCACAACGGATGGGATTCCATCTTGGTAGACTGGCCCGTTTCTTCGCGGGACGGCTATGAGATGCGCGACGCCTTCTTCAACACGGTTTACAATGCTATGATGCACATATCCTTGCGCGATATGGTGGTCTTGGCCAAGGTTCTGGGCAAGGACGATGACGCTGCCCTCTTCCGCACGGCCGCCGACGCCTTGCGCCGCGACATGATCGAGAAGCTGTACAACCGCGAACGCGGAGCCTTTTGTGACGGTCTGACGGCCGGCGGCGAGCAAGTGGATCACTACGCCCAGCACGCCACAGTCTTTGCCCTGTGCGCCGGCATTTACAGCGACGCCACCATGAAGGACACCCTCGGACGCTATCTGGTCGGTCAAGGTGATATCCGCACCAGCATTTACGGTGCCTTCTTCCTGCTGGATGCCTTGTATCACGCAGGATTCGGCGCGTATGCCACGGCGCTGATGGCCGACGACGATCTGACGCCCGGCATCCACTCCTTTGCCTCTTCCCTGTACAACGGACGCGTGACTATCGCGCCCGAGGCATGGAACGTAAACGAAAAGGGAAATATGACCTTCTCACATCCCTGGGGTTCGGCTCCCGCATCCATGATCGTGCGGGGAATGTTCGGTATTCTGCCCACCCGCCCCGGTTTCCGTGAGTTTGAGGTTCGTCCTCAGATGGGAGATCTGCCTTACGCTTCCATCCGCGTTCCCACCGTCAAGGGCGCCATTGTCGTATCCATCGGGCAGAACCGCGAGGCCTACGAGGCAGAGGTCACCGTGCCCCCCAACACCAAGGCGACGGTATATCTGCCGGCAGTTCCCGGCGGAACCGATACGCTGTTCATCAACAGCCAAAAATCCAATTTCCCCTTGGAAGACGGTTGCTTTATCGTAGAGCTCGGTGCGGGAACGCATCGGTTGCAAGCGCAGTAAAAAAGATAGAACGCCCCCTCCCGCACATTCCGCGCGGGAGGGGGCGTGTTTCTCGTTCCCACGTAAAAACCGGGGAACTCCCATGCGGAAGTTCCCCGGTTTTTACGATATTATTCCTCGTCGAGAGCCTTCAGGTCATCCTCTTCGACCACGCACGCAAACTTCTCGTTGCAAGCGGGGCAGGTCAGATCCTCGGGGTCGACCGACTCGTCAAAGCAAATGGTCTCGCCGCAAGAGGGGCAAACGATCTCAAAAAAATCGTCACAGCCCGAGCAGCAATCGCACTCGCCGTCGCAGCAATCGTCTTCGTCGTCCTCATCCTCGTCGTCCCAGTCTTCCAGATCGACTTCCTCGTCCAAGAACTCCTCAACGTCGTTCAGATCGTCGTCAATCTCCTCGATATACTCGCGAAGCTCAACAACCTCTTCAACGATCTCGTCCATGTCGGCATCCAGCGTCTCTACTGCGTCACACAGCTCGCTCGCCAGATCGATCAGAGCGGCAATCAGCTTGCCCTCCTTGGTTGCCTTATCAAATTCCAGACCTTCTGCCAAACCCTTCAGGTAAGCGGCCTTTTCTTTCAATTCCATGCTGTTTCTCCTTTCGTTTTAGCAAAAAGGGAGAGTGGCGCACCGAATACGGTATTCCTTCTCCCTCCTTGTGTTTTTTGTTTTGTTGTGCCGTCAGCCGCGAAATATTGCACCACTGATCGGCGTTTGTTCAAGCAGCAAGCAAGACATGACGCGCCGCCGAAAGCCAGGCGAAGGCGTAGTTACCTACGTCGAGCCGCTTTCGAGGAGCAACGAAGTATTGCGCCGCTGAT
>JAZLCA010000031.1:0-2865 GCA_045613985.1 Eubacteriales bacterium | reverse complement strand
GTACTTGCGTGCCATTATTACTCGCCATCCTTTGCGCGGTTTGCACTGATCACCACGCTGATTATGATGCTGATCTCTCTTTACGCAGGGATGTATTTGGGAGAATGGGAAAATAATATTCTCGATTTTCATGAGCCGATTGACGGTGTTATGGAACGACACGCTTACATTATGGCGAGAAAAGAAGAGGGCAGAGACCTTTTGAAGATTGCCTTTGAGTTTTATTTCCTTCCGCGCGCGGGCATTCTGTGTGTGCTTTATCTGATTTGCAGTACACTTTCCAAAAGAACACGCAGTCTGCTTGTAAAGCAGGCGGAGGCTGTCGGAGAAACCGAGCGTATTTCGGCGGAGCTGAATGTGGCGAACCATATTCAGACCTCTATGCTGCCGAATCTCTTTCCCGCATTCCCCGAGAGGAAAGAATTTGACATCTATGCGAGTATGACACCTGCCAAGGAGGTCGGAGGCGATTTTTACGACTTCTTTATGGTGGATGACCGACACCTTGCTGTCGTAATTGCCGACGTGTCCGGAAAAGGTGTACCGGCGGCTCTCTTTATGGTGATAGGAAAAACTCTTATCAAAGACCATACACAACAGGGGCGTGCTCTCGGAGAGATATTTACAGAAGTCAACGAGCTTCTTTGCGAGTCCAACAGTGAGGGACTGTTTATCACTGCCTTTGAGGGCGTGCTTGACCTTGATACGGGTGAGTTTGTCTATGTCAATGCAGGACACGATGCACCGTTCATCTGCCGTCGTGACGGTTCTTACGAGCCGCTTGCGGTAAAGCCCGGCTTTGTACTTGCGGGTATGGAGGGAACGAAATTTTCTGAGGGCAGAATTATACTTGGAGAAGGTGATAAGCTTTTCCACTATACCGATGGTGTAACCGAAGCTACAAACATAGGTAACGAACTGTACGGCAAGGAAAGATTGTTGCTTGTACTGAACAAGAACAAAGGACAAACGCCGAAGGAAACGCTTTCTTCGGTAAAGTCTGATATTGATGATTTTGTCGGTGAAGCACCGCAGTTTGACGATATCACGATGCTTTGCGTCGAATATCGGACGAATTCTTGATTTGATATGCTTGGAAGGATATACGGTTTACAGACGGATATCCTCCGAGCATACTAAAAAACTTAGTAAAGCATTTGACTTGTGAGGATCTTTTATGAAAATTGCGTATCTGGGATATGATGTTCTGTATCCGTGCCTCTTGGCGTTGGAAACCGCCGGATGCACCGTGATGGAACTTTTCACCTGCAAGACGGACAACGTGTACGAATTTAATACCAAGATGATCGCGTTTGCCAAGCAAAGAAGTCTTCCTTGTCATATCGAGAGAATTACACTTGACGATATTCACAGGCTGAAAGCGATGGGCTGCCAGGCTATTTTCTGCGCGGGGTACTTTCATAAGGTTCCCATTGACCACTCATTACCCATTATAAACATACACCCAACCCTGCTACCCATAGGGCGCGGGTCGTGGCCGATGCCGATTGTTATCATGCGAGGACTGACCCAAAGCGGTGTGACACTTCATAAAATGGAACAAGATTTGGATGCCGGTGATATTCTGATCCAAAGATCCTTTGACGTTACCGCGCGTGATAATCTTGAAACCATGACCGAGACAATCTGTGAAATTGCGGCAGATCTGTGTGTCTGCGTTGCTTCTAATTTAGAGGATTACTGGAATCGCGCGGTTTCGCAAGGCACCTTCGAATATTGGCCTTGTCCTCAAAAAAAAGATTATACTATTACTTTGAATACTCCGCCGAAAGAGACCGAAAAAATACTTCGTGCTTTTTACGGCTTTGATTGCTATATAAAACTTCCTGACAATATGGAAATTTGTATTGTAAAGGGTGAATTTCTGCCAATGCAGCACACCTTGCCGTTCGGTACCTTGACTGATCTTGTGCCAGGGCGTCGGGGATATGCCGTTACGGGCGGTATCATCCTTGAGCCTGCACATACATAAAAGAGGAATTCTATGATATTAGAGCCAATTACACTGCGGCATCACGATGCCGTTGCACAAATACGAAACCGGTATGGACATCAAACATCTTCTCACGCCTTCTTATCCCTGCTTTTGTGGAAAGAGGAATTGAGACTGCAGCTGTGCCTAACGTCCGATATGTTTGCCGTGAAATGCAACAGGCGAGGAGAAAACTGCTGGTTTTTCCCATGCGGCGAGCCCGAGGCAATCAAAAATTTTCTGCATCAGCAATTGGATACCGCCAAAGCTCCTTTGCGACTTTGCTATATGCGTACGGAGGATGCGGAGATGCTGAACCGTGAGTTCCCAAACCGCTTTTCCTTGGTTGCCGCTCCGGATGATGATGAATATCTGTATGATAGAGAACAGCAACTTCTTTTGCAGGGCAAAGAATTTCGCCACCAACGTAATTCCCTGAACCGACTAATGAAAAAATACCAAATTGAAACCATAGAAATCACTTCGGAAAATTTGGAACAGGCAAAGGCTGTTTTGGATCGCGCGAGGGAAAACGGTATGGAAAACGTCGGGACACTCTCCACGCGGAGTATGGAAAGAATTATTTTGGAGCACTGGGATGCACTGAATATGAACGGTGTGATCGTGTATGCAGACGGGATGCCCGCCGCGATCGCTGTCGGTTACTTTATTTCGGACAGCATGTATGACATCAGCGTCTGCCGTCAGGCACTCAACGATCCCGACATTGCTGTGTATGCGCGGCATCAGCTGTTTTCCCGCCTTCCCAAAACAATTCGACTGATCAACGCGGAAGAGGATCTTGGACTAGAAGGTTTGCGTATTCTGAAGCGGGGAATGAGGCCGGTGAGTCTTTTGACAATGTTTGAAGG
>JAZLCA010000030.1:0-8912 GCA_045613985.1 Eubacteriales bacterium | reverse complement strand
ATTATCCTTGCGGTAACAGCCGCGTTCTTAGCCGTCGAGGTCTCCGGACTTGGCGACTTTACCGGAACGGTTATCAAAACCAGAGCGCATGCATCTCACAAAGGCAAGCAGCCCTGCGTCATTGAGGTTCCCCTGACGGTGTACAAGGACTCTTTTGTTATTGACAAGGAACTGACCGACATTCTTTGGCCCGCATCCTGCACACTTCTTTCCATTGAACGAGGTCCCAACAAAACCGGCAAGCTGGGCATCGCCGAAGGAGATATTCTCACCGTTCACTACACCACGTATAATCCTTCGGCAACTGCCGACGAATTTGAGGTTCTCGTCGGTGACCAAAGTAAAGAAATCGATCAAATTATGCGCCCATGACAACGTTTTACCGCTTATCATCTAGCAAGCTCCGCCCTCCAATATTGAGTCAAAACCACTCATTGAGTAAAATTCTCAATAGAATGTAGGCAAAAAACGCCCCCCTATCCAATTTGGGATAGGGGGGACGTTCAGTTTAAGGAAGCATATCCCCGCTAAAAATATAAAGCGCTTGTAAGTTCTAAACAACTTCCGCTTACTTTCACGGTATGTATACTTGCGAGTACGTTTGATTTCTGAACTTCTAAAAAAGTCAAAAAAGTTTGCAAAATTCCAAAAAAGTGTTGACAATTCTCCCAACTCGCGCTATAACAGTCAGGCTGTTTTCTTTTATTTTCTCACAAATCCTCGCAAAATCTCGTATTTTCGTGATATAACAAACGGGCCTGTTCTTCTCTGCTTCGAGGGTTGAACAAGCCCATGTTTCACGTTTGACCACAATTGATTTTCTGCTCTTGAGAACCGCCCTTTCGTATCATTTATATTACTCTGCCGCCTTAAAGTTATAAATAGGCTTAATTCTGCAAACAATCTCCGCGGTAGGCTCGATGTTCTCCACGATCTCCTCCATGCTCTTATACGCCATAGGCGACTCGTCAAGCGTATCAGGAACGACACAGGTGGAATAAATCCCCGCCATCTCTGCCTCATACTCCGCCATCGTCAGGCGCTCAAAAGCGGCAGAACGGGACATAAGACGTCCGGCACCGTGAGGCGCGGAGCAGTTCCAATCCTCGTTGCCCCGGCCTGTGCAGATGAGTGAGCCGTCGCGCATATTGATGGGGATGAGCAGCTTCTCGCCAACCTTGGCAGATACAGCACCCTTACGGAGGATCATCTCATTCACGTCTATGTAGTTGTGAATGGTCTGGAAGGTCTCAATTGCCGTCCATCCGCAACGCTCAAGGATAATCTCTGCCATTTTCGCACGATTTCTCTCGGCGAACTTCTGACAGATATCTACGTCATGGAGGTAGTCCTTCATAAAAGAATCGTAGAGGTAGCAAAGATCTCGAGGGAGCGTGGGCTCCTTGGCGTTGAACTCCTTCTCAAGCGTCTTGAGGGTAGCCTGTATCTCGCTTCTTCTGCCTTGCTCCTTATAGGTGCGGATGATCTCATCGCGCTGTCTAAAATACTCCTCCTTGCCTATGTTGAGGTCAACGGCGATTTGCTGGTAAAACTCCGCGACCTGTGTTCCGAGATTACGGCTTCCTGAGTGGATGACAAGGTACTTGCCGCCATTCTCATCTGTGTCGATCTCAATAAAGTGGTTGCCGCCGCCAAGAGTACCGAGTGAACGCTCAAGTCTCTTGGAGTCCTTGAGGTATCTGTAGCAACGAAGCTGTGTAAGGTCAAATCTCTCCTGTCTGCCCTCCCAAACATTTCTGCCGCAGGGGATGAAGTGAGCTGCCTCATCTACCTTCTCAAAGTCAATATCAATGTTGCCGAGGTACACAGTGTACATTCCGCAACCGATATCCACACCAACCATCGAGGGAACGATTTTGTCTGTTATCGTCATAGTCGTACCGATGGTACACCCCTTGCCCGCGTGAACGTCGGGCATAATTCTGATCTTCGAGGACGCAAACGCCTCGGTATCGCATACCGCCTTGATCTGCTCGCGTGCGCCATCCTCAAGAGTGGTGGCAAAGCACTTGGCGGTGTTAAAGTTTCCTATGATCTCTATCATGTCAATCTCCTTTCATATCGGCTTTATGCCAGACGGTCGGGCATATTTTATAGTTATATGACTACAACGCGCCCGACCGCATATGGGATTAGACGTTGTTGCCGTTTAAAATCGCTGTGAGTTGAGTAAGAATATTTCCGTTTCCATTCAAGGAAATGTTGCCTACGTTCTCGCAAATGCGCTCAACGTATTCCAACTCCTTGAGCTTGTAAAGGGTCTGGTTTTCATCCATCAGCTTTGCCGTGTTTAGCAAAGAACGGGTGGATGCAACCTCTTCACGACGCGTGATTACGTTCGCCTGCGCACGCTTTTCGGCAACAAGGACGGTGTTCATGATCTCTCGGATCTCTCCGGGAAGAATAATATCCTTAACACCGGCATCCGTAATTTCAACGAACAGATCCTTTTCCTTGGCTTTCAGCTTTGCGAACACGAACTCGGACATCTGCTCCTTGTTTTCAAGGATCTCATCCAGCTTGTATTTGCCCACGTATTCACGCAGAGCCAGTTGTGCCGCCACGTGCATTTGTTCTGCGAAATCGTCGATCTCGGTCAAAATCTTAACGTAGTCGGTCACGCGGTAGTTGCAGACGAAGTTGATGCGAAGAGAAACCTTATCTGCAGTAAGGATCTCTTGCCCCGTGATATCCATTTGTGTCAATCGGGTATCTACATAGTCTACGTCAACCTTGATGGGTGTTTTCCAAAAGTAGTAGGTGCCTGCATCCAGAATGCGCTCAAGCTTTTGATTGAAGTAGAGTCTTGCCTTCTGATATTCAGCAACCTCGATTTTGGTGTAGTAGAGCTGAGGAATCTTTGAGAAGATGTACTCGGGGATGGATTCGTCAACTGTGGGTGTAGAGATATCCACAATTTTGAATTCGTGCTGATCTACCGTGGACCAAAATGCATACTTGCCATGGCGAAGAACGGAAGAAAACTTACCGTTCACGTAGTGGAGAGCAAGCTCCTCATCGCCTACTTCAACTACTGCCACACGGTCAGAAATAGCTTTGTCGGCAAGCAAGGTATCAAGCGCACACTTGCAGCACACGATGGGGTGTTCCAAATTGGAAATTTCAATCTCCTTACCGCCAAACAGGTGATATTTACCCGCGTGGAGCAATTTGATATACTTTCCGTTTTTGAAGAGAAAACCCTTCTGATTTTCGTTGATAATCATTGTTTTCATTATATGTATTCCTCCTTAAAGGTAGTAAAGTCGTCTCGCTATCATTCATGCAAAAGCGGCGGCTGAAAATTTGAGTGCTTCCTGCACAGTGCGGAAAGAAATCTTTTGGCACTGATTGGGATAACACGGTATCCATTCTCAGGCAAGGCTCGCTTTTGCATTGCTCCGAGAGAAAGACGTGACATTTCTCGCTTTGCCGAATGATAACGAATGTCAGAATAAAAAACGTTCTCGCACACGATTTCGTGTACCGTTCTTTTTGCGTCCCGAAGGACAAATCCAATCCAACTGGCGATACGTCTTGCGACGCACGGCGGGATTCGAACCCGCGAAAATCGAGCTTGACAGGCTCAAGGTGCAAGCGTTCCTCTGGCATACACTTTGGAATATCCTCGTGCACCGCTGTGAAGGATGGACTCAAACACTCGCTTGAAGCAACCTTGCAAGCATATTTTACCATTCTATCCACCGTTTTTCACGGAAAAAAAGCTGCGAACTCAACGGCGCACATGGTTTTCCGATAAATTGAACATCAGCTTGCACCTACTTGAAATGCTCCTCGCGGTTTAAACAACCGCGTTTTGCAAGCAAAAACGGAACATTTCCCAAGCCAAATACAAAAATGCCCCCTTATCGGGGGCATTTTGCTATCTAAGTCCGCAGTTTTTCTGTTTTATCAGCTTTTCGATGACTAAATTTCGGAAGGATTCCGAACCTACGACCTCAACCAGCGGGCCAAAGGACAGGATTCGGATCACCATTTCGGGCTCATCATCATGAGCATATTTGATTTTTACGAGGTAATGCTTTTTGTCCAGCTTCTCGGCTTGCTTTTCAAAATGAGCAAAATGAAGCATGAACCGCTCCAGCGCGTTGCGCTCGTCAAAGATCTTGACGGTCAGAATATCGTATCTGATCTCACGCTCAGCACCATCCAGTTCCCTCTCGCCCGTATACGGAACGCACGCTCTGATCTTGGCAAGATTGACCGTCGACACAGACCGCCATCCCGCGGTGATCAAACGGAACTTGTCATCCTTTTGGGAGTATTCCAGCCGTACGGGGTGACATCGGACAAACATCGCATTTCCCTTGCGATTGGTCATTTCAAATTTGATCTGTGTGCCCTTTCTGATCGCCTCCAAAATCACTCTGAACTGTCTGATGTATTCTTCATCCTCAAACGGATCTCCGTCGCTGTATTTGTCATAGACGTGATAATCCGCAGGGGTGAACAGAGGCTCAACATCTTCGAGATTGGGGAACTCCACGTCAAACAGCTTGACACGGGGATCCAGCGAGATTGCCTTGAGCCACTGCTTTTGCAGCGTGGTCAGGGGCATGGTGGGTTTGTGACGGAGCGGCGTAGTCATATCGGAATGAACAAGCTGCCATTTTTCGCCTTTGAGGGAGGGCATAATGGTCAGTGCACTCTCACCAAACGCCCGCTCGGCAACGATCTTTTGCAATTCCCTCTCGGAATGCTCACCGTCGATGATACGGGAGATAATGGCGGCGATCGTATTGTAATAGGCAGAGTAAAGTTCGCTGAATATCATGTCTCCACCTCCTCACCGATGCCGTACAGGCGATACATAGCCTCCAAATCCTGTTTGAATTGATTTTCAATGGTGCGATTGGAAAAGTTCATCTGAACAATACGGCAGATAAAGGTTCGGATCCAAGGGATCATCTCGCTTGTGTCGTACACGTCGGCGACAAAGCGGTAGGTGTGCTCGTCGATTTTTTCCACCGTTCCCACGCGTTTTTCACGTTCCAGACGTCTGATGATATGCTCCTCGCCCTCGCCAATCCTGACCGTGAATTCTACGTGCTCCAAATGCTCCACGCCCCACTTGTTGCGCTTGACACTGACGCCCCACATTTTGCTTTGCATACGATCGAGCTGTGCACGAAGCTCGTCAAAGCGTGGGGTGGGATCCTCCAATTTCACGTTTGAAAGATAATCCACACGATAAGACTGGAAGTGATTGTATTCCGGATAATAGGCAATCAGATGCTGCCTGCCGCTTTGCACACTGATAAAAATACGAAGCGGGATGACACGATTGCGCCGCGGCAGATCCCTTCTGTGACTAAGATTTGACAGCGTTACCGCACGCTTTTCTCTCATGGCGGTAAACAAGGCCGCCAAAACGCCGCTGTCGATTGCGCTTGTTATGTAATGATGCTTAAAGGTAAAAGCATCCGTGTCGGCTTCCTCTTTATCCAATAGGAAGGATCCGATCACGCCGCAGGGGGCCGCCTCCGAAAAATAATGCAGCACGTCGTCAAGATCGGCCACGTCGGTGCCCTCGGTTCGATGGTAATACATCTTGCGCCCTTCTTTTTCTGCCATGATGATCCCCGCCTCGCAATATTCCTTGAGTTTTTTGCGGACGGTAGACTCGTCAAACATCATGGGGCTTTCAAATGCCGACAGATATTTCTCATCGATCTCCCGAAGCATCTCGGAAATTGTTCGCTTTACAGATGGCTCGTGGAGAATGTCAAAGATAATAAAATGCAACGTGATATCGCCATCGGTAAAGCTCTTTGCTTTCCAAGCATTATACAAGGGATTGTGCCGGATCGTTCGGCTGTCGATGGAAATAAAAACGTTCTTACCCTCGGGAGTGCGGACAAAGCTCATATGATCACCAAGCCAGCTTTCCAGGCGGCGACGCTCGTCATCATAGGAACGCGCGCTCTTGTTGCTCTTTGCGCTATAATCGTCACGGTTTTTGAAGCCATAAACATAAAAATCGCGCATATAGGCTCGGATTTTTTCAAAGTTTTTGACAAGTTCGCTGTACGATGACATATTCCTCACTCCCTTCTGTGCTTTATGGGTTATTGCTTAAATCAAAATCCCATTACAATGATCCACCTCGTGCTGAATGATCTGCGCCGTCCAGCCGGTGTAGGTTTTCACGCGCGTTTGCATTTCCAAGGTGTGATACTGCACCTTAATAGTCTTATAACGCTTACACTTACGTGGGCCACCGAGAAGCGACAGGCATCCTTCTTCGGTGTCGTACGCGCCGTTTTTCTTGATGATCTCGGGATTGAGCATGACTGTATAAGTAGGTGCTCGTCCGCTCTCATCAAGAAAGGCGATGATCCTCTTACGAGTGCCAATCATATTCGCCGCCATGCCGACACAACTTTCTCTGTGCGCCATCAGCGTATCAAGCAAGTCCTGCGCGACCTGCAAATCTTCTTTTGTTGCGATTTCCGACTTCCCTGCAAGGAAAATGGGATCGTGCATCAGTTCCTTGACCATGATTAAAACTTCACGACTTCGGGGGCTTTGCCAAACGCGCAGAAGGTGGCGGTAGCGTTTTGCATATAGAACACCTGGGTGTTGCCGTCGTTCTCGTCGTACATGCCGCGGAGGTTGGGGTAAGCGTCCAGCATAGATTTCTTTGCCTCAAAGCGGTCGTCCTCAATAAGCTCGCACGCTACGCGGATCCACGCGCCCTCGCAGAAGGCGCAGATCTCTGCCTTGGGATTTGCCGCGAGCTGGAGGCTTACGGGCTTAACCTTGCCCGTCTGTATGTAGAGCTTGCCTTCAAACTCGTTGACCGTGCCGAAGGGGCGCACTCTGGGCTGATCGCCCTCAACGGTTGCAAGATAATAAACTCCTGCTTTTTTCAGAAAATCATATACTCTTTTCATGATTGTTCTCCTTTTGATTTAATTCAATCACTTTCATTTCCTGTCATATTTGTATCTCCTTGGTTTATCTGCTATTCTCCCACTCATGATGAGCTTTACACCACTTTTCACTATGAGCGCCGAGCGCGCCGATCTGTCGCGGGTGAGCAAGTGGGAGAACTTTAATGGTTTTACCATTGATAACGGTTTCTGTCGCATTACCGTAACCGTACAAATCTACGTATTCACCGAGCGTGGAATAAGGTATGTCAGCAACTTTTTTGAGATATTGAGCGATTGGAATATCGCCTAAAAGTATTAAAAGCTCCGCATGCGATTCCATCAACTCTGCCGTAATCTCTTCGGAGCGCTTGTGGTCGCAAAAGGCAGTTGGACGGGTAGGTATAGTCACAGGATTTAATTCGTACTTCTCAATCAAAGGATTGTATCTCTCCCTGATGACCTTCGCTTGACTTGAATTTATGCGCGTTTCCGGTAAGCAATCACAAAGCCACGCGTCTGCGCGAGTATACCCCAATGGTGCGAGAATATTTTCGTCAAGCACCTTTGCAGACGGTCCGTTAAGTTGCTTTCCTGCCGGCTCTAAAACACCAAGCTCTGTCGGCATATTAACCGCCTCAATAATACGCTTTGCCTCATCAATGTTTCCGTCCCAAAAGATGCGCGGCTCACTTGCCACGGCAAGTGCCTGACAAATGATTTGACCGTCCTTCTTCCATCTCGCATGAACGGCACTTGCATACACACCAAGCACAAATACCTTTTTGGGTGACTTATCTTCCTGTATCAACGGATGCAATTCTTGTCCAAACGGAAAAAGATATGCCATAATTATTCTCCTCTATGTAAATAATTCGTTACCGTTTTGCTTCAACCCGCATTCCCTATACAGTTCCTCAATACACGGCGATTTATATTCGATATACTGATCGATGCTGTTAGGAAAGAGCTTTGCCGCCGTTTCCTTTACCTGACTGTACTTTTCGACCGCTTGGGGATTTTTGCGCAGAAAATCTCTAAACGCAATATGGCGGCAAAGTTCCTCGGAATCCCGGGGGCACACGTACAGATGGTGTGTCATCAAATGTGGCTTGTCCGCGTATTTGAACGCTTCTCTGTCCCGGATGCCGAGATCACCCTCGTGGATATATCCAATGGCATCGAGCTTTTGAACGACGGCGTCAAACACCGAGTAATCTCGGATGACCACGTCGATGTCAATGCAAGGCTTGGCAGACAGCCCCTTGACCGAGGTGCTGCCAACGTGTTCAATACCGAGCATAAAATCGCCGAGAGCCGCTTCGATTTCCGCTCTGATTGCCTCAAAGGCGGATTCCCACGCTGCGTCATAAGGCAGAACTATCACTTTTTTCGTTTTCATCTACGGTGCGTATTCCTTTATAATTTCCATAATATCGCGCTCATACACATTCCCGCCGAGAACATCACCGTTCGGCAAGAACGACACGCAACGCACGTCGCGCGGATCTTCCACGTACGGATTTTCGGGAAGAGTGTCCGTGAAATACTCGGCAAGATATTTCAGCGCGTTTCCTTCGGGGAAAATGATATTTCCCTCTCCCACGGGAATCTCCATATCGGCAAAGCTGTCGATAATCTCTCTTGTTTTTATGTTGTACGGATTGTCATCCACAGCATGCCTGAGCCATGCAGGCTGAAGGCGAATCGGTATGCCACACTGCTTTACTTCCGCGGCAAACTGCTTCACTAGGCACAGCGGTATCGTTTCCTGATGGAACGCATCCACCGACAAAAGCAGATCGTTCACACCGCACTCGGCAAGTCGCTCCGCCACCTCACGGATTCTTTGGGCATTCTTTGAAAAATAGCCGTTGGTAATGACTTGGCGTTTGGGAATATTCAGTTCTTTAGCGACCATCATGATCTCATAGACCGCGTCCGTGTGCAAAAGCGGCTCACCGCCAAAGGTCATCACGGTTTTAATATCGTACT
>JAZLCA010000029.1:0-16871 GCA_045613985.1 Eubacteriales bacterium | reverse complement strand
CCTTACTGCTGTAAAGCCTGATCCAACCAGATCTCGCCCATGGTGAAGGCGTCGTGCAGGCCGCTGTAAGAGCCCTGACGGATGATCTTGTTGGGATCCTTGGAATCGATGACCTGGATCATGATCTTATCGGGCAGCTTCTTGCCCTCGACCTCCTTATAAGAGATGATCTCCAGGATCAAAATGCACTTTTCGTTCATATCACCGTAGCAGATGGTGTCACCCTCGCGCACCAAAGGCTTGCCGCGGTATTCCAGATATTTTCCGCTGACCAAATTCAATTCTTCGTTTGCCATTGTATTCTCCTTTCGCCGCAGAGCGGCTGATACGATCTTATATATACCATATTAGTCTACCACACCTTGAACAAAAAGTCAAGGGGCGAGGCGTTTATTTTGAAAAAGGGGATTATTTTTCGATGGTTGGATGCTGTTTGAGCAGATATCCCGTCGGTTTTGGAATGGGGTAAGCCAACGTGAGCAGGGCCTCCAGGCGTTCTTCAATCCGGCGTTGATGCTGTGCCTCGCGCGATGCGGGAATGTCAGAAGGCTTGGTGAGAATGGGGAGCGGGCAGGTCTTGCGGATGGAGGATAGATATGCGCACCCTGCGCGACTTGCCGCTAACAGACGTACGTAGGCGGGCGGTGTGCGCACATCTTCGGGGCGCACGTCGCACAAGCCGAACAAAAGAGCGCGGCGCTGGCGGGCGGTCGTATAGCGTTTGGTCGCTGCCTGAATGAAAAAATCGGATAGGCTCGTGGCATTCTTGGCGGCTTCGATCAATCGGGAGGCGAGACCGGGCTCCATGTCGGCAACCTGTGAGAGCGCATCGGCGTTGGCCGTGCGGTAGAAGGCAAGGACGGCTGTGCCGAGCTTGTCAAAATCCAGAGGTGCAAGGCCTTGATCCTGCGCGGTCTCCAGCTTCTCCAACACGGGCGAGGGAAGATGGGCACGAAGGGATTCCAATCCTCCTGTCTGCCACAGGGCGCGCAGAGCGGTCGCGCTGGGATATTGCCCCATCCAAGGGGTTTGAGTGTCATTGTATGCTTGCCCGAGCCGCTTGATGGTCAAGGGGCGCATGGGGCTGCTGGTAGCAGCCAGGGCATGGAGATAGGCCATGGCGAGCAGGTCATTGGAGCCGCCGGGCAGGGAATGGCCGTAGCATTGCTCGTACACCGTCGCCCGGCATTGCATGATACCGCACTCGGGGTGAGATTTCTGATATTCCGTCAGTTTTTCGGAAAACTCGGCAGAATACAGTCGGTCTGCTGCTGATTTTAATGTTGCTATATTGCCACTCTCGCTGCCAAAATGGATGCTGTCCGCCCCCAAACCGTTCAAAATACGAACACCGCCCAAAGCGAAAAACTCAGCAGGCGCGGACGAATAAGGAAATGGGAGACCTACGACGATATCGGCACCGCAACGCAGAGCGGTCGAGGCCCGCACGTATGCATCGGCTACCGGCAGTTCGCCTCGCTGTGTCGTATGTTCACTCATGACAGCGATGACGACGTCAGCACCGGAGTCGCGCCGCGCAGTGGACAGCTGGCGGGCATGCCCCGCATGATAGGGATTGTATTCGCAAATGATGCCTACGGCTTTCATGTGGGGCTCCTTTTCTCGTATAGCAGTTTAGTTGTTTTCGTTGAGATATGCCGTCACAGCAGCGGCATTTTCGGGGGAGATCAGCTGCTGCAGCACACCGGTTTGCTCGGCCTCCAGCAGCTCGTCAAACACTCGGATTGCGGCCAAAATTATGTCAAGGCAAGGGCGGTTTTGGTAAAAATCCTTGGTGCGGGGCTGACTGACGGGAATTTGTGGCGCGTGGGGAAGATCCAACAATCGGTAGCAAAAGATCGATCCCACCTTGCGCTTGAATTCGGCGCTGACGTACTGCGTCAGACGATAGTGGCGGTCTTTGTTTGCGCCCGTGTCTTCGTGACCGAGAGGATAACGGCCGAAACGGTAACCGACGGCCATAAGAATACCCGATAAGGCTCCGCACACCTCGCGCATACGCCCAAAGCCCGCACCGAACGAGGCGGACAGAGCCAGCGCGTCTTCCAGAGACAAGCCCGTGACGTCGCACAGGGCGCCAAAGGCGGCTTGCGCGCATTGTGCGCCCGATTCAAATAATTCCTTTGCGCGGATTTCGTGGGGTGACATGGCGATCCTCTTTTCGTCGAGATTACTCTCATTATACAAGAAAAGGGAAGATTTGTCAACGCTCACCGTCAAGAAACGCTATTTTGCTTCCAAACGGTAAAAAACAGGAAAAAAAGCAAAAGATTTTTTGCCAAACTTTAAAAAACACTTGACTTTTTCAATATTATCCGTTATAATATATAGCGTCGCATTTTGTGTTCTTTTAACGCAAGGCAAAAAAGTTCCGAAAAAAACGGTGGAGGTGAGCGCCATGACGCTGGATATGCGCCCGATGCTGCGCGGTGAAGTTTCCCGTATTTTGGTAGACTATATGCTTTCTCCTGAGTCGGTCAGCGGCGTTTCTTTCGAGGGCGACGCTCACGTAACGGGACAGATCACCAACGAAGGTGGCTATATGCGTTTGACACTGCAGGCCAAGCTTGCCTACCAAGGCGAGTGTGCCAGATGTCTGTTGCCCGTGAGCGGTACGTTTGAATTGGAATTTGAACGGACGGTAGCCAATGAGGGCACCTTGACGGATGAGCAGCTGGAGGACAACGTAGACGAGTACGTTATCATCGAAGGCGGTGAGCTTGATCTGGACGAGGAATTGCGGGAAGCGTTGATTCTTTCGTTCCCTATGCGTTTGTTATGCTCGGAGGAATGTCCGGGTCTTTGCCCTAAGTGCGGAAAACCCCGCCGTGAGGGTGAGTGCGGCTGTCCGACCCGCGAGATCGATCCTCGCCTGGCGATTCTCGGCACGCTGCTGAATAAAGAGGAAAATGAATAATTAAAAATAATAGTGAAGTGAGCTTAACCCTCACGAAATTTAAGGAGGTGTACGTCAATGGCAGTACCAAAGAAAAAGGTATCGAGCGCTCGCAGAGACAAGCGTCGCTCCAATAACAGCAAGCTGACCCTGCCCGGTATGGTAAAGTGCTCCAACCCGGCTTGCGGTGAGATGGTTCGTCCCCACTGCGTTTGCAAGGCTTGCGGTTACTACAACGGTAAGAAGGTTCTGAACGTCAAGGAAGAGGCATGAGTCCGGTTCCGTTCGCGTTCAAAGGAAAGGACTCGGGACATCAGTGATGATGCGACGAGTCTTTTTCCTTATCTGTAACAATTTCAATTTAGGAAGGAATATATCATGAAAACTGCAATGATCAAATGCCTGTCGTTGATACTGGCGCTGATTCTGACGGTTTCGTTGATCGGATGTCAGAAGCCTCAGACAGACACCCCGGGAGGTAAAGACGATCTCGGTGACGAGAGCGGTGACAAACCGACCGATGACAAGGATGAAGCAGGCGATAAAGAACCGTCCGACGACAAAGACGATGCCGCCAACGACGGTGTTTTTAACGCCAAAGACTACGATCCCAAAAAGAATTATGAGATTGCCAAGTATTCGGAGCTGGTTATTACCGACTACGTGACGCTGGGCAAATATAAAAATCTCAAGCTGACCATCCAAGAAGAGACGTATACGGTTACGGAGGAGTTGTTGAACAATCGTATCAACTCCGTTTTGGCCGAGCATCATCCCGATGCTAAAATTACCAACCGCGTTGTTGCTTGGAAGGACGTCGTTGTGGTAGACTACGTAGGTAAGAAGGACGGCGTGGCCTTTGAGGGCGGCACAGCAAAAAACCAGACCATTGCTGTGGAAGAAAAGAACAACTACATTCCCGGATTTGTTGAGGGTCTGGTCGGCGCCATGCCCGGTACGACTATCGACGTTCCCATGAAGTTCCCGGACAACTATCATGCGGCTGATCTTGCGGGTAAGGACGTTGTCTTTACCTTTACCGTTCATTACATCATCGGTAATCCTCAGCTGACGGATGAGTTTGTCACCGAATACACCAATGGCGAGTTTACCACGGCCGAAGCGTACAAGGCAGATCTGAAGGCCGATATGCAGCAGCAGGCTTACGATGCAACGCTCCGTTCCGCTTTCTGGAACAAGATCGCCGAGAATGCTGCAGCTCAGAAATATCCCGAAGATTCGGTTATGTATTACTACAGCTACTATTATGGAATGTACGGCTACTACGCTTCGATGTACGGACTGAATATCGAGACTTATCTTCAGTTGATGGGATCGTCGATCGACGATTTGTTCCAAGCCTGCTGTGACGTCGTCAAGGGCGATATGGTGTATTATGCCGTGTTTGCTGCGGAAGGCTACGAATGTACGGAAGAACAGTATCAAAAGGCGCTGGAGCTGTATACCGAGACCAATATGGACGACCTCAATCAGCTCATGGAGCAAGCCGGTAAGGAAACCTATGACTATGAGGGCGCCAAAAAGTATTTTGACGAGAATGAGCATGAGCGTCTGGTGCTTCAGGCACTGGAGGAGATTGCTTATAACGATCTGATCGAGGGCTGCACTGTTGAGATCATTCCGATCAAAACGAATAGCAATCAGACGGAAGGACAGCAATGATCGCAAAAGGACAAACGGAGACGGAAAAGCTGTACGACACGGACAGTGAGCTTTACCTGTTTGAGGCTTGCGTTCTCTCATGTGAGCGAGTCGAGGATCGAGGATATGTTGTTGAATTGGACCGCACTGCCTTCTTTCCCGAGGGCGGCGGGCAGTATGCGGATCGCGGCACCTTGAACGGTATCCCTGTGCGTGACGTGCAGATCTGTGACAATCATATCTTGCATTACGTCGATATGCCCGTTGAGATTGGTACGACCGTCAGGGGGGAATTGGATGCCGATGTTCGCTTTGATCGTATGCAAAATCATACGGGAGAGCATATTTTGTCGGGGATTGCTCATGCCAAATGGGGACTTGAAAACGTTGGCTTTCATCTGAACGACGATGAGATGACCATGGATTTCGACAGCGAATTGACCGCGGAGCAGTTGCAAGAACTGGAGCTGGCCGCTAATCGCGCCGTGTGGGCCAATACGGTGGTATCCGCACACTATCCCGATGCGGACACGCTGGCGAGCTTGAGCTACCGCAGTAAGCTGGAGCTTTCGGAAAACGTCCGCATCGTCACCATTGAAGGCGTGGATGCCTGCGCTTGCTGTGCCCCTCACGTCAAACGAACGGGAGAGGTCGGAGCCATCAAGATCGTCGGTGCCATTCACCACAAGGGCGGTATGCGCCTGTGGGTGCTGTGCGGCGGACGGGCTCTGGCCGATTACACCCGCAAGCACGAGGATATTCTGACCATTACCCGCAAGCAGAGCGTCAAGCCATGGCAGGCGGTGGAGATGACGGACAAGCTGACCGACGACCTGCTCACTACCCGCGCCGCTTTGAGCGCGGCAAGACGTGAACTGAGTGAAGTCAAGCTGGCAATCGCCACGCCCGACGCGCAGGGAAACATGCTGTTCTTTGAAGCTGATATGGACGCTAACGTCCAGCGTGGTATGGCAGACAGCGGTGCTGACCGTGTGCCAAGCGGCATTTGCGCCGTCTTGTGCGCGACAGAGGGCGGCTATCGCTACGTTTGCGTCAGCAGAAGCAAGCCCTTGCGCGCGCTTGGTAAGCAGATGAATACGGCTCTGAACGGCCGCGGCGGCGGCTCGGATGCCATGATCCAGGGCACGCTCGGCGCGACAAAAGAGCAGATTGAAGAGTTCTTTGCCCAAATATAATACTTTGGAAAAGCACCGACGGGAGTCGGTGCTTTTTGCATGGATGTTGAGGCAATCTTGACAAGGGCGAGGAAAAGTAGTATAGTATAATATATAACAAAAGTATCTTTATGAAAGAAGGATGACAATGAAAAAACTTTTGCTTGTACTTCTGCTTGTTTGTTTGACGCTTTTGGTCGCCTGCGGTTCGGATAAGACACCCGAGACAAATCACTCTCACGTGTGGGGCGATTGGAACGTGACGAAGGCGGCGACTTGTACCGAGGACGGTACGCGTGAGCGCGCCTGCACCTGCGGTGAGATCGAGAAGGGTACCGTAGTTGCTCTTGGACACACACCCGGAGCCGAGGCCACCTGTACTGCGGCACAAACCTGTACGACATGTGATGTCGAACTGGTTGCCGCCAGGGGACACACCGAGGTTGTGGACAAAGCAGTTGCGCCTACGGTTATCGAACCCGGTTTGACCGAAGGAAAACACTGTTCCGCCTGTGGTGAAGTGCTGGTCACGCAAAAGGTTCTTCCTGCGACGGGGTCGAGTGGTTTGACCTATGAGTTGAACGAAAAGGGAAATGCCTACGTCGTTACGGGTATAGGTGCCTGCAAAGATTCTGCGGTGTACATCCCCGAAGTGTATAACGGTCTCCCGGTTGCCGAAATCGCCCGCCGCGCCTTTTACAACTGTTCAACTATGACCGAACTTACCATTCCCGCGTCCATCAAGACGATTGGCACCCAGGTTTTCTTTAAAGCCGAGAATCTCCATACCGTGTATTATAATAGCTCGTATGGCTCCAAAGATAATCCGTTTTTCAGTCAATCTAACGTCAAAACGGTGGTGTTTGGAGGCAAGATAATTCCCTCGTATATATTGGTTGATTGCACCGCAGCGACGGAAGTTATTATGCTCGACAGCGTAACAAGCATTGATAGGGGGGCGTTCTCAGGGTGCACTGGCTTAACCTCCATTGTCATACCAGGCAGTGTGACGAGCATTGGTTGGTCTGCGTTCGAGAATTGCACCGGTTTGGAAGATGTATATATTACAGACGTGGATGCATGGTTACACATTTCTTTTGATGATCGGGATGCTTATCTCAACAGATTTGGGACTCTTCATATCTTGGATGAGAATGGTAACGAGGTAACCGAATTGCTTATTCCCGACAGTGTGACGAGTATTGGCCATTTTGCATTCTACGGTTGCACCAGCTTGACCTCCATTGTCATTCCCGACAGTGTGACGAGCATTGGCGGTTCTGCGTTCTACAGTTGCACCGGCTTGACCTCCATTGTCATTCCCAACAGCGTGATAAGCATTGGCGAATCTGCGTTCGAGAATTGCACCAGCTTGACTTCTATTGTTATTCCCGATAGCGTGAGGAGCATTGGCTTATTTGCGTTCCAATATTGCACTGGCTTGACATCCATCGTCATTCCCGACAGCGTAATGAAAATTGACGATTATGTGTTCTACGGTTGCGCCGAATTGACCTCTGTTACCATCGCTAATGGTGTGACGAGCATTGGCTATTCTGCCTTCATTGGTTGTACTAGCTTGACCTCTATTGTGATACCCGACAGCGTGACGAGCATTGGAGTTGAGGCGTTCTTGGGTTGTACCGGCTTGACCGATATTTACTATACCGGTACGGAGGCCGAATGGAACGCGATTACGATTAAAGAAGAAAACAATCCCCTCACCTCCGCCACGATTCACTATAACTACGTTCCAAACTGATTTTTGGAGGAGCGGCTTATGCCGCTCCTCTTTTGTCGCTATGTTTTACGCCGGCGGATATCATATTTTCCTCCCCCACCGCATACATTGCATTGAATAGAAGCGATCGCGCATCGCAAACTTGCAAGCAAGGGAAGGGAGATACAATAAATGACGCCGGAACAATCGATCTATCAGGACATCGCCGCACGGACGGGCGGAGAAATTTACATTGGCGTGGTGGGGCCGGTACGGACGGGGAAATCCACCTTTATCAAGCGTTTTATGGAGGCACTGGTGTTGCCCGGCATGGAGGCTGGTTATGCCCGGGATCGCGCCCGGGATGAATTGCCTCAATCGGCGGGTGGCAAAACGGTCATGACGACCGAGCCTAAATTCATTCCCGACGAGGCGGTTACGGTGTCGCTGTCGGATGGCATCAGCGCCCGGGTGCGCATGGTGGATTGTGTGGGGTATTTGATTCCCGACGTTCTGGGAACCGAGGAGAACGGACAGCCTCGCATGGTTCGTACCCCTTGGCAGGAGGAGCCCATGCCCTTTGTTGCGGCGGCGGAATTGGGCACCCGCAAGGTCATCTATGATCATGCGACCATCGGTATGCTGGTGACCACTGACGGCAGCATCGGCGAGATTTCCCGCGCTTCCTACGTTGAGGCGGAAGAGCGCATTGTGAACGAACTCAAGAGCATCGGTAAGCCGTTTGCTATTATTCTCAATACTGCCAATCCCGCCGCTCACGATGCCATCGATCTTGCCTATGAGCTTGAGGCGAAATACGGCGTTCCTGTGGCATTGGTCAACTGCTTGGATTTGAACGCCGAGGACATCCGTCATATTCTGGAGATGGTTCTGCACGAGTTTCCCGTTTGTGAGATTCAGGTCGATCTGCCCGAGTGGATCGCATCTCTTGACAAAACACACCGCATTCGCCAGTCGATCGAGGGAGACGTGCGCAGATGTGCTGTCGGTATACGTAAGGCAGGAGATGTGGCCAACGCCTTCGATGCGCTTGCCAAAAACGACTACGTAGGTGCATTTGCGATAGAGGAGATGGATCTTGGGCGGGGATGTGCCCGTGTTTGCATTACTCCGGTTGCCGGGCTGTATTATACCGTCATTGCTGAGATGACCGGTCTTTCCCTTAAGGGAGAGGCAGATCTGATGGAGCAGATGGTAATGCTTTCCCGCATGAAGAAGGAGTACGACAAGGTAGCCGAGGCCCTTCGATCTGCCAATGAAAACGGTTATGGCATCGTCATGCCCGAGGTGTCCGATCTCCGCTTGGAAGAGCCTGAGATTGTCAAGCAGGCGGGGGGCTACGGCGTGCATCTGCGGGCGGCGGCGCAATCCATCCATATGATCCGCGCCAATATCGAGACCGAGATCAATCCGATCGTGGGGACCGAGCAGCAGTCGCAGGATCTGGTCAAGTATATGATGAGCGAATTTGAAGATGACCCCGCTTCCATCTGGCAATCCAATCTGTTTGGTAAAACGCTTTACGAGCTCGTCAATGAGGGCTTGCACGCAAAGCTGGAGCATATGTCGGAGGATTCCCGCCAGCGCATCTCCGAAACGCTGGAGCGTATCATCAATGAGGGTAGCCGAGGATTGATTTGTATTTTGCTGTAAAGACGAAAAGGGAAACTTCTTTTGGGAAGTTTCCCTTAACTATTGCAAAGAGGAGGAAATTGTGATACAATAAGGTCATAGACAATCAACAGGAGGACTTACAATTATGAAGGACATTTCCCGCAATCTTACCATGCTGTGCGATTTTTACGAGCTGACCATGGGCAACGGCTATTTTGCTTCGGGAATAGGAGATAAGATGGTCTATTTTGACCTGTTCTACCGCGACAATCCCGATGACGGTGGCTATGCCATTGCGGCAGGTCTTCAGCAGATCGTCGAGTATATCAACGCGATCCATTTTGATGCCCAAGATATTGAATATCTGCGTTCTAAGGGATGCTTTTCCGAGGAGTTTTTGGAGTATCTGCGCACCTTCCGCTTTACGGGCGATATGTGGGCGATCCCTGAGGGAACGGTTGTCTTTCCCGGTGAGCCTCTTATCACGGTCCGCGCCCGCGCCATTGAAGCGCAGTTTATCGAAACCTATATTCTCATGATGATCAACCACCAGTCGCTGATTGCGACCAAAGCCAGCCGCCTGGCTCGCGCCGCCAAAGGAAGATTGATCAGCGAGTTTGGCTCCCGCCGCGCACAAGGCGCCGACGCTGCCATTCTCGGTGCCCGTGCCGCCTATATCGGAGGATGTGACGCGACGGCCTGCACCATCACCGACGAGGTATACGGCGTGCCTGCCACGGGTACGATGGCTCACTCGTGGGTGCAGATGTTCGACGACGAATATACGGCCTTCCGAACCTATTGCGAAATCTATCCCAATAATGCGACCTTGCTGGTTGACACCTATAACGTATTGGAATCGGGTGTTCCCAACGCTATCCGCGCCTTCCGCGAGGTGCTGCTTCCCAAGGGAATTACCAAATGCGGCGTGCGTATCGACTCGGGTGACGTCACCTATCTGACCAAAAAGGTGCGTAAGATGCTCAACGATGCGGGACTGTACGATTGCAAGATCATCGTCTCCAATTCGATGGATGAGTATATTATTCGCGAGTTGATTCGTCAGGGCGCAGAGGTTGATGGCTTTGGCGTGGGCGAGCGTTTGATCACGGCCAAGAGCGATCCTGTCTTTGGCGCGGTGTACAAGCTGTGCGCGGTCGAGAATGACAAGGGCGAGATTATCCCCAAGATCAAGATCAGCGAAAACGTCGGCAAGATCACGACGCCTCACTACAAAAAGCTATATCGTCTTTACGGTCGCGAAACCGGCAAAGCGGAGGCAGATCTGTTGTGTCTGCACGATGAGGTGATTGACGACAGTAAGCCTTACGAGCTGTTTGACCCCGAACATACTTGGAAGAGAAAGCTGCTGACGGACTTCGTTGCCAAGCCTCTTCACGTTCAAGTATTCAAAAGCGGGGAACAGGTATATGAGCTGCCCGCACTCCAAGAGATTCGCGCGCATTGTGCTCGTGAGATCGAAAGCATGTGGGATGAGGTGCGCCGTTTCAGTAATCCGCACAACTATTACGTGGATTTGTCGCAAAAGCTGTGGGACGTCAAGCATGGAATGCTGCAAGCCAGAAAGAGCAATTCGTAACAATATAAATATGATGAAAATCGGCAAAATTCCTTTGTGAGTTTTGCCGATTTTTTGAATGCTTGTATTCGGCATATTGCACAACGAAACGGGGATTTTTTTTAACGAAACGAAAAAAATGTTCAAAAACTATTGCTTTTTTTGCGAAAACATGGTAAAATACCATCGCTATGATGGGGGACTACCCACATTGTAAAAATTCGCTTACAAAAAGAGAAACGGAGGACATATTGATGGATAAAAAACCCTCGAATGTCAATTTTGTGATCCGCTTAACTGTCATTCTTGCATTTTTTGCAGTAATGCTGTTCCCTATGTGCTTGATGGCACTGGATGGCCCTGACAAAGTAGATGCATCTATGCAAGAGGATAAGATTGAGTTGAAAAAGCCCACCGTTCAGGCATACCTTGACGGAAGCTTTCAGTCGACTTTTGAGTCTTGGCTTTCTAAATATTATCCTTTGCGTTCCAGCATCGTTTCTGCATTTAACGAAATGAAGATGGACGTTGAAAACGCAGAGGTAATCGTTCAAATCATGAATACGCTCAAGGGCGATGCCTTCAAGCCTACGCCCGATGGCCCTCAGGAATGTGAAATGCACACGGACGACGATTTCGACGGTGTGTGTGACGTCTGCGGCAAGCAAAATCTGTACGGCGATATCCTGGACAATGATCCTACGGACAAACCGGATCAGCCCGGTACGGATCAGCCCGGTACGGATGAACCCGGCAAAGACGAGCCCGGAACGGATGACCCCGGTACTGACGAGCCCAATCCTCCCAAGCCCCCTGTAAATATTTACCTTGATCCGAATAATATTTACAGCGGTATCAACCGTCTGCAATATTTGCAGACACCTAAGGAGCCGGCCGGTTTTAAGGGTGACCATGGTATTAAGATCGGTAAGTCTGGATACTTATATGAGATTGCCTATATGGAAGAGTATCTTGGCGTTTCCGGTTCGGTATATACGGCTGTAACGGATGATGGACTTCAGGAAATGGTCAACAGAATGAAGTACATTCAGGAGGAGTTGGCAAAGCGCGGTATTACCATGCTGTACGTCACGACCTCCAGTAAAGCCAGTGCCTACGCTGACTATATTCCCGAGCATTATAAAAACTCCGTAACTACGGTGCCCGGATACGTCCGCCCCATTGATAGACTGCGCGTCATGCTGGAGGGAAGTGGCATCAATTATCTGGACAGCGCGAAATACTATGAGGAAATTGGTCTGTTGGTCACATTCCCCAAGACGGGTATCCACTGGAATGCCTTGGCGTCTTTTGAATCCACCTCCAAGCTGCTCAGCATGTACCGTGATCTGACGGGCAAGCAGACAGTCGATATCTTTTGCCGCGGCGTTCTTTCCTACGGCGATGCCCCCAGCGGCTTCAACAACGAAAAGGATATCTTTAACATCCTTTACGGAAGAGTAGATCCCAAGTACAGAGCAGAAGCAATTCAAGATGATGCTTACTATGCCCCTGACATCGTGGTTGGAAATCAGGGCGCACCCAAGCTCAACGTTCTGGTACAGGGTGGTTCCTTCGCCCACTCGATCGTTCATTATATGGGTAATTACGGTGTGGCTAACGTAACTCAGGTCTACTATAACGACTTCGGTAACACCGGACGTAATCCTTGGACCGAGGGTCCTGAAGCGTGGGCAACGATTCTTCAGGGCAAGGATCTGATCGTTTTTGAGGCAACCGAGCAGCAGATTCGCGGCGCTCACAAGACGGATAATATGTCCTGGGCAGAGGCTGCCAACAACGGTCATCTCGGCCACAATGCCATCTATGACTCGCTGTACGAGTACCTCAAGGCTCACGAGGGCGAATATTGATCCTACTATCATCAACGCTGAAGAAAGGCAGGGAAGAGGTTTCCTCTTGCCCGTGATTCATATATGATATTTAGTTCAACGTTATTCTTGTTTATCTTTTTGCCGCTGACGCTGCTGATCTATTACGCGATCCCCCAAAAGTACGTGACGGCAAAGAACATTGAGCTGCTCATCGCATCGCTCATTTTCTACGCATGGGGCGAGCCCAAAAACGTGCTGCTCATGCTGCTTTCCATCGCAGTCAACTACGTCTTTGGTTTGCTGTTGGAGAAATTCGATGACAACAAGCGAGTTCGCAAAATTGTTTTGATCGTATCCGTTGTCTTCAACCTGGGAATGCTGTTCTACTTCAAGTACCTCGGATTCTTCACGGGCGGACGCATCAACATCATTCTTCCCATTGGTATCTCTTTCTTTACCTTCCAGATTATGTCGTATACCATCGACGTCTTCCTGCGTAACGTAAAGACACAGCGCGATCCCTTCAAGCTAGCGCTGTATATCTCGCTGTTCCCTCAGCTCATCGCAGGCCCCATCGTCCGTTACATCGACGTGGAAAAGGAATTGGCTCACCGTACCTACGACGTTGACAAGGTATTCAAGGGCGTGACGCGCTTCTCAGTCGGTCTTGCCAAGAAGGTTGTTATCTCCAATACCGTCGGTATGCTGGCAGACAACATCTTCAAGCTGGATCCTACCTTGATGTCGGCATCGACCGGTTGGCTGGGTGCCCTGGCTTACACGCTGCAGATCTATTTTGACTTCAGCGGTTACTCGGATATGGCCATCGGTCTTGGTCATATGATGGGCTTCAACTTCATCGAAAACTTCAATTATCCTTACATCTCTAGATCCGTTCAGGAATTCTGGCGTCGTTGGCACATTTCGCTGTCCTCCTGGTTCAGAGACTATCTCTACATCCCGCTGGGCGGTAACCGCAAGGGCAAGATCCGCACGTATATCAACCTGCTCATCGTCTTTGCCTGCACCGGTTTTTGGCATGGCGCTGCCTGGAACTTCCTTGCTTGGGGTATGTTCCACGGTTTGTTCCTCGTCATTGAGCGCATGGGACTGAAGAAGGTCTTAGCCGGTGACTTCAAGGCGCTTAAGGATAATCCCAAGGCTGCCAAGGCAGTTCGTATCGTCATGAGCGGTGTCGGATATATTTATACGATGCTCGTTGCCGTCCTTGGTTGGGTGCTGTTCCGCGCGGAAACCATGGGCAAGGCTTGGCAGTACGTCTGCACCATGTTCCGTTTCTCCGACTGGGGATGGATCAAGGCAGTGTCGCAGTTGGATGGCTACACGCTGACCATTATCGTGTTGGGTATCATTTGCAGCTTCCCCATCGTTCCTACGGTGCGGGAAAAGCTTCGCAAATACAGCTGGGGCGAGACGGCAGTTTCCCTCATTGGCGCCGTCAGCACGGTGGCTTTGATGTTGCTTTCCATCTTCTGCCTGACCGGTTCGGACTACAATCCGTTTATTTACTTTAGATTCTAAGAAAAATGCGGGGGGAACTTTTGACAAAAAGTTCCCCCCGCCCCCTTTCAAAAAAAGCTTACATGAGGAAAACGATATGACGGATAAGCCATGGATGACACTCGAAGAACGTGCCGCACAGGTGCAATCTTATCTTGGCAAGACGCTAACCATCACCATTGACCGCCCCATCGGATACGTCCATCACAAGGGGGAGAAAACGTTGGTCTATCCCATCAATTACGGTTATCTCCCCGAGGTGTTTGGGGGCGATGGCGAAGAATTGGACGTCTATCTCGTAGGAGTAGATGTACCCGTGAGCGAATTTACCGGGTGCGTAGTCGGTGCTGTTTACCGTGCGGACGACGCAGAGGACAAGCTCGTCATGGCACCCGAAGGGACGTCGTTTACCGCTGGAGAGATTGCCCGTGCGGTGCAGTTTCAAGAAAAATATTTTCAAACGACCATCCGTGCCCTGGACGGCACGATGGCGGAGGTGAAGCGATGATGCAGGTGGAATTTCATTCCGTTGAAAGCATTTCCAATGAACAACTTAAATACGCTGTCATCGCGGTACAGCAAGACGGTAAATGGCTGATCTGCCGCCATCGTGACCGTGCTACCTGGGAGCTTCCCGGCGGGCACAGAGAGGCTGGCGAGAGCATCGAAGAGACGGCACGGCGCGAGTTGTACGAGGAAACGGGCGTGACCGAGGCGGAGCTCACCCCCATTGAGGTATACAGCGTCACAAACGGCGACGGTGAGATTCGTTACGGTATGCTGTATCTGGCACACGTTTGCGCAAGGGGAGCACTGCCCGAAAATAGCGAAATGGCCGAGGTTGCGTCCACGCATTTGTTGCCAAAGAATCTGACTTATCCCGAGATTCAGCCTGAGCTGTTCGCACGGATTCAGTACCGTCTCAACATCAAGGCGGGGGCACAGGAGCTGTGGGACGTGCTGGACGAGCATCGATGCCTCACGGGGCGTGTCCATCCACGCGGTGTGCCGTTGCCCCTGGGAGACTACCATTTAGTCGTACTGGTGCTGATACAAAACGATAAGGACGAGATTCTCATCACGCGCCGTGCCGCCACCAAGGGCTATCCCAATATGTGGGAGGTCACGGGAGGCTCGGCTCTTGCGGGCGATGACAGCCTGCAGGCTGCCTTGCGTGAGGCGCGGGAGGAAACGGGCATCGAGCTTGACCCTGCACGCGGTCACGTTGTCGCGAGCGAGCAATGGTCGGATAGCTTTTGCGATATCTGGCTGTTTCGCCAGAATTTTGATCTTTCCTCCGTTGTCCTGCAAGAGGGCGAAACGACGGCCGCCATGGCCGCCTCGTGCGAGCAGATTCTGCACATGGAGCGGGCAGGGGAGTTTGTTCCTTTTACGCCGGCGATTAGGCAGTTGATCCAGCGGGAATTAAAATAAAAAAACGCGGCTGTTTCCCCATGTGGAACGGCCGCGTTTTTTGAGATCTGCGACGAGTGGCGACCACAGTATGCTTCTGCGATCGTGCAACGAGTGGGATGGACTTTGTCGCTTTGCTCTGATAGGCTATAATTGCCCATAATCTTTCTCCCCCACAAAGTTCTTGAAGGGGAGTTTGAGGGGGAACTTCTTTTAAGAAGTTCCCCCTCATCGTTCTCTCTTGACTTTATACCATCTCGTTCAGCGTCTGCTGGTAAGCCTTGCACTTAGCCTCGCAGTCGGCGCGGTCAGCGCCCTCCAGGAGATAGTAGAACTTAATCTTGGGCTCGGTACCCGAAGGACGGGCAACGATAACGTCGCCGTTTTCGAGCTTGTAGTACAACACGTTGGACTTGGGAAGACCGGTAGATACCTGTGCACCCGTAGCGCAGTCGGTGATCAAGCCCGTTTTGTAGTCGCGGAGCTCGACAACGGTCACACTGCCAAACGCCTTAGGCGGATCGTTGCGCAGCCCGTCCATCAGAGCGGCCATTTTAGCGGCACCGTCCAAGCCCTCCATGTAGATCTCAACGTTGGTCTCATAGCAGAAGCCATAGCGCTCAAACAGGGCATTCAGGGCATCGGAAAGAGTCATGCCCTTTGCCTTGTAATAAGCGGTCATTTCAACGATCAGCATGGTCGCGACCACGGCATCCTTGTCGCGGGCGTAGGAGCCCTTGAGGTAGCCGTAGCTTTCTTCAAAGCCGAACAGATAGGAATAGTTCCCCTCGGCCTCGTGGTTCTTGATGACTTCACCAATGAACTTAAAACCGGTCAGAACGTTGTACATGGTCACACCGTGCGCCGCACAAATCTTGGCGGCCATTTCGGAGGTGACGATGGTCTTGACGGCATAAGGATCGGGGGGCATGGTGCCCGTGTCCTCGTAGGCGGTGATGATATAGTCGATCAAAAGCGCGCCCATCTGGTTGCCCGTGATGGTGGCAAAGCTGCCGTCGGCCGTTCTCGTCATTACTCCCACGCGGTCAGCATCCGGGTCGGTGGCAATGATCAGGTCGCTTCCTACGCGGTCGGCGATCTCGGTGCCCAGCTTGAATACCTCAGGGTACTCGGGATTGGGCTTCTCTACCGTCGGAAAACCGCCGTCGATGACCATCTGTTCATCCACGGTATACAGCTTTTTGAGGCCTAAACGCCCCAAAATCTCGGGAATGAGCTTGTGGCCCGTGCCGTGCAGGGGAGAGTAAACAATGGCCAGATCGTCCGCTACTGCGCTCACGGCGGCAGGGTTGACGGCCTGCGCAAGTACGGCGGTCAGATATTTTTCATCCATCTCCGCGCCGATGATAACGATGCGGCCGTCGGCAACAGCCTCGTCGTAGTCGGCAAGGTG
>JAZLCA010000028.1:0-28470 GCA_045613985.1 Eubacteriales bacterium | reverse complement strand
CCTCAATACCGCCATCGCAGGCGAAAAACTCAACGTTCTGATTGGTAGCCGCCCCCTGTCCGATGCTGAAAAGGACGGTGTCAAGATCAACGTTCTCAAGATGCTCAACGACAAGTACGGCATCACCGAGCGCGATCTGACCACAGCGGAGCTGTGTGTTGTTCCCTCCCTCAAGGCTCGCGACGTCGGCTTTGACCGCTCCATGATCGCTGCTTACGGCCACGACGACCGTGTCTGCGCTTACCCCGCAATGACCGCTCTGTTCGAGTGTGCTGATACCGCTCACACCGATATCATCATTCTCGCAGACAAGGAAGAGACCGGCAGCGACGGTGCCACCGGTATGCAGTGCGAGGTTATTCTCGACCTGATCGACTGCCTGGCTGAGTCTCTGGGCGGCAAGTCCGGTGTCATCCGCGCCAACTCCAAGTGCCTGTCCTCCGACGTCACCGCCAACTTTGAGCCTAACTTCCCCGAACCCTTCGAGATCCGCAACTCTTCCATCATCAACTGCGGTGTGTCCGTGGCCAAGTACACCGGCTCCGGTGGCAAGGGCGGCACCAACGATGCCACTGCTGAATTTGCAAGCTGGGTACGCAACGTACTGGACAATGCCGGTATCGTATGGCAGATCGCCGAGCTGGGTGCCGTCGATGCGGGCGGCGGCGGAACGGTTGCCAAGTTCCTTTCCAAACACAACATCGACACCATTGACATTGGCGTCGGCGTAACCGCTATGCACGCACCTTACGAGTTGATTTCCAAAGCCGATCTGTACGAGGCTCACAGAGCCTTCTGCGCATTCCTGCGCGCATAAAACAACCGTTTGAGGAGAGAGGAGGATTCCTTCAATGCAGGATAAATTATTTGCCATTGAACAAAAATATTGCAACCTGGAGGAATCCTTCGCCGATCCTTCCCTCCTGGCCAATCCTACCGAGTATGCCAAGCGCATGAAAGAATATCGCGCGCTGGAGCCGACGGTACTCAAATACCGCGAGCTGTGCGCCGTACTGTCCGCCATCGAAGAGGCGGAAGAGCTTTTGCGCACGCCGGGCATGGATGCTGATATGAAGGCTTTGGCCTCGGAAGAGATCAAGACTTGTCGCGAACAGGAACAGCAATTGCGCCGTGAGCTGACGGTGCTACTCATTCCCCGCGATCCCAACGACGAAAAGAACGTGCTGGTCGAGATCCGCGCGGGCACGGGAGGCGAAGAAGCCGCCTTGTTTGCCGCCGATTTGTTCCGTATGTACTGTATGTACGCCGACACGGCCAAATTTCGCGTTAGCGTGACCAGTGCAAACCAGACCGAGCTTGGCGGATACCGCGAGATCGTGTTTATGGTCGAAGGCGACGGAGCTTACTCCCGTTTCCGCTTTGAAAGCGGCGTTCACCGAGTACAGCGCGTCCCCGAAACCGAGTCTCAGGGACGTATTCAGACCTCGGCGGCCACCGTTGCGGTGCTTCCCGAAGCCGAGGACGTTCATATTGAAATCAATCCCGCCGATCTTGTGTTTGAAAGTTGTAAATCCTCGGGTGCGGGCGGTCAGCACGTCAATAAGACCGAATCCGCCGTGCGCCTGACCCACAAACCCTCGGGCCTTGTCATCGAGTGCGACCAGGAACGCTCTCAATTCAAAAACAAAGACATGGCCATCAAAATGCTCAAGACAAAGCTGTACGACATGGAGCAACGCCAACAAGCCGATGAAATTGCGGCATCGCGCCGCTCACAGGTAGGATCGGGTGACCGCTCCCAGCGCATCCGCACCTATAATTTCCCCCAAGGTCGTGTCACCGATCACCGCATCGGATTGACACTCTATTCGCTTGAAGATTTTCTCAACGGCAACATCAGCGAAATGATTGAAGCTCTCATCAGCGCCGATACCGCCGAAAAATTGCAAAGACAAAACGAAAGTTAATGCAAAGGAACAAGACAATGCCTTTGAATACCGAAATCGTACGGATCGACGATCTCTCCACCTCCACTGCCACCGCGGCTCTTGAACGCGCGGCTGATATGTTGCAACGCGGAGGGTTGATTGTCTTTCCCACCGAAACCGTATACGGCCTTGGCGGCGTTGCCACAAGTGCCCATTCCTCACGAAAAATATATGAGGCCAAGGGGCGTCCCTCGGACAACCCCCTCATCATACATATTGCACACCCTGCCGATGCCGATCGGTACGCCGTCACCTGTCCCTGCTATGAACGCTTGGCCAAGGCCTTTATGCCGGGACCGCTGACCGTCATTCTGCCCCGCCGTGACATTATTCCCACGGAAACAACGGGCGGTCTTGACACGGTAGCCGTGCGCTGCCCCTCTCATCCGGTCGCTCACTCGTTGATTGAGGCTGCGGGCGTAGCCATCGCGGCGCCCTCGGCTAATCGCTCGGGAAAGCCGTCTCCCACCTGTGCTGCTCACGTCATCGACGATATGAACGGTCGGGTGGACATGATCATTGATGGCGGCGAGTGCGACATTGGTCTGGAATCCACCATCGTCAAGATTGAGGACGAGGACACCGTTACCCTTCTGCGTCCCGGTGCAATCACTTATGACGCGCTCTGCATGGTGGTCGCAAACGTCCGCGTTGCTCCCGCCGTATCCGAACGGCTCGGGGAAAACGAGCGCCCTCTCTCCCCCGGCATGAAATACCGTCACTACGCTCCCGACGCCCCCTTGGTGCTGTTGGACGGCGAACCCGATGCCGTTTTAGACTTTCTCAAAAAAGAGCAGCATACCCGTCGGTGTGCCGTTCTATGCTACGATGAAGAGATTTCCGAATTAGACAACGCTCACCTGTTTCCCATCGGTCCTGCCGATGATCTCGTCTCGCACGCCAAATTGCTCTTCCGTTATCTGCGCGAGGGCGATCGAACGAATCCGGACATCATTTACGCTCATCTGCCCCCGAAAGAGGGGCTGGGGCTGGCATTGTATAATCGCATGATACGCGCCGCGGCCCATACTATTCAGTATATTCCTTCCCTATAAACCAAGAAAGGATATTTGGTCACCCATGGCAAAAACCAAAAAAAGCAAGGCAGACGAGAAAAAAGAAATCGTTCACGCGCCGGCCCATCCCCAGCCAATTACCGAAACGATTGAGAAAAACTATATGCCTTACGTTATGACCGTCATTCTCTCACGCGCCATTCCGGAGATAGACGGGCTCAAGCCTTCTCACCGCAAACTGCTCTATACCATGTACAAAATGGGGCTTTTGACCGGCAACCGTACCAAAAGTACCAACGTCGTCGGTCAGACCATGCGTCTCAACCCGCACGGCGACGCATCCATCTACGACACGTTGGTGCGTCTGACGCGGGACAACGAGACGTTGCTCCATCCTCTGATCGACTCCAAGGGTACCTTTGGTAAGCAATATTCTTCCGATACTGCCCCTGCCGCTTCCCGTTATACTGAGGTCAAGCTGGAGGAATTCAGTAACGAGCTATTCCGCGGCATCGATAAAAACGCAGTGGACATGGTAGACAACTACGACAGTACCATGAAGGAGCCCCGTCTCCTCCCCACCACATACCCCAACGTACTGGTCATGCCCAACTCGGGTATCGCCGTCGGTATGGCATCCGAAATCTGCTCTTTCAATCTGGCAGAGATCTGCGACGGTACCATTGCCCTGCTCAAAAAGCCAAATCTCTCCACAGAGAAATTGATGGAAATCATCAAGGCTCCCGATTTCTCGGGCGGAGGTCTTCTTCTGTACGATGAAGCTGCCATGCGAGAGGTATTTGAGACGGGACAAGGCAGCGTTCGCCTGAGGGCACGCTACGCTTATGACAAAGCCAATAACTGTATCGATATTCTGCAGATCCCCTATTCGACCAGCATCGAGCTGATCATGAAAAAACTGACCGAAATGGTCAAGGGAAGCAAACTCAAAGAGGTCACCGACTTCCGCGATGAGACCGACTTGCACGGCTTTAAGCTGACGTTGGACCTGCGCCGCGGCGTCGATCCCGACAAGCTGATGCTCAAGCTGTTCCACTACACTCCCCTGGAGAGCAATTTCAAGTGCAACTTCAACATTCTCGTTGACGGAGCGCCTCGCCGCATGGGCGTACGTGAAATTCTCATCGAATGGATCCGCTTCCGCATGGGATGCTTGCATCGCGAACTGACCTTTGATCTGGGTAAGAAGAAGGACAAGCTCCACCTGCTCAAGGGTCTTGGCAAGATCCTGTTGGATATCGACAAGGCCATCCGCATCATCCGTAAGACCGAGGATGACGACAAGGTCATTCCTAACTTGATGGAAGGCTTTTCGATTGATGAGGTTCAGGCCAATTACATTGCCGATATCAAGCTACGTAATCTCAACCGCCGCTACATTCTCGACCGCATCAGTGAGATCGAAGCCTTGCAAAAGGAAATCGAAGAGCTGGAAGGCATTTTGGCTGATGACCTCAAGCTCAAGGCCCTAATTGCCAAGCAGTTGAGTGCCATCAAGCAAAAGTACGGCAAGCCTCGCAAGACTATTATTGTCGAGCCGCCCTTCGACGTTTACGATCCCGCCAAGAGCGAAGCAGAAGAGGCCGTTCCCTCCAAGTTGGTCTTTACCAAAGAGGGATACATCAAAAAGGTTGCAATTCGCACCGGTGTCAACTTTGAGGAACAGCGCTTGAAGGAAGGCGACAGCATCGCCGACATCATCGACGCCGATCACAACGACGACGTGTTGTTCTTCACCGATAAGGCACAGGTGTTCCGTGCCCACGTCTCTGAATTTGACCTGCTCAAATCTTCCCAGATGGGTGAGTTTGTCCCGAGTAAATTGGGCATGGGCGAGGGCGAGCGGCCTTTGATGATGCATCTGCTGCACGGAACACTGTCAGCCAAGGATCATGTCGTGCTCATCTTCCAGAACGGTAAGGGTGTACGCATCCCCATGAGTGCGTACGAAACCAAGGGCTTCCGACGCAAGCTGACCGCCGCTTATTCGGACACTTCCCCTGTGGTCGCGATCCTGTTTGAAAAAAACAACAAGCCGCTGGATCTTTTGCTTGTGGGCAGTGATAACAGAGGCATCCTTATCAAGTCCGCTTTGATCCCCGAGAAGACCACCCGCACCTCGCAAGGCGTGCAGCTGATCACCATGAAACCGGGTGCAACGCTGGATCGCGTGCTGGCCGCGCCTGCTGCCGACGGTAAATTTGCCGGTGCTTCCTGCCGCAAGATCAAGATCCCTTCCGCATCGGTCGAACTAAAAAAAGGCGACATCCCGGAAGATCCCGCCTGACACATTTTGAAAGTAAGAGGATAATTTTATGAAAAACAATCAACACGAACCAAAAATTAGTAAGGCGGAAAGACGTCGCAAGCAGACAGTGCGTATTTTCGCTCTGATTCTGGCCCTTTTGATGGTCGGTGGCGCCTTCTATACCATCATTCTTTTTATCGCCCAAATGCTGGCATAACAGCAGTTGTACCCCAAGTTTACTTTTTACACAGGAGAATCTATCATGAGCAATATGAACATCGTATGTCTTGACCTGGAGGGCGTACTCGTCCCCGAAATCTGGATTGCTTTTGCCGAGGCGTCGGGTATTCCTGCCCTTAAGCGCACCACCCGCGACGAGCCCGACTATGACAAGCTGATGCAATACCGCTTGGCCATCCTCAAGGAGCACGGCCTTGGTCTTAAGGAAATTCAGGCTACCATCGAAAAGATCGATCCCATGCCGGGCGCCAAAGAATTTTTGGATCAGCTCAGAGACCTTTCGCAGGTCATCATTTTGAGCGACACCTTTACACAGTTTGCAGCTCCCTTGATGAAAAAGCTGGGCATGCCTACCATTTTCTGCAACACGCTGGAGGTCGCAGAGAACGGCGAGATCACGGGCTATCGTATGAGATGCGAAAAGTCCAAGCTGACGACAGTCAAGGCGTTGCAATCCGTTGGATACGAAACCATCGCATCGGGCGACAGCTACAACGATCTTGGCATGATACTGAACAGCAAGGCCGGATTCCTCTTCCGCAGCACCGAGCAGATCAAAAAAGATTACCCCGATCTGCCTGCTTTCGAAGAATACGATGAACTGCTGCAGGCGATCAAAAAAGCACTGTAAGCAATAAAAAAATGACCGACGATGTCGGTCATTTTTTTATTGTAAAATCAAATGCTATGAATGCCGTTTGCCGCATCGGCTGCCGTTGCATCGATGCCGTATTTCTGCTGCTTGCGGTACTCAAAGAACTTGAGTGCCACCTGCTCAAACAGAGCGTAGGAAAGTACGTCCTCGTCCTGCTCCATGTACTGCGGAATCTTGGAACGCAGCTCCTCCAACTCGGGCTTGAGAAGATCGGCGGGGCGGCAGGTGATCTGCTCTGCATCACCGATGACCTTCTTTACGAAGTCGGGATCCATAGCCACGGGAGTCTGACCGTAGTCGCCGCGAACAAGTCCGCGGAACTCCTTGGTGACAGTCTTGTATCTTTCACCGTACAGCACGTTGAAAACAGCCTGCGTACCAACGATCTGAGAAGAGGGGGTAACCAGAGGAGGATAACCCGCATCTGCACGAACGCGCGGTACTTCTTCCAGTACAGCATCCAGAAGATCGGACTTACCTGCCTGCTTCAGCTGAGACACAAGGTTGGAAAGCATACCGCCGGGCACCTGGTTGATCAGTGCATTGACGTTGACCTTCATAACCTTGGGATCCATCAGACCGCTGGCAAGATATTTCTCGCGCAAAGGAGTGAAATACTTGGTAATCTCGTTAAGCTCAGTCAGATCGATGCCGGTGTCGTACTCCGTGCCTGCCAGAGCAGCAACAAGCGACTCGGTGGGCATATGGGAAGTACCCTGCGCCATGGGCGAGATCGCGGTGTCAACCACGTCTACGCCTGCCTCGATAGCCTTCATCGTAGACATGCTTGCCACGCCTGCGGTGTAGTGGGTGTGAAGCTGGATCGGCACCTTGACCGTTTCCTTAAGGGCCTTGACAAGATCATAAGTGGTGTAAGGAAGGAGCAGACCCGCCATATCCTTGATACAGATAGAGTCAGCACCCATCTCTTCCAACTGCTTGGCATAGGTGGTATAATAGTTGATGTCGTAGACAGGACCGGTGGTGTAGCTGATCGCCGCCTGGACGTGGCCGCCCTCTTTGCGAGTGGCCTTGATCGCGGTTTCGAGGTTGCGGGCATCGTTGAGCGCGTCGAAAATACGTAGGATGTCGATACCGTTGGCGATCGACTTCTGAACGAAATACTCTACGACGTCGTCAGAGTAATGACGATAGCCCAAAATATTCTGACCGCGGAACAGCATCTGCAGCTTGGTATTTTTGACACGTGCGCGGATGGCGCGCAGTCTTTCCCAAGGATCCTCGTTGAGGAAGCGCATACAAGCGTCGAAGGTTGCGCCGCCCCATGCTTCGAGAGAATAGTAGCCGACCTTATCCATAGTCTCCAGGATGGGCAACATATCCTCCGTGGTCATACGGGTTGCGATCAGGGATTGGTGCGAGTCGCGCAGAACCGTCTCTGTAATCTTTATTTTAGCCATTTGAACATGATTCCTTTCTCAAGTAAGTATATCGCGGGATCAGAATGCCCAGGACAGGAACACACCGGCCGCAACCGCAGAACCGATGACACCTGCTACGTTGGGACCCATCGCGTGCATCAGAAGGAAATTGGTGGGGTCTTCTCTCTGACCGACCTTTTGGGACACACGTGCCGCCATAGGAACGGCAGAAACGCCGGCCGAGCCGATGAGAGGATTGATCTTACCGCCCGTGAGGACGTTCATGATCTTGGCGGTAAGCAAACCGCCGCAGGTGGATATGACGAAGGCTGCCAAACCGCAGATGATGATCAAAAGCGTCTGTCCCTTCAGGAAGTTCTCTGCCGTTGCCGTTGCACCGACCGAGATACCAAGGAAGATAGTGACAATATTGATCAACTCATTTTGTGCTGTTTTGGACAGACGATCGGTCACGCCGCATACGTTAAGTAAGTTACCGAACATCAAGCAACCGATCAGCGTCAGCGCACTGGGAACGATCAAGCCAACAACGGCGGTTACCAGCACGGGGAAAACGACCTTTTCCACTTTGGAGACCTCGCGAAGCGTTCCCATCTTGATGGCGCGCTCCTTTTTGGTGGTCAGCAGCTTCATAAAGGGGGGCTGGATCATGGGGATCAGCGCCATGTAGCTGTACGCCGCGATGGCGATCGCGGGCAACAGATGGGAGGCAAGAATTTTGGTGACAAGAATCGCCGTCGGTCCGTCAGCACCACCGATAATACCGATGGCAGATGCCTCTTGCGGGGTAAAACCGAAGATCAATGCAAATGCAAACGCGACAAATACACCCAACTGTGCGCCAGCACCGATGAGCAAGCTCTTGGGGTTGGCAATCAGAGGAGTAAAGTCGGTCATCGCACCGATGCCGATAAAGATCAGGCAAGGATAAATACCCAACTTAACGCCTAAGTAAAGAAGGTCAAGGAAACCTCCGTCATGAAGGACCTGAGAGTAATTGATGTCTGTTTGAACAAACCAATCGGCATGGAAGATCTCCGCACCGGGAATATTGGTCAAGAGCATACCGATCGCAATGGGAAGAAGCAACAGCGGCTCAAAGCCCTTGACGATCGCCAGATAGACCAAAACACCGGCAATGACAAACATTGCTGCCGTTTTCCACCAATCGGGATTTTCGGCAAACAACAGATAGATACCCGTCCCTTTGAGGAAGGTTTCTATACTCTGTAAAATTTCAGCCATAGTAATGAGTCATCCTTTCTTCAGATTGAAACTAAGCGCCGTGGCTTACGCAATGGTAGCCAGCACTTCGTCAGTCTGAACGGATGCACCCTTGGAAACGGGCAGCGAGGTAATGGTACCGTCCACAGGAGCGAAGATTTCGTTTTCCATCTTCATTGCTTCCAGAATGCAAACAATATCACCCTTCTTAACCTTATCTCCAACCGATACGTTAATCTTCATGATCGTACCGGGCATAGGAGCCTTAACAGCCTCACCACCGGCAGGAGCCGCAGCGGGAGCTGCCGCAGGCGCAGGAGCAGCAGGAGCCGCAGCGGGAGCAGCTACAGGAGCGGGAGCGGCCACAGGAGCAGCCACGGGAGCTACCGGCGTGCCATAGGCGGGCGCGCCAACTTCTTCGACCAAAACTTCGTAAGTAACACCGTTAACGGTAACGTTATATTTTTTCATTTTAATATTCCAACCTTTCTTGATATGTAAACAGAGATCATTTACGATTCCATGCGCCACTGTTTGAGGAGCGGCGGAAGGAGACGACTCGGAAGCCGCCGGGAGGAAGTGTTCCCTCTTCTTGCATGGCCGCGCTGACGGCCGCCGTAATGACAGCAATCAGCACGCCGTTATCCTGTGCGGCAGGAGCCGCAGGAGCAACGGGAGCGGGAGCAGCCGCAGGACGGGGGGATACGTTGGGGCGGCCCTTGGGAGGCTCACTCTTCAAAGCATCCTGCTCAATCTTACTGCGCATGGGGATGTCATGAAGCAATACGCGCGCCAAAACCATAACGCCCCACAACAGAGCAAGAATAGCAAACACCGCGCCAAGTCCCACGATCAGCATACGAAGCGCATACATCACGCGCTCTCCCATGGGCATAGCCTCAGCGGTGAGAAGCTGTAACGTTAACAAATTCATACGAACCATCCTTTCGATCACGCATCATTACAGCGCAAGGGTGGGATGACGGCGGGCAGGCTTTCCCTCTGCCTTAGAGGACAGCATATAAACAGCCGAGCAAAGACGCATACGAAGTTCCTCGCGGACAACCACGTCATCGATGTCTCCACGGGAAGCCGCCATTTCGGGCTTTGCGTAGGTATCGATCCACTCTTGTTCCACCATCTCGCGAGTTGTTTCCTCAGTGATCTTATCGTTCCATACGAACGCGACCGCTTTATCGGGTGCCATGGTGCTGATCACTGCTTCGGGCAGAGCCAAGACCAGATCCGCGCCCATTGCGCGAGAGGCGAGCAGCGTGTATGCAGCACCGTATGCTTTGCCCGTCACAACTGCGATTTTGGGACAGTTGGCAGCAGCATACGCCATTGCCAAGCGAGCGTACACAGACGAAGCAGGAGCTGCCTGTGCCTCGGCATCAACTGCGACTCCCTCGGAGTCGACCAAGGTCAGCACGGGAATGTTGAATGCATCGCAGAAGGAGACCATACGGGCCGCTTTACGAGCTGCATCAACGGTCAGGTCACCGTGTGCGTTGACAATACCGACGGTTTCTCCGCCCAGACGTCCGAATGCGGTCGTCAACTCGGGAGCAAATTCACAGTAAAGCTCCATCATGACACCGCCGTCCAGCATTGCGGCAGGCAATGCCGCGTCGGGAGCGATAGCGCGATTGGGATTTTCCGCATCTGCGCTACTATGATCGCAGTTGTTCATGGGCAACAGATCGATCAGTGCGCCGACCGCGCGCAAAGCTTCCGCCTCGCTCTTGCAGGTCAGTGCGGAAAGACCGTTCTGGCCGGCCGCCTTGGCACCGGCACTCTCTTCGCCGATCAAAAAAGGCGAAACCATGTACAACTGAGATTTGTCTTCGATCGTAATAGTAAAATCAAACATAGATGCTACGATTGCCGCACTTCCCGCGCAAACGCCGCAAATGACGGCGATCTGGGGAATGACGCCCGACGCGTCGGATACCAAGCGCATCCACGTACCGTATGCGTCAAGTGCCGCCGTGCCGTCGTAAACGACAGCGCCTGCACTGGCAAACAGACCAACCACGGGAGCGCCGTTTTTCATAGCCATGCTGTAAAGGGTACGGAGCTTCTTGGCACCGGGATCATCCAGTGCGCCCTTTTGTCTGTCCATATCCTGCGCGAAAGCGAAAACCAGCTTTCCGCCAATGGATCCGTAGCCGCAAATGAGACCGTCATATGCATCCGCAGACATGGCGCTGCGCACGTAAGCACCGATCTCGACAAAGGTACCGGCGTCGAACAGCGAGCGGATCTTCTCGCTTCCGACCGTTGTGTTTTTGTCCATAAACAACCTCCATATCTTGTTTGGAAATACTTTATTTTGCACGATTTGTCAGCAAAAAACCATATTCCCCGATTATAACTTCATTATACTTCATTTTCTTGACTTTGTCAAGTAATTGACAAAATATTCTTCACATATTTTTCATGTGGTGTTCATTACGGCTGACTAAAAAAATTTTGTTTTTCTCATTTACAATTCGAGAAAAGTATGGTATCATATAAGGAGAAACTATCGGGAGGTCCTTATGCCCACTATTTTACGCTTTGCCTTGGGTGATACACTGGAACTGAAAAAGCCACATCCTTGCGGAGGACGCCGATTTACCGTCTTGCGTGTAGGGGGAGAAATGCGTATTCGTTGTCTTGGCTGTGGCCACGACATGGTCATCGACCGCATCAAACTGGAAAAGGCCGTCAAGCACTTGATTCCTGCTTCACAGCAAGATTCTCCTTCCGACACTTGATTTCAA
This sequence comes from Eubacteriales bacterium, assembly GCA_045613985.1. Lineage (GTDB taxonomy): Bacteria > Bacillota > Clostridia > Oscillospirales > CAG-272 > SIG644. Next base: position 16,946 of record JAZLCA010000028.1, on the reverse strand, counting down.
ACGAAAGGCAGATCATTTATGTTTTATTATATTGCGGGCAAGCTTGCCCATCTGACCCCCACCACCGCAGTTGTGGACGCCGGCGGCGTTGGCTATAAGCTGACCATCAGCCAGAACACCTTTGAATCCCTTCCCCGCGCCACGGGCGAAGCCCTTCCGCAGGCCAAGTTATACACCTATATGTCCGTACGAGAGGACGGCATTGAATTGTTTGGCTTTGCAAGCGAGGCTGAACTTTCTTCCTTTAAGATGTTGCTCGGCGTGTCGGGCGTTGGTCCCAAGGCGGCCATTTCCATTTTGTCGCTTTTGACTCCCGAAAAGTTTGCATTGGCCGTATGCACCGATGACAAAAAGACCATCTCCAAGGCCAGTGGAATCGGTCCGAAAACGGCGGCTCGTATTATCCTGGAGCTGCAGGACAAGCTGCTCAAGCAAACACCGCCCGAGCAGACGCAGGCCACCATTTCGACGGCCATGACGTCATCCGGCACCTCCAAGGGAAAGATGAGCGAAGCGCAGGACGCGCTGACCGTGCTGGGCTACAGCCGCAGCGAAGCGTTGAATGCTCTGCAGGGCATCGACGTATCGGCCATGGAGATCGAGGATATCATCCGAGCCGCTCTCAAAAAGCTGATGAAGTAATGACGCGATTCCAAACGTACAGGAGGCTATCACATGAATGCAGACGAATTTGATTTTGAAAACCGGATGCTGAGCACCGAGTACCAGCGCGGCGACGAAAACGAAGAAAACTCCCTGCGCCCCAAGCGTCTGGAGGATTACATCGGCCAGGACAAAGTAAAAGAAAATCTTAAAGTGTACATCGATGCAGCACGTCTGCGCGGAGATTCGCTCGACCACGTGCTTCTCTACGGCCCTCCCGGTCTGGGTAAAACTACATTATCTAATATTATCGCCGCCGAAATGGGGGTCAATATCCGCATCACGTCCGGCCCCGCCATTGAAAAGCAGGGCGATCTCGCGGCTCTTTTGACCAATCTCAACGAAGGCGACGTGCTGTTCATCGACGAGATACACCGTCTGTCTCGCTCGGTCGAGGAGATCCTTTATCCCGCCATGGAAGATTACGCGCTGGATATCATTATCGGCAAAGGGCCCGCCGCTCGCAGTATCCGTATTGACCTTCCCCGCTTTACCCTCATTGGTGCAACCACTCGCGCCGGCCAATTGACCACCCCCTTGCGCGACCGCTTTGGCGTGTTGCTCAAGCTGGATCTGTACACGCCTGAACAGCTGGCCGATATCGTTCAGCGCAGCGCGGGAATCCTCGGTATCGTCATCACCGAAGACGGCGCATACGAGATCGCGTCCCGTTCCCGTGGCACGCCCCGTATTGCCAATCGCCTGCTCAAACGCGTACGAGATTTCGCTCAAGTCAAGGGCACCGATACCGTCGACGCGGCGATCGCAAATTTCGCCTTGTCCCGCCTGGAGATCGACGCACTGGGATTGGACGATCTTGACCGTAGAATGCTGTCCACCATTATCAAATTTTACGACGGTGGCCCCGTGGGTCTTGAAACGTTGGCAGCGACCGTTGGCGAGGAGGCCATCACACTGGAGGATGTCTACGAGCCCTATCTGATGCAGATCGGCTTTTTGTCCCGCACTCCCCGCGGTCGCTGCGTCACAAGACTGGCCTACGAGCACTTAGGTATTCCCTACCACGCCAAGCCATCCCCCGCCGATCAGATGAATCTGTTCCATCCGAACAACAATTGATCTTTGCGCCAAATATCTTTCGCAAAAATTGAAAAAAGACTTGACAAATAAAAACGCTTGTGCTATAATATCACGCGTGAGTTGATGCAACGGCCGCTCACGCGTACACGGAGATGTACTCAAGAGGCCGAAGAGGCGCCCCTGCTAAGGGTGTAGGCCGGCAACCCCGGCGCGAGAGTTCAAATCTCTCCATCTCCGCCAAATAAAAACCGCAATTCCAATGCAAAGGGATTGCGGATTTTGTTTTATTGTAGTATAATGATTTCAGAAAGGCGGTGATTTTGTGGGGAAAATTTTAGGTTCTTGGAGTGGAATGCGAAAATATTTAGAGCAGGAAATGCTCGCTGAATCGTTAAAAGGCAGAATCAGGTACGGATGTACTGCTTATGTCGGAATGGATGGATGTCATATTTTCGAGGTCTGTATAGACGGTAAACAGATAAAACGTTTTTCTTGGGAAACCGTAAACACTTATTTTATCGACAACGGATATACTCAAAACAAAAAGCCGAGCGGCATTGGTGAGTATTGGGCTGAGTTCTGGCCGTTACTTGATAAATACCCTCTTTCATCTCGAACGGAATACACGGACGAAGAATTTTGCCAAGCACTTGAAAAATATCGCCATCAGGATATAGGAGAAAGTATCTGTTCTGAGAATCCGCTTGTAAGAATGCTCGCTATCTTGGACAGAAGAATCGGAAAAAGAACTCTTGTTAAAGCAAAAGATATTATAGAAGAACAGCCTTTGTGGCTCAGACAATTTTATCAGTTAAGATTTGATGCAGAAGGCATTTGATTTGTAAGTCATTAGCCACCCAAGTCCACAACAGTGATGTTGTGGACTTGTTCTTTTATATCGTGAGTCTTTTAAACTATTTGGGGAGGATGAAAATTCATCCTCCCCAAATGGTTTTTGACGCCGTTATAATCAGAGATATCGACGTCTTTTGTAATATTACCCTCTAAAATACCTACTTGGCGGGACACCGGTATGGCGGCGGAAGAAGTCAGTCAGATAGTTTTGCGAGGAGAAATTCATGCTGATGGCAATGTCGCCAAGCGTCTCGCCTTCGCTCATGCGCTCAATGATGCGGCGCAGGCGAAGATGATTGTAATATTGCATGACACCGCATCCTGCATAGTGATGGAAAAGCTCTTTGAGCGTTGTTCGGCCGATACCGCAGGCAGTACAGATGTTTTCTACCGACAGGGCGTTGTCAACATGAGTCTGCATAAAGCCAACGATCTCCGCAAACAACGCTGCGCGTTCTGCTTTGTCGGGGCTCGCCGTCTCTGCGCGCCGCAGATGCAGAGACAAGCATAAAATTTCCAAGTAGTTTTTTAGCATTTGCTCCTGCGAGGGGCGTAGCTGCACGTTGGCGAGAAACTGATCACTAACCTGAGCACAGATCAACTCACTAAGCAGATTCGTCAGAGTCATCTCATGCGGTGTCAGCACGAATTTTCCCGCGGGAATATAGCGTGAGCCGCCACGCACCGTGAAGGTGACCGTCAGAATGTCTACGTTTTGTGCGTCTTTGGCCCAGGCCGTGTGAAAGACGCCCGGTGGATGCACCACCATCTCACCTCTGTGGCATTCATACACTTCTGCGCCCGATGTAATCCCCACACAACCTGATAGCACTGCGTCAATCTCCCAAACCTCGTGGCTCTCTCCGGGGAAATTAAAGGTGCCGTCATAGTGCCCTACAAAAGCAGTGTAAAGGCTCTCTATGTCCAAAACCGAACGCAATCGCCGCAATTCTTGTTCCATTCCCACGCCTCCTCTCAAGAGCGACTAAAATCATAAACTCAACGTCGAAATCCCTATTGATTTTTAGATGTTTATGATTTATCATTATATCATACTATTTTAAAAAAGACAATACACGGAGGTAATATTTATGGAAAATAAGAAAGTTCGCTTAGCAGTGTTGGGCAACGGTCCGCGCGGAACGGGACTTGCCGGCGTGTACGCAACGCATCCGAACGTTGAGGTAGTCGCCGTTTGCGACATTGCTGACGAGTTGGCGGAACAGGCAGCCGCACACATTCACAATGAGGTTGGCTATACGCCCAAGACCTTCAAGTCCTACGAGGCGCTTGCCAAGGGAGCCTGCTACGATGCCATTCTGGTCGCCGTTGACCCCGATATTCAGGTGGATTACGCCGTGCGCGAGATGGAGCGCGGCATTCACGTTATGACCGAGGTCCCTGCCGCGTACACGATCGATCAATGCTATGCGCTGGTCAACGCCGTCCGCAAGACCGGTTGCAAATATAATCTTGCCGAACAAACGCGCTATTGGTCGTTTATCGCCAAGTGGAGAGCCATGGCTGAGCGAGGCGAGTTTGGTAAGATCTACTATGCGGAAGGCGAATATCTGCACTACGAGCCCAAGTGGGACTATTTCCGCCACAAGAAGACGGGCCACCATGTCTGGACGTGTGATCCTTCCTATGATCAAAACCCCGATTATGAGCGCACGTGGCGCTATTATACCTTTGGAAATCCCATCTTCTATTTGCCGCACGAGTTGTCGCCGCTCTTGTCCATTACGGGCGGTCGCATTGAGTCGGTCAGCTGCCTTGGTACCAAAAAGGGCGAGTCCCACACCAAGAATTTTGACGTCCGTGACTTGGAGTGCGCGCTGATGCAAAACTCGAACGGCTCTATTTTCAGCCTGCGTGCCGGCTTTAACGCTCCCTATGGCCACAAGAGAGAGACGGGTGCGCACTGGTATCAGATCAAGGGCACCGAGAAAACGGTGGAATGGGCTCGCTCCGAGCTGGATATGCCCAAGGAGTTTATCCCGGGACAGGGATGGATCAATCACGAGGATTGGGGCTGCGCCGATCCTGAGGCAGACGAGATGTTCCGCAACGCGGCACATGGTGGTGCAGATATGTATCCCATCCACTATTTCGTTGATGCCATTCTGAACGACAAGACGCCGCCCATGGACGTTTACCGTGCCGTCGAGTCGGCCGCTCCCGCCATTCTGGCAGCCAAATCGGCTGAAATGGGTGGTGTCAAGCTGGACGTTCCCGATTTCCGCGCATGATTTGAGGGAACCGTATGCCGTTTACCATACTTATTCTCTCTCTTTGCATTCTTTCCTCCGGATTTGCGGGGAATATTTACAAAAAGCTGTCCGGGAACAGCGACAGCCTTGCCGCTTCCTTGACCATGCCATCGCTTTGGTTTGTCATGCTGGCTGTCTTTTTCGGCATCCTGTCTGCATTGACCGGCGAGACGCCCGATCTCACCGCAATTCCGATCGGCATTTTGGGTGGTGCGGGCATTGCTACGGCTTCCTTCATTCTGATCGAATCGATGAAGAAGGTGTCGCTCTCCATCTCGCTGATCATCATGAATTTGAACTTCATCATTCCGGTCATCCTTTCCGCGATCTTTCTGAAGGTCCCTGCAGCGCCTCTGCAGCTGGCGGGTATGTTGCTGTCCATTACGGTCATTGTGCTACTGAACGTCACGCCGTCGACCGCAGCTGCGGGTAAGAACCCCAAGAAAACGGCAATTCTTTTGCCGCTTCTGGCCTGCATCGCCAACGGTCTGGTCAACTTCTGTATCACGGTCAACGGAAACAATGGCTCGCCTCCTATGTTCTTCTTTGCCGTCATGTACGGCAGCGGTGCGCTGGGTTGCCTTGCGGCGGGCTTTGCTGTTCATCGTTTGCGCGACGGCAAAGGCTTCCCGATCGCCAAGCCGGCCTTCAAGGCAGCGTTTCCCTCCATCGCGCTGCTCGGCCTTTGCAACGGCGTTTGTTTTTACACGGAACGCCTTTTGGCTGAGGGACGCATGAACCCTGCTGCGCTGTTCACCACGGTGACCTGTGCCTCCATCGCGCTCTCGCTCATAGTTGGATTTTTGTTTCAGGGCGACAAGCTGACCAAAAAGAGCGTGATCTCTATGGTCTTTTGCGTGATCGCCATTCTGTGCCAACACAGTGGGATTGCGTGATGGAAATGGGACTCTGTCCCCCTTTGGATGAAAAAGTTAAAGGAGTTACTTATGCTATACTATGTGATCGATCCTACGCTTCGCGCGGCGCGCAATGCGGTCGGTGAGGACTACACACCGGCGTATATTCCTGCCATGCTGGCATTTATGGGCATGACAGGCAAAGAAATCATGCCCGATGCGTTGCCTGCGTTACGAAAAGAGGATATCGTTTTGCTGGGCGCGGATCACGACGTAAGTCTTGAAATCTGTCCGGCCACCATTGTTATGTTGGGCGTGCCAATGCCGACCGTCCCCTCACGCCGCCGCCACATTTACGGAACCTACATCGCTCAAAACGGTTATCCCATTCCGCTCTTTACTCCCATTTGCACAGCAGACATCCCCCACGACGAGGTGCTCGCCTATGCCGAGGTCGAAGGCGCGCGCGTTCCTGCACTGGTTCGCTGCGGCAAGGATTATCGCTTCTTGTTTGACTTGCCTGCCACGCTTTGGTTCAGCGGCGACGGCTTTATGGAAATGCAGAACGATCCGTATTTCCCCATCGGCCGCACGCCCGACTGGCGCCCGTTGCCGAACGGTCAGTACGGCACACAGCCGTACAACGACCTGCTGCTATTGGAGTTGGAGAACATTCTGCGCTCGCTCGGTACAGCGTCGCTGTACCGTCTGCCTCCCATGGAGGACGGTACGGCCCCCGATATTGTGCTTCATTTTTCGGGTGATGACGACTGTTGCAGCGCGACCATCAACGCCAACGCGGCCGCACGCATGAAACAGCTCGGTCTGCCCTACCATATCAACGCCATGCCTAACGCCAACGGTCAATTCTGCTTTGATCTTGACGTCCTGCGCACCTTGCAGAATGACGGCTGCGAGTTGGGCTTGCATTTGGAATTGACCTGCCAGCCGTACACCGAGGAGACGGTCAAAAAGCAGTTTGGCGAGTTCTGCGGTGCGTTCGGAATGCATCCTATCACCAACGTCAATCACTGCTTGGTGCAGCACGGTCCGCACGCAGAATTTCTGCGCTGGCTTCAGGGCTGCGGCATCATTGCGGACAACGGCTATCTCGGCACGTTTAACCCCGATGACATCAACGCCTTCGATCTGCAGGAGTTTGGCTACGGAACCTCGTTCCCACGCTACACCTGCGACGATGTCGCGCACGGCAACGCGCTTTTGACCACCATGGCGATTCCCGTGACCTACTACGAGGCGAGATTGCCAAGTGAAGATAGCGACACGACCAAAATCAAGAATTATCTGGACGCTGCCGCTGCCAACGCGCGCATCACACAGTTCTTCTTCCATCCTCACTATCTCAACGAGGACAATCCGCACTGTGCGGCAGTCCTGCGTGCGCTGGATGTTATGGAGCAGCACTTGACCGCGCGCGGCTATGTTTCACTGCCCATGACCACCAACACCATTGCGCAGTTCTGGAAGGCACGCAGCGAGGCGACGATTGCGCCGAATGGCTCGACCATCACGGTCAAAACCGCCACGCCCATGCTCGTTCGCCTGCCCACACCGGCCGAGCAGGTAACGCTGGACGGACAGCCCGCTACCGTGATCTGCAAGACCGTCGAGGGTACTAAGGCTTATCTCGTAGCTGTCCCTGCCGGGGAGCACGTAATTGAATTTGACATAGCAAAATAAGTTGATTTTTTATAACTGCCGAATTAAGGAGGAAAACAAAACATGACTGCAACCCGAAAAGGATGTCTCGCTTTGCGACTGCTTTGTGCGCTGCTGGCTGTTCTTTTGATGGTTGGACTTTTGTCCGCTTGCGCTGACACGCCCGACACCCCTGAAAATTCCGATACCCCCGGCACTTCGCCCTCCCCTGACATTCCCGATGATCCTTCGGACAAAGACGAAAAGCCCGATGATAATCCGCCGGAGAATCCCGACCCCGACCCTGATCCTGATCCTGATCCCGATCCCGATCCTGACCCTGATCCCGATCCCGATCCTGATCCTGACCCTGATCCTGATCCCGAAAAGCCGGAGCCCCCGGTTCCCACGTCTCTTACTATTATCGAGAACGGAAACTTCAATTTCACAATTACTCACCCCAAAAATACCGATAACGTAAGTCTCTTTACGGATTTCCGCGACAGACTTAAATCGGTAACCGGCATTCAAAATATCAATATGATCGACGACGGAACAAGCAGTCGTCCCGAATACGAGATCCTTTGCGGTATTACCGATACTCCCGAATCAAAATCGGTACTCAGTACGGTCGGATACAACAGCTATACTATTAAGGTGGTCGGAACGAAGATAGTGATCACCTCACCGTCCGAATACGCCCTTGAATATGCGCTTTCGGAATTTATAAGCTACGTATCCGAAAACACGAAGGAGGGCAAGCTTGAAATTCCGCTCGACTACGTATCTGTCGGAACGAAGTCTCACAGCAAATTCACGATCATAACCGATGATATCCCGTCTCCCATCGGATTTGTTTCCTGTCAGTTCTCCGACTGCGACGACGGACATCAGCAAGCAACGCTCAACGGTTGTACAAAACAAACGTACGACGAGTATAAAGTGATACTCGAAGGCGCAGGCTTTACCGAATATACAATTTCCAATCTCGGTGGGACCGAGTATGCTACGTATCAGAAAGGCGACATTATCGTCCATGCCTACTTCACCGCGCACAACAATCAGATGCGCATTATCGGCGCCAAGAACGCACTGCTCCCCTCGACCGAGGAGGTCAGCTACGAAAAGGTCTGCGAGCCCACCTTCACTCTTATGGGACTTGAAAAGGGTGGAAGTACCGGCGGATTCGGATGTATCATCGGACTCCCCGACGGCACCTTCATCATCGTTGACGGTGGACATAAGACCGCGGCAGAGGCAAACGATATCGCCAACACGCTTTACAAGCTTTCGGGCAAAACAAAAGATATCGTCATTCGCGCCTGGGTGTTCACTCACTCGCACAGCGACCACATCGGTGCATTCATCAAGTTCTCACCCACGTATGCAGATAAGGGCATATTTACAATCGAAAACTTCATCTTCTACGGATGCGACACCGAAGAGCAGCATCAGTACTCCGCATCGGGCAGCTTCCAGTCGACGAAGAATACGATCAGTACCTATTGGCCGAGCGCCAAGGTCTACAAATGCCTCACCGGCCAAATATTCCACTTCCCGGGATGTGACATGGAGGTGCTCTACACCATGTCCGACTTCCTTCCTACCATCATAGGAGAAGAGGATATGCCGGACGTGGATAAGGCCAAGGTAGACGGCAACATCAAAACCGCAGTATTCCGTTTCTTTATCGGTGAGCAGAGCATTCTGGTCACGGGCGATACCACCAAGCTCAACGTTGACGAAATGTGTGACCGCTACGGAAGCTATCTGAAATCGGATATCATGACCGTTCCTCACCACGGTCATAACGAGAACCGCTACCGCGCACGTAACGGTACCATTGAGTTCTATACGCTCGTCGATCCGTCCATCGTCATGTGGCCGGACGGAGAAGAAGCACAGAAGTACAAAATGGCATGGAATCATGTCGAGGGCTCCGACTGGGAGGCAAACTACTACCTCGTCTATTCCCTTCACGTAAAGCAAGTGATTGTGGCGGGTAAAACGACAACAACGGTAACGTTGCCGTATCTCGATTCCATCCCAACGAATATAAGTGTGTCTGTGCCATACGATTGAGCAGCGATTTCCCATTCTCTCAACGGTTAATGGAAAGAGCGGCGATGGTCTGTGCTTGACGTGCACTGCGCCATCTCCACCAAACAAGTCCACAACAGTGATGTTGTGGACTTGTTTTATTTTTAAACTTTTTCGCTCCATCCCCCATATTTGACCTTAGGATCAACTTCATAATTTTCAATATTCATTTTTGCAAATACCAAACAAAGACCTTGAATTATACGTTTTTTTGTGATATAATGTAGATATCATGTAAAAATACACTTGGAGGAGATGTCGACATTTATGAATATACTTCACATGAAATATGCTGTTGAGGTCGCAAGACTCGGCTCGCTTAACAAAGCCGCCGAAACACTTTTGATCGCGCAACCCAATATCAGCCGCTCCATCAAGGAGCTCGAGGCCGATCTTGGAATCTCAATCTTTAACCGTAGTGCCAAGGGAATGGTCCTGACTCCCGAGGGAGAAGAATTTATCAACTACGCACAAAGCATCCTGAAGCAGATTGATGAAGTGGAAATGCTCTACAAGCACGGATCTCCCCAAAAGCAGAAGTTCTCCATTTCCGTTCCTCGCGCTTGTTATATTTCGGATGCCTTTGCCGAGTTTTCCAAATGCTTGAGCGACGATCCTGCCGAAATATTCTATAAGGAAACAAACTCACAAAGAACGATCAACAATGTTCTCAATAAGGACTACAAGCTTGGAATTATTCGATACGCCGAAAATTATGATAAATTCTTCAAGGCTATGCTGGAAGAAAAAGGACTTTCTTATGAAATGGTCGCGGAGTTTTCTTACGTTTTGATTATGAGCCGAGAGAACCCGCTTGCCCAAAAAGACGTCATAACCTTTGATGACTTGCCCCCCTACATCGAAATTGCTCATGCCGATCCCTATGTTCCTTCCCTGCCCCTTTCCAAGGTAGTAAAGGACGAGCTTCCCGACAATATCGACCGCCGCATATTCATCTTTGAGAGAGCAAGCCAGTTCGATCTCCTTTCCGAGAATCCCGATACATTTATGTGGGTATCCCCGGCATCGCAAAAGATATTGGATCGCTATGGTCTCGTTCAGAAAAAGTGCGTTGATAACAAGAAAGTATATAAGGATGTTCTTATATACAGAAACGGGTACAAGCTCACAAAGCTCGATAAGCAATTTATTACCGAGCTCTGCGAATCGAGAAGAAAATACCTGAAATAAGTAAGGATGGCTTTGCAGAAATGCGGAGCCATTTCTTATTGATGCGACACATATCGATATTAATAACACCAATACAACATTTTAATTATTCCCAAGATTTTTCACTTGTGATATAATGTAGCCGTAAAGAAAAAATACATACTCACAAGGAGAAAAAGTTATGGCACGTTTTACATTACCCCGTGATCTTTATCATGGCAAGGGCGCTCTCGAGGCGCTGAAAACTCTTAAAGGAACTCGCGCAATGGTTTGCGTAGGTGGCGGCTCTATGAAGCGCTTCGGTTTCCTTGACAAGGTTGTTTCCTACCTTGAGGAAGCAGGTATGGAGGTTGAGCTCTTTGAAGGCATCGAGCCCGATCCTTCCGTAGACACCGTTATGCGCGGCGCAGAGGCTATGACGAAGTTCCAGCCCGACTGGATCGTTGCAATCGGAGGCGGTTCGCCCATCGATGCTGCAAAGGCGATGTGGATCAAGTATGAGTATCCCGAAATCACCTTCGAGGAAATGTGCGTAGTGTTCGGTATTCCCGAGCTCCGTAAGAAGGCTCGCTTTGTTGCAATTCCTTCTACTTCCGGTACTGCTACCGAGGTTACTGCTTTCTCCGTTATTACTGACTATACGAAGGGTATCAAGTATCCTCTTGCTGACTTCGAGATCACTCCCGACATCGCAATCGTTGATCCCGAGCTTGCCGAGACCATGCCCAAGAAGCTCACCGCTCACACCGGTATGGACGCTATGACTCACGCAATTGAGGCATACGTTTCCACCGCCAACTGCGAGTTCACCGATCCTCTTGCTATCTTCGCAATCAAGATGATTCAGGAAGACCTCGTTGCTTCCTACAATGGCGATATGACTAAGCGTGCCTCCATGCCCAACGCACAGTGCCGTGCAGGTATGGCATTCTCCAACGCACTCCTCGGTATTGTTCACTCTATGGCACACAAGACCGGGGCTGTGTTCGAGGATCTCGGTGCACACATTATCCACGGTGCTGCTAACGCTATGTACCTTCCCAAGGTTATCGCCTTCAACGCCAAGGATGAGACCGCAAAAAAGCGTTACGGCGTAATCGCTGACTACATGGGTCTTGGCGGCGCTAACGATGAGGAGAAGGTTGCAAACCTCATCGCTTACCTCCGTGGTATGAACGATGCTCTTAACATTCCTCAGTGCATCAAGAACTACGGTCTTGACAGCCTCCCCGCCGAGTGTGGCTTCATTCCCGAGAACATCTTCCTCGAAAGACTTCCCGAGATCGCAAAGAACGCAGTTGCAGACGCTTGCACCGGCTCCAACCCGAGAGCAATCTCTGTTGAAGAAATGGAAAAGCTTCTTAAGTGCTGCTATTACGACACCGAAGTTGATTTCTAATAACGGTTAACTCGTAAATATAAAAAATGGCGGTTACCGATCTGTTCGGTAATCGCCATTTTGCGAATGGAGAATAATCTGAAACAAATTTTTCAATAGTTATTGAATTTTCATTTGATATATGATATAATGCACTTGTATAAATAATGTGCGAGGTAACCGTTATGATGGTACGACCACCTTCCCTCTCGCAAAAAACAGTGCAATTATATATCGTGTGCAAGCAGTTTGGTCCTTTGGACGAAACTGCTTGTTTTTATTGATATGAGTTTTATCGATTATGGTTATATCGATACGTATAATACCGATATAACAATTTGATTATTCCAAATAAATGCAAAGTATGTTAAAATATTAACGTAGTAACCAAAGGAGGTGGCAAATGAGCGGATATTCGATCCAAAAAGCAACACTCGGAAGGCTCCCTTTATACCTTCAGTATTTGAAAAGCTTGCCGGAATCCCCCGATACGATATCTGCGACAGCGATCGCCAAGGGCTTGTCGCTCGGCGACGTCCAGGTTCGCAAGGATCTTGCGGCTGTCAGCGGTGCGGGAAAACCCAAAATCGGCTATGAAAAAGCCAAATTGATCCACGACCTTGAGCGCCATCTCGGATACGATAGGTTGACCAGTGCCGTGCTTATCGGTGCGGGAAAGCTTGGACGGGCACTTCTCGATTACGACGGGTTTGAAGAATTCGGTGTGAAAATCATTGCCGGTTTTGACTGCAACGAACAGATCATTCACGTGGGTAATACCGCAAAAGCCATTCTGCCCATTAAAGAGTTTGATGCTTATTGTGCAGAAAACAACGTCAGACTTGGAATCATCACAGTCGGGCAAGGCTCGGCACAGAACGTATGTGACATGATGGTGGCTTGCGGAATTAGCGCAATCTGGAATTTTGCACCTTGTACGTTAAACGTGCCCTCGGGCGTGCTGTTGAAACAAGAAAATTTAGCATTATCTCTCGCCTATCTCAACAACCAAATCAGTAAATAATTTTTAGGAGGACATAAAAATGGAACCCAAAACTTACGAAATTGTGGACAGTGTGGAAGCACTGCACCAGGCACTCACTCGCGTGAGAGCAGCACAGAAGGTTTTCGCAACCTACACCCAGGAGCAGGTTGACAAGATCTTCTTGGCAGCGGCTTCTGCCGCAGACAAGGCAAGAATCTCTCTTGCAAAGCTCGCGGTTGAGGAAACCGGAATGGGCATCGTAGAAGACAAGGTGATCAAAAACCACTACGCTGCTGAGTACATCTACAACGCATATAAGGAAACTAAGACTTGTGGCGTGATCGAGGAAGACAAGGCTTTCGGCATCCGAAAGATCGCAGAGCCCATCGGCGTTGTTGCCGCTGTCATCCCTACGACCAACCCCACCTCCACCGCAATCTTCAAGTGCTTGCTCGCACTCAAGACTCGTAACGCCATTATCATCAGCCCTCACCCCCGTGCAAAAAATGCAACGATTGCAGCTGCAAAGCTTGTTCTTGAAGCAGCAGTAGCAGCAGGTGCACCCGAAGGAATCATCGATTGGATCGACGTTCCTTCTCTTGATATGACCAATACCGTAATGAAGGAAGCAGATATCATCCTTGCTACCGGCGGTCCCGGAATGGTTAAGGCTGCTTACTCCTCTGGCAAGCCTGCTCTCGGTGTTGGCGCAGGTAACACTCCTGCCATCATCGATGATAGCGCAGATATCCTTCTCGCTGTTAACTCGATCATTCACTCCAAGACCTTCGATAACGGTATGATCTGTGCTTCCGAGCAGTCGGTTATCGTTCTTGAGTCTATCTATGACGCAGTAAAGGCAGAATTTGCTGCAAGAGGCTGCTACTTCCTCAATCCCATAGAAACCGAAAAGGTTCGCAAGACCATCATCATCAACGGCGCGTTGAACGCAAAGATTGTTGGTCAGAAGGCGGCTAAGATCGCAGAGCTTGCCGGCGTTACCGTTCCCGCCGGCACAAAGATCCTCATCGGTGAGGTCGAGAGCGTAGAGCTCTCCGAGGAGTTCGCTCACGAGAAGCTTTCTCCCGTACTTGCTATGTACCGCGCTAAGACCTTCCAGGAAGCACTCGACAAGGCAGATAAGCTCGTTGAGGACGGCGGCTTCGGTCACACCTCCTCGCTCTACATCAACGAGATCACGGAAAAGGAAAAGCTTGCAGCCTATGAGGCAAGAATGAGAACCTGCCGTATCCTCGTCAACACTCCTTCCGCTCACGGTGGTATCGGTGACCTTTACAACTTCAAGCTCGCTCCCTCGCTCACGCTTGGATGCGGCTCTTGGGGCGGTAACAGCGTTTCCGAAAACGTAGGTGTCAAGCACCTGCTTAACATCAAAACAGTAGCCGAGAGGAGAGAAAATATGCTTTGGTTCAGAGCACCGGAAAAGATTTATATTAAAAAGGGATGCCTCCCCGTAGCTCTCGATGAACTCAGAACTGTAAGAGGCGCAAAGAAGGCATTCATCGTAACCGATACCTTCCTTTATCAGAATGGCTATACCAAGCCGATCACCGATAAGCTCGATGAAATGGGCATTCAGCATACCACGTTCTTCAATGTACAGCCCGATCCTACCCTTGCAAACGCAACCGAGGGTGCAGCTCAGATGAGAGCCTTCCAGCCTGACACCATCATCGCACTCGGCGGTGGTTCCGCTATGGACGCGGCCAAGATCATGTGGGTTCTCTACGAGCATCCCGAAGCAGACTTTATGGATATGGCAATGAGATTCATTGATATCCGCAAGAGAGTCTACACATTCCCCAAGATGGGTGAGAAGGCTTATTTCATCGCAATCCCCACCTCCGCAGGTACGGGATCTGAGGTTACTCCTTTCGCAGTTATCACCGACGAAAAGACCGGCGTTAAGTATCCCCTTGCCGACTACGAGCTGCTTCCCAACATGGCAATTATTGATACTGATTTCCATATGTCCGCTCCCCGTGGATTGACTGCGGCTTCCGGTATCGACGCTGTCACTCACGCCGTTGAGGCTTACGCTGCTATGCTCGCAACCGACTACACCGACGGTCTTGCACTTCAGGCACTTAAGAATATCTTCAAGTATTTGCCCAGAGCTTACGAGAACGGTCAGACCGACGTTGAAGCTCGTGAGAAGATGGCTAACGCCGCTACTATGGCAGGTATGGCATTTGCCAACGCATTCCTCGGCGTCTGCCACTCGATGGCACATAAGCTGGGTGCATTCCACCACCTGCCTCACGGTGTGGCAAACGCACTGATGATCGAAGAGGTCCTTCGTTTCAATGCTTCCGAGGCTCCCGTTAAGATGGGCACCTTCTCGCAGTACGATCATCCTCACACCCTTGCCAGATACGCAGAGATCGCAGATTACCTCGGACTTGGCGGCGACAGCGATGCGGAAAAGCTGGAAAGCCTCATCAAGGCGATCAACGACCTCAAGACCCGTGTAGGCATCAAGACCACCATCAAGGATTACGGCATTGACGAGGCTGATTTCCTCACTCGCCTGGACGATATGGTCGAGCAGGCCTTCGATGACCAGTGCACCGGTGCTAACCCCCGTTATCCCCTTATGAGCGAGATCAAGCAGATGTATCTCAACGCTTACTACGGAAATCACTTTACAGAGCCCGAGATGCCTGCCACCGATCTTGATGTTCAGACTCCCGATCCCATCAAAGCTCCCTACCGCAAGGGTAAAAAGGCGTAATTTAAGGAGGATACCAAAATGAAACTTGACAGAGTAATCGCAGTAAGAAATAACAAAACCATCTACCGTGACGGTGACAGATGTATCAAGGTCTTCAATGCGGAATATTCCAAGGCTGACGTCCTTAACGAAGCACTCAATCAGGCAAGAATTGAGGAGACCGGCCTCAGCATTCCCAAGATCCTCGAGGTCACGATGATCGACGGTAAGTGGGCCATCGTTTCCGAGTTTATCAAGGGCAAAACGCTTGCCAGCCTTATGGAAGAAGATACCACCGGCGAAAAGAAGCAGGAATACATCGACCTTCTCGTCGAGCTCCAGATGAGCGTTCATTCCAAGACCTGTCCCCTGCTCAATAAGCTGAAGGACAAGATGAGCCGCAAGATCGCAGAGACCGAGCTTGATGCCACCACCCGCTACGATCTTCACACCCGCCTTGAAGGTATGCCCAAGCACAACAAGGTATGCCACGGAGATTTCAATCCCTCCAACATCATTATCACCGACAACGGTGTTCCTTACATTCTCGACTGGTCTCATGCAACTCAGGGTAACGCTTCTGCTGACGTTGCACGCACCTATCTTCTGTTCTGGCTGAACGGAGATATTTCCGGCGCAGAAGCTTATCTCGACACCTTCTGCCAAAAGAGCAATACCGCAAAGCAGTACGTTCAAAAGTGGATGCCTATCGTAGCCGCTTCTCAGTCCATCAAGGGCAACGAGAAGGAGCGCGAGTTCCTTATGAGCTGGGTTGGTGTTGTTGATTATCAATAATCAACAACGAGTCAAAGATTGATGCGAGGCAATCCCTCGCATCAATCAAGAAATTTTAATGAATATTGTGAGGTAAAATATCATGCTTAAAATTACAGTTTGTATCGGAAGCTCCTGCCACATCAAGGGTTCTCGTCAGGTAGTAGAGCAGCTTCAGTATTTGATTGCTGAGAACAACCTCGGTGATAAGGTAGAGCTCGGCGGCACCTTCTGCATGGGCAAGTGTCAGCAGGGCGTATGTGTAACGGTGAATGACTCTTTCCATTCCGTTACTCCCGAAACGACCGGAGAGTTCTTCGCTAAAGAAGTTTTGGCAAAGGTATAAAAAATATGTTGTTCGTTCAGGTTTGTGTTGGCTCGTCCTGCCATCTCAAGGGCTCTCAGGATATCGTTGAGCTTTTGGAGAAAGCCGTTGAAGAACATCATATCGACGATG
>JAZLCA010000027.1:0-6624 GCA_045613985.1 Eubacteriales bacterium | reverse complement strand
CTCGTCGCGTGGGCTTGGATTTTGTTTAGCCTGGGATTATACAACTACTTCTCCGGACGCGCGTACAGCCCAGCTCGATTTCATCGAGCTGGGCGCCGCGCTATGCGATCTTTGGTGTTCATTCTTTCTCGTTCGAGAAAGAACGAACCAAGAAAGCGAACCAAGGGGTTTAATACCCCTTGGAACCCCACGGCGCGTCTTTGCAGGCGAGGCCTTCGCCTCGCAGCACGACGCAAAAGTAAGCATCTTCAGCTTTTGCGAGCGCGGCTTAAAGAAAGCCACGCTCACGGAAGTGGCACGCAAGCACGAAAGCAAAAAATCGTGCTTTCATTGTCCGCACCCTATTTTACCTAAATTTCAAGCAGAAACGAGACAGCAAAAAGTCTTGCCCGGCTAATCCATCTTGGGCGTGCGCTTATGCGCCCAAGATGGGGGGAGATGAACTTCGCTTTTCCGCCGTTCGTTTTTTCAGAACGGCGGACGGAGGGGAGGTCCTGGAGGGAACGGCCGGGCGCGTTTTCTTGGTTCGTTCTTTGCCGCGCGGCAAAGAATGAACATAAAAACCGAACAGCGAACGCGCGTCTGTAGGAGAAGCCGTTTGAACATTCGCTCTCCATATTCAAAAATAAATTCTATCTCCCCTTGTAATATTTTCTCACTTATGATAAAATAATAAACAAGTAACAACGAAGGCGAGGGCAACACCATGCTATCTACCGTATACTCCGCAGGACTGTTCGGCATCGACGGTTTTCCCGTCACGGTCGAGGTCGACGCCCGCCCCAATCTCCCCTCTTTTGAGTTGGTCGGCCTGCCCGATATGGCCGTCAAGGAGGCCAAGGAGCGTGTGCGTACCGCGTGTGAAAACAGCGGACTGCGCTTTCCCGAAACGTCGCTGATGATCAATCTTGCTCCCGCGGACCGCCGCAAGGAAGGCTCGGGCTTTGACCTTGCCATCCTGACCGGCATTTTGCACGCCGTCGGTGCCATTCACCGCGAAACCAAGCTGGACGACAGCTGCTTTATCGGGGAGCTTTCCCTCTCGGGCAAACTGCGGGGCGTGCGAGGTGTGCTTTGTATGTGTGCGGCTGCCCGTGAAGCAGGCTTTCGCAAGGTGTATGTCCCGGTGGAAAACGCAGCGGAAGCCGCTGCTGTGCGAGGCGTTGAAGTGTACGGCGTGGAGAGCGTCTCGGTGCTGTTGGATCATTTGAGCGGTCGCAAGCCCCTCTCTCCCATGGCCGTCAGTGAGACGGTCACCGACGACGAGGTCTATGCAGGACTTGATTTTGCCGACGTGCGTGGACAGACCATGGCCAAGCGCGCCCTGGAGATCGCGGCGGCGGGCGGACACAACGTTCTGCTCATCGGCCCTCCCGGCACGGGTAAATCCATGTTGGCCAAACGCCTGCCTTCTATTTTGCCGCCTCTGACCTTTGAAGAGGCCCTGGTGACCACCAAGATCCACTCTGTTTCGGGCATTTTGCCCGACGGTCAATCGCTCGTGATGCGCCGTCCCTTCCGCTCACCGCACCATACCATGAGTGCGGTCAGTCTGGTTGGCGGCGGAGCCAATCCGGCCCCAGGCGAGATTTCGCTTGCCCATAACGGCGTGCTGTTTTTGGACGAGCTGCCGGAGTTTCCCAAGCAGGTGACGGATGCATTGCGTCAGCCTCTGGAGGACTTGCAGGTGACCATTACCCGCGCCTCCGGACGTGTGACCTTTCCCAGTGCTTTTATGCTGGTGGCGGCCATGAATCCCTGCCGTTGCGGCTATTTCGGTCATCCCAACCGCAAATGCACCTGCCGTGCGGGTGACGTTTCCCGCTATTTGTCCAACGTCAGCGGGCCCATGCTCGACCGTATGGACATTCAGATTGAATTGCCCTCGCTCAGCTTTGACGAGATTTCCACAAGCGATCCCAACGCCGAGACCTCGGCCGCCATTCGCGCCCGCGTCATTGCCGCCCGCGCCTTTGCCCGCGGCCGTATGGAAGCCGCGGGAGCCGCTCCGCGATGCAACGCGCAACTTACCCCTGCGGATATCCACAAATATTGCCAGGCCACCGACGGAGCGCTGGTATTGCTCCGTCAAGCGTATGAACGCCTTGGCTTGAGTGCCCGCGGACACGACCGCATTTTGCGTGTGGCCCGCACCATCGCCGACCTGGATGCGTCGGAAAGCATCCGCGAAGAACATATCGCGCAGGCCATTCAGCTGCGCAGTCTTGACCGTAAATATTGGCATTGACATCTGAAATACATTGAAGGAAAGGAGGAGCGGTATGCTGTTTTCGTCGCTGGAATTTTTATATTTGTTTTTGCCCTTGACGCTGCTTGTCTATTTTGCCGTCCCGCTCCGTTTCCGCAATCCTGTCTTGCTTGTGTTCAGCCTCGTCTTTTACGGCTGGGGCGAGCCTATCTACGTTTTTTTGATGATCTTCACCATTTTGGTGGACTATGGGGCGGGACTTTTGATCGAGCGCGCCGCGACACCTAAGGGGCGCAAGGCTTGGCTCGTCGCCGCCATCGTGATCAATCTTTTGCTGTTGGCCTTTTTCAAGTACAGCGGCTTTATTCTGGATAATTTGCGCCGCATTCCCGCCCTGTCGGGATTGCCCGTCTTTTCGGTTGCTTTGCCCATCGGCATTTCCTTTTATACCTTTCAGGCGCTGTCCTACGTCATTGACGTCTACCGCAAGGAAGTGGCGGCGCAAAAGGATGCCGTCGCCTTCGGTACCTACGTCACGCTGTTTCCTCAGCTCATCGCAGGCCCCATCGTCCGATATAGCGACGTGGACGCGGATTTGACGCACCGAACGCATTCCGTGTCCGCGGCAGCGAGCGGTGCCCGTACCTTCGTCTGCGGCCTTTGCAAAAAGGTGCTCTTGGCCAACACGGCGGGCGCCATCTGGGCGAGTATGCGCGATATGCCTACCGCAGAGCAGACGGCGCTGGGAGCTTGGCTTGGCATTATATGCTTTACCATTCAGATCTATTTTGACTTTTCAGGCTACAGCGACATGGCCATCGGCCTTGGCCGTATTCTCGGCTTCCGCTTTCCCGAAAACTTTTTCTATCCCATGACGGCACGCTCGATCACCGATTACTGGCGGCGTTGGCACATCACGCTGTCCACTTGGTTCCGCGAATACGTCTATATCCCCTTGGGGGGCAACCGATGCGGCAAGGGCCGCACGTTTCTCAACCTTTTGATCGTCTGGCTTTTGACGGGACTTTGGCATGGCGCTAACTGGAATTTCGTGCTGTGGGGATTGTATTTCTTTCTCCTTCTGGCTGCCGAACGCCTGTTTCTTAGCCGTCTGCTCGAAAAACTGCCCCGTGCCGTCGGTCACGTTTGGACGCTTCTTTGCGTCATCTTCAGCTTTTATATCTTCGTGTTTGACGGCTCTCTTCCGACACTGTCGGGGAAAGCGGCCCTGTCTTATCTCGGTGTGATGTTCGGGGCGGGCAATACCCGTCTGTGCGACGCAACGTTCGGCTACGAGCTGCTCCGCAATCTGCCTTTCCTTGCCTTGTGCATCGTAGGTATGACGCCGCTGGTCAAGAAAACGTTTTGGCGGCTGTACGAAAAGGGCCACGCCCGCGTGGGCGCCTGGCTGTCGGTGGTGCTGTCGTTGCTGGGACTTTTGCTGTCCACCGCTTATCTTGTCGATTCCGCTTACAATCCCTTCCTGTATTTCCGCTTTTGATTGAAAGGAACTTCTTATGACACGTTTGCTTTGTCGGTTGTTTGTCAAGGATGCAGACAACGTAAAAAATCCCAAGGTGCGTGCGTCTTACGGCACCCTTTGCTCCATTGTGGGGATTCTTCTGAATATTCTTCTGTTCGTCGGTAAATTTCTCGTGGGCATGATCAGCGGGTCCGTCGCCATTCGGGCGGACGCCATCAACAACCTGACCGATGCCGCGTCTCAGATCGTTTCGCTCATCAGCTTTCGCATTGCGGCCAAGCCGGCCGACCGTGACCATCCCTTCGGTCACGCCCGCATTGAGTACGTCGCTTCGATGATCGTCTCGATGTCCATCCTGATCATCGCCTATCAGCTGTTCATGGATTCCGTCGACAAGCTGATACATCCCGTCCTTACCGAATTCCGTTGGGTGTCCGTTGCGGTGCTGGGAGCTTCTATTCTGGTTAAATTGTGGCTGGGACTGTTCAACCGACGTATCGGCAAGAAGATCGATTCGGAGGTGCTGCGGGCCACCATGACCGACAGCCTGTCCGATGCGGGAGCAACGCTGGCAGTACTTATCTCAACGCTGGTCTATTACTTTACCGACTTTGATCCCGACGCCTACATGGGGATCGGCGTGGCACTGCTTATTGCTTTTGCCGGCATTCGCATCCTCAACGACACCAAAAACTCTATTCTCGGCGGAGCGCCCGAGGAGGAAACCGTTCAAACCATTCGAACCATCGTCAATTCCTATCCCGAAACGCTGGGCATTCACGATATGATGGTACATAGCTATGGCCCGGGAACTACACTGGCTTCCTTGCACGTCGAGGTGGACGGTGCCGCCGACGTGTTTGAGATGCACGATGCCATCGATCGCATGGAGCGTCAGCTGTATTGCGATGCGGGTGTTCACGCGACCATTCACATGGACCCCATCGTCACCGACGATCCCGTGGTCAATCATATGCGGTCTCAAATGCAGGCTGCCGTCCAAAGCATCGATGACCGTTTGGATCTGCACGACTTCCGCATGGTGAAGGGCACCACTCACTCTAATTTCATTTTCGACGTTGTCGTGCCTTTCGAGGTCAAGCTTGACGAGGCCGATCTCAAACGCCGCATCGAGGCATCTGCCAAAGCACTGGATGAAACCTATTGCACGGTCGTGACCATCGACCGCGCTTAAAAAATATCAAGGAGGATACAACATGGAATATGGATTACAGCTTTACAGTGTGCGGGATATGACCGCCACGGATTTTGAGGGGGCGCTTCGCTCGGTGGCAGCGCTGGGTTATCGCTTCGTTGAGTTTGCCGGCTTTTTCGGCTACGGTGCCGAGGAGGTCAAGCGTATGCTGGATACATACGGTCTGTCCGTCAGCGGTACACACACGGGCTGGCAAGAGCTGACCGCGGAAAACATCGAGGCAACGATCGCTTACCATACCGTCATTGGCAACAAGAATATCATCATTCCCGGCGCAGATCTGTCCACCAAGGAAAAACTGGACGATCTGATCAACCTGATCAATGAGGCTCAGCCGCGTCTGGCTCAGGCGGGAATCACCCTGGGTTATCACAACCACGCCCACGAATTTATCCCCACAGAATACGGTGCCGTCATCCACAAGGAGTTGGAGGAGCGCACGCAGGTTGAGTTTGAGATCGACACCTACTGGGCCTACGTCGCAGGACAGGATCCCGTCGCTGTGCTCGATCGCCTGGGCGAAAGAATCAAGGTCATTCACCTCAAGGACGGCTTCCAGGACGGGCGCGGTATGGCGCTGGGTGAGGGTACGGCTCCCGTGGCGGCGGTGCGTGATTATGCCATCGCACACGGCTTGACGATGGTGGTCGAGAGCGAGACCTGCCAGCCGACGGGCATCGAAGAGGTCGGACGTTGCATCCGTTATCTCAACGGTCTGGCGGAATAATTTTACAAAACAGAACACATGGCAGGGGAAGATGCTTCTCCTGCCATGCTTTTTTTGAAAAAGTCGGTTTTTCTCTTGACAAAACCAATACTTCGTGATATGATGTATTACGTAAGGAGGGGTATTGCATGGATACACAACTCAAACGAGGGCTGTTGGACGTATGCGTTCTGACTGCCATCAAAAATCAAGAATCCTACGGCTATCAGATCATCAAGGACGTCAAGCCGTATATTGAATTATCCGAATCAACGCTGTATACAATCCTAAAAAGGCTGGAGACGGCGGAAATGCTGACGGTACGCTCGGCGGAGCATGGAGGCAGACTCCGCAAATATTACAAGATCACCAAGGCCGGCCTTGGGCGCATCGAGGATTTTAAGGATGAATGGCGGCAGGTAATGTCGATTTATCAGTTTGTGACAAGGGAGGAAACAGGGCATGAATAAGCAAGAGTTTATGTCTGCGCTCGAACAGCGGCTTGCGGGATTGCCGGCCGAGGACATTCGAGAGCGACTTGATTTTTACAGCGAAATGATCGACGACCGCACGGAAGAGGGGCTGTCGGAACAAGAGGCCGTGGCTGCGATTGGATCGGTGGAGGAGATTGCCGACCCGATTTCGGCGCAATCTGCTTGTGCGGTAAAAAAGCAACCCAAGGCACGCCGTACAAGAAAGCTTCGTGCTTGGGAGATCACACTTTTGGCCGTCGGCTCACCCGTGTGGGTATCGCTCCTGATTGCCGCTGCGGCCGTTCTGTTTTCTTTGTGGGTGACGGCCTGGGCTTGCGTGGTTTCTGTTTGGGGCTCCTTTTCCGCCGTGATCGGTGGCGCGCTTGGCGGCCTCCTTGGCGGTATCGTGTATGCCGTTTTGGGCCACGGATTGACGGGGATCGCTATGATGGCTGCGGGGATATGCCTGCTTGGACTGTCCGTCTTTTATTTCTTTGGTTGCCGCGCCGCAACTCGCGGCATGATCGCTCTCACCCG
>JAZLCA010000026.1:0-33547 GCA_045613985.1 Eubacteriales bacterium | reverse complement strand
TATTGCCCGCCGGTGCGATGTACGTCGCCACGAGCGAGAGCAACGGCAAGCCAAGCGCGTCTCGCGCAGGGCTCTTGATCGGAGACGAGGAGATTCTTACGGCTATGAACGATGAATGGAAGCCCGAATATCTGGCCGGCATCACTCGCAAAAAAGACGGTTCACTCAAGGGAAACGCTCTGACGTCTCCTAAAATTCTTTCGCAACTGGAGTGCGACATCCGCGAGACACTCCGCCGCATCGGAAAGGATATGCTGTGCGGACGCGCCGCACGCACCCCGAGTGCAGATGCCTGCCGTTATTGTAACGTCAAAAGCGGCTGTCCCGTTGCCGTGCGCCCCAAAAAACATTAAAGGAGGTCAACCATATGCCAACCTGGACACCGGCGCAGGAATGCGCCATGGCTCTTCGCGGCCGCGATATTCTGGTATCCGCCGCCGCAGGCTCGGGAAAAACGGCTACGTTGACCGAGCGTATCATACGAACGCTGCTCGAAACGGACGAAAGCGGCCGCCATACCGCCGATATCTCGCGCATGCTGATCGTCACCTTCACCCGCGCCGCGGCGGCAGAGCTACGCTCCCGCATTTCCTCTGCACTGTCGGAGGCCATCGCCGCACATCCCGATGACCGCTATCTCTATCGTCAGCTCGTCGCGCTAGGCAGTGCCAACATTTGCACCATCGACTCCTTTTATCTACAACCTGTCCGCGCCAACTTTGAGCAGTTAGGATTGCCCTCTTCGTTCCGTTTGGCCGATGAGAACGAGCTGTTTCCCATCAAGGAGCAGCTGCTCAACCGCTTGATCGAAGACCATTACAGCGCGGCGGCGCAACATAAGGCCCCCTTCGACGGACTCTCTCCCGACGCACTGGACGGCAATGCCTTCGCCCGCGCCATGGACGATCTTTTGCCCAACCGCGACCGCGGTGACACCGCCGCCATTCTTTTGGGGTTGTATAACAAATTGCTTAACTTTCCCGAGGGACTGGAGCTTTTGCGCCAAGGAGCCGAGCGCTTGGAGGCCCAAGCGGAACAAGAATTCGGTCTGACCCCCGAGGGAAAGATCATCGCCGCGGCCGTATGCGAGGAATTGGAATACGACGCCGCGCTGCTTCGTCCCATGTGCGAGATGCTGACCGTGGACGCCAAACTGGAGAAAAACTATCTTCCCTCCTTCGCCAACGATTTGAATACCGCCGAACAGATCCTGAAGGATTTGAAGGCAGGCCGCTGGAACGAGGCGGCAAGCTGTGCGGCATCCTACAAGCCCATCGATCTTGTCAAGGTCACCAACGCCGCCGACATTATCCCTGAGATCGACGACATGAAGACCACCCGCGCCGACATCGTCAAAAAGCTCAAAACCTTGGCCGCGCGATATTTCTCCCAGACCACCGATGAGATCAAAGCTCAAATGCAGCACACCGCAACAACACAGCGTATGCTGTACACCCTGCTGAGCGATTATGATGCCGCCATCCGCGAGCAGAAAAATCGCCGCGGTGTTCTGGATTTTTCGGACATCCGCCGCTATCTGTTGCAATTACTTCTGGATGAGAACGGCGCCCCGACCAAGCTCGCCCACACTCTTTCCGATCGCTTCGATGCCGTCTATATCGATGAATATCAAGACGTTGACACCGTGCAGGATCGCATCTTTGCCACCATCGGCATGGGGGGCAAACGTTTCATGGTCGGCGACATCAAGCAAAGCATATACTCCTTCCGCGGTGCCGAGCCTTCCATTTTCTCCAATTACAGAGAAAGCTTCCATTCCATCAAAAAAGTGCAAGAGGCACCCCAGGACACCTCCAAGGGCTGTTGTGTGTTCATGTCGGAGAATTTCCGCTGCGACCGCGCCATCATCCGCTTCACCAACGTCGTGTGCGGTCACACCTTCCGCGTCTGCACCGATTCGCTCAAGTATCAGATCGAAGACGATCTAGTCTACGGCAAAGATGAAAACCGCCCCCATCATGACGTCAACGTCGTCCTGTTGGAAACGCCCCCACGCGCCCAACGTGTGCCGGACCCTGATCCCGCAACCGCCCTGCGCCCCGAGGCTGTTTATATGGCCGACGAGATTGCGCGGCTCATCCGGGAGGAAACCCACCTGGACGGCTCCCCCATCCACGCTCGCGACGTGGCCATCCTTATGCGAGGCCTGACCTCCGCCGCGGATATCACCAAGGCCCTGCAGGCCCATGGCATCCGCGCCTCTTTTGCCAGCGAAAGCGACCAGGCAACCAATGCCGATATGTCGCTCCTCATCAATCTTTTGTCCGTCATCGACAATCCCCGCGACGACGTTCCCTTGATGGGTCTTCTGACCTCATCCTCCTCCCCCTTCTCCCTTTCGGATCTGATCGCTCTGCGAAGAAAGAAGCACGACTCCTCGCTATACGACGACCTCGTCTGCGCACTTGAGCAACCCGAAAAGCACGATGCAACCACCATTGACCACCTGCGCGCCTTCTTGTCGCGCCTGGATCATTGGCGGGCCCTGTCGGCCACGCTCCCCGCGGACCGTCTGCTCCGCACGCTGGCAAGCGAGCCATTCCTATCCGAAAAAGCCACCTCCCCCGCCTATTTGACCTTGTACGACAAGGCCCTGTCTTATCAGGCCACTTCTTTTTGCGGTCTGTATCAGTTCATGCAATACGTTCGCAGATTGCTTGAGACCAAGGACGGATTGACGGCGGCCGGTCTCCAAAGCAGTGACGACGCGGTTTCCATCATGAGCATCCACAAGTCCAAGGGCTTGCAATTCCCCATCGTTTTCGTGGCCGGATGCGCCACCAACTTCAATAGTGACGACCTTCGCTCGACCGTCATGTTTGACTCAAAGCTCGGTGCCGCCGCCAAGATTTACGTCCCCGAGACAGCAGAATTGAGAGAAACCGTCACCCGCCGTGCCATCATCCGCCTTTTGGAGAGCCGCCGCACCGAGGAAGAAATGCGCCTGTTGTACGTTGCACTCACCCGAGCGAAGGAACGGCTGTACGTCACTGCCAAACTGCAGGGCAGCGCTGCCAACGTATTGGATCGCGCTCGTGTTCTCGGCGGAAATTGCCGCTATTCGGTCATGTCTGCCCACCGTTATCTCGATTGGATTCTGGCCGCACTCTCGCAAGAGCAGGACGAGTCGCCCCTTTGGAAAGTGCAAATTCTCAATTGCGATGAATATCGCCATCCGCACGTCGTTCAAACAACCGCCGGTCAGGAAAATTCTTCCTTCTCGGCCGTCGCCCGTCACAACGCGCTGACCGACGAATACCGCGCGATCCTTCAAACACATAAGGAATATCACGATCCCCGCGCCCTGTTGCGCACTCTGCCCACTAAGGCCGCCGCTTCCAAGCTGCGTGTAGCAATGCTTGACGGCACCTGGTTCCCCGAAGAGCTTCAAGGAGACGCGGACAAGGCAACCGATCCTGTCCTGATGCCGGCGCCCCCCGGTGCCGATGCCGAGGAGATGATCCGTCACCGTATTCAGCTGATGCAACGGAAGCAACAGCCCTTTTCGGAGCTGCTCCGCGAAAGTGGCAAAGCGACCGCCGCCGAGCGCGGCACGGCAACCCATCTGTTTTTGCAGCACTGCGACTTCCACCGTTTAAGCGAGCAAAGCATCTCCGACGAGATCGCTCGCCTGACGGACAGCCGCATCTTGCCCAACCGCGCCGCCGAGATTCTGCACCGCGATCAGCTGGAAGCACTGTGCCGAAGCGAATTGCTCCCTTTGTGTCAGAGTGCCCGCCGTATGTGGAGAGAGCAGCATTTCGACCGCTTCATTCCTTACGCGGCCCTCACACGCAACGAACACCTTGCATCGCAGCTGGAGGATTACACGCTGTACGTCCAGGGCTCCATCGACCTCATTTTGGAAGACAAAGACGGCAAGCTTTGGCTGTTTGACTACAAAACAGATCGTCTGCGCGAGCAAACTTCCCTCAGCCTGCACGATCAGATGCTTGCCGATCATGCCGATCAGCTTCGTATCTACGCCGATGCCGTTTACGAATTGTTCGGCCGACGTCCCGACCACGTTTGTATCTATTCGCTCTCCCAAGGCTGCATCGTCGATCTGACCGATGCGCTGTAAATCTTGTTACGGAGGTAATTATGCAGTTTCTTTATTGGCTGGAATCCATTCGCCATCCCATATTGGACACCATCATGTCCATCATCACCATGGCAGGCGAGGAAACCGTATTTTTGGCCGTCGCCTTGTTCTTTTTCTGGTGTCTGGATAAGAAGCGAGGCTACCTTTTCCTGCTCGTCGGTTTTATCGGTATTACCGTCAATCAGGTCCTCAAGCTGACCTTCCGCATCCCCCGTCCCTGGGTGAAGGATCCCTCCTTCACCGTGGTGGACAGCGCGGTGGAGGCGGCAACCGGCTATTCCTTCCCCAGCGGCCACACCCAAAACGTCGTCGACACCTTTGGCTGTATCGCCTACGGCACCAAGCACCGCCTATTGCGCGTCGCATCGGTCGCGCTGATTTTGCTGGTGGCTTTTTCCCGTATGTATCTGGGTGTTCATACCCCGATGGACGTCGGTGTCTCGCTTCTGATCGGTGCTGTGCTGATCTTTACGTTGTATCCCCTCTTTGATCATTTGTTTGAGAAAGAGCAGATGCTTCGCTGGGCTCTCATCATTGCCGTGCTCACCTCGGTCGCCTTCGTGCTGTACACCGAGCTGTTCCCTTTTCCCGCCGACATCGATGCGCACAACCTCGCAGGCGGTCAGAAAAACGCCTATACCATGCTGGGCTGCTCGCTCGGCCTTTTGGTCACGTTTATTGCTGACAGCAAGCGGCTGAACTTCCAAACCAAGGCACCGCTTCTCGGACAGTTGGGCAAGCTGGCCGTGGGTGCCGGATTGGCTCTGGCGATCAAGGCCGTCCTCAAGGCCCCCTTGCTCGCTCTGTGCGGCGGTCACGCCTCGGCTACCGCCCTGCGCTATTTCTTGGTCGTTATCTTCGCCGGTATCGTCTGGCCCTTGACCTTCCCCTTGTGGGCAAAGCTGGGCAAAAAGGAAAAAGCAACCGACCGGGATACTTGACAAATCCCCCATTTTCTGCTACAATAATGCGGTCTGCCTTCCAATAAAACTGCAGACATAGAAAGGTTCATATTTTTATATGGGTTTGTTTGAAATCTTCTTGACCGGCATTGGTCTTTCCATGGACGCGTTTGCCGTCTCCGTCTGCCGCGGACTTCAAATGCGTCGCGGTGTCAACTGGCGCCATCTTTGCATCATCGCCGCCTTTTTCGGCTTCTTTCAGGCTTTGATGCCGGCCATCGGCTACCTTTTGGGCAGTCAATTCAAGGACTACATCGTTGCCATTGACCACTGGATCGCCTTTGCCCTGCTTGCCCTGATCGGCGGAAAAATGATATACGACGTCATTTGCGATATTCGCGAGAAAAAGGAAGAATGCGGCTGTTGCGGAGAAGATACCGAAGAACGGCTGAACGTCCGACAGCTCGCTCTGATGGCGGTTGCCACCAGCATTGACGCGCTGGCGATCGGCATCACCTTCGCCTTTTTGGAGGTCAATCTTTTGGCCGCTGTCGCCATCATTGGCATCACCACCTTTGCCCTTTGTACTTTGGGCGTGCTGGTGGGCCACAAATTCGGTGCCAAATTCAAAAACAAGGCCTCGATTGCCGGCGGTGTTGTGCTGATCCTGATCGGCACCAAGATCTTGCTCGAGCATCTGGGTATTCTCGTGCTTTGATGCACATAGGAAGGAACTTTTTTCATGCTTCGTATTCTTGCACTGGGCGATATCGTCGGTGGTGCCGCCATTGCCGCCCTGCGCCAAAAGCTGTGGCAGAAACGGCGCGAATTGAATGTTGATTTTGTGGTGGCCAACGGAGAAAACGCGACGGATATTCACGGTCTGAACGCTCGCGATGCCAAGGCCATCCTTGACACCGGCGTCGATCTGATCACACTGGGCAATCACACCTACACCATGCGCGATCTGCACGCCTTTTTGGACAACAACCCCAATGACATCCTACGCCCCGCGAACTATCCCCCCGCCGCCCCCGGCTGTGGCTACACCATCCGCGACGTAAACGGTTGGCGACTCCTTTGCATCAACGTGAACGGTACTACCTTTATGGAGCCGTTGGACAGCCCCTTTGAAGCGGTAGAAAAGATCCTTGCCCGCGAGCAAGGACGATTCGATCTTTCCCTTTTGGACGTTCACGCCGAGGCCACCTCGGAAAAGCTGGCCATGGCACATTCGTTTGACGGCCGCATCGACATCATATTCGGCACCCATACCCACGTCCCAACGGCTGACGAGCAGATCCTCCCCCACGGCTCGGGTTATATCACCGATCTCGGCATGTCCGGCCCCACAAACAGCATTTTGGGAACGAAAATTGAAGCGGTGCTGACCAAAATGCGCCATCACCTCCCTGCCCACTTCACCGTAGCAGAGGGAGAAATCGCCGTTTGTGGTGCTCTCTTTGAGTGGGATCCTTCCACCAAACGTTGCATCCGCGTCACGCGAGTCAAGTTCTGATATAAAACAAGCAAAAAGGACGGAAATCCTGATGGATTTCCGTCCTTTTTAAACGAAATTATTCTTCGTCAGAAGCTTCCTGGGCCTGCTCCGCTTCTTCAGCTTCAGGCTGTTCAGTCTCTTCTGCCTCAGCCTCTACTTGCTCCGTCTCCGGTTCTGCATCCATGGCAAGTTCTTCCGGTGCAGGAGCAGCATACAAGGCGTCCTCCTCAACCACCGACGGTTCAACTTCCGTCGTCATAGTTGCAGCACTGCTCTCCGCTTTTTGGGCAGAGATGTGAGTAGCAGTCATGCTGAGCATCAGCTGTTGCATCATCTGCTGCTGTTCTTCCTGCGCTAAGCGGATCATGCGGCGCTGTTCTTCTTCCTCCGCGCGGCGGCGAATCTCTTCCTGGCGGCGGCGTTCCTCATCCTGACGCTGTTGATGCTCTTGCGAGATACGAATGTTACGGATCTCCATAGCGGTGTTACTCTCAACGGTCGCCAAATTCTGCTGTTCAACGTGCAAACGACGTTCGTGAGCAAGCAATGCCTTGCGGACCGAACGAACGTAAACGGCAAAAACGATCAAGTACACGCCAAGTACGACAGAAGCAATGGCTCCCATTACACTGATCGTGCTGGCAGACATCTCCGTCCCGACCAGTTCTCCCAGTTCTTCCATACTTGCCGCAGAAGACTCCAACGAAAGCAACGACATGACGCCGCTCAACATATACAAGAAACCAAAGAAACAAGGGCCAACCATAGGAGTTCTTCTCTTCAGATTCCATTCTCTGCCCTTGTAGGAGGTGGGATCCAGCACGCCGATCATACGCTTGAGAGACGTAAGGCTCTTGCCTAACACACAGACGTGTGCAATGGACAGCCAAGTGACCAAAATGCCGATCACCAGCATCACAACGGCAAATACGGCAATGTCTTCTTTCATGAATTTTTCAAAGCTTTCGATCGACTCAACGCTATCAATGCCCATTCCCTCCAGCGTTGCCGCAATTTCTCCGCCAAGTTCGCTGCCGAATTCACCTGCGATCAAACCGCAAACGGCAACCAGGACAACGGAAAAAATCAATATCACAGCGGCGATCACAGCCCAAACCCTCTGCAGCCCCAGATAAGAACCCATGGAGGACAGATGATTGACCTGCAAGCCATTATTATCCGAGCAAACGTTTTGCCAATTGGAAATGGCGGAAGTCAATGCCAACGCAAAGGTCAATATACTGATAATACCAACGACCGAAACGCCGATCAGAATTCCAATCCATTCGGGATGCGTGCCGATTTGTTCCATTCGTTCCAGAACCGCTTCGAACACGACGACCGACTCTTTGATGGTCAATACCATCTGTACCAGCGCGGCCAGCGAAATGATAGACATCAAAATGGCAAGAAAAACAAATCCACCCGAACGGAACGATCTTCTTACGACCCCGGGGCGATCAGAGATCAATTCATTTACCTTTCCTCTCTGATATGCAGTGGCGACATGATATCCGCAATTTGGACAC
This sequence comes from Eubacteriales bacterium, assembly GCA_045613985.1. Taxonomy (GTDB): domain Bacteria; phylum Bacillota; class Clostridia; order Oscillospirales; family CAG-272; genus SIG644. The sequence continues at coordinate 25,489 of JAZLCA010000026.1, read as the reverse complement.
AACAACGCCCCCTCTGCCACGGAAGCTTGGCAATTAGGACAATTCATGAGATTTCTCCTTATCTGTCAAATATTCATACAAAAATTATACCTCTACACATTGCTTGTGTCAAGATATTTCTCTCAAAATGTGTCATAATATTCCCAATTCGCTTGCCTCTCCGCCACGGCGATACAAGGAAAAACACCACGGAAAGCATCCGTGGTGTTTCTTGAATTATGAAACATTATTCGGTTTTTGGCGGATGGAAATAAATACGTACCATAGGTGTGTTGTTGACACGCACCTCAAACCAATACTGGTTTTTCCCTTGCGTATATTTCAATTCCAACTCTTTGGTTTCGCCCGCACCAAACGTAAAGCCTTCGGCATCAACGCTCAGAATATTGTCTTCGCTTAAAAAGGTCTTCCAGCCCAACCGAATCGTCTGATCGATCGAAGAGGTCAATTCCAATATCACCTTGGCGTCTTCGCCTTTCTTTTGGCTGGCGTATACTTCTTTTACCTCGAGCTTGACCGTCGTACCGAGTTCTTCCGCCGTGTTCTCGATGGTCAGCACCCCTTCAATATAGTCGCCTTCCAGATAGTACCCTTGGCGCTTAGAATAGGCAAAAATTTGATCTGCAGCGTTATCGTTGCCGCCAAGTACGATTCCGGCGCCAAAATGCCGATTCACAGCGCAGATCTGCCCCCGGGAGATACGATAGATCATATCGTCCACCTCAAACCATCTTGTACCCGAAGGAGCAGGCATATCGCATACAACGTCGTAGCCCGGCATCTCAAACGTATCGGAAAACGCGGGAACGATCTCCCCCGTCGGCTGAAGTCCGGCTAAAATGTTCCGGATGGCCTTCGCCGCTGATCCCTTGAAAACCTTACAGGACAATCCTCGACTCGTTTGGGGATCACCACCCTTGGCAAAAAGGCTGATGACAGGTTTTTCGTCGACATCCGGAGCCTTGTAATCCGTGGGGTCCGGGGATTCGTTCACACCCGAAGATTCGCTCACGTCCGGTATCTCATCACCGTCAGAGTCGTCTTTACATCCGACAAAGAAAACGCAGAAACATACGAAAAGAAACGCTAACATGATCAAACTAACTTTTTTCATACCTACATTCCTTTCTTTGCTTTATTTATTCCAACCGATACCCTTTTCCCCGCACGGTGGTAATCAGGCGAAGGCCCAGGGGGCGCTCGATCTTGCGACGCAAAAAGCAGACGTAGACCTCCAGCTTATTGGTCTGTTCCACATCGGTCGAAGACAGGCAGGCTTGCAACTGCTCCTTGGACACCGTCTGCCCTCTGTTTTCGATCAAAAGACGCATCATTGCCCCCTCGGTCGGTGTCAAATGCACGACGTGCTCGCCCACAAGCAGCTCTGTTTCATTCGTCATGCGCAAGGCAAGCTCGCCCACGTTAGCCAGAGCGCGGGAGACATATTCGACAGGTTCGGGGACAAACGCATCCGCGTGGCCACACAACTGTCCGATCAGTGCCCGCAATTGACGGGTGCGGAAGGGACGGGGCAACACGTGCGACAGCTTGGCTTTGAGTTCGGCAGGGAGAGATGAGACATCGCGGCAAATCCCCGCAGCAACCGCCGCCTCACTCGTCATCAGCGCCTCGCTCACGCCCACGCTGTCAAGGTCCAGCAACAGAGCGCTGTCCTCGGTGCGTTGGGATAGCTGATCGGTGCTGTGCATGGATATTGCCATTTCGCGGCACTCCAACGCCACCAGACGAATCAGGGAGCGATCGGCACTGACCACCAACAGGGATGGCGTTACGGAAGCAGTGTCAACCATAACTTATCTCCCTCCAATCTCACCCAGAAATATAAAATCTCGCCCGTTTCTGTCTCAAGGATCAACCTGTTTTCGACCAACACGACATAGGCGGAAAACTCCGTATCACCGTTTCTATAATAGAGTTGCTCATGCTCACAGGAAATCACCAAATAGCGGTCCTTTCCTTGCCACTCGCCGTCAAGAAGCTCCCAAAGCGTCTCCCCCTCGGGGACGGGTGTCTGACGGTACAGGACGTACACAACTCCCTCGCCCTCCGGCTTATCGGTTTCATCCATATCACCGCCCGGCACGCTTTCCGGAGGAGCATCCGGCTCTTCCGCGGGAGGCACCGGAGACGTGGGATCATCGGGAGCGTCGCAATCGGGAGCGTCGCAACCGGGAGCATCGTAGCTGGGGGAATCCGGGCGATCTTCGGGCGGCCCGGCTTTATCATCGTTCGGCCGGGAGGGCTTACCGGAAGGCTGTTGTGCATCGGGCGTTTCGTCCGTCGGATCGTCTGCCGGGGCAGACGGCGCACTCGGGCGCAGGAAGGTTGGCGGGATCAGGAGCAACGCCAAAAGAAGGCAAGCCCCCACCAAAGGCAGACCCAGCCGCCGCCACGCCGGACGGCGGGATGGAGCCGGCTGCGCCTGCGGCTGATGGCCCAACGCGCTCATGATGCTCTCGTGCACCGAAGGATCGGGCACCACGTCGTCGCAGCCGGCCACCAAGGACAAAAGCTCCTTCGCTTCCTCAGCCTGTGCGGCGCAAGCGGGGCATTCGTCCAGGTGCGCGCGCAACTTTTCTGCCTGCTTGGCATCCAACTCACCGTCAAGGTAAGCATCCAGATGAATCGCCACCCACTGGCACGTCACGCGCCGTCCGTTTTTTCCTTTCATCATAATTCTATCCTCACATTCGGGTTTATACTGTTTTCGTTTCTGTCTATATAGACGTTCGAAATCAGAAAATCTTCCATTCTTTTAAAATTTTTTTCAAATTTTCTCGAGCTCTCGCAAGTCGGCTGGCAATCGTTCCCGCTCCAATGGCGAGAATGGCCTCGATCTCGGCGTAAGACAAGCCTTGAATATCTTTATATATGATAATCTGCCGATGTTCCTCGGACAGCTCCTCGATCGCCTCTCGCACCATCCGAATGCGCTCGGCTCTTATGACCTCCAGATCCGGGCGACTGTCCACGTCCTCATCCGGAATATCACGCTCTATTCGCTCGCCCGTGTCGTCCTCGACCGTCAGCGAAGTCTCGTTGGCGCGCCTGCGTCCGCGCCGCCGTTCAATATCCAATGAAACGGTTCGGGTGATTCTCAGCAAATAAACCAACAGTGAGCATTCGTACCGATAGGTAGGCAGCACCCGCCACAGCTTGATAAACGTCTCCTGCATGGCATCCTCGGCATCCTCTTTGTGGCGCAAAAGGGAGAAAGCGAGTCGATACACCTGTGTTTCATATCGCGTCATTATGCGCTCGAAGGCTTTTTCGTCACCCGTTTGCGCCCGTTGTATCTCCTGCCTCAATTCAATCTCGTCTTGATTCTTCGGCACTCTCACCCCTCCTTTCCGTTTTTCAGTGGATCAATCCTCTTAATATACACTCGACCTGTTGCGGTGAGTCGGCCGTCATCAGCCGACCTCTGGCCTCCGCGGCCCCCACAACTCCATGGATATACCACGCCATCTGCTTTTTGGATTCGGCAAATCCTACCCGCTCGCCCTTTTCAAGGAGCATACGGTTCATTTGCCCGATGGCCGTTTCTATGCGTTCCTCCAGCGTCGGAGGCACAAATTCTCTTTCTTCCAAGGCCGCCGCGATCTCAGCAAACAGCCACGGATTTCCCATGGCCCCTCGGGCGATCATCAGCCCGTCGCAACGCGTCGTTCGTTTCATGTTTAAAGCATCGGCGGCACTCATGATATCCCCATTTCCGATGACGGGAATCTTCACAGCCTCCTTAACCGCCGCGATCGCCGAAAGATCTACGCCGGGGCGGTACATTTGCTCTCTGGTGCGCCCGTGGACGCAAATGGCGGCGGCTCCCGCCGCTTCCAGCTCCTTGGCCATTTCAACCGCGCAGATATGCTCGGCATCAAAGCCAATACGGATCTTGACCGTTACAGGCAGATCCACCGCGGCGCACACCGCTCGTACGATGCGCCCCGCCAAAGGGATGTCGCGAAGAAGCGCACTTCCCTCTCCGTTAGAGACAATCTTATGTACGGGACAGCCCATGTTGATGTCGATGGCGGCAGGCTTTGCCTCACTTGCGCATCCCGCATACGAGCCTTCGGCCACCATGGCAGCCGCCTCGGCCATAAACTCGGGCTCACTGCCAAAGAGCTGAACCGCCATGGGAACGTCATCCGCCCAAACCTTGGCCAAGGGCGCGCTTTTGGAATTTTCTCCGACCGAAGCGCGGCGGCTCTTTTTTTCATAACACAGCGATTTGGCGGATACCATCTCGCTGACGGTAAATTCGGCCCCTTGCGCCCGACAAATGCGGCGAAAGGGATGATCGCTCACACCGGCCAGTGGAGCCAGCATCAACCCATGGCGCAATTCCGTTGCTCCAATCGTCAAAGCAGGAGCTTTGATCTTATTCATCTGTCGTCTCCTCCTCTGTCTCGGGCAAGGCACCCAATTCCTCCAATTTCTGTCGGATGGCCCACATATCGCGCAACATATCCTCTCGTTTGGAGGTGTCGCGCAGCAGAGCCGACGGATGGTAGACCGCCATCATCCACAACCCGTTTTTGTAAAACCATTTGCCATGCTCCCGCGTGATGCGGAAGTCCGGCTTGATCAATCTCATGGCGGCAATGCGGCCAAGACAGACCAAGACTTTGGGCTGAATCAGTCGAAATTGCTCGCGCAAATATCCAATGCAGGCATCCTGCTCCCCCTCTTCGGGATCGCGGTTGCGAGGCGGACGACATTTGAGAATGTTGGCAATATACACCTTGTCACGAGGCAGATCGACCGCGTACAGATAGCGATCCAACAGCTTGCCCGCCGCGCCGACAAAGGGAATGCCGCTCTCGTCCTCCTGCTCTCCAGGAGCTTCTCCCACAAACATCAAAGAGGCTTCGCGGTCTCCCGTGCCAAACACGTTATTTTTGCGGCTTTCCCCCAGGGGACAGGCGCGACAATCACGGCAGCGAGCCATCAGCTCCTGCCAGCGATCCTCATCATTGTTTTGCATACGGGTGACCTCCTTTTAGACACGAAACGGGGGCAAGACGCGCTATCTATCCCCCGTTTGTGTATGACTTGTTTGTTTTTGGATCAGCGCTCGACAGGATACAGAATCTTGAGCTGATTGATCTTGGAACGATAAGCCGCCTGCTGCTTTTCCATCGTCAGCTGACGGACCAAAGCCTCGCGCACGTCGCCGAAGTGCATGGGCTCCGCAGCCTTCTTGCCGTCCAGACGGATCAGGTGATAACCGAACTGCGTCTGTACAGGGCCTCTGACCTCGCCCACTTCCATCTCGAAGCAAGCGCTGTCAAATTCGGGCACCATCTGGCCACGGCCGAACTCGCCAAGGCTACCGCCCTGACGGGAGGAAGGACAAGAGCTGTGCTCACGTGCCGCATCCTCAAAGGAGATCTCGCCTGCGGTAATCTTGGCAAGAATTTCGTTTGCCTTGTCCTCGCTGTCTACGAGAATATGGCTGGCGCTGACCTGCTCCTCGCCCATAAACTGCTCGGAATGCTCTTCGAAATACTGCTTGGCCTCGTCGTCCGTCACGCGCACGCCCGAAACGACCTTGCCGACAGCGTAGTTGATGAGAAGATCATCCTTAACGCGAGCCAGCTGTTCCTTGAAAGCGGCCTCGCGCTCGTACAAATTGCGGGTTGCATCCAAAAGAAGCAGCTTTTGTGCGATCAACTCCTCCAGGATCATGGCTCTGCCCTGGGGGCTCATATAAGCCTGTCCGTTCTGTCCCATCGACGCGATCATCGCGTCTACGTCTGCGTTTGTGATCTGCTTGCCGCCAACGACGGCCAGTACGTTGTTATTTTCCATTGTGTGATAGTCCTTTCGTCAAAAAGAGTAATTTATCTTATATAGTATAACACAATTCGTCAAGCGTGTCAATGATTTTATGCGCAAACAAAGCCGCCCCGAGGGGCGGCTTTGCCACGTTTTATTCAAACGACCAAATCTGTAAAAGCTGCGCGTATTCTTCCGCCGTCAACCGTATGGGACAGAACACACTGGCGCGTCCGCCACGCGGATTTTCCACCGCAGCGTACATCAGGATGCGTGCGCCCTCATCCTCGCCGCGCTTGGCACGGTCGACGCCTTGGAGCAAAAGGTTGACACCCTCCGACATACTGTTGCTCTCCTTGGTCGTGTGCTGGAAGACCATTGCCTCTCCGTTTTCATCAAACAAAGTGACGTCAAAGTAGGTTTCATTCAAGATGTTATCCAACGCCTCGTGCGCAAAGTGAGCGCGTCCGTAAGCGGGCAGGCTGAACAGATCGTACAAAACGCCCACCGTCTTGGGCATACCCTCGCCCAATACGTACTGGTAATTGTATCTCTGATAGTAGCCGTATCCGCCATCGGTAAAGCCCAGGTATTCCCCTTTCTCCTCGCTTTCCAGCACGCGGATACACAATTCAGACGAAAATCCGGAATCCAGCGGTTCTCCCTGCAGCATTTTGCGCTCATAGTCGCGACGCATGGCCTCGACCAAGCGCGCGCGCCATTCGCCAAAGAGCGAGATGTTGTCACCGTTGAAGGTTTGATGGACGTACAGCCCGCCGATTTCATCCTCGCTCGGCATATAATTGGGATTCAGATCTTGCTTCAATATCTTTACAAGCTCCACACACTTTTCGAAGTCGATCTGCAATCGCCGCTCGATGATGCGTCCGTTCTTGAGCTGTATGCGGGCCGTAAGGGAGGTCCAATTCCCGAAGCTGGTTCCATCGGGAAATACGTTATCCTGCGTCTGCTCCCACGCCTCGCATACCAGAGCAATGGCCCGGGGATCGTCACTCAGGCCGTTTCGGAGCACCTGAACCTGATATTCCGTCAGTCCGCCGTTGTCCTGCAAGCCCCAGAAGCCATCGATCATTGTCACCGCCGCGACGCGATCCTCGTCCGTGTTCTCATTGCGCTCGATCGCGACACAGGTGTGCATCACGCCGGCAAAAATCAGGCAAAGTCCGATCACCGCGCCCAACCAAGGGGTTGCCTTGATCATCCGACGGGCGCTCTTGGTGGTCAACAGCTCGTACAGATAGAAGACGAGCAGCGTGCCGACCAGCAGGATCAGGAAAACGGAAAATTCCGCGTCACACAACAGCATGTACGTCAAAAGCAGCGCTAAGGGCAGGGTGATCAGGGTGCGAAGCAGAATATGCACCCGCCGTCCCGGCACCGATCGCTCGGCCAATTCACTCCTGCGCTTGACGTACAACACGCCGCCCAGCACGAACATCAACAACGTAACGATAACAGCGTACCACACCTTTGCCGCCCGAACCTCGCCGCCGACCATCGCCACGGACAACAGCCAGTTCGGATGCAGATATCCGCCCAAAAACGCTTCGGGATCCATGATATCCAACATATCGTTCAGGCAAACGTAAGCAACGCCCAGAACGAAGCGCCACGAGCCGCAAACGAGCAGCGCAGTCACACACGAGGTTGCACTCGTTCCCGTCAGAGAGACGGCCACGGAGGCAAAGGAAGCGAGCAGAGCCGCGTTCAGACAAGCGTACAGCAGTTGCATGAGCAATCCGCCGAACGAAAAGGTAACGAAGGGACAAAGCGCCCATACGAGCGCGGCCGACAACGCGCTGACGATAAAAATACCAAAGATCCAGGTCAGAAGCGCCGCCATCAAGCTGGTGTATACACAGCTGCGGCGCAGGGGGATGGCGTGATAAAAGTCAGACTCCTTGCGCTTGTTCAAAAAGTCGAACATCGCCAGCACCAAGAAGGGGGCGCAGTAGGACAGCACCGTCACGGGAACGATCAGCGTGCCGTCGCGGACACGCTCGATCTTCATATCGATCTTTTCCAGATCAACGCCGTTCTGACGGTAGTATTTCTCCTGTTCCCAGTCCGTCAGGTCCTCAAGAACGACCTCCTCGCCGTCCAGATAAACGTCCACCGCATAGCCGCTCACGTAACTCGGGCCGCTTGACCAGCGTGTCGAGGGAACTAAAACGCATATACTGATGCACAAAATGGCCAGAGCCATACCGATCACCCGCAAACGCTTGATGCCTTGCCAATACAGTCCGACGTCAAATACTTTGCCTTTCATCATCCTTACCTCCTTACATCAGAATATCCTTAAAGGAATAGCCCAGTGCCTCCATCTCGTGAACGAAGACCTCCTCCAGCGACAAAGGCAGCATATCCAGAAGCACCGGAGACATGGCGCGGATGCGTGCCTCGGTCTGGGCGCGGTCTCCCCGCACGATGAAGGTGCAAACGCTTCCCATCTGGGTGTAGGAAAGAATGTCAATGCCTTCGAATTTTTGTCTGGTGAAGGGCTCGGCAAAGGCCGTCTGCACCTTGAACAGTGAGGTTTTGAGATCCTGTACGTCCGATTGGAACAGAATACCGCCCCGATGAAGCAGAGCCAGCTGATCACAGGTATCCTCCAGCTCGTGAAGCGCATGGGAGGTAATGATGGTGGTCGTATTTCTCTCGACTACGTCGCGGTATATGACCTGCTTGACCAGTCCTCGCATCACGGGGTCCAGACCGTCAAAGGTCTCGTCGAAAAAGAGGTAGTCCGGCATACAGGAAAGGCCCAAAATCGCCGCCGCTTGCCGCTTCATGCCCTTGGAAAAGGTGTTGATATTGGCGGTCGGATCAAGGCCGAACATGGCCGTAAGAGACTTGTATCTTTGCTCGTCAAAGCGGGAGTACAGGGTGCGATACATGCGCGCCATGGCGTTCATAGACGACTGGGGCAGAAAATACAGGTCGTCGGGTATGTAGACGATGCGGGACTTGGCCGCAGGGTTTTCCCAAACGGGCGCATCGTCAATGGTAATACTTCCGCTCGCAGGACGGTATACCCCCGCAAGAAGACGCAGAAAAGTCGATTTTCCCGCGCCGTTGGCCCCGATCATGCCGTAGATACAGCCGCGGGGAATCTGACAGCTCATCCGATCCAGCGCAACGAACGGCGCTTTGCCCGGCGAGTAAAATTTCATGGTGATGTCATTGGCCACGATCATGATGTGTTCCTCCTTGCTCAATTTCTTGCTTCTCGTTTGCCGCTTCCGTCGCGGCCGTCACAATATCCAAAGCATCCACTCCGGCACAGCGCAGCTCCCGCACCAGTGCGCGAAGCTCCTCCAAGCGTTTGGCAGCCTCCCGACGTATCATCGCCTTAGCATCGGGCGTGACGTAACAACCGCTGCCAAGGGCGGATCGAACGATGCCGCGCCGCATCAGCTCTGCATAGCTCTTCTGTATGGTATTGGGATTGACCGACAGTATGGACGATAACTCCCGCACCGACGGAAGCTGTGAGCCTTCGGCATATATCCCCGTCAGAATATCACGCTCGATGCCCTCGATGAGCTGCTCGTACACCGGTTTACCCGAAAATTTGTCGATCATCAGCATGCACTTCACCCCTTTCAAGTGTATTAAGTGTATTATTCCAAGTAGTACACTTGGATTATAACACAGCGCACCCCTTCTTGTCAATAGGGTGCGCTGTTTTTTTGAATTTTTTTCAACCGTTATTGGTTTGAACGTGTGTCGCCCAGCTCTATATCCAGCGGTGCGTCGATCTCATCCGACACGTATTTTCCGTTTTTCTTGCGTTGGCGCACGCACTCGGTCAAAAGATACTCGATCTGCCCGTTGACCGATCGGAAATCGTCCTCCGCCCATGCGGCGATGGCATTGTACAATTTTTCCGACAGGCGCAGGGGAATTTGCTTTTTCTCTGCCATATCAATACAGACTTCCCGAGTTGACGATGGGTTGAGCGTCGCGGTTGCCGCAAAGCACGACGAGCAGATTGGATACCATAGCCGCCTTTCGTTCGCTATCCAAGTCCACCTTGCCGTTCTGTTCCAGGCGGTCCAGCGCCATCTCCACCATACCGACCGCACCGTCAACGATCATCTTGCGAGCGTCAATGATGGCCGATGCCTGCTGACGCTGCAGCATGACGGCCGCAATCTCGGTAGCATAGGCAAGGTAGGTAATGCGGGCCTCGATGACCTCAATTCCTGCCGCATTAACGCGCGCCTGAATCTCATCGCGGATACGGGCCGCCACGATCTCGCTCGAGCCGCGCAGACTGCCGTCGTCCGCCAGACCGTCGCCCGTCGTATCGACGTTGGGCGCGACGTCGTAGGGATAGATGCGAACGATGTTGCGCAATGCGGTATCGCACTGCAACGAGAGGTATTCCTTGTAGTTGTCAACCTCAAACACCGCCTTGGCGGTATCGACGATGCGCCAGGTAACGGCAATCCCGATTTCCACCGGATTACCAAGGCAGTCATTGATCTTCTGGCGGTTATTGTTGAGCGTCATGATCTTCAAGGACAGCTTTTTGGAGGCCAACTCCATCGAAACGGAGGCCGACGCCGAGGTTTGAGCGGGTGTGGCTACCGTCTTGACGTCGCCCGACTGATTCAGCACCGTTTTGGCGGCGGGATTGACGGCAGTGCAGAAGGGATTAACAAAGTAAAATCCCTCGCCCTTGAGCGTTCCAATATACTTACCGAACAGCGTCAGCACCAGCGCCTCCTGGGGCTTGAGTACCTTCAGACCGGGAAAAACGATCCAGCCGAGGCAGAGATACAAAAGGCAACCGAACTGAATGGGGCCCATATCCCCTTCAGAGAGGGAGAGAGCCACGATAAGGCCAACCAAGGCAACAATGTGAAGTAAGACGGTCATGATCAGCACGAGCATTCCCTTCTTCTTGCCCTTCAAAATAATTTCTTGCATAATATATCTCCTTTCTGATATAAAGCATTCGCTTTGATATCAATATGATATCATACAAAGGAAAATTTGTCAATAGCTTGGAGAATTTTTCATAAACTTCAAAAGGGGCAGTCTTCGGGGGCACAACATAAACCATCACGAACGGCAGACGCAGACAGCAACAAGTCTTGCGGGTTTCTCAAGGGCATTAGACCCTTGAGTTCCTTTTCTTTCGCCCTTTCTTTGTGGAACAACAAAGAAAGGGCATAAAAACCGCATAGCGAGCGAGCGCAGCTGGGCGAGCCTGTAGAAGAAGCAGTACAAAATATCGTCTATCCTCTTCCCCAAAAAAGAGAAGAGCCTTTTTCAAAGCTCTTCTCCAATCATTCAATTACTTAACCTCAATGATCGACTCATTCCACATCTCAGGTGCTTCGTAGCCCATCAGATTGACCATCGTCGCCGCCACGTTGGCAAGACCGAACTGACCTTCGTCCGCCTTGACGGTATAGGCATCCTTGTTAATGTTATCGTAAATGATGCAAGGAACGCGATTGAGGGTGTGAGAGGTCTTGGGAGTCATTTCACCCTTCTTGTTCAGCTTGGGTGCGCCCGACTTCTTGTCGACTTCAAACATCTCGTCGGCATTACCGTGGTCAGCCGTGATCAGAGCCACGCCGCCCAGCGCATCGACAACAGTCAAGATGCGAGCCAGCTGCAGATCCAGCGCCTCCATAGAGCAACGGGTTGCGAGGAGCGAGCCGGTGTGACCGACCATATCGCCGTTGGGGAAGTTGACGCGCAGGTACTTGTACTTGCCGCTCTCCAGGCAATCGATCAGGGTATCCGTGATTTCGGCGCACTTCATCCAAGGACGCTGTTCAAAGGGAACGACGTCGGAAGGAATCTCGATATAGGTCTCCAGCTCCTCCGAGAACTTGCCCGAGCGGTTGCCGTTCCAGAAATAGGTGACGTGACCGTACTTCTGGGTTTCGGAGATTGCCAGCTGTGCAATGCCCGTGTTGGCCAGGTACTCCGACATGGTATTGGTGATTTCGGGGGGATTGACAAGGAAACGGTGAGGAATGTGAAGGTCACCGTCGTACTCCAGCATACCGGCGTACAGCACATTGGGCACGCGGATGCGAGCAAAAGCATCGAAAGTATCGTCACCGTCGAACGCTTTGGAAATTTCAATGGAGCGGTCGCCACGGAAGTTGAAGAAAATAACGCTGTCGCCATCTTCGATCGTACCGACGGGCTTTCCGTCCTTGGCAATGACGAAAGCGGGCAGATCCTGGTCAAGAATGCCGGGGATCTCGGCGCGGTAGGTGTTGATGGCCTCCTCTGCGGATGCAAAGGTACGACCCTCGCCCAGCACGTGAGTCTTCCAACCAGCCTCAACCATGCCCCAGTTGGCTTCGTAACGGTCCATGGTGATCTTCATACGACCGCCGCCCGATGCGATGCAAATATCGAAATTGTCGTCGCGCAGATCGCTCATATACGCCTCAAAGGGTACAACGTAGTCCAGCGCGGAGGTGGGATCAACGTCACGGCCGTCGATCAGAATATGGACTCTGACGCGAGCGACGCCCTCTGCCTTGGCCTGTGCCAGCATTGCCTTGAGGTGATCGATGTGAGAGTGGACGTTACCGTCCGAGAACAGACCGATAAAATGCAGCGTAGTTCCCTTCTCCTTGACGCCGCCAATCAACGTCTTCCAGGTGCTCGAAGCGTACATCTTACCCGACTCAATGGAGTTGGAGACCAATTTTGCACCCTGCGCAAAGACCTGACCTGCACCCAGTGCATTGTGGCCAACCTCGGAGTTACCCATATCGTCGTCCGAAGGAAGGCCAACGGCCGTGCCGTGCGCCTTGAGAGAGACCATGGGATAGTCCTTCATCAGCATATCCAACGTGGGAGTATATGCGCCTGCGACTGCATTGGCGATGCTATCGGGAGCGATACCGACACCGTCCATGACGATGGTCACGACGGGCCCCTGTACGCCCTTGAAATTTGTAAGTTTATTCAGCTTTTTCATCGTTATGACTCCTTTTCTTACTGCTTGTTCTGGGTGCGGTTGATGATCACCTGGGTTGCCGTGTCAAGATAATCGTTCTGCATCATTTCGATCCAGCCCTTATCGACCAGTGCAGCCAGCTTGTGATCCAAAGGAATGCGAGCCAGCACGTCAAAGCCGAACTTTTCAGCCGTCTCGTCGATGTGGCTCTCACCGAAAATGTGAATCTCCTTGCCGCAATCGGGACACTTGACGTAGCTGTGATTTTCAACCAAGCCAAGCACGGGGACGTTCATCATCTTGGCCATATTGGCAGCCTTAGCTACGATCATGGAAACCAGCTCCTGAGGGCTGGTAACGATCACAATACCGTCCAGAGGAATCGACTGGAAGACCGTCAGCGGCACGTCGCCCGTTCCGGGAGGACAGTCTACGAACATATAATCAATGTCGTTCCAGATCGCATCGCTCCAGAACTGCTTGACGGTGCCTGCAATGAGAGAACCGCGCCAGATGACCGGCTTCTCATCGTCATCCAACAAAAGGTTCGCCGACATGATGTCAATGCCCGTCGTCGTAGAGGGAGGGATCATATACTGACCGTCACCCTCGACCGGCTTTTTCAAGCCGAACGCTTTGGGAATGGAAGGGCCGGTGATATCGGCATCCAAGATACCGACCTTGTAGCCCTCGCGCTGCATATTGACCGCCAGCATAGAAGTGACCAGCGACTTACCGACACCGCCTTTTCCGCTGACGACACCGATGACGTGTTTAACGTTGCTAAGCTCACACAAAGGAGCAATAAGAGATTGCGCTTCCTTTCTGGAAGAGCAGTTGCTCGAGCAAGTCGAGCAATCATGAGTACATTCTGCCATGATGTGACCTTTCTTATTTCTTCTTGCATACGCAATGATTTTTTCTTTACTCTCTATTATACACCATTTTTGCCTGTTTTTCAAGGTCTTTTGCCATTTTTATAACAAAGTTTCTTTTAAAATCAGCCACCTCTTGCCTTAAATTGCCACCCCTTGCTCGCATGACAAAGCCGCCTTGGCGCATACTATATAGACGGAGGTACGTTGCCATGAATCATCTAACAAACAACCCGCAAGAGTCCGTCCCCCTTCCCCGCCCATTGATGCTCGCGTTTGCCCGCAATATGCATGCCATGCAGGATTATGCTCGTCTGTCGGATGCAGGGCGAGAGCGATTGATCACCCTGGCCCGTGCCGCCAAATCGCAAGACGAAGTGACGACACTCATCCAAAACATGACACAATTTTTCTGAATTCATATAAAAAACGAACAGCCGCAGAAAAAATCTGCGACTGTTCGTTTATTTTACCAATCTTAAAATTAGTCTTCGATCAGCTTAATGATGGCCATTTCGGCAGCATCACCGCGACGGGGACCCATCTTGAAGATCTGGGTGTAACCACCCTGACGCTCTGCATACTTGGGAGCCAGCTCGTTGAACACCTTCGTGACAACAGCCTCCTTAGTAATGAATGCAAGAGCAGCACGGCGGGAAGCAAGCGTATTCTTCTTGCCAAGTGTAATCATTTTCTCTGCGAGAGAACGAACTTCCTTTGCTCTGGCGAGAGTCGTCTCGACCTGGCCGTTCTCAAGCAGAAGGGTGACCAGACCGCGCAGCATTGCCATTCTATGGGCAGTCGGTCTGCCAAGTTTTCTGGTTCCGGGCATTGTAAAACCCCTCCTTCTCTGCTATCCTATAGTTTTAGCGATTCGCTTATTCTTCTTCTCTCTTGAGATCAAGACCCAGCGAATGCAGCTTCTGAATGACTTCTTCCAGCGATTTCTTACCGAGGTTACGAACCTTGATCATGTCTTCCTCGGTACGGTTGGTCAGATCCTCCACCGTATCGATGCCTGCGCGCTTCAGACAGTTGAAGCTACGAACAGACATGTCAAGTTCCTCAATGGTCATCTCAAGGACCTTTTCTTTCTTGGTTACGGTACTCTCTACCATAATATCCATCTTCTTTGCCTCGTCAGACAACTCGACAAACAAGTTGAGATGCTCGTTGAGAATCTTGGCGCCAAGCGAAACCGCTTCTCTTGCGGAAATCGTACCATTGGTCTCGATTTCCAGCGTCAGCTTATCGTAGTCAGTGATGGTACCCACACGGGTATTGTCCACCGTATAACTTACGCTGTATACCGGCGTATAGATAGAGTCCGTATAAATCGTTCCGATGGGAGCACCGGTGGCACCCAGGGCAGAATTGCGGATCTGCTTGTTGCGTTCCTGAGAAATATATCCGCGGCCGGCATCGAAGGTCAGCTCCATGTAGAAGCGATCGTTCTCGCCAACGGTGCAGATGTGATGCTCAGGGTTGAGCACTTCCAGATCGGAATCCACCTTGATATCGCCGGCCGTTACATCGCGCTCGCCCACAACGTCGATTACGACAGTCTTGGGACCCTGGCAATGCAGCTTAGCAACGATACCCTTTACGTTCAAAACAATTTCAGTTACGTCTTCAATCACACCGGGGATGGTAGAAAACTCATGGAGAACGCCGTCGATCTTGATACTGGTGACAGCCACGCCCGGCAGAGAGCTCAACAGCACTCTTCTCAGGGAGTTGCCCAGCGTCGTACCAAATCCTCTTTCCAGCGGCTCTACAATGAACTCGCCCTTCTTACCATCATCACTCAGGTTGACTGTTGTGATATTGGGCTTCTCAATCATTCCAAATAATCCTCCTAAATTTCAAAATTTGCAACCAACGAATAAAGTTTGTTTGCGTTGATGCGTCAGGCGCAGTTCGGGGATCCAAGTCCACCGAACCATAGGACGCGGTGGATATTACTTGGAATACAACTCAACGATGAGCTGCTCGTTGAAGTCAAAGTCAACGTCGTCTCTTGCAGGCAGCGTTGCAACCTTTACAGACAGACCGTTCTTGTCAACGTCCAGCCACTTAGGAGCAGACTTGGTAGCCAGTTCCTCGGCCAGAGCCTTGATCTTAACGCTTGCGCGGCTGGACTCCTTAACGGAGATCACGTCGCCGGCCTTTACGATCAGCGAAGGAATGTTAACATTCTTACCGTTGAGAGTGAAGTGACCGTGCAGAACCAGCTGACGAGCCTCCTTACGGGAAGCAGCCATGCCCATTCTGTAAACGACGTTATCCAGACGACGCTCCAGAAGGCAAATCAGGTTTTCACCGGTCATACCCTTGGTGCGGTCTGCTTCCTCGAAATAGTTAACGAACTGTCTTTCGAGAACGCCATAGTATCTCTTGGTCTTCTCCTTCTCACGCAGCTGCATACCGTACTCTCTGAGCTTCTTGGTAGCAGCACCGTGCTGACCGGGAGCAGTATTTCTGCGGTCGATAGCGCACTTGCCGGACAGGCAACGATCGCCCTTCAGAAACAGCTTGGTACCTTCTCTGCGGCACAGCTTGCACGCAGGACCAGTATATCTTGCCATAATCTTTGTACCTCCAGTAAAATTATACGCGACGACGCTTGGGCGGGCGGCAACCGTTATGCGGTACGGGAGTTACGTCCTTGATCATCGTGATCTGCAGACCAACAGTCTCCAGTGCGCGGATAGCGGACTCGCGGCCAGCACCGGGGCCCTTCACGAATACTTCAACAGTCTTCAGACCATGCTCCATTGCAGCCTTCGCAGCCGTTTCGGATGCGGACTGAGCAGCAAAGGGAGTAGACTTTCTGGAACCCTTGAAGCCGAGCTCACCTGCGGATGCCCAAGAGAGTGCATTACCCTGTGCATCGGTGATCGTTACGATCGTATTGTTAAAGGTAGCCTGAATATGAACGGCACCCTTCTCAATATTTTTTCTTTCGCGGCGTCTCTTGACAACTTTCTTTACATTAGCCATCTTTATGCCACTCCTTTACTTCTTCTTGTTCGCGATGGTCTTCGCAGGACCCTTACGAGTTCTTGCATTCGTCTTGGTTCTCTGACCTCTGACAGGAAGACCTTTTCTGTGTCTGATACCACGATAGCAGTTAATCTCCTGCATTCTCTTGATGTTCAGACCGACTTCACGGCGCAGGTCACCCTCTACCGTGTACTGATTCTCGATAACGTCACGCAGCTTTGCAACGTCCTCTTCGGTGAGGTCCTTTGCGCGGGTATCGGGATTGATTCCGGTTTGAGCCAGAATATCGTTTGCGCTCTTGCGACCGATGCCATAGATGTAGGTCAAGGCGATCTCAACGCGCTTGTTGTTAGGAATATCAACACCAGCTATACGAGCCATGTCTTTTCACCTCTCTAAATTGGTTTGTTTGTGGCAAGGATCAGCCCTGAGTCTGCTTGTGCTTGGGGTTTTCGCAGATGACCATGACCTTGCCATGTCTCTTGATGATCTTGCACTTTTCGCAGATCTTTTTAACAGACGGTTTAACCTTCATAGGATATCAACCCTTTCTAAAGTTATTTCGCACGCCAGGTGATACGGCCCTTATCCAGGTCGTAAACGGAAACCTCAACGGTTACCTTGTCACCGGGCAAAATCTTAATATAATTCATGCGCAGCTTTCCGGAAATATGAGCAGTAATGATATGCCCATTCGGCAGCTTGACTTTGAAGGTCGCATTGGGCAGAGCCTCAACAACGACACCTTCAAATTCGATAACGTCGTCCTTAGACATAAGAATCCCTCCTTACATTTTGGATTGTGTGCTACGGTAAATCAGAATTGCGGATCGATCAGCGTCAGAATTTCCACTCTGTCACCGATCAAAGCAACGGTGTTTTCGTAGTGCGCCGACAGCGAATGATCCGCCGTCGTGACTGTCCAGCCGTCCGCCGCCTCGTGTACCGTTTCCGCACCGACGTTGACCATAGGCTCGATTGCCAAGGTCATGCCGTTGCAAAGGCGGGTACCGCGGCCGGGCGTTCCGTAGTTAGGAACGTCAGGCGACTCGTGGAGCGCTGCACCGATACCGTGACCGATATAGCGTTTAACCGTCGAGAAGCCGTTTTCCACCACATACGAATCGATCGCGTGACCGACGTCACCCAATCGATTGCCCACGGCGATGGCGTTAACACCGCGGAAAAAGCTTTCGCGCGTAACCTCGATCAACTTGCGCGCCGTTTCACTGACCTCGCCGACCGCAATGGTCCGCGCGCTGTCTCCGTGATAGCCGCGATAGTAAGCACCCACGTCGATCTTAACGATGTCGCCCGCACGGATCACTCTCTTTTTAGAGGGGATTCCGTGGATGACTTCGTCATTGATGCTGATGCAAGCACTGGCAGGAAAGCCGTTGTAGCCGAGGAATGAGGGCTTGGCACCCGCTTTGACGATGTAATCATGGATCACACGATCAAGCTCGTAGGTGGTAATTCCCTCTCGCAGGTAGTCACGGGCGGCCAAAAGGGCCTCACCCGTGATACGACCTGCATCGCGCATTGCTGCAATTTGCAGTGCGTTTTTGACTTGTATCATACTTAAGCCTCAATGCTCTCCAGCGCGGAGAAGACGCGGGCGGTGATTTCTTCCACCGTACCCAAGCCGTCCACACGGATAAGCTTGCCCTTCGCACCGTAGTACGCCGCGATGGGCTCGGTCAGATCATGATACGTTTGCAATCTGTTTTTGACCGTTTCTGCGTTATCGTCTGCTCTGGTGTACAGAGCAGCGCCGCACTTATCGCACACATCCGCAACTGCGGGCGGATTGTGGCGAACGTGATAGGAAGCACCGCAAGCGCACACGCGGCGGCCGCTCATGCGTTCCACAATCACGTCGTCTGCAACGTCGATGCTGACGACAGCGTCGATGTTGCCACCCATGGCGTCCAGCGCCTCTGCCTGAGGCAGAGAGCGAGGGAAGCCATCGAGAATAAAGCCGTTTTTACAAGCATCTGTTGCCAGATAGTCCTTGATAATTCCGATCACCACTTCATCGGGAACCAGAAGGCCTGCATCCATAAAGGATTTTGCCTTCAGGCCCATCTCCGTGCCATCCTTGATGGCGCGGCGAAGAGTGTCACCGGTAGAGATCGTCGGGATATTGAATTTCTCTGAAATCTTCACGGCCTGGGTACCTTTACCCGCGCCGGGAGCGCCCATTAAAATCAAATTCATACGTTGCCTCCGGGGAAGGTGCGGATCAATCAAGGAAGCCCTTGTAGTTGCGCATTGCAAGCTGGGATTCCAGGCTGCGGAAGGTTTCCAGAGCAACACCGACAACAATCAGCATGGAGGTACCGGCAAATGCGATACCGGGCAGCTGAATGAAGTTACCGGAGAACGTTTGCGTCGTAGGATTCCAGTTAGCGCGCATGATGATACCATTGATGATGCTGATCAGCATAGGAACGCAAGCAACCAGAGTGAGGAATACTGCACCCATGGTGGTGATGCGGTTCAAAATCTTCTTGATATAATCAGAGGTAGGCTTGCCGGGACGAATACCGGGAACCGAACCACCCTGATTCTTGATATTATTCGCAACTTCAACGGGGTTGAAGGAGATCATAATATAGAAGTAAGAGAAGACGAAGATCAGCAGAATGCTAACGACCAGATACAGCCAGGAATAGGAGTTGAACCAACCATCGGTATAGTTCATTGCCTGCGTACCGTTGACAAACTTAGCAAAGCCGCTGTTGGGCCAGAACTGTGCAACGATACCGGGCATAGAGGTAATCGAGCTTGCGAAGATGACGGGCATAACGCCTGCCATGTTCATCTTCAGAGGAAGATTGCTCGTCTGACCGCCGTACATCTTACGGCCGACCTGACGCTTAGCGTACTGAATCGGAATACGACGCTCCGACTCGGTAAACCATACGATCAGAACCATCATGGCAAGAGCCAGGATAGCGGTGCCTACGGCGATAACACAACCAACCCAGTTGAAACCGGTGTTGGTGAAGGTCATGGTCCACAGAGATCTGACCCAACCGAAGACACTGGACAGAATGTTAGCAAACAGGATCATGGAGATACCGTTGCCAATACCATGTTCGTTAATTCTTTCAGCCAACCACATGATGACAGAAGAACCAGCAACCAAGCAGGCAACGATAACCAGGAACTGGAAGCCGTAACCGCATCTGAAGATCTCAAAAATGAAGAACTTCGACTTGTTCAAACCCGTCATATTCATGGTGGAAAGGCCCTGGCTGATGATCAGCGTAGCGTAACCGATTGCGGTAACGACGGCCAAACCGATGGTGAGATAACGAGTGATGGCATTGATCTTCTGACGACCCTCTTCACCCTGCTTGGAGAGACGCTCCAGAGCGGGGATAGCGATGGTCAACAGCTGAATAACGATGGATGCCGTGATATAGGGGGATACATTGAGAGCAAACAGCGTACCCTGGGAGAAGGCGCCGCCCGAAAGCATATCGACCAGACCCAGTCCGCCGCCGCTGGCAGCAAAATAGCTTGCTACTGCGCTGCTGTTAACATAAGGAACAAAGATGCTTGCGCCGAGACGGTACAGAAGAAGAATCAGAATAGTAAAGAGGATTTTACCTCTCAACTCGGGGGTTTTCCACGCGTTTTTTAACGTCTGAAACATTCTTACGCCACCTCAGTCGTTCCACCAGCTGCTTCGATCTTTTCCTTAGCAGTTGCAGAAAAGACTGCGGCTTTAACGGTGACTTTCTTTGTAATTTCGCCGTTGCCGAGGATCTTCACACCGTCCAAGACGTCGCGGATGATCTTAGCAGCCAGCAGCGCCTCAGCGTCAACTACGGCACCATTTTCGAAGCGATTGAGATCGCTTACGTTTACGATTGCGTACTTCTTAGCGAAGTGATTGATGAATCCGCGCTTGGGAAGCTTTCTGTAAAGCGGGATCTGACCACCCCCGAAGCCGGGACGGACACCGCCGCCGCTACGAGCGTTCTGACCCTTGTGACCCTTACCTGCCGTCTTACCGTTACCGGAAGCGGGGCCGCGGCCCTTGCGGTAGGACTTCTTTGCAGAGCCTTCTGCGGGAGAAAGTTCATGGAGTTTCATTGTCGTACCTCCTTACGCTTTTTCTACGGTTTCAACCGTAACCAGGTGAGACAAGACCTTGATCTTGCCGGCTACTGCTGCGTTTTCTTCAAGAACGATAGCCTTACCGATCTTGGTCAAACCCAGCGACTTAGCGGTTGCCTTCTGGTTGGGGAGCGTGCCAATCAGGCTCTTTTTCAAAGTTACCTTAATCATGTTTTGCTCCTCCTTATCCCTTCAGCTGCTCTACGGTGAGGTCGCGCGTCTTAGCAACTTCCTCTGCGCTGCGCAGCTGAGCAAGTCCCGCCATGGTAGCTTTCACCACGTTGGTGGGGTTATTGGAGCGCAGGCACTTCGCACGAATGTTGGAAATACCAGCAGCCTCCAGCACCGCTCTGACCTTACCGCCGGCGATGATACCAGTACCCTGGGCAGCAGGCTTCAGAAGAACCTTACCTGCGCCAAAGACACCAACGATCTCGTGGGGAATGGTCGTACCCTTCAGGGAAACGGTAATCATATTTTTCTTTGCATCCTCGATACCCTTGCGAATTGCTTCGGGAACCTCGGCTGCCTTGCCAAGACCGACGCCGACATGGCCGTTACCGTCACCGACTACCATCAGTGCGGCAAAACGAGCGATTCGACCACCCTTGACTGTCTTGCAAACACGGTTCAGAGCTACGAGATTCTCGTGGAGATCGAGCTCTGCAGGATTAATCTTATTCATTTTTTCCTCCAAATAATGTTCAACTTGTTTGATTGAACAGTGTACAAACCGGACTGATCTTACGATCAGAACTTCAGGCCGCCCTCGCGAGCGCCGTCAGCCAACTCCGATACACGTCCGTGATACAGATAGCCACCACGGTCGAAAACGACTTCGGTGATACCCATGGCAACTGCCTTCTCGGCGATTGCCTTACCTACCTCGCGAGCAGCCTCTTTGTTGCCGCCATTGCCTTCAAAGCCCTTACCGTAGGTGGAAGCGCTGACCAGCGTCTTGCCGGCCTCATCATCAATGATCTGAGCACTGATGTTAGCGTTCGAACGGTACACAGCCAGGCGGGGGCAAGCAGCGGTGCCGGAGATGTGTGCTCTGACTCTCTTGTGTCTCTTGAGACGAGCCTTGTTACTATCTTTTCTAGAAACCATCTTTCAATTACGCTCCTTTCATTATTTACCCTTACCGCCGGCCTTACCTGCCTTACGGCGTACGACCTCGTCGGAGTACTTAACACCCTTGCCGTGATAAGGCTCAGGCTTACGCTTGGAACGAATGACAGCGGCGATCTGACCGACAACCTGCTTATCGTAACCCTTCACGATGATCGTGTTGGTATCCGGAACCTCGAAGGTGATGCCTTCGGGTGCGTTGATCGTAATGGGGTGCGAGTAACCGAGGTTGAGCAGCAGATTCTTGCCCTGAAGCGCGCATCTGTAACCGACACCGACGATCTGCAGCGTCTTGGAGTAACCGGTGGAAACACCAACGATCATGTTCTCCAGCAGAGTACGGGTCAGACCGTGAGCGGCTCTGTTCTCTGCCTCATCATCGGGGCGGGCAACCGTCAGGACACCTGCGTCCAAAGACAGCTGCATGTTAGCATTGAATTGCTGAGTAAGAGTTCCAAGGGGACCCTTCACGGTAACGACGTTAGCGTCGCCCAACGTGACGGTAACACCAGCGGGAACTGTAATAGGCTTTCTACCAATTCTAGACATTTGTTCTACCTCCCGCTTCTCTTACCAAACAAAGGCAAGGACTTCGCCACCAACGTTCAGCTGGCGAGCTTTCTTGTCGGTCATGATACCCTTAGAGGTGGACACGATGGCCACACCCAGGCCGTTCATAACCTTGGGCATATCCTCGCAAGAAGCGTAGATACGCAGACCGGGCTTGGAAACGCGGCGGATGCCACGAATAACCTTCTGCTTGCCGGCGAGGTACTTCAGGGTGATGCGAATGGTACCCTGCTTACCGTCGTCGATGATCTGGTAGCTCTTTACATAACCTTCTGCGACGAGGATGTCCGCGATGGACTTCTTCATGTTGGATGCAGGAACGTCAACAGTTGCATGCTTAGCGTTGCTAGCATTGCGGATTCTGGTGAGCATATCTGCAATTACGTCTGACATTTGCATAGTTTTTCTTCTCCTTTATGCAAGTAATAAATTCTTGCTGCCAAGGTCAATGCCTTGGCGGCATATCGGTGGTAAATCGTGTCTTGATTCCTTCCGATAGTTGGGAGTTGTATTTTTTGCCACACCTGTGGCGGGGAAACTGAATTACCAGGATGCCTTCTTTACACCGGGGATCTCGCCCTTGTAAGCGAGATTACGGAAGCAGATACGGCAGATGCCGTACTTGCGGAGATAAGCGTGCGGACGGCCGCAGATCTTGCAGCGGTTGTAACGACGAGTCGAGAACTTCTGCTCGCGCTGCTGCTTGAGAATCATAGCTTTCTTTGCCATTGCCAGTTACCTCCCTATCAGTTTGCAAAGGGCGCGCCCATCTTCTTGAGCAGTGCCTTTGCTTCTTCATCCGTGTTTGCCGTAGTGACAAAGCAGATATCCATACCGCGGACCTTGTCGACCTTGTCGTACTCGATCTCGGGGAAAATCAGCTGCTCCTTCAGACCGAGGGCATAGTTGCCGCGGCCGTCGAAAGCGTTGGGGTTGATACCCTTGAAGTCACGAACTCTGGGCAGAGCGAAGTTGAACAGTCTGTCCATGAACTCGTACATCTTCTCACCGCGCAGAGTAACCTTTACGCCGATCTTCATGCCCTCACGGAGCTTGAAGTTAGCGACAGACTTCTTTGCGTAGGTGGGAACGGGCTTCTGGCCGGTGATGAGCGCGATGTCAGCCATAACGCTCTCAATAGCCTTGGAGTTGTCCTTTGCATCACCAACACCGACGTTGACAACGATCTTGTCAAGCTTGGGGATCTGCATGACGGACTTGTAACCGAATTCCTTCATCAGAGCAGGAGCAACTTCGGCGTTATAAAATTCTCTGAGTCTTGCCATTTTATGCTACCTCCTCAATCAAACTTGTGGCCGCACTTAGCGCAAGCGCGAACCTTCTTGTCGCCGTCAACAACGGCCTTAGCGCGAACGCCCTTTGCGCACTTGGGGCAGTACAGAGCGACCTTGGATGCATAGATCGCACCCTCAGCATCAACGATGCCGCCGGTCTCGCCCTGTCTTCTGGGCTTCACGTGCTTGTGGATGATGTTAACACCCTTAACGATAACCTTGCCCTCGGCGGGAGCAACTGCGATAACCTCGCCGGTTACGCCCTTGTCATCACCCGAGAGAATAGCGACGGTATCGCCCTTTTTGATATGCAGATTTGCCATTTCGCGATACCTCCTTACAGTACTTCGGGAGCCAGGGAGAGGATCTTAAGATAATCCTTCTCACGCAGCTCTCTTGCTACCGGCCCAAAGATACGGGTACCGGTAGGGGTTCCGTCTTCCTTAATAATAACGGCTGCATTTTCATCGAAGCGGATGGTAGAACCATCAGCGCGGCGAAGACCGTGAACGCTTCTGACGACGACTGCCTTAACAACAGCGCCCTTCTTAACAACACCGCCGGGTGCAGCTTTCTTTACGCTGCACACGATAACGTCACCGATATTTGCATATCTGCGACCCGAACCGCCCAGCACGCGAATGCACAGCAGCTCCTTGGCACCGGTGTTATCAGCAACCTTCAATCTTGTTTCTTGCTGAATCACTTTGAATAATCCTCCTATTCAATACGATATTTGCCGTATCTACTAAATTATTTCGCCTTTTCGATGATCTGGACGTGTCTCCATCTCTTCGTCTTGGAGAGGGGTCTCGTTTCCATGATCTCGACTCTGTCACCGATGGTGCATTCGTTGTTTGCATCGTGTGCGTGAACCTTCAGGGTTCTCTTAATGATCTTACCGTAAACGGGGTGCTTTACGTTGTCCTCGATAGCAACAACGATGGTCTTGTCCATCTTATTGCTGACAACCATACCCACACGGGTTTTTCTGAGAGCTCTTTCTTGTGTCATGACTCATTCCTCCTTATGCGTTCTTCTGCTGAAGAATTGTCATCACGCGCGCGATGTCACGCTTGACCTCAACAATTCTGTGGGGGTTGTCAAGCTGGTTGACCGCATGCTGGAAACGGAGGTTGAAAAGCTCAGTTTTCAGCTCTTTGAGCTTCTCCGACAGCTGCTCAGCCGTCAGTTCTCTGATTTCACTTGCTTTCATTGCTTAAACCTCCTCGTTCTTGACCAGGAACTTGGTCTTGATAGGCAGCTTGTGGCTTGCCAGACGCATTGCCTCGCGGGCAACGTCCTCAGCGACACCGTCCATCTCGAACATCACGCGACCGGGCTTAACGACTGCTACCCAGTACTCGGGCGAACCCTTACCGGAACCCATTCGAGTCTCAGCAGGCTTCTCAGTGATAGGCTTGTCGGGGAAAATCTTGATCCAGACCTTACCGCCACGCTTGATGTAACGCGTCATTGCGATACGGGCAGCCTCGATCTGTCTTGCGGTGATCCAAGCGGGCTCGGTAGCGACCAGACCGTACTTACCATTGGAAACGGTGTTGCCGCGCAGTGCCTTACCCTTCAGTCTTCCGCGCTGTACGCGACGGAATTTTACTCTTTTAGGCATTAACATAATTACTTGCGACCTCCTTCTCTGGGAGTTCTGTCGCCGCGGTTGAAACGGCCACCGTTAGGATTGC
>JAZLCA010000025.1:0-8190 GCA_045613985.1 Eubacteriales bacterium | reverse complement strand
ATTTTTAACTCTCAATTTAAATATTTTTTACTTGCATTCAATAAATCCTGATAGTAATTCATGATGTGATCATGATTCGATTGAATAAAGTTGATTTTCTCTTCTATGCAATCATCCTCTGCAATATTGGTTATTTGTTGAATTAATTCTTCCAATTGCAACAAATCACTTTTCAATTGGTTTTTCTGTGCTTTTAGCAAGATAACATTAAGTTTTTCTTTTATAGGTTCTAAAGTAATGTTGAAATGATGCTGCTCGGTCATTAGGTCTATTGAATATAGCAAAAAATCAATATAACCTGGAGTAATCTTTTCGTATTCTTGTCTTATAAGATATTTTCCTTGTTTGTCATAGCTATCATATAAAACTCTAAGAATTTCGCAATCCGAAATGGTGAATCGATAAGTTTCATTTTCTTTGAACAAGTGTAACGCATCGGACATTTCAAAAATATTATCCAACAATACTTTGATATAGCGCTCAAAGCGTTTTTTAAAAGCCTCAAATGTCAATCCTGTTTTTTGATCTAGTTGAGATTTTGAAACTTTTCTGGCATTATATGTCTGTTTCCTTCTTTTTGCATCAATTTCCAATGATACTAATTTCGTGTTTCCTTGTGTATTATCTGTAGAGAAAATCTGTGTCCAATCATCCAGCACATCATTTTCAGGTATAATGACATATTCTTGGTTTTTTACTCGTTCAAAAAGCATGTATCGAGTGGGTCTTATATTGACTTCTCTTTCCGCTCGCCTCATTTCTTCAACTGAAATTACTATCGGAATCGCTTTAGAATTATCTTTTTGTGGGATTCGAAAGAACTCTTGGTCCAATTCATCTTTAGATATGATTTTTTGATATGGTTTTAAAGTGCTTATGTGCTTAATTAAGTAAATCTCGTGAATTAATTCGTATAGATTAAAAAAACGTTCCGTCATCCTTTTAGCCTCCATTTTTGTAATGTATTATATTGTTACCATTTGTATAACTTATATAACGCCGTAGCGTATAATACATAATCGACATTTTTCTTGACACATGATGCTTGGTTCCGTTTTCATTTTTCTCATATATACCTATGATGATATATAACTTCATGCGGTAGCATTACATTCTTTAAGATCTATCCTGCTGCTGTCCATATGAATTTTGCGATATATAGGATGCATCATAGATCAGATTCTTCTAAATTCCTAAATATATTATAACAGATTATAACAGATTTCGGCTGAGAATTCAAGCCGGTATTGCTTTTGAACGATTATTTTGTTCCAATGTTCCAAAAAGACGATATAAAAGTTATGGACTTGCAATTTTTGTGTTGTTCCGAATGAGAGCTCTGCCAATAAAGAGCGTACTTGAGAACAGCCGGTTGTGATGACCATAACGATATATTTTTATAAAAAGTTATAAAAGAATATGGAACGTGTGGAACGGCATCTGATTGGGACGAGAGCTTTACTAGAACGAGCGTAAAAGTATCTAGGATAATTTTGAAATTCTATACGTTCTATATACCTCTTCTATATGCCTCAAATATTCACACAGCGTGAATAGCGTAAGTGGAGAATTTGTGTTAAATATAGGCACAGGAAGATAATGTGCGGGCAAATAAAGAAAATATGTCTGCTGTTGCTGAATTTTTACATCGTGCTAACTACATTTTTAAATATGGTACTTTTCAGTTGGATTACGACAGTGGAAAAATTGGTTACACAGTTTTTGTCGACTGTAGTGAGGATTGTGAATCTGTCCCTTCGGAATCGGTTTCAATGCGGAGTTTGGAAATGCCGATACATGTCTTTGAGGATTTTGGAGATCGATTGCTTTCGGTTATGAATGGAGAAGTAAGACCAACTGAGGCGATCATTTTTGATGAGTGATGAAAATTCAAATTATTGCAAACTAGTGATACAATGGGACTAGCGACTTAAGTCGCTAGTCCCATTGTATCTTAAGAATACGTGTTATTCCATGAGATATGAAGAGGTGATATTTTCAGTGTCAAAAAATCAGTTGCAGTGCCCTCGTTTTACATTTCGTATTAGGCATCATGGCCGGGAATATGACTGATTTTTATATCTACATCATAAGCAAAATCAACAGATCGGAAAACAATTCATTATTCCCGAACAATATGGCATGCAGTACAAAAGATATAAACATAAAGTTGAATTTGTATATCGAAAAAGCGAAATTGTATATTTGGCGGATATGTACAAAGGCGCTGGCATTTGTTATAATAAATACAGAACTTAACGCAGAACGCCTTCTGATGCACGCTGTTGGGCGCGATAGACGGTCGGGGTCATGCCGGTCAGCCGACGGAAGTGTTGAATAAAGTGATTGACCGAATGAAAACCAACCGTTCTCGCAATAAGCTTCACCTGCAATTGTGTATTTGTGAGCAATGATTTCGCATGGTTGATACGAATGCTTGTCAGCCACTGGTAGGGCGGCATTCCGATATATTCCTTAAAAACTTTTTGAAAATACGATTCGCTGATATTCAATCGGGACGCCAAATGTGCAACCGTCAAATTTTCCGAATAATGTCCTTGCATATAATCCATGCTTTCCGAAAGCCAATGGGGTTGCTGCGGTGTGTCTTCCTCATTCATATTTTCAAATAAATTCGTATACAGCTCAACATAAAGGCGTGACATGGTGTGTGCAGCCAGCACATCGTTCAGATCGCTCGGCGCACTTGAATAATAAATGACATTTTCTATCAAAGAATTCCATACTTCTTTATTTTTCAGACAGATGGGACGTACGCCTTGCTTGGTGATAATCTCATAGTAGGAAGAGGCAAGCAGACCGCTCACGCGTAAAATCAAAATATCCAACGGTTCTTGGGTTTGATTGACAACAAACTTCATGCAGTTTCTCAAGTAAACGGCTTCCCCTGAAGAAATCGTTTGTGTGCCGGAGCCACTTTTGATGGTGATCTCACCCTCGAAGAGATAGAGAAGGTCATAGGTGTCGGAATTTTGCCCAACCATCGAAAAACCGGAGGAAAACGTATATCTGCCAATGGAAAGAATACGGCAAGGAGCTGCCAATGAAATAGAAGAGAAGGAGTTTGGTATATACTCATAGGTAACCTTGTCGGGAGATAAATTGACAAGCGGAGCTTCCTTTGATTTTTCCAACAGCAGCTTGCCCATTTGATAGATCTTTTGAGAGTCCAGGGGGGGCACCTCCTAACAAGAGAAGATATGTACAAAAGTATTATATCACATTTTTGAACCTCTTGCAAGCGCTTTGTGCAAATTGTTCCCCGCGTATGCCATGATATCGCTATAGAAAATCAAGAAAGGATCCAATACTTATGAACAAATCCGCACTAAAAGAGCTGCGTCTGCACGGGCAGACCGGAAAATTGGCCGATCGAATTATTCAACACTGGTTGCTGGGAATTCGCGAAACCAACCCTGCAATCCTGGATATGTTCCGTGATCGGGATCACCGTCCGTACCGCGACCTGCTTCCATGGTCAGGAGAGTTTGCGGGGAAGTATCTGACGAGCTGCGCTTACATGTACCGACTGACGGGCAATAAGGAGCTGTATGCCTATGCCTGTGGCTTTATAGATGAGCTGCTGCAATACCAGGCGGCGGACGGCTACCTCGGCTGCTTTGCCGAGAATTGTCATTTGACAGGTGCGTATTCGCAAAATCCCGCGCATACCGGACTGACATGGGATTCCTGGGCACACTATCACGTCATGTACGGACTGCTCTCATGGTATGATTTGACGGGAAACGAGGCGTATTTCCGGGCGGTTGAAAAAATCGCCGAGCTGTATATGAAGAAGTTCTATGATGGAAAGCCAGCCTTGATTTCCATCGGCTCCTCGGAAATGAATTTGGCTGTTTACCATATCTTTGGCGCGCTGTATCGTCGCACCAAAAACCCTGCCTACCTTTATTTTGCCAAGAAGATCGAGGGCGATCTTGGCGACAAGAGTGCGGGAGATTACATCAATTATGCACTTAAGGGATATGAATATTATCAATGCCCCAAGCCTCGATGGGAGAGCATGCATATCATTATGGGCATTGCCGAGATGTATCGCAATACGGGCAATGTCAGATACCTGGAGGCGGCAACGCAGATCTTTTTCAGCATTCTGAAAACGGATGTCCATAACACGGGGGCCTTTTCGACGGATGAACAAGCGATCGGTAACCCTTACCGCAATTCCAATATCGAAACCTGCTGCGTCGTAGCCTATAACGCTTTGGCTGCCGAGATCTTTTCGCTGACGGGAGATATTCGCGCGGCGGATTTTCTGGAGCGTTCTCATTACAATGCCGTACTGGGCTACAACAACCCCAGCGGGCGCTGGTCTACCTATAACACGCCAATGGAGGGAGTTAAGTGCGCCAATTATCATTCTATCAGCTTCCAATGCCGTCCGGGCTCGCCCGAGCTTAACTGCTGCTCGGTCAATGCACCGCGCGGTGTTGCCTTGGTGGCGGATTGGATGCTGACGCAAAAAGATAACGATATTTGTCTGAATTTCTATGAGGATTTCTCTGCCGAGTTAGAGAATGGAATGGTTGTAGAGGTCAGTGGCGGATATCCCGCTGAAAATACAGTTCGCGTTCGCATTGACTCCAAAGGGGCGCGCAAGAAGGTGCTGTTCCGTATTCCTGCTTGGTCAAAAAACACCGTTATCACCTCGGATGGAGAACAGTTTCACCCGAGCGCCGGCAAATATTTTGCCATCAAAAAGGTATGGAGCGGCGAGATCACCATTGCGTTTGACTTCACCCCCTACACAGAGGAGGGCGGACTTGATACTCTGTATATTGCAGATCAACAGGACAACGGCCCCGGCTTGCCGCAGCTGTTACACAGCAACAGCGATTATCGCGGCAAACAAAGCATCTATATCGGTCCGATCCTTTACGGCTTTGATAGCGGGGATAATCTTCAGGTAGACTTCGATAACATTCCCGCAATCAATCAACGCTCACTGATGGCGGCGAAGCCGAAGCTGCAGCAGGACGGTAGTATCCACCTTTTGGTGGACGGCATAACACTCAAGGATTTTTATCATCTCGGCGTCAGCGGAACGCCGTATAAAACATGGCTGACCGTCAAGGAATGAACAAAAGTGTTTCTTGACGCAAGCATAAAATAGAGGTGCACACCAGCACCCGAAAAATGAAAGGAGTATCCTAATGAAACACATTCGATTGATTGCGTTACTTTTAGCCTCGCTGCTACTGCTTGGCGCTTGTTCACCGGCAAAGCCTCCCAGCGAGCAGAATCCTTCCGATGAGCAGAATCCTTCCGATGAGGAGAATCCTTCCGATGAGCAGGATTCGCCCGCAGGCGAAGACCTTACGCTTTATCCCGCCGCACTTCCAAGAGATGAGGGTGAACTCATCACTTGGTACAGTGCAGATCTGAAGGAAACCATGCGCCTGTCTGCCGAATACGTTGAGGGCATGCTGGATGCGGATAAGGACTACGAGCCTTATTTCTATATTTCTGCCGGTGGCTACGGCACTCCTGCCTTGGCTTTGCACGCGCTGGAGATCGGTATTCCTCACGTGACCGGACGCGCGATCGACTGTCTGTTTAACGTCGAGCGTGCTACAGGACGCAAGATCGACAGCTTTGCCGAAGAAACCTATACGGAATATTACTATTCGTGTATGGAGGAGATCGGTTTGCCCGTTTGGTATGACGAAAGCAACAACCGTCAAGGTATGGAAGCGCACAATCTGCGCGAGAGCTGCGAGGCTTTGGCGTGGCTCATTCGCTCCCGTGACGATGACACGGCGCATGAGCTGGCAGATCGTTTTCTGACCGTTCTGGAGTCGCTGATGCCGAATGACTGCGGCTATATCCAATCCGCTGCCATTTCCAAAGCAGGACTTTCCAAGTGGTTCAGCGGCGACCGCAATTCTCCCGGAGATACTGGCCGATTGGTCGGCGCACTGCTCAATCTCTACGATGCATCGGGAGATGAGCGCGCACTCATACTCGCTGGAAACATTGCCCAAAATGCGACCAGATGGTTTGATCCCGAAACGGGCTCCATGGCAAACGCCGGAACCCACATTCACTCCATTACATCCACCCTTTCGGGACTGCTGGAATATGGCTATATTGCCGAGGATCAGGACATCATTGATCTGGTTCGCGCTGTCTATGAGGGCGAGAACGGTCTGCCGCTGGTCATGAGCAGCACCGGTTGGATCAAAGAGCAGATCAACGTAGCAAACGAGGTGCAGGGTGAGGTCAATCAGATCGGCGATGTGATCGAAATCCAACTGCTGTTTGCCAAGAACGAGAAAAACGAACGTGCGGATTGGTACAGTGCGGCAGAGAGCTATATGCGCTCAGCGCTGCTGCCCTCGCAGGTGTTGGATAACACCTTCTTCACGACGGCAAAAAATCCCGACTCCGATGCGTATGCCAATATTGCGGAGCGCGCCATCGGTGGCTTCGGTTTCCCCATGCCCACCGCGCATTTGCAGGGTCGTTACTCACCAATCAACACCATTGATATTACGCAGGGTGCTGTACAGGCAATTTCTTATTTTACCAATCATATCGCGTACATGGAAGACAACGAGCTTTGGATTAATTTGCTGTTTGACTGGGAAAACGAGGTTGCCAAGGTTGAAAGCCGCCTGCCGCTGCTTGGAAAAGTGCAGATCACGCCCAAGCAGGACGGCACCGTTCATATCCGCGCGTACGACGGTGTTGATGCCGACGGTGTTCGCGCTTACGTCAACGGCAAAGCCGCCGCGTTTACTGTGAAAAACGGCTACATCGTGATCGCAAACGCTAAGGCGGGTGACGCCATCTACCTGGATTTTGATATTGAGAGTGAAAGCTACACCGAAACCTTCTATCGCGGCACGCCGCAGGAATGCGAGTATACCATTTACAAGTACGGTGAGCAGGTGGTCGCGGTCACGCCTATCATTGGCGTGTATCCTCTGTACGAGGGCTGGCCGCTGGAGATCGAAGGACTTGAGCCTACCGAGCAGGTCACGAGTGGCCTGACCGAGGAGCAGAGGGCGCGCGGCTATCTGGCACTGGTTCCGCTGGATGCCTACAATCCCGACGTGCAGGCGCGCGGTGCTACGAATGCATATGTGACGGACGAGGTGCGCGGCAAGTGTCTGTCTTACGAACAATCTAATGCTTCGTCTGCCGAGCACGGCATTTTGATCGATATGTTCTTTGAATCCGCCGTGCTTGATCCCACAACCGATTATCTCGCATTTTGGCTGTATGTCGATGATCCCACCAATACCACCGCGCTGACAGTCGAGTACGCCTCGTATGCCATTCACGCCGGCGAGGAGATGTTCCAGGGTGTTATTGATCTTGCTACTTATGCTGCAAACGGTTCGCTTAAGGCAGGCTGGAACCCCATCGTGATTCCCTTGGATCTGAAGGATATGAACTTCAGCGTCAAGGTCAATGCCAACAATTCCCCCAATTTTGATAATATATTCCGTATTCGCTTTATGAATTCGCAAAGTGGCAACGGAAAAGCTGTCAACTACAAGCTGGACAACGTGGCGTTCGTCCGTGGCGAGGCACTCAAAGATTATCAGCTTGCGGATGGCTCGACCGCGCTCAAGGATCCCGAGCCAACGCCGCCCTCCGGCTCGACCGCTTTGCCGCATTTCTCTCTGGATGCCGCATCTCTCGGCGTCTCTGTCGGCGGTGCATCTCCCGAATACGCAAATGACGATGTACGCGGTGGTTGCCTCTCCTACAGCGCATCCAACGCGACCGGTGATCTGTTTATTCTGACCGATTTTACCTTTGATCCCGTGAGCCTCAATCCCGCGACCGACTATCTGGCGTTTTGGCTGTACATCAGCGATCCGACGGCAGTAGGCACGTTGGTAGTGGAGTATGCTTCGTATCAGGTTCACGCCGGTGAGGAAATGTCGCAATATACGCTCAAGCTTTCTGAAGCAGTAGCGAACGGACAGCTTCATGCAGGCTGGAATCCCATCGTCATGCCTTTGGATTTGGAAGGCTTTGATATTCCGTATGTTGTAAATGCCGCGACCGGCACCAAGATGGATCAAGTTATGCGTATTCGTCTGATGAACGGTCAGAACGGTAGCAGCAAGCCGTTG
The DNA here is from genome assembly GCA_045613985.1 of Eubacteriales bacterium. GTDB lineage: Bacteria > Bacillota > Clostridia > Oscillospirales > CAG-272 > SIG644. The sequence goes on along the minus strand of JAZLCA010000025.1, from coordinate 55 downwards.
ACTTACAAGATCGACGACATGGCATTCGTTCGTGGAGATGCTTTGGCAGATTATG
>JAZLCA010000024.1:0-5951 GCA_045613985.1 Eubacteriales bacterium | reverse complement strand
CGCGCGTTGGAAACCGACGAAACCTCCTTATAGCCGTTCATGGACGGAATGTTGATCTCGATGTCGTAGGTGCGAGCCATGGATGCCGAGCAGTCCTCTGCCGCCAGCTTGACGGTACGGAAGTGGAAGCCCAGACCGCTGACCAGAGCCTCTGCCTTGGTTACCAGCTCTTCGAATGCCGCATCCGACTGCTCGGGCAGCGTGTACTGGAACATTTCGACCTTGTTGAACTGATGTCCGCGCACCATGCCGCGCTCGTCCGAACGGTAGGAGCCGGCCTCACGACGGAAGCAGGGGGTGTAGCTGACCAGCTTTTTGGGCAGATCGGCCTCGGTCAGAAGCTCACCGCGGTACAGAGACGCCAGTGCGGCCTCGGCGGTGGGCAGCATGTACAAGGAACGGTTGTCGGTGGGGTTGGCGATCTTGAATACCTCGTCGGCAAACTTGGGGAACTGGCCCGCCGTCACGCCGCACTCGTATTCCAGCATGTGGGGAGGCAGGATCAGCTCGTAACCGTCGCCCAGGTGGGTGTCGATAAAGTAGTTGAGCAGAGCCCATTCCAATCTTGCGCCCATGCCGCGATAGATCCAGAAGCCCGGGCCGGACAGCTTGGTACCTCTTTTGTAGTCGATCAGACCCAGATCCGTGCAAAGATCCACGTGATTCTTGGCCTCGAAATCAAACTTTCTGGGCTCGCCCCAGTAGCGAAGCGGCTCGTTGTTCTCTTTTCCGCCCGGCTTGAGGTCACGGTCGGGCAGGTTGGGCAGACCCAGCATCAGGGCATTGTATTCGCCCTCAACGGCGCGCAGCTGCTCGTCGATCGCCTTGGTCTTGTTGGCGATTTCCTTGAGCTCGGCGAAAATGGGAGCGAAGTCTCTTCCCTCTTTCTTGTACTGGGGAATGAGCTTGTTGGTCTTGTTCTGCTCTGCCTTGAGCGTTTCGCCCTCAACGATCAGAGCGCGGCGCTGTGCATCCAGCTCCAGAATTTTGGTGATCTCCTCGCGGGCATCCTTGCCCTTGGTTGCATAGCGTTCGATGACTTCTTCGGGATTTTCCTTGATATATTTAATGTCGATCATGATAGTGAATTCCTTTCCTCATTTGCTTTTTTTATTGTTCTTCGCGGAAGAAATCCTCGCCGCACAGGGCTTTGAGTAGCTCCTCCAGGTCTTCGTCGTTATCGTAGGTCAATTCAACAACCTTTTTTCTGGGTGTACTGGTAATTTTTGCCTTTCTTCCCAATTTATCCAAAATCTTGCGTTCGAGATCGCGCATATGTACGCGGCGCAGACTGATCTCTGCCTTGACCTCGGCATCCTCGGGCTCGGCGTCAGGCGCATTCGCGGCCGCATTCATGGCCTTGACTGCCTTTTCCACCTCGCGGACGGACATTTCCGCCTGCAAAATGCGCTCGGCCAGAAGGGGGATATCCTCTTCCCTTTCCAGTGCCAACAATGCTCGGGCGTGGCCGGACGAAATGGATCCCTCGCGCAACATATCCAATACGCTGTCGGGCAGATCCAACAGACGCATCATGTTGGCGATGGCGGAGCGGCTTTTGCCCACCTGTTGAGAAACCTGATCCTGCGTCAGATCAAAGCGTTCCATCAAGGTGCGGTAGGCCAACGCCTCTTCGACGGGATTGAGATTTTCGCGCTGAACGTTCTCGATGATAGAGACCTGAGCGGCCTTGAGATCGTCGCCGTCCCAAATGACGACGGGAATCTCGGAAAGACCGGCCATTTTAGCGGCACGCCAGCGTCGCTCGCCGGCGATGATCTCGTAAGAGCCCGACAATGCTGCACTTTCGCGCACAATGATGGGCTGAATAACGCCGTGCTGTCCGATCGACTCGGCCAGCGTTTCGAGCGCTTCACGCTCAAATTGCTTGCGGGGCTGATCGCTGCGAGGCTCGATGTCGGCGATTCTCAGGGTAGAGACGCCGTTTTTGTTGCTTTCGGGGGTGTTATCGTCCAGAAGGGAGAAATATCCGCGTCCCAGACCACCTGCTTTTTTTGCCATAGCACTTCCCTCTCTTTTTAGATGCGCTGCATCAATTCTTTGGCCACCTTGAGATATTCCTCGGCGCCCTTGCTGCGCTTATCGTGATAATAGACGGGCATCCCGAATCCGGGTGCCTCGGACAGCTTGACGTTGCGGGAGATGGTCGTGTCAAACAGCTTGTCCGCATAATACTTTTTGAGCTCGTTGATGACCTGGATCGACAGGAGCAATCGGCTGTTGTGCATGGTTACCAGAATGCCTGCGACGTTCAAAGACGAATTGTAATGCTGCTTGATGCGGCTGACTGTGATCATCAGCTGTGACAAGCCCTCCAATGCGTAAAATTCGCACTGCATGGGGATGATCACTCCGTCCGCGGCCGCCATGGCGTTGACGGTCAGCATTCCCAACGAGGGAGGACAGTCAATCACAATGTAATCGTACTGCTCGCGCAACGGATCCAGCATCTGCTTGATTTGAAATTCGCTGTTTTCCGCCTCATACAAATCAAATTCGCATCCAGCCAACGAAATATTGGCCGGCAAAACCGACAGGTTCTCGAACGAGGTCTGTAAAACCGCCTGCTCCGGCGGCATGCTGCCCGTCAGAACGTCGCGCATGGTGTGCTTCAGCATCTTTTTTGAGATGCCGACACCGCTGGTGGTGTTTCCCTGGGGGTCCAGGTCAACAAGCAACACCTTTTTGCCCAAAATTCCGAGGGAGGCCGCAACGTTCACCGCAGACGTGGTTTTGCCCACGCCGCCTTTTTGGTTGGCAAACGCAATTATTTTTCCCATATTGTTTCTTTTGCCGCCTTTCTTTTGGATTTTTTGCCGTCGGATGCGCCCGATGGCAAACCAATGGTTCGACCATTCCATTATAGCACAAAATCTCCTCCAATGCAAGAGATTTTTCAAATATCTTATGTAAATTCTGCTGACAATGTTTCACGTGAAACATTTCGACAAAAAGATGCGCCCCTCGACGAATGTTTCACGTGAAACAAACAACAAGGGGTGCAATTTATGTTTCACGTGAAACATTTTATCGAAAATGCTCGGCTTTGGACAGCGTGATGGTCAAAACAACTCGATTTTCGCCTTCCTCTTTGTCGATTTGTCCTTCAACGCCGGCAGTATGTAAAATATTGAGCGCATTTCGGATGGAATTATAAAACACCTGCATATCCTTGATGGAGCCCTTGAAGCGAGTGCGCCGTCCTTCGATCACGTTCTGTATCTCCTCCGGCAGCTGCAATTCCTGCTCCTCTTGTGCGGCCTTGGATGCCTCGATCGCTTTTTGACGCAGCAATTCTTGCTCTTTGCGCTGTTGCAAACGCGCAAAGTCCACGCAGACTCGCTCGATATAGGCTTCGGTCGCGCTGACGTTGAGCTTGTGGGCCAAAATATGCTCCAACGCCTCGCCGCGCAAGGTCACGTCACTTAACTTCAATAAGGCGCGGGCGTGACGCTCGCCCAGACCTGCCGAAAGGATTTTCTCTCGTTCCTCGGGCGAAAGCCGCAAGATGCGTAGCTTATTGGCGACTGCCGACTGACTCATGGAGACGCGGCGGGCCGCCTCCTCCTGTGTTAAGTGAAATTCGCGGATCAATCGGTCAAATGCCTCTGCTTGCTCGAACATATTGAGATTTTCCCGCAACAGATTTTCGACGATGGCCAATTCGGCGCTGGTCGCATCATCGGTGTTAATGATGATGCAGGGAACTTGCTCCAATTCCGCCAGCTTGGCGGCGCGCAGTCTCCGTTCGCCCGCGACCAGCTCGTAGACCACGCTCGGTCGACCGGAATTTTCTTTTCCGGCGTTCGGGAGCAATACCTTGCGGACGGTAAGGGGCTGAAGAATGCCATAGCGGCGAATGGAATCGGCCAGCCGTGAGATCGCATTCTGATTGAAGGTGCTGCGAGGCTGGGCGCGGTTAGGAATGATGCTTTGAATGGGAATTTGATGGATTTGATCGGGGGAAGGCTCGGTGATCTCGTCGGGCTTGCGGCGAGGGCGCAAGGGAAGCTTGTTGCAAAGTTCGGTCATAATGGCCATGGTACGATCTCCTTTTTGTGATAATATCGGTCTGAGTACGGAAAGATTGTAGCATGGCGCAGATGCGTTTTGCGTCGCAACGCGCAGGTCGGAAATACGAAAAGCGAGGGGGCAAAGGGCGCGTTTTGCGCTATTGTGAAGGAAGGGAAAATAAAAAACGGAGAAAACAAGAAAAAAGCCGTTGATTACAACGGCTTTTTCACAATTTGTGCATATTTGCGCGGATAAATTTTCGGCGTTTTCTCGCGTTTTTCAATCATCACCAGCGCGTGATGGTCAATCTCTTGGGTGTCGGGTGCTGTCAGCGGTGTGGGAATGAGCTGCGCGCTGTCGCCGCCCAGCACCGAAAGTCCCTTCGCATCGGCAATCTCCTCGGCGGCCTTGGCACCCTTGAGGGCGATCAACCTACCGCCAATCATAAGGCAGGGCAGGGCAAGCTCACCCAAAACGGACAAGTGAGCAACGGCACGGCTGACAACTATGTTAAATTTTTCACGAAGCTGTCCTCCGACGCCACCGCCTTCTTCGGCGCGCAGGGCAACGGCGGTCAGCGTGTCGGGCGAGATGCCAAGCAGGGAGGCGGTCTCATTGACGTAACGCACCTTTTTTTCGGTGCTGTCGATGGCGGTAATGTGCAGATCGGGACGTGCCAGAGCCAAGGGCAGGCAAGGGAAGCCCGCGCCGCAGCCGATGTCCAACACGGTCGATCCGGCGGGAATGTGATGTGCGACCGTGAGAGAATCCACATAATGTCGCATGATGATATCATGCGGTTGCTTGATTGTTGTCAAGTTCATATATTCGTTGACTTCAAGCATACGCAGCGTCAGCGCGTACAAAGAATCGAGCAAAGCGGCGTTGCCGGCAAAGTCGTCCATGCCGTTTTTGCGCAGAGCGGCGGTAAGATAATCGTTAAAATCCTTTGGATCGATGGCGGTCATGGTCGTTCCTTTCATTTGAGTCCAAGATAGATGAGCAGTACGGAAATATCGGCCGGGTTGACTCCGCTGATACGGGAGGCTTGCCCGACGGTCAGGGGCCGTCGTTGCTGTAATTTTTGTGCGGCCTCGATGCGAAGCCCCTTGAGGCTTAAATAGTCCAGATCCTCGGGGAGACGCTTTTGCTCCAGCTTGCGATGACGCTCCACCTCGGCAAGCTCGCGCTTGATATAACCGTCGTATTTGAGCGTGACCTCGACCGTGGTGCGCACGCGGCGGGACATCGTCGGACGATGCTCGTCCAGCGGTGCCAGAGATTCATAGGTAATGGCGGGGCGGCGCAAAAGCTCACCCAGCGAGATGCCGCTTGAGATGGCGGGCTCGCCCATTTTTTCCAAGTAGGGATTGACAATTTTGGGCGAGAGGTAGGTGGCGTTCAGCCGCGCACATTCGGTCTCGATGGCCTCTTTGCGCGCCAGAAAGTCGGCATATTGCTGCTCGGTGACCAATCCGACGGCGCGTCCGATGGGGGTCAAGCGCAAGTCGGCGTTGTCCTGACGTAACAGAAGGCGGTATTCGGAGCGGGAGGTCATCATTCGGTAGGGCTCGTTCGTTCCCTTGGTGACAAGATCGTCGATCAAGGTCCCGATATAGCTACCCGAGCGCTCCAGGATCATGGGTTCCTCTCCGCGAAGCGACAGCGCGGCATTGATGCCGGCGACCAGTCCCTGCGCGGCGGCTTCCTCGTAGCCCGAGGTGCCGTTGAACTGTCCTGCGCCATATAAGCCGCGGATGCTTTTACATTCCAGCGTGGCACACAGCTCGGTCGGATCGATGCAATCGTACTCGATCGCATAAGCGTAGCGCATGATCTCGGCCTTGGCAAAGCCGACGAGCGAACGAAGCATGGCATATTGTACGCCGGTGGGCAGGGAAGTGGCAAAGCCTTGA
>JAZLCA010000023.1:0-16576 GCA_045613985.1 Eubacteriales bacterium | reverse complement strand
AGAAAAAAGAGAAATTTGTTTTTACATCTTCTCCTATCCTTTGTAGGGACAGGCGTCCTCGACTGTCCGTTCCTGTTTCAACAATAGCTACCGCGAGCGGCGGGCCCCCCACCCCATCCGCTCCACAGAGACGATATGGCTTTGTGGGTGCGGATTCCATATCTCCGTCCCCCTTTCCCACTCGCTCCACAAACGTAGGGGCGATCATTGATCGCCCGCTACATAACATATCATCAAACAAAAACGGGAGAACCCACGAGGGGTTCTCCCATGATTTTTTGTGTTACTGTCCGAGGAACACGGTCTGCCAGATTTTCTCAAAATCAGGCAATATTGTCCCCGGCTCCGCGCCAACCGTTGTGTCGCGAACAAAATTGAGGAACTCTTTACGTTTCTGTGCAAAGGCTTCGCTCTCGGGCTCGGCCATTTTTTGCTCCCGCTTTTCCTGTTGCAAATTGTTATACATTTGCTTGTAGAACTCCAGTATCTCGCGCAGCGTTCCCTCACGCTGGGGATGCAACGACGCCAAGGATTGCTCGGTCAACTGCTTTTGCAACAGGACGATCTGGTCAAAGACTTCTTTTTCGGTCAAAACGGTGTTTGAATTGGTGTTCTCGGTAATATTGATATTCTCAGACATTTCTGTATCCTCCAAAATTTGATTCGGAGGGCACGCAAGGCATATAGTGTTGTCGTCCACGAAGCGTGCCCTGCCGTTTTTCACAAGACCCTTTGCCCGTTTCGGGTAAGTCGCTCCATATTTGTTGCCTTGCTCGTCTACGACAGCTACGTTTTTTTCCATGGGTGTCTTCCCCTCTTTCATAGATGTTGCAATATTCGATTCGTGAATACCGTTTTTTTGTTATGGGTGCCATCCCCCATTCACAAGTTTATTGTAGCATAAGTGGGCGAATTTGTCAAGAGTTCCTCAATCATAAATATTACCGATCGTGCATATTGTGAAAATAAATTACATTTTGTCGCCTCGTTCAGGTTCGTTTGTGTTGACAATGTGAAAATATCGTGTTATAATTTTCTATAACATCGATATGTTGCCGGTATGCTGTTATTTTTATTCAAAACAATGCATATCGGTATTCATCAAGAAAGGAATATGCTATGGTTACCAAAATCAAACGTCTGTACCGCTCACTCGTTTTGACCGGCACAGGCCTGCTCTCCCTTATCCTTATGGCATTCAACTACCTCGGTTTGTTTGCCACTGGTGATATCCGTGAAGGACTCAAGGACATTGGGGTTCTTCGTCATCTTCGCTTGAACGCTTACAACTTTTTTGAACTGAACGGCTCTTTCAAGATCGAAGGACAGAAAATAACTCTGGATATGATTCGCGATATAAGCGATGAAGCAGCTTTCGCTGTTGTCATCTTGAAACTTCTTGCCTTCTGTCTCACCATCGTCTTAATTGCCAGCATCATTTTGTTGATTGCAGGTCTGATCAGCGGCGTGAAGGATATCTTCAAGAAAAATCTTGTCATTGGCGTAAAGCCTTTATTGCTCGATAAGATTTCCCACATCGTGATGGTGGTATACGGTGTTGCCGTTGCTGCTGCTGGTTTCTTTTCCTTGATTATCACGATTGCTTCCATGGTTCTTATGGCTGATTTGGCATCCGCCATGTACGTGGACGGTTTTGCGTGCTTTGGCCCGCGCTTGGGTGCAATCTTATTGCTGGCTCTTGCCATGTACTCTATGATCACGATCATCATATTTGACAAGAGAGTATTCCGCGTTCCGGTCTTGACCAAGACAGCCTACACCTGCTCCGCTTGCGGTGTCAACCACCAGACTCCCTCCCAGTTCTGCCCCGCTTGCGGCGGTACGGTCGGCATTACCCAGACGCAGGCTCCCAACCCCTATTACATCGATGATGCAGAGGTAGAAAACTTCGACTATTCCTTGATTCCTTTCTACGCAAAAAAGCTGTGGACTAAGATTCAAAATTTCCTCAAAGAAAAGAACATTACCAAAGATCAGCTCATCAAGGGCGGCGCCATTTTGGTCGGTGCTGTTATCGTATTGGTTTTGCTCATCTCCATTATCAATAGACCCACGCCTAAATATGTCATGCCGGATCAGTACATTGACAGCATTTACGATGAAGAAAATGAAGAAACCATATTCATCATTGGCGGCAAGAAAACCGATGTGAAAGTTGAGGGCATGATCAGCGACATCCAAAGATCGGTTGACGGCAATACCATAGCCTTCCTGGATGAAGAGGATACCCTCTATGTCATCAAGAAAAAGAAACTGTTGACGGTTGAAGAAGAGATATCCAACTTCAAGCTTTCGGTTGAGGGTGACGGTATCGCATTCGTCAACGTCGAAGACGAGTTGATGCTGTACTCCGTCAAAAAAGACTCCGCCAAAAAGATCACCGGAGATATTTACGGTGAATACGTTATTTCTCCCGACGGCAAGAGCGTAGCTTACACCAAGGGTGATGACGATGGCGATTACAAGCTTTACGTATCCGTCAACGGAAAAGAAGGTAAAAAGATCGGCAACAATCTGTCTCCTCTTGGCATATCCAACAAGGGTAAACTGATTTACTACATAAACGCTGAAAAACTTACCGTTCACGTTGTCAAAGGCGACAAGGAGCCTCAAAAGCTGGGAAGCGCCGGAAATTTCGAGGCGATTGCTTTCAATATAGATCACACCGAGGCAGTGTTCGAACTGAACAGCGGCACCTACATTACCAAAAACGGTAAAGAGAAGGTTAAAATCACGTCCAATTCCATCAGACAGCTTGGCAATTACTCCGATTGGGGGATTGTAATCGATGGATATTATTCCGACAGCTCGACCATTCCGGTCAAGAGCTTTGCTAAGCAGTACTTTACAAGCAACGGTTCCCTCTATTATCTGAACAAACGCTTTAAGGCCATCGAAATAGAAGAAGCGGACGGTATCGATAGTTACCAAATGACGCTTACGGGTGATGTCATTTACTACGTAGACGGCAATACCCTGTATCGAGGCACCGGCAAAAAAGCCAATTTCAAATTCAAGGAAGTTGCCGAAGATGTATCCAGCTTCGAAATTTCCTCCGACGGTAAGTTCTGCTATTTCAAAACTTATGACAATTCTTTGATGTGCGTCAAGAAGACCGGCAAGGCTAAGCTGATTGCAGATGATGTTAACTCCTTCTCCATGTCGCACGACGATTATCTCTTCTTCCGTGTTGACGGCGATCTTTACGTTTCTCACAACAGAAGCAAGAAGAAGCAGGTTGCGCCGGATGTCGCAAGGCTGTCCTTCAAGGTTGATGCAACCTATTACTATGTGGATGACGGTGATGAGACCGTAATATACGCTGCACACAAGAAAGCAAAATTCTCCAAGCTCATCGAATTTGAATAATACAGATCTATAAAAAACAACTCCATCCTCACGGATGGAGTTGTTTTTTATTCAATAAACATCGCATCGCCAAAGCTGAAAAATCTGTACTTCTCCTTCACCGCCGTGCGATAGGCCTCCAGCATATGCTCTCTGTCGTACAGCGCTGACACGAGCATAAGAAGCGTACTTTCGGGCAAGTGGAAATTGGTAATGAGAGCGTCAATGGCCTTGAAGCGGTAGCCGGGGTAGATAAAAATGCCGGTATCACCACTGATCGGATGAATGATGCCGCTTTCATCGGCTGCACTTTCCAGTGTGCGGCAAGAGGTCGTACCGACCGAGATCACACGCCCTCCGGCTTTGCGGCGAGCGTTGATGGTGTCTGCCGCCTCCTTGGTAACGGTGATAAACTCGGTGTGCATGGTATGCTCCTCCAGCTTATCCACCTTGACGGGACGGAAGGTGCCAAGTCCTACGTGCAGCATGACGGGGACGATGGCTACTCCCTTTTGCTTAATACGCTCCATCAATTCGGGAGTGAAATGCAATCCTGCCGTAGGGGCAGCAGCACTTCCCTCCTCGCGGGCGTAGACCGTTTGGTAGCGGTCGTTGTCCTCCAACTGTGCCGTGATATACGGCGGCAGGGGCATCAGTCCCACGATGTGCAAGATCTCGTATATATTCTGATATTTTTCATGATCGTACTCAAAGCGGATCAGACGGTTGCCCTCCTCCACCATGCCGACGACTTCACCAACGAGAATACCGCCGCCAAACACCATGCGCATGCCCATTCGAGCCCGCTTTCCCGGCTTGACCAGCGATTCCCAGGTATCCAATTCGTGCGAGCGGAGCAACAAGAGCTCGATCTTGGCCTCTTCTCTGCCTTCCGCATGCCCGTACAGACGGGCGGGAATGACTTTGGAATCGTTAACGACCAGTGTGTCACCCTCTTGCAGATAGTCCAAAATATCATAAAAATACTTATGCTCGATGGTATTCGTCTCGCGGTTGAGCACCATCAAGCGGCTGTGATCGCGAGGCTCGACCGGATGCTGGGCAATACGCTCCTCGGGAAGATCGTAGTAAAAATCCGAGGTACTGAGTTCCGTAGCGGGACGCTCATTGATAATAGCAGACATATGAACACACTTTGTTCTCCCGGCACAGGGAGCCTTTCCGTAAAAATAGAGACAAATCCAAATTCTCTTGCAAGCCTTTGTGTAACACCGCATATACTGGTCACAAACGGACGCGGAATGCAATCGAATCATTATAGCACAATTTCCCTGACTTTGCAAGTCCCCACCATACATTTGCCGCGATCGTTGATACAAAATCACGCACGAAAGGCAGGTTTTTTATGAGCAAGCAAAAAACGACCTTATTCCGCGGCACTGCCACAGCGCTGGTCACCCCATTTGAGGACGGACGCATCGATTTTGACACCTTCGGCCGATTGATCGAGCGTCAGATCTCGGCGGGAATCGACGCTCTGGTCGTTGCCGGCACCACGGGCGAGTGCGCTACACTGACCGATCCCGAAAAAATGGCGCTGTTTGCATTTGCGGCCGAACGGATCGACGGGCGCGTTCCTTTGATCGCCGGCATAGGATGTGCTGACACAGCACACACCTTAACGCTGTGCCGCTCCGCTTGCGCGGCAGGGGCCGACGCTTTGCTGGTTGTAACCCCTTATTACAACCGTCCATCGCAGGCAGGATTACGCGCACATTTCGAGCGAGTAGCCGATGCGTCAGAAAAGCCCATTATCGTGTACAGTGTGCCCGGACGAACGGGAGTAACCTTGTCCACCGATACCTACGCCGCCCTTGCCGAACATTCCAATATTGTAGCGGTAAAGGAGGCTGCTACCGACATGGGCACCATCAGTGCTTTGATCGACGAATGCGGTGATCGTCTGGACGTTTATGCCGGCAACGACGATCTGTCCATTCCCGTACTGTCGCTGGGTGGCATGGGAGTGATCTCGGTGCTATCCAACGTCATTCCCGCTGCCGTTCGTGACGTTACACGGCTGTGGTGGGAGGGCAAGCCCCGGCTATCTGCCGCCAAACATGCGAAATACCGTTGCCTGTCACGCGCGCTGTTTGCCGACAGCAATCCTATACCCGTCAAATGCGCACTGTCCATGATGGGGCTATGCCGAGAAGAATATCGCCTTCCCTTGGTCGCGCCCTGCAATGAGGTGCGACAGCGACTGAAGCTTTGCATGAAAGAGCTGAAGCTGATCGCAGATTAGATGCAAAAAACACCTCTCAGGCAAATGCCGGGAGGTGTTTTCTACAACGAAACGGATACCAATTAGCTGACAACAACGTACATCGCAATCACAACGAGAGCGAAGATAACGGAGACAGCAATGGTCAGCTTGGACAAAAACTTGTCGCGACGGTCGCCCTTGCCCTGACCGAAGAAGGTCTCAGCACTACCGGTGATAGCACCGGACATCTGCGTGTCCTTGCCCGACTGAAGCAGAACAGCGATGATCAGGAACAGAGCCATAACGACGACGGCACCGCCCAGAACCCACTCGTACCATGCAAGTGCGTTCGCTGCATTAGCAGCAGCAAGCATAATTGCGTTCAACATAACTAAATAACCTCCAAATACTTCTCACACGCCGATCTCTTGGACAACAGCGCGCAATCTAACATTACAGACCCATAGATTATACCATACCTTTTCCAAAAATGCAATAGATTTTTGGAATTTTTTCAAATTATTTTTTGTTTTCAAGCAAAGCCCCTTCCCTTGACAAATATAGTCTTCACATGATATAATTTTCTTATTAAGCGGCAGAAGGAGGTTTTGGGATGCTATTTGATATCGTCATCATCGGTGCCGGCCCTGCCGGGTGTAATTTTGCCCGCCTTCTCCGCGCGCCCAATCAAAGCGTTCTCTTAATCGACGGTTCATTTGAGCACCCCAAGGTCTGCGCCGGACTTCTCTCCCCCGATGCGCAAAAGCTGCTCAAGCGTTACGGACTTCCCCTTCCCGAAGAGATCCTGTGCACACCCCAGCTTCGATCCGTTCGTGTCGTCGACCTCCCCCAAGCACGCGTGCGCCATTATCCTCGCACTTACATTAACGTGGATCGCTCCGCCTTTGACCGTTTTCTTTTACAGCAGCTTCCCCCCGCCGTCACCGTTATGCAGGCACGCTGCTTAAACATTACGCCACAAGCAGATGGGTACCATTTGCATCTGCGCACACAAAACGGCGCAGAGCATACCGTCACTGCCCGATGCATCGTAGGGGCCGATGGAGCCTCCTCACTTGTGCGCCGTACCCTATTCGGTCAAAAGCATATTCAAAAATACGTATCCATTCAACAGACCTTTTCCGCCACAAATACAGACCCCTATTATTCCTGTATTTTCGACCCCGTCACCTCCGACAGCTGCTCCTGGATCTTTTTCAAAGGAGATACCATGGTGTTCGGCGGTGCTTTTGCCCCTCGTGGCTGCCGCGCCGCTTTTGAACAACAGAAGCGGCGGCTAATCGCGAACGGCTTGATTGAATCTGCCGCTTTTGATCCCCTTCGTTGCACCGAGGCCTGCCTTGTCAGCAGACCGTTGTTGACACACGGTGTGTTTCTCGGCAACAAGACCGCTTTTTTGATCGGAGAGGCGGCGGGCTTGATCAGCCCCAGCTCCTTTGAAGGTATCAGCTACGCCCTTTCCAGCGGCGAGAGCTTGGCCCGGGCCATGAATGGTGCCGTATCGCCCAAGCGCGTCATGTACCGCTACCGCCGCCGGACGTGGGCTCTGCGAATCAAGATCAAATGCAAATGTATCAAGCGTCCCTGGATGTACGTTCCGTTTTTGCGCGCCTTGGTGATGAAAAGCGGCATCGGCAGTATTCGAAAAGAATAAGGAGGACGATACGTCCTCCTTATTCTTTGTTTTGCATCATTTCGCGCAATTCCGCCAACGCCTCATCCAGTCCTCCCACCCGATCGATCAGCCCCAGCTTCACAGCTTCGTTTCCTTCTACGATGCTGCCCACGTCGGTGGCCAGCTCGTCGGGACGAAGTAACAGCTCGGTCAGTTTATCTTCCCCAATATGCGAATGGTCAACGATAAAGCGAACGATGCGCTGTTGCATATCGGTAAAGTAGCGAAAGGTCTGGGGGACGCCCAGCACCGTTCCCGAGATACGAACAGGATGAATGGTCATGGTCGCACTGGGAACGATAAAAGAACGTCTTGCAGCGACTGCCAACGGCACGCCGATCGAATGCCCTCCGCCCAGCACCAGCGACACCGTAGGCTTGGACATAGAAGCGATCATTTCTGCCATGGCAAGCCCCGCCTCCACGTCACCTCCCATGGTGTGCAGCAGGATCAGCACCCCTTCGACGTCTTCGCTTTGCTCAAGCGATACCAGAAGCGGTAGAACATGCTCGTACTTGGTCGCTTTCTGATTGTCGGACAACACAAAATGCCCCTCAATCTGCCCGATGATGCACAGCGTGTGGATACGTCCGTCCGACGAGACGACCACCTCGCATTTCTCACGAACGGACAATGCCGTCTCCTGTCCCTTCTCTTGTTCCATATTTCCTCCAAAATTCTATAAATAGTGTAAATAATTGCGGAAAAATATTGGTTTTCTTCTTTACATTTTCCGTTTCTTATGTTATAATATATCTGTGTGTGAAAAATTTATCTATCACACAAGCTCCAAAGTTATCTCTATTATTCACTTCCAAGAAAGGAAATATACAAACCTATGGAAAACAAAATTCTTGTAGAGACCTCTGCTCGTCACGTACACTTGACCGAGGAAGCTGTCGAGATCCTGTTCGGCCAGGGCCACACCCTGACCAACAAGAAGGACCTGTCCCAGCCCGGCCAGTTTGCCTGCGAGGAAAAGGTCACCGTCATCGGTCCCAAGGGCGCTATCAAGGCAAGCGTACTTGGTCCCACCCGTCCTGCCAACCAGGTCGAGCTCTCCTTCACGGACGCCCGCACGGTCGGTATCGTTCCCCCCATTCGCGAGAGCGGCGACGTTGCCGGCACCCCCGGCTGCACCCTGGAAGGTCCCTGCGGCAAGATTGAAATTGCAGAGGGCGTTATGGTTGCCAAGCGTCACATCCACATGACTCCCGAAGATGCCGAGGCTCTCGGCGTTGCTGATAAGGGGATCGTTTCCGTCAAGGTTGACACTGCTCGTCCTGTAATCTTCGGTGACGTTGTTGTTCGCGTATCTCCCAAGTTCGCGCTGGCAATGCATATCGATACCGACGAGTCCAACGCCGCTTGCGCATCCGGTCTCGTTTACGGCTCTATTGTAAAGTAATTTGACCTAAAAACTAAAGTTCAGAAAGGTAGATAACATGAAAATCTTGTTCCAGGGCGATAGCGTTACCGATGCGGGACGCGATCGTAACGACCCGCACGACATGGGCTGTGGCTACCCCAAATACGCCTCGGCCATGATCAGCGACGCCTACCCGGATATCCAATTTGAATTTATCAATCTCGGCATCAGTGGCCACCGCACCGAAAATCTGGTGGCTCGTCTGCAATCCGATTTCGTGGACATCGAGCCCGACGTCGTCGTTCTTCTGATCGGCGTCAACGACGTTTGGCATCACTTCAGCCACAATATTGAAACCACGCCCGCTTACTTCGAAAGCAATATGAGAACCATTTTGACCACCATCAAGGAGACCATGGGCGCAAAGCTTCTCATGATCGAGCCTTTCTTACTGTATGGCTCCGACAAGATCAATATGCTGGAGGAGTTGGATGAAAAGATCCGCATCGAACGCGCCTTGGCGCAGGAATTTGCCGATGCTTATCTTCCCATGCAGGCCATTTTCGCTTGCGAAACCATCCATACGCCCTACACCGAATTTTCGGGTGACGGCGTACACCCCAATGCCGGCGGCGCGGGCTTTATCGCTCAGCACGTGCTGGATACCATCGCCCCCATCATCGAAGGTCTGATCGACCAGGAATAACATAGTAACCCGATATCAATTTCAAAAGGAGATATAAAAAATGAACGATCACATCTTTTATTCTGCAGAAGTGCAGAACATGTGCACCGTAGCTAAGGGCCCCAAGCACGGTCCGGCTCCCATTCCCGAAGAGGGTAAATGGATTCAGGCAAAGGAGATCTCTGACATCTCCGCATACACCCACGGTGTGGGTTGGTGTGCTCCCCAGCAGGGTGCCTGCAAGCTGTCCCTGAACGTCAAGGACGGTATCATCGAAGAGGCTCTCGTTGAGACCATCGGTTGCTCCGGTATGACTCACTCCGCCGCTATGGCTGCTGAGATCCTGCCCGGCAAGACCCTCCTTGAGGCTCTGAACACCGACCTGGTTTGCGATGCTATCAACACTGCTATGCGCGAGCTGTTCCTGCAGATCGTGTACGGCCGCTCCCAGTCCGCTTTCTCCGAAAACGGTCTGCCCATCGGCGCAGGTATGGAAGACCTGGGTAAGGGCGAGCGTTCCATGGTTGGTACCATGTTCGGCACCAAGGCCAAGGGCGTACGTTACCTGGAAATGGCCGAAGGTTACTGCACCAGAATGGCTCTGGACGAGGACGATCAGGTCATCGGCTACGAGTTCGTTTCCCTGGGCAAGATGACCGACTTCATCAAGAAGGGTCTGGAGCCCAACGAAGCATACGAAAAGTCCAAGGGTACCTACGGCAGATTTGCTGACGCCGTTAAGTACATCGATCCCCGCAAGGAATAATCAGGAGGTGACATATCATGGCAAAATTTGAAGGTTATGAAAGACGCGAGGCGAAGATCCTCGCCGCATTGAACGAATATGGCATTTCCTCCATCGACGAGTGCAAGGAGATCTGTGATGCTAAGGGCATCGATCCCTACAAGATCGTTGAAGAGACCCAGCCCATCGCGTTTGAGAACGCAAAGTGGGCTTACACCGTTGGCGCTGCCATCGCTATCAAGAAGGGCTGCACCAAGGCTGCTGACGCCGCTGCCGCTGTCGGTATCGGTCTGCAGGCATTCTGCATCCCCGGCTCCGTTGCCGAGAACCGCAAGGTTGGTTTGGGTCACGGTAACCTGGGCAAGATGCTGCTGAGCGAAGAGACCGAGTGCTTCTGCTTCCTGGCAGGGCACGAGACCTTTGCAGCTGCAGAGGGCGCTATCAAGATCGCTCTGAACGCAAATAAGGTCCGCGTTAAGCCCCTGCGCGTTATTCTGAACGGTCTGGGCAAGGACGCCGCTATGATCATCTCCCGTATCAACGGCTTTACCTACGTTGAGACCGAGTTCGATCCCTACACCGAAGAGGTTAAGGTTATTTACGAGAAGGCATACTCCAACGGTCCCAGAGCTGCTGTTAAGTGCTACGGCTCCGACAGCGTTCCCGAAGGCGTTGCTATCATGAGACTGGAGAACGTCGGCGTTTCTATCACCGGTAACTCCACCAACCCCACCCGCTTCCAGCACCCCGTTGCCGGCACCTACAAGAAGTGGTGCAACGAGAACGGCAAGCAGTACTTCTCCGTCGCATCCGGCGGTGGTACCGGCCGTACCCTGCACCCCGATAACATGGCTGCAGGTCCTGCTTCCTACGGCATGACCGACACCATGGGTCGTATGCACGGCGACGCTCAGTTCGCAGGCTCCTCCTCCGTCCCTGCCCATGTCGAAATGATGGGCTTGATCGGCGCAGGTAACAACCCCATGGTTGGTATGACTGTTGCTGTTGCAGTTGCTATCGAAGAGGCAAGCAAGTAAGCTGTATAGTTTTTTGATGAGGAATTTCATGAAACACAGCACAAGCCCAAGAAAGAGCGTTTTGTTAGTAATACTACTTATAACTGGGTTACTTTTGTTACCAACTGTATTTTCCTCATGTAACAAAGAGCTTAAAGTTAACCTTCCAAATCTTCCTGAAACGATTGATAATATGGTTAACGACAATAAAGGTTGGGTAGTTAGTTCTACAGTACAAATAACAAAGATTACTTACAAAACTGAAGACGATACTTTATTTATTACGATCACGGGAAAAGGTAATGAAGGAAGTTATAATCATCCTTGCCTTATCGGTTATCGATTGCTTGATTCTAACGGACTCGTTATCGAGGAGAGTACAAAGATTGTTCCGGATGGTAACTTTGCCGGCGAAACACTCAAGTTTAAAAATATCGATGTGAACGAAACTTATACATTCGAGTTAGCAAATGTCGGTGTTGGACAATTCGGGTGGGACATTATTTCCTGAGAACGAAAACGATAAAGTTGACCTGCGCAGCTAACACCCTCATGCTTGTATGACTGTTGCTGTTGCAGTTGCTATCGAAGAGGCTTGCAAATAATTCTTGACTTATAAGGCTTTTTTGAATGCTCGTAGGGGCGAACAGTGTTCGCCCGCGGGCGTTCAATGAACGCCCCTACAAAATCGAATAAAATAAAAGTTGGACACATCATAAACGTATTTTCGTTCGTGATGTGTCCAATATTTTTTTATTTTTTAGGAGGATTTTTAAGGTGAAAAAGATTAAAATGGCAAGAGGGGTAACACTCACTTTTGAAGAGGGATGTAACAAATATTTGGAGAATTGCAGGCAGAGAAATTTAAGAGAAGGAACTATCAACCACTATAGGCAAAGCTATCTATATTTCTATAAATACTTCGATCCTAAAATGCCTATTGAGGATATCGACGAGCAAACCTATAAGGACTATGTTCTGCACCTAAAAGCAACTCTCGATAATGACACAAGTATCAATTCCTATTTGAGAGATCTGATAACAACCTTCCATTTCTTCATGAATGAGGGGTGGCTTCCGCACTTTAAGATGCAGGCGATCAAGGTGGATAAAAGCCATATCGAAACCTATAGCGATACCGAACTGCAGCTTCTATTGAAGAAGCCCAATGTTAAGAGATGTAATTTTACAGAGTATCAGAGTTGGGTAATGACTAATTTCCTGTTTAGCACCGGTGTCAGACAAAGAAGCCTTATGCATATCAAAATCAAAGACCTGGACTTCGATAACAACGTGGTATACGTAAACGTTACCAAGAATAGAAAGCCTCTCATAGTGCCTTTAAATCAGACCATGGTGAGTATTATGGAAGAATACTTGAAGTACCGGCACCACAAGTCTAATGACGATTATTTGTTCTGTAATAGCTTCGGTCAGCAGCTCGTGAAGAGTACCTGTTATCATATGCTTTACGAATATAACAAGCGGCGCGGTGTAAATACAACAGGCATCCATAGATATCGTCATACCTTCGCCAAACAATGGATAATCAATGGCGGCAATGTGGTTTCGCTCTCAAAGTTATTAGGGCATAGTAGCTTGGATATTACCCAGAACTATATCAACCTTCTCGTTAGCGAGGTGGCAAAGCAGGTGGACGAGTTTAATGTGTTGGATAAGTTCTATGGTAGAACACATATTCCAATGGAAAAGGCTTAAAGGTAGGAGGAATAATTTATGAGATCGATTTTAGAAGAGCTTTTCTATGGCAACGTCTGCCCGAATACTGACTGCAGAAGCAAAGACAAAGAAACTAAAGAACTAATGGGCTACATAGCTGACCATCATAGTGCATTGAATGAAACGCTCACGGACAAGCAAAAAGAGCTTTTTGAAAAATTCAATGATTGCTATGACGAGCTTACCGATATTAATGAGAGGGAGGTCTTTGTTTATGCCTTCCGTCTTGGAATGAGAATTGCTATCGAATCGCTTTCTGCTGATGTCTAATTCGCTAAATTATATGAGAGTGATAATATTTTGCGCTCTGTTATTGCTTAATATAATTTAAATTAGAAAGTGAATTTTAGATATGGAAAATAAAGAGACCGCAATTAATGAGAGCAATAAGGTCACAGAGACCTTGACCAAAGAATTAGAGAGCCTGAGCAATGAAGAACTTCATGAATTTTTCAAGTTCTTCTATAAGATGAACCACTCGCACAGCAACATGATGTACCTTGACCAATTTGAAGAATTTCTCGGCAGCTTCGATAACAATCCCTTTAAGGTTAACGAAGATAAGAAATTCAGAAAGCAACTGATAGATGCTGTTATCAAGTACTCGACCGACTATATGAGTTTGATAACTGCAGCCGTACTTATAAAAAAGAAGTTCAATATGGAAGAGCTCACCCGAAACTACTACGCCAGCGTTGACGTTTTCGACGGCAATTGGTATTAATTGATTTATCATATTTAGATAGCGCAAAATATCTATAATCTGTTAAATAGAAGAAGCTGATGATGAAAAATCGTCAGCTTTTTTCATTATTTTTCAAAAATCGATTAAATTTTACAAAGAAATATTGTATTTTATAATATAAAAATTTTTTAAAAAGGAAGGATTTTTGTTATGAAAATTAAAAATTACTCCACCCTCATTCAAACCCAAATCGATACTCTTACCGATTATCAACTCGATCTTCTCCACCTCATCTATCACCAACTCATTCTCCAATTCGAATTCTTTATGTCCTATTCTACATACCAAGATTTTATCGGCTACACCTATAACTATACCTACTCTAAAAATAATATTAACACTTACAAATCTCTCATCAAACTACTTACAACCTCATACACCTATCCTTTCCAATACCCCAACGTAATTAAATCTATCAACCTTATTAAAAACAATTATTCACCTCTCGAAATCATCAATATTATTTACTTCAATAAATAACCCCCACAAAAACATAAAAGAACAGATAATCCACCCCGAATTATTTGTTCTTTTACAACTGTTACCTATTGTATATATTAATATAATTTCTATCTCTTATATAATAAATATATTTATCTTTTACGCCCCGCTTTTTGCAACTGTTACTTATTGTATATTAATAATATTTATTTCTATTCTCTGCCTTAATTTTTTTATATATTAAATAAAACACAATCTGCAACCGTTACCTATTGTATATATTTATTACTTCTATATCAATTTCTTTATATCAATTATTATTTACTCTTTCCACCAAACAGATAAGAAATCTTCAAAATTTCTCTTAACTCCGCTCGAAATCATAAAATCAAACAGCTCTTGATCTTCTTCCCCCGTAGCATAAAAGCAATCATAAACCTGCCATACTCTATGCCCCGACGTAACAAGATCATATAACGTCATCAGATACACACATGACTCTACGTAAAAGATATCACTTCCATAAAGCTTGCCGCCCTCAGCTTCAACGATTGCCTCACGAAATGCTTTCATAGTATCGCAAACGTCATCTCTATCAATATTATCTTGATTCATCGATAACCAAGTATGATGCCCCACAGACTTGTCCCCAGAATCAAAATAAGCTCGCATATGAAGCTTTTTAATTGCCTCTCGCATTTCATTACTGCAATTGCCCGCGGGCGCCAGAACACGATATATAAGCTTATACATATCTTCAGACTCGTCTATCCAATGCCCAGCATTCAACGAAGCCGTCATACGCGGCACCGAAGCATTTATATCATGCTCTAAAGTCAGACCATACGCCTTTAATATCTCTGCCCGCGCTTCTTTCTTAATATTGATCATTGAATTCGTTGCTCTTATACCAATGCTACTCACATATAGATCATCGTCCGACCAAGTAAAGTTCGGCTGGAATCGAATACGAAATTCCGGATAATCTTTATAATATCTTTCATTGATTTCATTTGCCTTTATGATATGAAACTGCAGCCCCGGATAGTTCTGATATAAGCACAAAGTAAGCTGTTTTTCAAACTCCGCCTTACTTATTCCCTCTGGCCTTATAAGCTTCAGCCTTGACGCAAAGCGAACTTTAGACTTATCTATTGACTTATGAATATTTTTGATCTCAGATATATCATAGACCTTATTCTGAACCACGTACATAGTAATGCCGCGTGCCTCGCAATACGCCTTGACCTTGTCCTCGTTCTCTTTATAATAGTAATACGATTTGCTCTTATTATCTTTTTCATAATAAGCACCGAACTGATATTTATCACTCTCGATACTTATAAGTCCTATTTCTATCATATAAGCAATCGCTCTCGAAACGCCCATCTTGTCGCCCCAGATAGCCAAGTTCTCTTTATTAGTCACGCTTATCGGCATAATGGTACAGCCGTCCTTAAAACGCTTATGCTTCACGCTATCAATAAAAGCCAACACCTTACTAAGCTTTCTTCTAAGCTTTGCATCAGCCCCCTTAGCATTGCTCTCGGTTATATTGAATTCAGGCAGAACGTAAGCCTCCGCACGTCTTGGCTCCCAGCTCACCTTATTAGCACTAAAATCATAATCTTTTCTATCTACCAACCTGCTCGCAATTTCTTCCAAAGATATCATAATAGCCCCCCAAGCTTTACATCTGTTACCTATTAATTATAGCACACATTTTTCCGCTTGTCCATAGAATAAATCGCTAAATTAATTGAATGTTATAAAAAGCTTAAGATAGATCTATCTTTATACCCAGCTATAGCCGCCAATGCTATAGCCATATTTTTTATATATTCAGTATCAAATCAAAGTTAGCATAAGTTATACCAAAAGTTAGCACCCACGTAGCAATTCCACGACATAATATAAGCATCAGAACAAACTGTAGTTTGATTCAATACTGAAAGGAACGTTATATTATGATCTATGCTTATTGTCGCGTAAGCACTCAACATCAAAAGCTCGCCCGTCAGATTACCAACATCACCGCAGTCTATCCGACCGCCACTATCATTAAGGAATTTTACACCGGAACCAAGCAAGACCGCCCAAACTGGAACAAGCTCATAAGCCAAATTAAAACGGCCGACACCATCGTTTTTGATAGCGTCAGCCGTATGAGCCGTAATGCCGAAGAAGGTTTTAAGGATTACAAAATGCTTTATGAGAGCGGAGTCAATCTCATATTCTTAAATGAGCCTTTGATAAATACTTCTGTCTTTGACTCAACCAAGAATAACCTTCTTAGTATTAATATAACCACAGGCAATGCTGCTGTTGATACGTTCTTCAAAGGCAACATAGAACTCATCAACAACTTCATGATGGCACTTGCCGAAGAACAAATCAAAGCGGCCTTCGACCAAGCCGAGAAAGAAGTTACCGACCTCCATAGCCGTATCAGTCAAGGTATGAGAGAAGCAAAGAAAAACGGTGTTACGATTGGTCTTCCTAAAGGCACTACTCTCACGACCAAGAAATCCATTGCTTGTAAA
>JAZLCA010000022.1:0-1835 GCA_045613985.1 Eubacteriales bacterium | reverse complement strand
AACATTGCCCGCCAAGACGTTCCCTCTTGGATCTCCCTTGGCATTGCCGCTCTTCACATCTCGGCTTGCGCCGAGACACACGAGCATTGCTTGCTCGCTGAACGCGAGCATCGCGCAGAGGCGCGACCGCAAGGCTCCCGCCCTACGGAAAGAATCCCCCGCCGCAAAGCCACCACGAGCGGCAGGCGAAAAAACAAAATCGTTTTTGTCAAAAAATTAGTTTAACTGTGGCGCGGTGAAACACAGCAAATCTTTTTGCTTTTGTGCTTGCGTGCCACTTTCGTGTTTGCAAGTTTTTTGAACTTGCAAACGCAAAAGCTGAAGATGTTTACTTTTGCGCCACAATCAGAAAAATCTTTGATTTTTCGTGGCG
The DNA here is from genome assembly GCA_045613985.1 of Eubacteriales bacterium. GTDB lineage: Bacteria > Bacillota > Clostridia > Oscillospirales > CAG-272 > SIG644. The sequence goes on along the minus strand of JAZLCA010000022.1, from coordinate 1,462 downwards.
CACTGCGGGGTTCTCAGGGGTATTAGACCCCTGAGTCCGCTTTCTTGGTTCGTTCTTTCTCGGACGAGAAAGAATGAACATAAACTTCCCGCGAACGCGCGAAGCAGTGTGAGCGTAAAAAGGAAAAGTCGTTAAAACCCTGGAAATCTCCCCAAAAACAAAAAGGAGAACTTCTTGCCGAAATTCTCCTTTTTTATCACTATTTTACTCTTTTCCCCACCGAAAACTGCTCGAAAGAAGCGTCACAGTGTCGCGGGAAACGGAAAGCAATCCTCCGTCGGTATACCCGATGCGGTCGTCCTCCTCCTCGCTCGGCAATTCGATCTTGACCGCACACGCAACCACCGTGGTAATGAACGGCACGTGACCGGAAAGGACAGCCAATTCACCCTCGGTTCCCCGCACAGTCAGCATATACGCCTGACCGTCAAAGACGTTTCCGTCGGGCGAGGCGATGATCAAACGAAAGGTGTTCATGCGGCCACCCTCCCGTTACGCCTTGCTCGCCTGCGCTTTGGCTACCGCCTCGTCGATGGTGCCGACGAACAGGAAGGCCGACTCGGGCAGATGGTCGTGCTTGCCCTCGATGATCTCGCGGAAGCCGCGGATGGTCTCGGACAAGGGCACGTAGGTGCCGGGAATACCGGTGAATTTTTCGGATACGTCAAAGGGCTGGGACAAAAACCGCTGAATCTTTCTTGCTCTGCCGACCAACGCCTTGTCTTCGTCGGAGAGTTCGTCCATACCCATGATGGCAATGATGTCCATCAGCTCGGCATAGCGCTGCAAAATGCGCTGAACCTCGCGGGCAACGCGGTAATGCTCCTCACCCAAAATATCGGGCGAAAGAATGCGGCTGGTCGATTCCAGGGGATCCACGGCGGGATAAATGCCCTGCGATGCAATGCTACGCGACAAAACGGTGGTCGCGTCCAGGTGGGCAAAGGTCGTCGCGGGTGCGGGGTCCGTCAGGTCGTCTGCGGGAACGTAAACGGCCTGAATGGAGGTGATGGAGCCCTTTTTGGTCGAGGTGATTCTCTCCTGCAACGCACCCATCTCGCCCGCCAGCGTGGGCTGATAGCCAACGGCCGAGGGCATACGTCCCAGCAGCGCCGAGACCTCGGAGCCTGCCTGGGTGAAACGGAAAATATTATCGATAAAGAGCAGAACGTCCTGTCCCTCATCGTCGCGGAAATACTCCGCCATGGTCAGACCCGACAGCGCGACTCTCATTCTCGCTCCGGGCGGCTCGTCCATCTGACCGTACACCAAGGTGGTGTTGGCAAGAACGCCCGACTCCTTCATTTCGTTCTAAAGGTCCTTGCCCTCGCGGGTGCGCTCACCGACGCCGGTGAAGACGGACAGACCGCCGTGCTCCTTGGCGACGTTGTTGATCAGCTCCATGATAAGCACCGTCTTGCCGACGCCTGCGCCTCCGAACAGACCGATCTTACCGCCCTTG
>JAZLCA010000021.1:0-18791 GCA_045613985.1 Eubacteriales bacterium | reverse complement strand
CTTTTTGGGCATGGGCATGCCAATGCCCCCCGGCGGTGCCAATGCCCAAACACTGTTTCCCATGAATCCCCAGCCCACCCCCGCTCCCGCGCCGGCAGCCACCCCCGCCGGTGATCGCTGGACCTGCGCCTGCGGTGCTGTCGTGACGGGCAAATTCTGCACCGAGTGCGGCGCAAAGCGTCCCGAAAAGCAAGGTTGGACCTGCGCTTGCGGTGCTATCAACTTGGGCAAGTTCTGTTCCGAATGTGGTGCCAAAAAGCCCGCGGGCGCCCCGCTGTACCGTTGCGATAAATGCGGTTGGGAACCCGAAGATCCCAAAAATCCCCCGAAATTCTGCCCCGAATGCGGTGACCGTTTCGACGATGGCGATATCCAATAAGACAAGGTAAAGGAGCGCTTTGACATGGCAAAACTTTTGCAATACAAATGTCCCTGTTGCGGCGGCGCGATCGAATTTGACAGCAACCTCCAGCAAATGAAGTGCCCCTATTGCGATACCGAGTTTGATATGGAAACCCTCAAAAGCTACGATGAGGATTTGAACGCTGACGCTCAGGATGACTTTTGCTGGAATACGGGCTCGGCCGAGCATTGGACGGAGGATGAGTCCACCGGCATGAGAATATACGTGTGCGAGTCGTGCGGCGGGCAGATCGTGGGTGACGAGCATATGGCGGCGACCAAATGCCCCTACTGCGACAATCCCGTGGTCGTCATGGGCAACCTATCGGGGGAGCTTAAGCCTGACTTTGTCATTCCATTCAAGCTCGACAAGCAGGCGGCCAAAGAGGGATTTTGCAAGCATCTCTCCAAAAAGCGCCTGCTTCCCAAGACCTTCAAGGATGAAAATCACATTGAAGAGCTTCGGGGCATTTACGTCCCCTTCTGGCTGTTTGATACCGATGCGGACGCTCATCTGCGTTATCGCGGCACTCGTGTGCGCCATTGGAGCGACAGCAATTATTACTACACCGAAACCCGTTATTATTCTATTTTGCGTGCAGGAAATATCGCCTTTGACCGCATTCCCGTCGACGGTTCCTCCAAAATGGCGGACGATCTGATGGAGTCGCTCGAGCCCTTTGATTTTTCGGGGGCCGTCGATTTCCAAACCGCTTACCTGGCAGGATATCTGGCCGACAAATACGATGTTTCGGCCGAGCAAAGCGTTGAGAGAGCCAATAACCGTGTCCGCCAAAGCACCCGCGACGCCTTTGAATCGACGATCATCGGCTACTCCTCGCTCATTCCCGAGCATACCTCCATTCGCCTGCACGACGGCAAATCGCGCTACGCTCTCTATCCCGTCTGGCTGTTGAACACCAATTACAACGGGAAGAAATACACCTTCGCCATGAACGGACAAACCGGCAAATTCGTAGGAAATCTCCCTACCTGTTGGCCCACTTACTTCAAGTGGCTGGGCGGACTGACCGCCGCCATCGGCGCGGCCGCGTTTGCCCTGTCTTACCTGCTTTGGATGCTGTAAGGGGGTGCGAATATGAAGAACATAGCAAAAAAACTGTTTTGTTTGACCGTGGCTCTGTTGCTCGTCGTGGCGATGCCACTGACAATCCACGCGAAATCCACTCGCGCGCCCTACTTTCGGGACGACGGGCACTCGCTGGACAACCTTACGGGTGCTTGGACCGATGCTACCTTGCAGGAAGTAAGCGAAAGATTGCAGCTGACCGTGGCGATCGCCACCGTCGAGACGCTTGATTACGAGGACATTGATGACTACACCCGGCGTTACTACAAAAGTGCCGGCTACCCCTATTCCGACGGCGTCCTTCTGCTTATCGCCATGGAAGAGCGCGAGTGGTACATCTACACCAAGGGCGACGCCTACGACTATTTGACCGACGCCGCGCTGGACGACATCGAGGACGCCATCGTTCCCTTCTTGCGCGAGGACAACTATTGTGAAGCCTTCCGAACCTACGCCGAGCTGTGCGACAAGTATCTGACCATGGGCAAGGAGGGCAACCTCTATCAAGGTTCTTTCCCTTGGGTGGAAAACCTTCTCATTGCGCTGGCAGTTGGCTTGATCGCGGCTTTGATCACGGTCAGCGTGATGCGCTCCAAGCTCAAAAGCGTACGTCCTCGCCGCGAGGCACACGAGTACACCCGCCCCGGCAGTATGCAGGTAACCAGATCCCGCGATCTGTTTTTGTATCGCACTATCCATCGCCGTCCCAAGCCCAAGGACACCTCCTCGGGGTCCCGTTCGGGCGGCAGCCGATCGGGCGGTCGCGGCGGAAGATTTTAATAGGACAAGGGATGCTTCTGTGAGCATCCCTTGTTATTTTTTTGTAAAAACCGCGCATCAAACTCTTGATTTTACATTGACATTTTGGTTATATTATGTTATACTGAAAGATGGAATCATCCAAACTCACACAAAAGGAGAAATCGAAATGAAAAAGCACGATCTTCGCAAACTTCTCGTCATGCTGATCTGCGGTCTTCTGGTTGTTTCTATGCTGCTCACCAGCTGTCAGAAACCCAATACACCGCCGGCAGGCGACACCCCCGGTGACCAACCCGGCACCGATGACCCCGGCGCTGACCAGCCCGGCACCGACAATCCCGGCACTGACAACCCCGGCACCGACAACCCCGACACTGATGAACCAGGAGGAGATGAACCCGTGGACGACAAATTTGTACAGCTGACCGATAAGGGTAATCAGCTCTATGACGCAACCTACCAGACCATGCTGGACCGTCTGATGCAGGACGGTTATGCTCAGACCTCGCTGACCGGTACATACGACGGTATGTTTGTCCGTGACGCTTCCATTCAGGTCATGGCACACATCGCACAGGGCGATATGGACGCCGCTATGCGCATTTTGAAGTTTATGGCCGCTTATCACAAGGCCATCGGCGCTAAGCACGCGATTCACATTATGGACGCTCTGCCCGATGACATTTACTACGATTTCATCGCAGGCGAAACACAGCCTCTGAAGCCCTCCAGCGGCTCCAACTCTCAGAACGTCACCCAGATGGACTATGAGACCGCGCTGTATAAGATTGTTATGCCTAACCATAAGGCTGCTCAGACCTTCAGCGTTCCCTTCAACAACATTTCCGAGATCGCCGTTGCTTTGGACATCGGTGCCACCTCGGGTAAAATCTGTCTGTCTATCGGTAACGCTCCCGACGATACCTCGGTAGGCTACTTTGAGTTTAACATCAATGACATCGTCAAGGACGGCAGATGGGCTAAGTTCATTTTCGATGAGCCGATCGCCATCGTTCCCAACCAGACCTACGTCTTCACCATCGGCGCTGATATTCCCAGCGGCAACGTTGTTGCCTTCGGTAAGTTGGGTGCCGGCGGCGCTTTCAACTACGACGGCGCTGCTTACGGCGGTTGGGTCAAGGAGGCTCACGCTATGGGTCACCAGATCCGCACCTCTGTTACCATCACCGGCGAAGAGAATGCCGTTTCTCAGTCCTTTACGGCCAACGGTGACCGCATCGATTTCATCGATATTCTGTTCACCGGCAACGAAGCAACCACGCTTCATGCCAAGTTGACTGACAAGGACGGCAAGGTAGTCAAGGAAACGACTGCTAACGCCGCTCTGGGTACCAACACGGTCCGTCTGGATATGGGCGTAACCGTCACCGAGGGTGCACAGTACACTCTGACCGTTTGGGCAGAGAACGGCCGTACCGCTTGGGATCTGGCCGCTGACGAATCCTACTTTATGATTATTACTCCCGAATATTCGGGTAGCAAGCTGGCCGGCTCCGTTACCATCGGCGGCAAGACGGTAGCAACTCAGACGCTGACGAGCGAGGCTTGCGGCAAGTACGTAACGACTGCGAAGCTGTATCTGTCCTCTGTTGGCACGGTCGGCGCGGACGACACCTTCACCGTAACTCTGTGGTGCGGTGACGTTAAGGTCGACACCGTAACCCTGCCCCTGTCCATGCTGGACGAGACGGCACGTGAGTACACCATCGATTTCTGCCTGCCTTTGGCTGATATTTCCGCGGAAGCTCTGTACGAGATCGAAGTCAGTGCCTCCCGCGAGGGTAGCCTGAAGTGGTATGGTCTGCCCGGCGCCAACGGAGATCTGCCCGCTATGCTGGATGGCAACGCCCAGGATCTCGTTCTGTCTCATCGCATCGGCTGCGCCACCAAGATTCAGCCTCTGTCCACCGCCGTTCAGGTTGACGGTCACTATATGTGGGTCAACTCGTTTGCGCTGTTCGCGCTGGAGGCAGAAGCGAACTACAAGGGTCAGTACGACGCCTTTATCCAGGCCGCTTACCCCTTCATGGAAGCATACGCTAAGTACTTCTTTGAGACCACCGGTGCCGTTGGCGGCAACGTCGGTTTCATTGATACAACCTACGGTCTGATGTATACCCCCAGCTACGAGCACTCCCGCGACGGCAGATACTGGAAGGCATTCGACCTGATCACCAACGTCTTCGTCTCCGAGGCTGCTCACAAAATGAGTGGCGTTGCCAAGGTCTACGGCGATGCAGCAACCGCTGAGCAGTTCGCTACTTGGGCAGACGATATCGCAACGGCTATCCACGAACAACTCGTTCAGGACTTTAACGGCAAGCCCATTTACATCGACCTGATCGACGTCGAAAACGGCAAGGTCTACGACGGTTATGCCTTCAAGACCGAAGAAAACTACCGCGTCTACCTGGGCTTCTCCTTCGTAAACCTGGCTCCTTTGGCTGCTGAATGGTACGCTATGGACGCTGAGATTATGAAGAACACCTACGAGGCATACTTCAACTCCGGTTCCGAAAAGTACGGCAAGTATGACGTTCTGGGCGTTGTTGTTAACCTGGATAAGGACAACAACACCGTCAAGATCGGCAACCACGTCATCGGTAAGGGCTTCGCTTGGGAGCTGCACTACGCGTGGGCAACCGAAAACACCGAGCGCGTGGCTGAGCTGATTGAATTTATGGAAGCAAGATCCACCACCGTTTATCCTGAGGTTTGGCGCAAGGACGGCTCCGTTTCCGACTCCGCCAACCAGGAGCACGCCAACTGGATCCTGTACACCATGGCTCGCATCACGGGCAAGTACACCGCTCCCGTTGTAGAATAATTTTCACAATCAACCTATAAAAGAAGGAACCGTCCTCGGACGGTTCCTTCTTTGTTATTACGTTATGATTCTCGGAGATTCAAGGCAACCAGCAAATCTCCCCGCATCCCCGCTTTCGCAAATACTCATTGACGCGGCCAAAGGGGCGGGATCCGAAAAATCCCCGCCAAGCAGACAAGGGGCTGGGATGATCCGACTCAATGATCAAATGGTTGGGGTTGGTCAAAAGCTTGGTCTTTGCCCGGGCATCCTTGCCCCACAGTACAAAGGCGATGGGCTGATCCGCCTCGTTCAGCAGCTGCAAAACCGCATCCGTAAAGGCTTCCCATCCCTGCCCCCTATGGCTGGCCGCCTCGCCGCGGCGCACCGTCAGTACGGTGTTGAGCAACAGCACGCCCTGCCCCACCAGGTGCGACAGATCGCCCGAGGACGGCAACGGTGTGTCTTCACTCACGCCGAGATCGGCGTACATTTCTTTATAAATATTTCGCAAAGAGGGGGGCAAACGAATGCCGTCCGGCACCGAAAAGCACAGCCCATGCGCCTGTCCCGGCTCGTGATAGGGATCCTGTCCCAAAATGACCACCCGCACGTTTTGGGGCGGCAGCTGTTCAAAGGCGCGCAAGACCTGCTCGGGCGCAGGATAGCACTCCCCCGCACGGTATTGGTCGCGGACAAAATCGATGAGTGCTGACGCTTGGGGTGTCGGGGCTCGGTGGGCGATATCATCCCACAGCTTTGTGCGGAATAAATGCTCCCAACCAAGCGGAGGATATGAATATTTCATGCATTTCCTTTCCTGCGCTCAATTCACACAGCAATCAATGCCGAGTGAGCGCAATTTATCAAAGAAATCGGGAAAGCTTTTGGCAACGGCATGAGCGTCATCAATAGCGACCGATGCGGTTGGCGGCAGGCAGGCAGCCAGCACACAAAGGCTCATGACAATGCGGTGATCGTTGTGTCCGTGTAATACGCCGCTTGGCGTTTTCAGACCTTCAGGATGCGGATAAACGGTCACTTTTCCTCCCTCGCATCCGTCCCGGACGTCACACCGCACCCCGAATTTTGACAGCTCCTCTGCCATAGCGGCCACCCGGTCACTCTCCTTGAAGCGAAGGCGGTCGGTGTGAGTAAAAATGCCGCCCCCCATAGCCGCGGCCGCGGCAAACAGAATGGGGCCAAGATCGGGGCAATCGGCCAACGAGATGGTGGTCATGAGACCGTCCCGTCCGTTTTTCAGTTGATCGAGTAATTGCGGGCAAATCGCATCGCCCTGAACGATATCTTCACTCAAAGGGCACACGATATCGGAGGCGGCATCCGCCCGTTGCATCGCGTTCAGCGCATGGAAGAATGCCGCGCCGGAGGCATCGCCGTCCACCCTCATGTCATGCGCCGTGTAGGTTTGTTTTGCTTCAACGAACAGGCGGGTGTCACTCTCCCACACCGCGCGGACACCAAAACGGGCCAGCACGGCGATCGTCATATCAATATAAGATTTGCTCTCGGGCGGAGCGGCCAGCTCGATCACGCTGTCCTCCTCCAGCAACGGAAGAACAAACAACAGCCCCGTGATGAATTGACTGCTGGATCGGCCCGACAGCGCAAAGTGCCCTCCGTTGATCCGCGCGCCACGCAAAAGAGCCAGACCGTCGTCTGTTTTTGTGCAGGGACGATCGGCAAGCAGACCGTCATAGTCCTCCAGCGGACGGGCAAGCAGTCGTTCGCTTCCCGTCAGGGTGCGGGGATGCTCGGACAACAAGCACAGCGGCAACATAAAACGCAGGGTGCTGCCGCTCTCGCGGCAGTAAAGCGGCTCATTCGGGCAATCCCACTCGCCGCCACAGCCCTCAACGCTCAGAACGCGGGTATGATTGTCGGTGCGCTCCTCTCGGATGCCAACACCCAAGGCTCGCAGGCAGTCCACCGTCGCATCGATATCCTCGTTGCAGGGCATATGGGAAAGGCGGCTGACGCTTCCGCGGGGGCAAAGTGCGGCGCATATGAGAGCGCGGTGAGCGATGCTTTTGGAGGGCGGAATGACGACTGTACCGCTCGCTACGCCCGGCCGAATGGTAACGGTATCACGGGGCGTCATGCACGTTCCTCCGCGTGCGCGACCAGAGTGTCGATCGCGTTAAGATATCCTGTCGTTCCCTGCCCTTTGATCGTCGCGATGCAGGCAGAGCGAATGTAGCTGATCTTGCGGAATTCCTCGCGCGTGTCGGGATCGGAAATATGCACTTCCACACAAGGCAAGCCGACACCCTTGACCGCATCCAACAGAGCAATGCTGGTGTGAGTATAGGCGCCGGGATTGATGACGATGCCGTCCAATCCGTCGAAGTAAGCCTGTTGAATGGCGTCAACCAAAGCCCCTTCGTGATTGGATTGCACAAGGCGCACCTCGATACCCTTATTTTCGGCATACGCACGGATGCGATCGCACAGATCGGCATACGTTTCGCGCCCGTAAATATCGGGCTCGCGGATGCCGAGAAGATTTAAGTTGGGGCCGTTGAGAATGAGAAATTTCATGGGGTTCTCCTTTTTTTGTTCCCTTCCATTAAAGTTTTCAAGGGGCCGTAGGGGAACTTTTTCCAAAAAGCTCCCTTACAACTCTCTCCACCGTCTCCTCTGCGCGCTCTCCGTCCGGAATAGACACGTGAACGTCGGCGACAGCACGGTAGCGATCGTAGCGTTGCTCGTATCGTTGGCGTAAAGCGGGGGGATTCGAGGACAGCGGGCGATCGGGGGTGGCGATCAGCGCCTCCAACGGCCGATCCAGAAACACAAGCGTTCCGTTGCGCTTGAGTCGGCGGACGTTGTCATCGCGCAGAATCGCGCCGCCGCCCGTGGCGATGATGACGCCGCTTTCGCGGCAAACGTCGTCTCGGATGGCTGCTGCCTCGATCTCGCGGAAGGCCGCCTCGCCCTGCGACAAAATATAATCGGATACGTTACCGATCCGTCGGGCAACCGCCTTGTCGGTATCCAGCAAAGGACGCGACAGCCGCCGGGCCAGCCGTTTTCCCACCGTCGTTTTGCCGCAACCCGGCATACCGATCAGCACGACGTTTTCCTTTTGCGCCTGCAATTCAGCAATAACGTCCGCTACAATCTCGGACGGCACACCGCACTCCAAAAAGCGTTCGGTCGCGGCGGCCGCCTGTGCCACCAGCATGGCAAGTCCTCCCGTGGCTGCGATGCCCAGCTCCTTGGCCTGCATGACAAGCTCGGTACGAAGCGGATGATAGATGGCATCCACCACGCCCGAAAGACGGGGAAAATCTGCAATTGTCATACCGTCCGGCAAAGGGCAACCCTCGTCGTTCGGGTACATTCCCGCAGGAGTCGTATTGAGGATGATATCCGCATCGGTGTGAAGGGGCAGATCGCCGTAGGACAGCGCGCCCTCCTTGGCGGTGCGGGAAAATTTCAAAATTTGCTTGGCGCGGGCATGCTTTGCCACCGCAACGGCGGTGCTTGAGGTGCCGCCCGTGCCGAAAATGAGGACTTTTTTATCCGTCAGATCGATCCCCGCCATGGACAGCAAATACTGCATACCGTAAAAATCGGTATTGTCACCGATCAGACGGCCGTCGCGGTTGATGACGGTATTGACCGCACCAATCGCCCGCGCGGTGTCCGTCAGCTCGTCCAAAAGGGGAAGGATAACCTGCTTATAGGGGATGGTCACGTTGATGCCGCGAAAGGCGCGGCGCTCGAAAAAATCAACCAATTGATCCGGCGAGAGCTCTTGCAGTCGGTAATCATAGGCCAGCTCGGGCCACCCGACGGCGAGCCGATCCGACAGCATTTGATGGATCACGCCCGAAAAGCTGTGGCCGAGATGCTCGGCGATACAGCCGTAGGCGGTGATAGAGGATAGATGTGGCATAGGTATATCCTTTCGGAGGAGAAATTCTGAATTTGTACCGTGCTAATTTTTTGGGGGCGCGGGGCCTTTTTCAAACGAGCCTCGCATCGTTCCCCGCGATCTTATCTCCAACCCTCACTGCCGTATCGTTGCGTCAAAAGATCCGCGACGACAAGCGCGGTGATGCTGTCAACCACCACCCGCGCACGATGCACGATGCAGGGATCATGTCTGCCGCGACCGACGTACTCCACTTCGGTCTTGTTCTTCATGTCGATCGTTTGCTGAGGCTTGGCAATGGTGGGGGTGGGCTTAATGGCACAGCGGAAGATGACGGGCATCCCGCTCGAAATACCGCCGCCAATGCCGCCGCCGTGATTGGTCTTGGTCACAACCGCGCCGTTTTTGAGTGCGTAGGCGTCGTTGACCTCGCTTGCACGACGATCGGACAGGGCAAAGCCATCGCCAAATTCCACACCCTTAACGGCGGGAATGGAAAACAGACCGTGCGAAAGCATACTCTCCAGGCTGTCAAACCAAGGCTCGCCAACACCGGCCGGCAAACCGACGATCGCCGTTTCCAGCACGCCGCCCACGCTATCACCCTCGCTTCGTGCCGATTCGATCGCGCTCTTCATCTCCTCGCCCGCCGCCTCATCCAAAACGGCAAAGGATGTCTCGTTCAGTCGGTTTATTTGTTGTAACAACAGCGTTTCTTGCTCGGCCAGAGGAGCATCGTCAATGCCGGCAAGGCGGGAAATATGGGTACCGATGGTAATTCCCTTTTCCTTCAGAGCAGGCAGGATCAAAGCACCTGCCGCCACCAGTGCCGCCGTCACGCGGCCGCTGAAATGGCCGCCGCCACGGGCATCCTGATAGCCGTGGTATTTACACTCGGCGGTGTAATCGGCGTGTCCGGGACGGGCAATATCCGTTTGATAGTCCCCGCTTTTCGTATCCGCGTTGGGGATGACGATCGCCACAGGACTTCCCGTTGTGCGTCCCTTATATACACCGCTGAGGATCTGAAACTCGTCCTGCTCCCGCCGAGCCGTCGAAATGCTTGCGGTGGGGCGGCGCAAGGACAGTTGATGGCGAATCCGATCTTCATCGACGGGCAATCCCGCCGCCAGACCGTCCACGACGGCCCCGATGGCAGGACCGTGACTCTCTCCGAATATCGTAACGCTCAAAGCGTTTCCAAACGTATTTTTCATACGGTCTCCTTTCCAAACAAGGCGTCTGCCAACGTCGCGGCGTCTGCCTCACCCCATTGAAATTCGCCCACACGCGAAACGGTGACGGTGCGAATGATATCACCCTGTGATTTTTTGTCGTGCGTCAGAGCCTGCACAATATCCTCTCGTGCCGGCAAATGGTCTGCCGCGGTTGGAAGACCGAAGCGTGCCAACAGGGGGATCAATCGCGCCCTTACGTCGGGGGAGCACATGGGGATCATGCCCAGTGCCACGCACTCGCCGTGATACAGCGTTCCAAGACCGACGCAGCTTTCGATGGCGTGCCCCAGCGTGTGCCCAAAATTCAGCACTCGGCGCAAACCCGCCTCCCTCTCATCCTGCTCAACCACCCGGATCTTGATCTTGAGCGCACGAACGATCATCTCATCCATTTCGCAAGGCAAAGTCCTGCCCTCCGTCATCGTGGGGAAATGCTCCAACAATTCAAACAGCTCGGCGTCGCTCGTCAAGGCCATTTTGATGACCTCGGCCAGTCCGTCCGCGATACGTCTTTGAGGCAAGGTGTTGAGTGTCTCGGGATCGATCAGCACCGCCTTGGGTTGCCAAAATGCGCCCACCATATTTTTGTAGCCGTCCAGATCGACCGCCGTTTTTCCGCCCACCGAAGCATCGACCGCCGCAAGGAGCGTAGTCGGCACGTTGTAAAAGTCAATGCCGCGCATATAGGTCGCCGCCGCAAAACCGGCCAGGTCGGTCACGACACCGCCTCCAACGGCAACGATGGCATCACTGCGGTCAAATCCGTGATCCAACAGAAAGGTCAAAAGTGCGCGGAGAGTATCAAACGTTTTATTCTGCTCCCCCTGCTCAAAGCAGAACACGACCGGTCGGTCGCATTGGGCTTCAATGGCACGGGCATACGCCGCTGGCACGCCCGAGTCGGTGACGATACACACCCGTCGCTGTGTCAGGCGCATATACTCGCCCGCGTGCGAAAGAAGGCCCCGCTCGATCCGCAGAGGATACTGTCCCATATTGGTATTCACCTGCAACGTCATATCACATCTCCTCAATTTCTGTCATGCCGGGCGCCGCTACCGCCTGTGCAGCATCCTGCTTTTCTTTTTCAAAGCGAGCACCCTTCAATTTGATCTCACACTCATAATTTCCCAGCACACGTACCGTCTCGCAGACATTTTCCAGCTCGCGAAGCATCGCGCGACCGTGCTCATCCTGCAGATTCCCCTCGCCCTCGGCAAAGAAATAGTAGGACCAGTTGCTCTCTTTGGTAGGACGGCTTTTGAGGGCGCGCAGGTTAAAGCCCGAACGGCCGATGGTATCGACGGCGCGGCTCAAGGCCCCCGCCTGGTTACGAACGGTAAAGAACAAGAGGAATCTGCCGTCGGTCGCCTGGGGCTGACGAGGCACGCGGGAAAACACGGCGAAACGGGTAGTGTTGGCTTGATCTGCCCCAATATTCGCTTCCAACACCTGAAGGCCGTAGCGATCGGCCGCCTCTTTGGTACCGATGGCGGCAACGGTTTTATCGCCTGCTTGCGCCACTTCCATGGCCGCCGTAGCAGTATTGACCGCCTCGCGCAGTGCCCAGCCGCCCTTTTGGAGATAGGGCGCGCATTGAGACAGCGCCTGCGGATGGCTGACCACCTCCTTGACGTCGGAAAGCGTCGCGCCGGAAACACCGATCAGATTCTGCTCGATCTCCAATTCATAGACGCCCGTGACGGACAGCGGGCCGGTATAAGCGAGATCCATCACCTGCGCCACGTCTCCGCCAATGCTGTTTTCAATGGGCAACACGGCGCACTCGCACTCGCCCTGCTCCACGGCCGCATACGCCGCCGTAAAATCCTTGCAGGAGATCAACTCGGCATCGGGGAAAATGGCGTGCGCCGCCTGCTCGGCAAAAGCGCCGGGGACACCGCTGTACGCGACGTTCTCGCCCAGCAACAGCCGATGCTGGTAGCGGCGGGAGAGCGACATGGTATTTCTCAGTTGGCAAACGTAATATTCGCGCATGACCTCGTCCTCGATGGCGGCGGCATTGCGCGCAATCACGTCGGCTTCCCGTTTGGGATCGTAAACGGGCAGGCCGCGGCTCTTTTTATAAGCGGCGACGTCCTGCACGGCACGCAGACGCTGGCAGAACAAATCCGCCATTTCGCGGTCGATGCGGTTGATTTCCTCGCGGGCGGCGAGGAGGGTTTTATCGGTAGTGGGGTTTGACATCGTAATCTCCTTGTTTGGGGTTTTGACCGGATCTTTTACTACTTCTTCTACGGACACTCACACTGTGCTGCGCACGCCCAAGATGGGCTTGTAGGTGGCAAGATTTTTTCTTTCTCGCAGGGGAGAGGCAGGAAAATTTTTTCAAAAAGTTTCCCTGCTCGTTCCCATCGCCCCTTGTTACAGCTGCTCTGCCATATCCAGAATGAGGCGCTCCGTCTTTTCCCAGCCGAGGCAGGGGTCGGTGATGGACTGACCGAGACAATAAGAACCGTCTGCCGCCAATTTTTGCGTTCCGTCAATGAGATAGCTCTCGATCATGAGTCCCTTGACCAAGCGGCGAATGTCCTCGCTTTGTCGGCGAGAATGGAGGATATCCTTGGCAATGCGAGGCTGTTCCAGATACTTCTTGGCCGAGTTGGCGTGGTTGGTATCCACGATGACCGCGGGATTTTTCAGTCCCGTCTTGGCATACAGCTCGGACAGTTGGCACAAATCTTCATAGTGATAATTGGAGCAGTTGGTACCGTCGAACTTCGTGTAACCGCGTAAAATTGCATGCGCGTAGGGGTTACCCTCGCTGACGACCTCCCATCCGCGGTACAGGAAGGTGTGCGACGTTTGGGCGGCGCGAATGGAATTCATCATGACCATAAGATCGCCCCCCGTCGGGTTTTTCATGCCCGCAGGAATGTCCAGACCGCTGGCTGTCAGGCGGTGCTGCTGGTTCTCGACCGAACGCGCACCGACGGCAACGTAGGACAAAAGATCGGACAGGTAACGGTGGTTTTCGGGATACAGCATCTCGTCCGCGCAAGAAAAACCGTAATCCGCCAGCGCCGTACGATGCAATTCGCGAATGGAAACGATGCCCACCAGCATATCCTCGTGCGCGGCGGGATCGGGCTGATGCAGCATTCCCTTGTAGCCTTCCCCTGTCGTGCGGGGCTTGTTGGTATAAATGCGGGGCACGATCAGAATCTTATCCTTGACCTCTTCCTGAATGCGAGCGAGCTTGGAGATATACTCCAGCACGGGCTCGCGAGCGTCGGCTGAGCAAGGGCCGATGACCAAAATCAGCTTATCCGATTCGCCTCGGAAAATACGGGCGATCTCTTGGTCACGCGCGGCCTTGGTCTTGGCCATGGCATCGTTGACGGGGTATTGTTTTTTCACTTCCTGAGGAATGGGCAGCTTGCGCAAGAAATTCATATTCATAACAGATATCTCCTATTTCAAAAACGGCGGTGCCGTCGGGTATTGGTAGTGGTTAATTGTTGCAATCAAAAGCGCGGCGACGGGCAGTAGATCGGCGCATCATGTCCCGCATGGTGTCGCGGTCGCCCTGCTCCAACGCTCGGCGCATTTGGGTAAATCGATCCATAAAAACGTCCATTTGGGCCAGAAGTGCCTCGCGATTGGACAAAAACAGCTCGCTCCACATAGCATCATTGATCTTGGCGATGCGGGTCAGATCGCGGAAGGAATCGCCCGTTAGAAGCGACAGCCGCGAAATATCCTCATCATCGTCCGCACAGCACATCAGCGACACCGCAATGGCGTGGGTCAGCTGCGACAGATAGGCGATCATGCTGTCGTGCTCCTCGACGGACAGCCTTGTCACACGAGCAAAACCAAGGATGCGCCCCAGCTGCTCGCACAGACGAATCGCCTCGGGCGTATTTTTGTCGGTCGGAACGACCAGAAAGTTTGCCCCGCGGAACATATCGGGCGAGGCGGCGCGATAGACGTCCAGCACTCCGTTGCCCAACAGCTCGCGTCCCGCCATGGGGTGCGCCGAAATATATTCCACCCCCGCGGGAAGCATCGCTTGCACCCGCTCGACCACACAGCCTTTCACGCCTGTGACATCGGTTAGCACCGTGCCGGGGGAAATGAGGTGTCCGTTCTCTTCGATCCACTCGGTCAGCACGGTGGGATATACACCGAACACCAGGATATCCGCCTCCGCGACCAAGTCGGGATCGACTTTAGTGCTCCCTTTTTGAATGACGCCCTCCGCCATCGCCGCATCGATCACCTCTTTTGACGGCGTGATGCCATAGACGCGATAGCCCTTGGCGGACAACGCGCGTGCGTAGGCCGTTCCCATCAAGCCCATGCCCACAACGAGCACGGTGCAATCGGGGATCAGACAGGGAAATTGTTTCATTTGACCATCTCCTTTTGTAAAAATAAAAGAAAGCGGTCTTGCAATTGCAAAACCGCTTGTAAGCGTTTGATTTTCCGGCGTCAATGTATGGCGCACCCAATCGTTATCCTGCAATTGCCTGTTTTCGTTGTCTGTTCAGATAAAAATAGCAAAAGCTATAATAATAAAATGCAAAAAAGGATACCGCAAAAGCAGTATCCGACATCGCAGGGGTATTGTCGCAGATAGAGTTCTCGCGTGCGCATACGGACAAAACCGACTTGTTCATAGCAACAGTCGGCTGCTGTGCAGTCAGTTGTTCGATCACACGGCACATAGACACTCTCCTGAATTTGAAAGAATGCTCCCGCCTTCTTTCATAATGGTATTAGTATACACGATTTTTTCCCAAATTTCAACCCCTCTTGCAAAAAAAATCAAAAAAAAATTTATTCTTGCTTTGGAAATCACATCCGCCTGCGAAAAGCAAAATCTTTCCGCAGGCGGATGTTTCCATATAAAAATTACTTTTTCTTTTTGCGAAGGACCGCCGCCATCGGCACAATCAACGCGATGCCAAGGAACGCGCCGCCGGGAAGAACGGCGAAACATCCCGAGTCACTCGGCTCGTCGGGTTCATCCGGCACAACAGGCGCAACATAGGTCAATTCCTGCGTTTGAACGTACGTGCAGGTTTGACATTTTCGCTCCCGCATACCGCTTTCGGTCGGCGTAGCCTCGCTCAAAATTTTCCACTCGGAAAAGTCGTGCGCATCGAGTACTCCCACAAAGACAAGGCAATCGCGGCACATCTGGCCGTGCCCTCTCTCTCCCGCCGAAAACGGGAAGTCCGAAATCGGGGTGTGACCGGTGGGTTCTCCCTGTTCAAACGTCTCCTCGCTCAGAGCTCCGCAAAGCTCGCACTGTTTATAATACTGCGCCCCCTTGGTGCAGGACGCGGCATGAGCAAGACTTGACATATCCGGCAGCTGTACGTAGCGATGCTTATGCTTGGTCAACGTCTTGTTGACAATAGTGATGATGTCCGTATATCCTTGCTCATCCATTACCTTCTTCTGATTGCTTGTAAGGGATTTCAGCGCCGCCTTCAGCTGCTCAGCTGTTGCAGAAACATCTTGATAATTTTCCGGGGTCAACAGACTCTCATCGGTGTATACGGAGATGGACAGCACTTGCATGACCATATCCTCGATGGCCGGGAATTCGATTTTCGCCCGCTCGTAGCGGTTGGCGTACGACACACCCCTACTCAGCATACTCGAACAATCAAAATATCTATTAAGTAGTTTTTGATCCGCCGAGGGGACCGCCTTGTACTTTTCACGTAACTGAAAATACTCTTGCGTCAAATGGGAAGCTTCAAGGCCCGGGTTAGACAGATACTCCTCCGGGAGTTCCATGCAAGCGTCATAATACTGCCGAATGACCGCGAGCAATTCAGCGTACTGCTCGGCAAGCTGATCCGCCTTTTGCTTTTCCAGGGCAGTTTCTTGTTCCTTGAGCAAGACAGACGTGGCCGCGCGATCGGTCATGATAAAGTTATCGAATTTTATGACCGTTCCTTGGGGGATCTCACCGTTTTTGGCCCAGTACATCGAAATATGGTTGATGCAGGAATAGTCAATCTCGCCATAATAAACCTTCATTTGATCCAACGGAAGGGTGATGTGGTTCCATCCCGCCTGCGGCTTTGCCTGCTTGATCTGATAGAACAACCAATAAATTTCGATGTGAAGCGCGCCCTGGGAGGTGTCGTTCTTAGAAGCAATTTCCAAATCCCCTATACGGAGTGTTTGCGTAAGCAGATTGATCACATCGGCGTCGGACAGGTAAAGATCAAATTCCAGCGTGTCCATGCCTGTGGCGTCCACAGGAGCAACACTTTTTTGTACACTGTGCTTCCCTTCCGGCACACTGATATCAATGCTCGCGCATCCAAGCCCTTCCACTTGGTTTTGCGCATCAACTTCAAATTGGCCACCCCAACTCTCGTCGGCGTTCCAGAGCACAACAGACTTGCGGTAGGGTTCGGTGATCCATCCCTCGTCGGTCGACTCCGCCCCCGCGGGCACAAGGAGGGACAAGAGAATCACCACGGTCATTAAAATACAAGCTACGGTTCGTTTCATCTCATTCTCTCCTTTCGCGGTTTTATTTTTTCTTTCTCACGGTATAGCCTGCCGCCAGCATCAGGGCAACAAGGCAGAGTCCCGCGCCGCTCGCAAGAACGGCAGAACAGCCTTTCTCCCTCTCTTCATTCGGCTGTTCGGGCGTTTGCGGTGCCTCGGGTTCGTCGGGGGTGTTGGGTTCGTCGGGAGTTTCGGGATCGTTGGGAATCTCCGGCGCGACATATGCGATTTCTTGTTCATCAACGTAAGTACATCCGGCGCAGCTTCTCCGTTTCAAGCCGCTCTCAGCCTCAGTAGCCTCTCGGACCGTCTCCCACTCGGAAAAATCATGAGAGACAGCCTCTCCTACCTGCTCATTACATCTTAGACACTGATACACATGACTTTCGGCATCGTATGAAACACAATTCTTCTCGGTCGTGTGTTCTCTGGGTTTTCCGCTTTCAAAGGTCTCTGTTCCCGGCTCTCTGCAACGGGCGCAACTGTAATAGAACAGCGCGCCTCTTGTGCAGGTCGCACTTTCCGCATAACACATTCGATTCCCCGTGTCCTTCACCGTGAACTCGTGTTCATACGGCCCGCACTCCTGCTTGCAATCGTAGCAAGTGAATTCTTTTTCGCACAAATTGGTAGAGGTAGAATAGTGCGGTGAATTTGTCCAGTAGAAAGGCGAATGTTCATTTTCATCGATCTTCTTGTTACATTCGGTACAATATCTCCAATGCGTATTCTCATCATACTCCCACTCGCTCGGCGTGTGAGGATTTGGCGCGGCTTGTCGATCGGTCAGAACAAAATTATCGAATTTCAAGATCCAATCCTGGCCGCAGTCGGTCATACCCGTCCAAAAGATACGCAAATAGTTGATGTGGCTGATGTCAAACGGGCCGTAGTTGCCATCGGTTTCTGCCATTTTATTCAGAAAAATGATCACGCGATTCCAGCCAACCTTGGGACAACTATTTTTTAATTGCTTGGCCACGTCAGCCAACGAAATATTCTTCTCGCCCTCATCACACTTACCGCCCGAACAGATCTCAATGCTGCCCGAGGAGATGTTTTGCAAATGGTCCAAAATGGCCAGGTCGGAGATATACATGTCAAACTCAAAGGCATGCATACCCGTCGCATCGACAGGATCCAGCTTTTTTGACGGTGCGTGTGTTCCGGTCACTCCATTCAGGTTGATGCTGATACAGCCCTCGCCCTCCGTCTGATTTTGGGTGTCGAGCGTATAACGATCCCCCCAGTTCTCATCGGCGTTCCAAAGGGAAACCGTTTTACGCGGCTCGGTTGTGAGCATACCCGCCCCCGCGGGCACAAGGAGGGACAAGAGAATCACCACGGTCATTAAAATACAAGCAATTACTCGTTTCATTTTCATCTCTCCTTTGCAAAATATTGATATTGGGAGACTCCCCCAGCTACATTATAGCATAATAGCCAAATAATGTCAACCCCTGCCCGAATTTTGTGTTAAAATCTCCAATTTCGAATGGGTTTCAACGGGAGTCACAGAGCTACTCACTATATAAGACAAAAAAAATCCAAAAATCTTACGCCCTTTTTTGAAAAAAGTTGAAATTTTTTCAAAAAAGGGCGTCATAGATATGATTTTTAGCCGTCAAAGGCGGCGGTCAATTCATCCGCCACCATTCGCATCCGCTCGCCGTCCACCTTGACGACGCGGCGGTCGTAGGTCAGCATACCGTTGACCTCGTCCTCGACGTCGCTGACCTGGGTGAGGACCAGCGCAGACAGGTTGGTCGTGCGAAGCGCGGGAATGATTTCGGTGCGGTACAATTTTTCCAGTCCCTCGGTCAAGGCCTCGGCAGACTCAAAATTGCGGTAGCCAAAGCTATGGTCGGGATTGAACAGGTGATCGGACGCGGCGTAGCAGTAGCCGCCGAACTCGGACAGCACCAAGGGTTTGTTCGGATCCGTTTTCAGCTTAACAGAACGGAAATAGATATGCTCGCTCTGCACGTCGCTTTCCTTTTCAGTAAACCAACCGGAAGTCGCGTCCCAGATGCGGGAGGGATCGAGAGCCTTGAGGCGGCG
>JAZLCA010000020.1:0-38364 GCA_045613985.1 Eubacteriales bacterium | reverse complement strand
TGGCCGCGGAGAACCGGATGCTCAGGGTTAAGAGCGTTTCTTCTGAATGCGTCAACTGCATCCCAGTCGAGCATCTCTGCCAGATCGTCGTAATCCCATGTCTCGATCTTCTGGATCTCGTGAGAGGTACGGAAGCCGTCGAAGGAGTTAAGTACGGGAACGCGGCCCTTGATGGTTGCCAAGTGAGGAACGGCACCCAGGTCCATGATCTCCTGCTGGTTGGTCTCAGCCATCATAGCGAAACCGGTCTGACGGCAAGCGTAGACGTCGGAGTGGTCACCGAAAATGTTCAGCGCGTGCGAAGCAACGGCACGGGCCGAAACGTGGATAACGCAGGGAAGCAGCTCACCTGCGATCTTGTACATGTTGGGGATCATGAGAAGCAGACCCTGAGAAGCGGTGTAGGTGGTGGTCAGCGCACCTGCGGCCAGAGAGCCGTGAACGGCACCGGCAGCACCTGCCTCGGACTGCATCTCCATTACGTTGACGCGCTCGCCGAAAATGTTGTTAGCGGGCTCGCCGAAGATGTTTTTGTTGGTTGCCGACCAAGTATCGGTAACCTCTGCCATGGGGCTGGACGGGGTGATCGGGTAGATCGAAGCTACTTCGGTGAACGCATAGGATACGTGTGCCGCCGAAGTGTTACCGTCCATGGAAAGCTTTCTTCTTTGGATAGCCATGGATTTTGTTTCCTCCTAGAAATATATTTTATTTTTTTGAAACCATTGTAAAGTGCAAATCACTTCAACCTATATCATACCACGAAATTTCAAAAAAGTAAAGCCGTTTTTGATAAAAAAGCGAGACTTTATTAAAAAATTAACGATTTTTGTTTGGGAAAACAAATAAATACCGCTAAAATTGGTAATTGGACGAGGATTTTCTTGACTTTGCGGGCGTGCCGTGATAAAATAAAAAAGATAGGGTTGGAAACGATGTATTTATCCTACCCAAATTTATCCGAAAAGGAGCCTGTTATGGCAAACAACATTTCTACTGTTTATGAAAAAATCAAGAGCAATATCGGAAAGGTCATCGTCGGTAAGGACGAAACGATCGATATGCTCATCGTTACCATGCTGTGCGGCGGCCACGTGCTGCTCGAGGACGTCCCCGGCACGGGTAAGACCATGCTCATTAAGTCGCTGGCGGCGTCTTTGGGCTGTGATTTCAAGCGTATTCAGTTCACCCCCGACCTTCTTCCTTCTGACATCACCGGTATCAACTTTTTCAATATGAAGAAATCCGAGTTCGAATTTATCAAGGGTCCCATTTTTGCCAATATCGTACTGGCCGACGAGATCACCCGCGCTACGCCCAAGACGCAGTCGGGCCTTCTTGAGTGTATGGAAGAGGCACAGGCTACCATCGACGGTAAGACTTACACCCTGGCCGCTCCCTTTATGGTCATTGCAACCCAAAACCCCGTCGAGAGCATGGGTACCTTCCCGTTGCCTGAGGCACAGATGGACCGCTTTTTGATGAAGGGAAGCATGGACTATCCCACCCACGAAGAGAGCATCGGTATTCTGGCACGCTTTGACCGTCAGAGTCCTTTGACGACGCTGGAGAGCGTGGTGACGGCGGATGAGCTTAAGAACGCGATTGAGGAGCTTCCCAACGTCTACGTCTGCCGCGAGCTGATGGGCTACATTTCCTCGCTGGTCGAGGCTACCCGCACGTATCCCCGCGTGACGCTGGGCGTCAGCCCCCGCGGTGCGCTGGCACTGATGAGAGCGGCCAAGGGCTATGCTGCCATCGCAGGCAGAAATTACGTATTGCCCGACGACATCAAGCGTGCCGCTCACCCCGTTCTGGAGCATCGCTTGCAGCTGGAGAACTCGCTGCGCATCCGCAAGAATGCGGCGGCCGAGATCATTGACGACATTCTGGGCAAGACCACCGTTCCTACCGAGGCGGTGTTTGAGGCACAGGCATGACCGATTTTTTGAATACCGTATCGCGCATCGTCTCCTCGCCCTGGTTTGTGGCGTTGATGATCGTGTTGGGTGTTGCGCTGTTGATCTTTTTGCTGATCCGCCTGTATTTCCGCTTGCGGACGGCGCACCTGGGCAACATCGAGTACGAGCGTCATTTTGCAACGGACGGTGTGTATGAGGGCGAGGAGGTCGAGTTGATCGAGACCATCCGAAACCGCGGCTTTTTCCCCTTGTTTTTCGTAGACGTCGAGTCCTATCTGCCTCCCGAATTGCGGGTGACGGACTACGAAACGGGCGACGATATGCCTTATCTGCTCAGCCGTTTTCAGCTGATGCCCTATATGCAGATCCGCCGTCGTCACAAGCTGCGTTGCGTCAAACGCGGCTACTATGCCATTCAAACGTCTTCCATTTACGACCGCGGCGGCGCGGTTCCGCTGGAATCTTTTGCTGAGCTTTACGTTTATCCCAAGGTGATTCCCATGGATCTGTATCGCTTGGCGGTGGGACGTATGCAGGGTGAATATACCGCGCTGCGCCCCCTGTATTCCGATCCGTTCTCTCTTTCGGGGATTCGCGATTATCGCTTTGGCGATACCGTGTCCCAGATCAACTTCAAGGCCAGTGCCCGCGTGCCCATGTCGGGCAGCAGTGCCTCTCCTTTGAAGGTTAACAGCCGTGATTTTTGTGCTTCGCGGCGATTGATGATCTATATGGACTTCCATTTGCCCGTTGGCACCATCATGACTAGCGAGGACTACGAGCGCCGCGCCGAGCGGGGACTGTCCTTCTGCTCCGCGCTGATGCGAGATGCTGTTTTTACGGGATATGCGGTAGGCTTTGCCGCCAACTGCAAGCTGCCCGACGGCTCGCTTTCCTTGCGTTTCCCTCCCGACAGCAGTGAATCGCACCTGATGGAAATGATGCGGGCGCTGGCCTCCATGATCCCTTACGACGGAGCGTCCTTTGCGTCGCTTCTCGAGTATGATCTGGTGGAGGGCATGAGAGACACCGAGGTGGTCATTTTCTGCTATGTGCAGGGGGAAGAAATGCTGACCCGCATCGCAGAGCTGGAGCGTCTTGGCAACTCGGTCAAGATCGTTCCCCTGGAAGCCGTGGACTATGAGGAGGTGCCTGCCAATGAAAAAGAATAATGCACCCCGCGAGGGCTCGGTACGGGCCAATTTGGACGTACTCCGCCTCGTTTTGACCATCGTTTATGCGGCGGGCGTCGGTGTGTTTGGCTTTTTGATCCAACGGGTAGAAGGACAAACCAAGCGTGGCTTTGTCATGCTGTTTTTTCTGATCTTCCTTGTTCTTTGCATTCGTTCCATTAAAAAGCTGTTGACCGAGCGGTTGCAGGATGCTATCGACGAGTGGTTCGAGAATACCATGCGGTGGCTGTTCCGCCCGTTGGCGATCGCCATCTCCAAGGTGGCGAAGTGGTTGGGCATCGGCCGTTGGAGAGGCTGGTGCGAGGACGAAAAGACCTTCTTCTTCAAGGAGCGCGCTCAAGGAAAAGGGAAGCGCAAGCGTTTGAAGAATGATCAGAAGTGGGCCGATCAAACGGACAATCGCCGCCGTGTGAGATATCTGTTTGTCGAATATATGATCAAGCGCATTCGCGGTGGATTTTTGTACCGCCGTCAGATGACGCCCGACGAGATGGCGCGCGAGCTTCCCTTGGAGGAGGACGAAAAGCTGCTGTTTGAGACCTACGATCTGGCCCGTTACTCGCAGGAGGCTGACATCCCCGATGAGGTGGTTAAGACACTGACTAAGGTTGCGGCAAGAAAGTGAAAACTTCATTTGAATAATAGCACCTGTTGCATTCGTTGCGGCGGGTGCTGTTTTTTTGCGGGGGAGTAGGGAGAAATTTAGCTGAATTTCAAACAACTTCTCCTTGGACCTCGCACAATGCGCTCGCTGATAGCGGATGCCACTTCTTGGCCCGCCCCAAAAAGTGGCGGAAGAAATGGTGGGCATAAAAATAAGGACAGAGGGGGTTCCAAGGGGTGTCCCCTTGGTGTCTTTTCTTCGCCTATTCTTTGCGACAAGGCAAAGAATAGGCATAAAGCAAACAGCGAACGCGCGTAGCAGTGTGAGCCCGTAGGAAAAGTTGCTCGAACTCCCGCAAAACTCCCCTTGCTCTCACCGCCGATTTTAGCACTTATATGAAAAAAGTGTGAAATAATCAAGAAATTTTTCAAAAACGCTTGACAAAATCAAAAAACGTGTTACAATAAGAGCGTCAAGTTTAGCACTTAAACGCTTCGAGTGCTAAAATCCGACAAGGAACGCTCAAAACCGCCAAAGAGGAGGGAATCGGCAAATGGACCGCGACGACCGCCCGGATCGCGTATTAAGCGACCGTAAAAAACAAATATTAAAAGCAATCGTCGATGCCCACATCGCCGGCGGCGAGCCGGTTGGCTCCAAGGTGCTCATGCAGCAGATCTCCTGCTCCTCTGCCACCATCCGCAATGAAATGGCTGAGCTTGAGGAGATGGGATATCTTGAACAGCCCCATGCATCGGCCGGTCGCGTACCGAGTGAATTGGGTTATCGCTTCTATGTGGATACCTTGGTCGAGCATTACGCCATGACCGCCCGCGAGATCGCCCAAATCAATCAGGCGCTCAAGACCAAAATGAGCGAGCTGGATCAGATTCTGGCAACAGCCTCCAGCCTTGCTTCTAATCTGACCAACTACACCGGCTTTGCCCTCAAACCGCGGGCACGCGAGATCACCGTCAGCAAATACGAGGCGATCTACATCGCGCCGGGGCAGTTCGTTCTGGTTATGGTGGCCGACGACGGAACGGTCAAAACCCGCAACGTCAAGTTGGATCTCGCCTTTGACAGCGCGTCGGTAGCACGATTGGCCACGGTGCTCAATCAGTACCTGACGGGTTGCCGTGCCAGCGAAATTACCCTTCCTGTCATGGTTGCTATGGAGCAGGCAATGGCCGAGGACGGTGCTTTGATCGGTCCTGTGGTTAAGCTGATCTACGAAACGGTCAGCGAAGCGGACCGCGGAGAGCTCAAGGTTACGGGCGTAGATCGCCTGTTGCAGTATCCCGAATACAGCGATGCGCGTGAGCTCAAGGGTCTGCTTGGTGCTTTGGAACAGAAAAATGATCTGATGGATATGATCTCTACCGCCGCCGCCGACAAATCGCACGGCGTCGTCATCGGATCGGAGGTCTCGATCAAGGAAATGAACAATTCGACGGTGGTGTTCAAGACCATCGTCAAGGATGGCAAGCCCATGGGCGCCATCGGCGTCATCGGCCCCCTTCGTATGGACTATGCCCGCGTGCTGGCTACGTTGGACGGTCTGACCGGCAACATCGTTGATCTTTTGTCAACGACGGCCGCTCTGCCTGCGGCATCTGATGAAAATGAAAAAACAAAGAACGAGGAGAAATAGCCATGGCGGAAAAGAAGACCAAGGTTAATAATAAAGCCGCGACTGCGCAAGAGGAGCCTGCCGTTGAAGAACAGGCACAGCAGTTCTTGGATGCGGAGGAGCTTGGCTCGCAGCTGAAGGTGGCGCTGGAAAAAATCGAGACGTTGCAAAACGAATTGGCGGCGGCGAATGATAAATATCTTCGCATGATCGCCGAATACGATAATTTCCGCAAGAGAAGCGCGCACGACCGCGAGCTGGCTTGTGCGGAGGCAACGGAAAAAGCACTGAAAAACATCCTGCCCATCGGAGACAATCTGGCGCGTGCATCCCAGTTTACCGATCCCGCATCGGTTGCCAAGGGCATCGAAATGATGCAAAAGGGATTTGCAGAGGCGCTGGCAAGCATGGGTATCGAGGAGATCGATGCCAAGGGACTGCCCTTTGATCCCGAACTTCACAACGCCGTTATGCACGTGGAGGACGAGACGCTGGGCGAGGGCGTGGTAGCCGACGTATTGCAAAAGGGCTACAAGATGGGCGACCGCGTGCTTCGCTACGCCATGGTCACCGTCGCAAACTGATTTGATTTGTATATAATTAAATGTAGAAATACAGGAGGAAACTATTATGGGAAAAATTATTGGTATTGACTTGGGTACGACCAACTCTTGCGTCGCAGTATACGAGGGCTCCGAGCCCATCGTTATCCCTAATCCCGAAGGCGCGAGAACCCCGCCTTCCGTCGTCGGCTTCTCCAAGACCGGCGAAAGAATGATTGGTCAGGTGGCAAAGCGTCAGGCGATTACCAACCCCGACCGCACGATCATGAGTATCAAGCGCCACATGGGTAGCGATTATAAGGTTACCGTTGACGGCAAGGGCCTGACTCCTCAGGAGATCTCGGCCATGGTTTTGCAGAAGCTTAAGGCAGATGCAGAGGCTTACCTTGGCACCAAGGTTACCGATGCAGTCATCACCGTTCCCGCTTACTTCTCGGACGCACAGCGTCAGGCAACCAAGGACGCGGGTAAGATCGCAGGCCTTGAGGACAAGAGAATCATCAACGAGCCTACCGCAGCAGCACTTGCTTACGGCATGGACAAGGAAGACAATCAGAAGATCATGGTCTTTGACCTGGGCGGTGGTACCTTCGACGTATCTTTGCTTGAGATCTCGGACGGTGTTTTCCAGGTGCTCGCGACCAACGGCGACACCATGCTGGGCGGCGACGACTTTGACCAGCGCGTCATCGACTGGATGGCTAACCAATTCATGAAGGAAAACGGCATTGACCTGCGTAAGGATAAAATGGTTATGCAGCGTCTGAAGGATGCGGCAGAGAAGGCGAAGATCGAGCTGTCGGGCATGACCTCGGCCAGCATCAATCTGCCCTTCATCACTGCAACGGCAGAGGGTCCTCTCCACTTTGAGGCAACGCTGACTCGCGCAGAATTCGATCGCATCACGGCAGATCTCGTTGAGAGAACTATGATCCCCACCAAGAAGGCCCTGGCAGATGCCGGACTTAAGGTCAGCGAGATCGACAAGGTTCTCTTGGTCGGCGGTTCGACCAGAATCCCCGCCGTTCAGGAGGCAGTTAAGAAGTTTATCGGCAAGGATCCCTTCAAGGGCATCAACCCCGACGAGTGCGTAGCCATCGGCGCGGCCATCCAGGGCGGTGTTCTGGGCGGCGACGTCAAGGATCTGCTCCTTTTGGACGTTACTCCTCTGTCGCTGGGTATTGAGACGCTGGGCGGTGTATTCAACAGAATCATCGACCGCAATACCACCATTCCCGTAAAGAAGAGCCAGGTCTACTCTACCGCTGCGGACGGTCAGACCTCGGTTGAGATCCACGTGTTGCAGGGTGAGCGCGAAATGGCTGCCGGCAATACCACGCTGGGCCGCTTCCATCTGGATGGCATCGCTCCCGCTCCCCGTGGCGTACCCCAGATCGAGGTAACCTTCGACATCGACGCCAACGGTATCGTTAACGTAACGGCACTCGACAAGGGCACCGGCAAGGAGCAGCACATCACCATCACCTCCTCCACCAACATGAGCAAGGAGGATATCGATAAGGCGGTTCGCGATGCCGAGATGTTCGCAGAGCAGGACAAGAAGCAGAGAGAGGCTGTCGACACCAAGAACCACGCTGAGTCGCTCATCTTCCAGAGCGAAAAGACGCTGGCCGATATCGGTGATAAGGTAGCCGAGAGCGATCTTACTGAAGTTAAGGCCGCCATCGAAAAGCTCAAGGAAACGGTCAAGACGGATGATACCGACGCCATCAAGGCGGACACCGAGGCACTCGAAAAGGCATTCTATGCCGTTTCCGAGAAGCTGTACCGCGCACAGGCAGAGAACGGCGCGCAGGGTGAGCCTAACGGCGGTGCTTCGAACGACGGCACCTATTACGACACCAATTTTGAGGATAACAGCAAGTAATTCTTTCAAATACCTGCGGGAAAGGGTAATTTTGCCCTTTCCCGCAAGGGCGTATTTCGACCTGGCGTGAATATCCATGCGCACAAAGGATGCTTGTGCCCGTTGATATTCACGGCAATCCATCACAAACAGAGGTTTACTATGGCAGATAAAAGAGATTATTACGAGGTTCTCGGCATTGACAAAAGTGCCGACGACGCGGCAATTAAAAAAGCATACAGAACACTGGCCAAGAAGTATCACCCCGATATGAATCCGGGGAATGCTGAGGCAGAAGAAAAATTCAAGGAAGTCAACGAGGCTTACGGCGTACTTTCCGATGCGGATAAAAAGGCCAAATACGATCAGTACGGTCACGCGGCCTTCGATCCTTCGATGGGCGGAGGTGCCGGCGGCGGGTTCGGCGGATTCGGCGGCTTTGGTGATTTCGGCGACATCGGAGATATTTTCGGCTCTATTTTCGGAGGCGGCTTTGGCGGCGGTTCTTCTCGCCGCCGTAATCCCAATGCGCCTATGCGGGGCGACGATATTTCGGTCCGCCTGACCATCACCTTTGAAGAGGCGGCCTTTGGCGCGAAAAAGGAGATCACTTACACTCGCATCGCAAAATGTCCCGAATGTGACGGCAACGGTGCCGCTAAGGGTACAACGCCCGAGACTTGTCCCGATTGTAAGGGCAGCGGGCAGAAGGTGGTCATTCAGCGCATGGGCGGGATGTCCTTCCAGTCTACCGGCATCTGCGACCGTTGCCGAGGCACGGGAAAGATCATCAAGGATGCTTGCTCGAAGTGTCGCGGTACGGGAACGCAGCGCGAGAACAAAAAACTGACCGTCAACATTCCTGCCGGTATCGACAGCGGCGAGAGAATCGCTCTGCGCGGCATGGGCTGTGACGGCAAGAACGGCGGCCCTGCGGGTGACCTGATCATCACCGTTTCGGTGCGGGATCATGCCGTGTTCGAGCGCGACGGCTTCAATATTTACTGCGAGGTTCCCATTACGGTGGCGGAAGCAACGTTGGGCGCCGAGATTAAGGTCCCCTCGCTGGAGGGCAATTTTGCCTATACCATTCCCGAGGGTACGCAGTCGGGTACTACCTTCACCGTTCGCGGCAAGGGTATTACCGTCCCCCGCACCCAGAATCGCCGGGGAGATTTGATCTTTGTGGTCAACGTAGAGATTCCCCGCGGACTCAATGAAAAGCAAAAGGACGCCATGCGGGCCTTTGCCGAGAGCTGCGGTGAGAACAATTACAGCAAAAAGAGCGGCTTTTTTAAGCGCATTTTCGATAAAAAATAAGAGTGAGGAACAGTTACATGAGCTTGGATAAAGATTATTGTTGTGAAGACAGAGGAGATGTCCAGGAGTGGACGCAAATCAAGGTAACGGTGCCGCTGGAGCATCTGGATAACCTCGTTGCTATTATGAGCATGATCAGCAATCAGCTGCAGATCGAGGATTATAGCGATATCGATCTGAAAAGCTGTTATGGCGATCTGATCGATGAATCGATCCTCAATGCAGATAAGACCATTGCGTCGGTGTCGGTCTACATTTCGGGCGATCGCCCCTGCAATGACGAGCTGGCCTTTTTGCGAGATCGTCTGGCGGTTGCCAATTTGACCGACAAGGCTACCGTTACGCTGGGTGGTGTTAACGAAGAGGACTGGGCCAACGCCTGGAAGGCTTACTATAAGCCTCTCCACATTGGAGAGAAAATGGTGATCGTTCCCGCTTGGGAGCGCTATGACGAACAGCCGGGTGAGATCGTTGTCCGCATGGATCCCGGTATGGCGTTCGGTACGGGTTCTCACGAGACCACCCGCCTTGTGATCGGTCTTCTTGAAAAGTATACCAAGCCTGCTTGCCGTATGTTGGACGTGGGATGCGGCAGCGGTATTTTGGCGATTTGCGCCGCGAAACTTGGAGCAGGGCAGTGCCGTGCATACGATATCGACCCCGTGGCAGTTCGTGTTGCCAATGAGAACATCAAGGACAGCGGTCTGTCCAACGTGACTTGTGAGGTGTCCGACCTGCTTCGCGACGTGGATCGTTCCTATCCTTACGATCTGATCACGGCCAATATCGTGGCGGATATCATCATCCGTATGTCGCCCGACGTGGGGGCGCTCATGCACGAGGGTACGGTGCTGTTGGTTTCGGGTATTATTCTGGAGCGTAGCGGCGACGTTGTGGAGGCCTTAGAGGCTAACGGCTTGAAGGTCGTTGAGCGCGTTGTGGACAACGATTGGTGCGCGATGGCGGTTATGAAGAAATAAACCGAAAGGGAGAGACGGAAATGCGCTCTCCCTTTTTGTCTTTTTGCGAAATTTCAGCCATCTGTCACCATCTTCAATGAAAAAACACTTGCATTTTGTCTGTGTTGGTGATATAATAAAACAGATGTACGAATGTGCGCGCAAAATTTGCTGTGTGGCGCAAAGATCATACCATCGGAAGGAAACAACCAAGATGTTAAAAAGAAATACAATTTTGATTATATTGCTCGTTCTGTGCCTTGTGCTGCCGGTTGGTTGCACAGCAAGAGCGGCGCAAAACGAATCCGAGGGCAATCTGACGGGTACCTCGGGTTTGGAGTACAAGCTGACCTCTGACGGCACCGGCTATATTTGCACCGGCATCGGTAACGCCGCCACGACGGATATCGTGATCCCCGCCACCTATAGCGGCAAGCCTGTGATGATGGTTGCCAATAACGCTTTTTATAACTGCGTGACGCTGACGAGCGTGACCATTGCCGAGGGTGTACAGGCGATTGAGCTGTATGCTTTCCGCGGCTGTGTCCGACTCAAGTCGGTTTCGATCCCCGGAAGCGTGCTGTACATCGGCGACCGCGCATTTGAAGGTTGCACGTCGCTGGAAAAGGTCATCATTGCCGACAATGCCAAGGTGTTTGAAAAGCCGGAAGAGGACGTCCGTATGATCGGCGAAAGCGCGTTCAAGGGCTGTACCGCTCTCAAGGAGCTGAGACTGCCCGAGGAACTGACTCTGTTGAGCCGCCGTATGCTGGATGCTTGTTCCTCGCTGGAAACGCTGACGCTGCCTGCCGCGGTCAAGGCGATCGACGAAGCCGCGTTGGCCGGATGCACCTCGCTCAAGACCGTCCAGTTTTCCGGCACCAAGGAAGAATGGAGCAAATTGCCGAAGGGTGTGCTGTGGGATGTGGACGTCGAGGGCTGCGTGGTCGTTTGCTCCGACGGAGAAACGTCCATGAATTGATCTTGTTGCAGTATATATAATAAAATGAAAGGATCTGCCGATGCAGGTCCTTTTTGCATAAAAAGCACAAGAGAAGGGAAAACTGCTAAAATGTGAGAAAAGCGTGCCGCAACCCTTGACAAAAAATACACAATTTGGTATAATAGGCTGATAGATTTTGATTGGAGGATTATCTTATGTTAGTATCCGCAGCAGAAATGCTCAAAAAGGCCAAGGCCGGTCATTATGCCGTTGGCCAGTTCAACATCAACAACCTCGAGTGGACCAAAGCAGTGCTGACCACCGCACAGGAATGCAACTCTCCCGTTATCCTTGGCGTTTCCGCCGGTGCGGGCAAGTATATGGCCGGCTTTAAGGTCGTTGCCGATATGGTCAAGGCTATGATCGAGTCCTTGAACATTACCGTTCCCGTAGCCATCCACCTCGACCACGGTACCTACGAGGATTGCTACAAGTGCATCAAGGCGGGCTTCTCGTCCATCATGTTCGACGGCTCGCACTATCCCATCGAGGAAAATATTGCTAAGACGCAGGAGCTTGTTAACGTTGCTCATGCACTGGGCCTGTCCATTGAGGCCGAGGTCGGCTCCATTGGTGGCGAGGAAGACGGCGTCGTCGGTGCCGGTGAATGCGCCGATCCCAAGGAGTGCAAGCTGATCGCTGATCTGGGTGTCGATATGCTGGCAGCCGGTATCGGTAATATCCACGGCAAGTATCCTGAAAACTGGAAGGGTCTGTCCTTCGAAACGCTGGATGCTGTTCAGCAGCTGACGGGCGATATGCCTCTCGTTCTGCACGGTGGCACGGGTATCCCTGCGGAAATGATCCAGAAGGCTATCAGCCTGGGCGTTTCCAAGATCAACGTCAACACCGAGTGCCAGCTGTCCTTTACTGCAGCTACTCGCGCTTATATCGAGGCAGGCAAGGATCTGTCGGGCAAGGGCTTTGACCCCCGTAAGGTGCTCGCCCCCGGTTATGAGGCCATCAAGGCGACCGTCAAGGAGAAGATGGAGCTGTTCGGCTCGGTCGGTAAGGCATAAGCCAAAATAATATTGCCATAACGGGATTTAATATATTAAACCCAAAAGCATCCAAAATGCCGCAAATCGGCATTTTGGATGCTTTTTTTGACAAAAAAATCCTAAAAATCGTGCAACTGATATTTTTTTAACGAGCTTTGCAAAAAAAATGAAATATGCCTATTCTATATGCACAAAACCACCGTGCTGAATTTGCGCAAACACGACAAATCGCACAGAAGAATGTGAATTTTTCTTGACAATTTGAGACGGAAATGCTATACTTTAATCAACCACCATATCTTGAGCATATGGCGAATTTTTTAAGGAGGCTTTTTTATCATGAAAAAGTTTTTGTCGACTTTTTTGGCGATTCTGATGGTAATTTCCATGGTTGCTACCACGATGGTAACCGCGTTTGCCGCAGAAGCTAAAGAAGCGGATGCAGGCGCACACGAAATCGTTGTGCCCAGCATCGATCATGAGATTCCCGGTTGGGAAATCACCCCCGAGAAGTGGAATGCCCACTTCGATCTGAAGACTCCCGATGGCACTAACGCCTGCTTGCTGCGCAAGTGGGACGCTAACGCTAATCTGGGTGTCAACCACTACAACATGTTCTGGATTGTTGAGAAGGAAGATGGCAGTTGCGTCAGCTTCGATGTCTCTACTGCAGACACTTTTGCCATTGACATGTGGATCTCCGATCCCTCCGTTGTTACTGGCAAGCAGTTCCAGATCGAGCTGGGTACCGGTGGCTACGGTGCTATCGATGCCTATGAGGCTACCTACAACGGCACGCTGGACGCTCTGGTCGAGGGCGGCAAGCTGGTCGAGGGCTGGAACGCCATTAAGCTGCCCATCGCTTCCATGGGTAAGACCGGCAACGGTGCAGACTTCACCAAGATCGACTGGTTCCGTCTGTACAATGCTGAGAATATCATTTGCGGCGCAAACGGTCTGAGCGCAGCTATCGATAACGTTCGCTTCCTGAAGGGCGACGCTGAGGTTGCTGTTATGTCTGAGTGCGAGCCTAACATGAACGGCTGGCAGAAGAACGCAAGACCTCTGGTTCTGGATGATCTGAAGGTTATGGGTCAGACCTGGACCTCCGACATCGGTGCCGGCGGTTACTTTACGTTCCGTAACCAGAGCCTGAAGCTGGACATCTCCGCTATGAAGTACATTGAGTTCGATATCTATGTTTCTGATATCGATGCTCTTGCAAACGTTCAGCTGATGCTCGAACTTCGCTCCGGCTCCTCTGCTGAAACCAACGAGCTGGGCATCAATGCATTCAAGGCTCCCGAGAAGGGTTGGACCACCGGTTGGAACCATGTAAAGTGGGCGCTGGCTGATATGTCCAACACTGCAAGCGGTACCTTTGATGCGAAGGATGTTGTTTGGTTCCGTATTGCTAACCACGACGCTATCCCGGTTGACGGTTCTTTGACCATTGCTCTTGATAACGTTCGTTTCACCGATGATGAGGCTGGCGATTGCAAGAACTGCCACGTTCCTCACGACATTTTCCTGCCGAAGCCCGGTACTACCGTTCCCGGTTGGGGTTGGAAGGCAAACCTTGAGTTGAACAACACGGTTTCCGTTTCCAACACTTACGCAGCTAACACTCTCGTTAAGTTCTGCGATATCTATGTTGAGTATAAGCCTGCTAAGCCCGTAGACGCTTCCAAGGCAGATGCTCTTACGTTCGATTTCTATGTATCCGATACCACCGGTATTGATGGTGCTACGCTTGAGATCGAGATCGCTTCCGTATCTTGCGATACCGAAGAGCTGAACGCAACCGGTAAGGTTGGCGCCCTGATCGAGGGCGGCCTGAAGGCCGGCTGGAACACCATTGTGATGCCTTTTGATAAGCTGATCTCCGTTGGCGGTCAGATCAACCTGAGCAACATCAAGTGGTTCCGTATTTACAACCAGCCTCCTCAGAATGGCGGCGAGTTCACTACCGGCGCTAACGGTCTGACCATCGCGCTGGATAACCTGCGCTTCACCAAGGCTGGTGAGCAGGTTGCACTGCTTTCCGATGTTAACCCCGATATGAAGGGTTGGGAAAGAAACGGTGCTCCCATTATGGTTGATGGCGTCCTGGCACAGGGCGGTGTCTTTACTGAAAACGTTCCCGGCGGCGCAGGCTATAACTTCCTGTACCTGCCCGGTGCTGAAGTTACCCGTGACGTTTCCAAGATGAAGTACATCGAGTTCGACTGGTACGTTTCCGATGCAGCTGCTGTCGCTAACACCACCTTCGTATTCGAGCTGACTTCCTCCGGTTTGCCCGACAATCAGGAGAGCGGCAAGATCTTCAAGGGCGCTGATCTGGGCCTGCAGGATGGTTGGAACCATGTTCGCTTCGAGCTGGATAAGCTGGAAGCTACCGCAGGCGGCAACAAGATGGATCCCACGAAGTTCAACTTCCTGCGTCTGTTCAACGATCCCGAAATCAAGGTTAACGGCGAGCTGACTCTGGCTATCGCTAACCTGCGTTTCGCAGATGATGAGGCAGATGAGTGCGATTGCCTCGCACCCGCTCCTCAGGTCTTCCTGCCCGTTCCCGGTACTACGGTTGAGGGTTGGGATTGGGCTCCTAACTTCGAGCTGAACCAGACCGTTTCCGTATCCAAGACCTACAAGGCTAACACTCTCGTTAAGTTCTGCGATATCTATGTTGAGTATAAGCCTTCTACTCCCGTAGATGCATCCGAGGCTGATGCTCTTACGTTTGATTTCTACGTATCCGATACCACTGGTATTGATGCTGCTACGCTTGAGATCGAGATCGCTTCCGTATCTTGCGATACCGAAGAGCTGAACGCAACCGGTAAGGTTGGCGCTCTGATCGAGGGCGGTCTGAAGGCTGGTTGGAACAAGGTTGTTATGCCTTTCAGCAGCCTGAACAAGGTTGGTGGTGACATCAATCTGGCCAACATTAAGTGGTTCCGTATTTACAACCAGCCTGCGGCACAGGGCGGTGAGTTCACCACCGGTGCTAACGGTCTGACTATCGCAGTAGATAACCTGCGCTTTACCAAGGGTAATGAACAGGTTGCAGTTCTCTCCAATGTCAACCCCGATATGAAGGGTTGGGAGAGAAACGGTACTCCTATCTACATTGGTGATACTCTGGCACAGGGTGCTAAGTTCACCTCCGACATCGGCGGCGGCGCTGGCTTCAACTTCCTGTACCTGCCCGGTGCTGAGGTTACTCTGGATACTACCGGTATGAAGTACTTTGAGTTCGACTGGTACGTTTCCGATGCAGCTGCTATCGCTAACACCAACTTCGTATTCGAGCTGACCTCCTCCGGTGTTCCGGATAAGGAAGAAATCGGTAAGATGTTCAAGGGCGCTGATCTGGGCCTGAAGAACGGTTGGAACCGTGTTAAGTTTACTATTGCTGATCTGACTGACACTGCCGGTCAGGGCGCGTTCAGACCTGAGGCATTCAACATGCTGCGTCTGTTCAACAATGATGCTATCACTGTCAATGGCGAGCTGACCATGGCATTTGCTAACGTCCGCTTCACCAACGACAGAGCTCCTGAAATTGAGCTGCCCGTAATTCCCGAAGTTGACAGCGAGGCTTTCGCACAGCTGGGTGATGCATTCCTGGCTGACTTCAACAAGTACGGTGAAACGAATGCCACCAAGGAAAACTTCCAGGGTGACAGTAGCGCACCTGTTAAGAAGGCATTGGCAAACGCTGAAATGCTGGCAAAGTGGAACTGGCTGTGGAAGTATATGCTGGCTCATCTGCAGGAAGTAAATGCAGGTGAAACGAGTGCATATATCACCGATGCATACTCTGTACTGGAAAGAATGATCGCCGGTGATACCTCTGCGATCGGCGCAAGCGCTAACGCCAGAACCTCCATCAGAAGCTACATCCACGGTTTCCTGAACTGCATGAAGGGTTGCGGCGATCTCAACGCTGACTTCTCGAAGTTCTCCCCTGACTTCTCTTCTGTAGCAGAGCAGGCAAAGCTTCTGGAACAGTACAAGGCTTCCCAGACTCCCGATGAGCCCGACGAGCCCGATGTTCCCGATGAGCCCGATGAGCCCGAAGTAGATCCCAACAAGCAGTCCATCGTCGTTCCCATGGATGGCAAGTGGACTGAGTGCGAACTGAAGGATTCCTTCAAGGATAAGGCAAACGTTCGCTACAGAGGCTTCTGGACTGCAGGTTCCTCTCATGGCGCCGGCGGCTTCATGTTCTCCTACGGTGAGGGCAAGAAGGCTGAGCCTGTTGATATCTCCAACATGCAGTTCATCGAGTTCGACGTATACGTATCCGACGTTGCTGCTATCGCTGGCGTTGAGTTCAGCTTCGAGCTGACCTCCGGCGGTACTGCCGACAAGGAAGAGAGCGCTCGCAAGTTCAAGGGCGCTGAGACTGGCTGGGTTAACGGCTGGAACCACGTTAAGTGGGATCTGAGAGAATTCTCCGTTGCAAACGGTAAGTTCGATCCTACCCGCTGGAACTACATCCGCTGGTACAACGATACCAAGCTGACCATCGGCGAATACCTTGAGGTTGCTATTACCAACCTTGAGTTCACCTCCTACGTAGAAGCTCCTTCTGAGGATAAGAAGACCGATAAGTACATCTTCACTGTTGATAACGGTACGAGCGAGTTCCAGTACCTCGATCCCGACTACACCGCTAACTGGAACGGCAGCTTGAGATTTGCTGACGGTTCTCAGTACTTCCAGTACAAGTACAACCTGACTGCTTTCCGCGGCGTCGAGTCCATTACCCTTGAGGGTAACTTCGGTGGTCAGCTCCACCTGTGGGCTTCCGCTGACGGTAAGAACTGGGTTGAGATCGCTAAGAACGAGGCAGGCGGCGGTGCTAAGTACAGCAAGTTCGATCTGTCCGTTATGGCTGAGGCTGTTGCTAAGACTATGACTCTGTACTTCAGAGTTGGTGACTGCATTACCTCTAATGGTAATGGTGGTCAGATCACCCGTGGCGAGGTCCACCTGACCGTTGTTTACGACGCAAAGGCTGACCAGACCCCCATCGTTCCCGAGGTTGTCGTTGAGCAGGAGAAGATCTCCTTCAAGATCGAGTCCGAGGACGAAAAGGCATACCTGATCGAGAACACCGGTAAGTGGAATAACGTTCACCGCTACGCTGACGCTAACAACCACTACACCTACAAGTACACCGTTAAGAACGTAAATAAGGTTCAGAGTGTTATTTGGAAGGCTAAGACCTGCCAGGAATTCAAGCTGGACATCTCCTTCGATAACAAGAACTGGGTCAACGTTGCCAGCGATACTTCCAACTCTGCTCCTCTGCTGCGCGAGTACGACCTGACCTCCTTCCTGGTTGGTGAGGACGGCACCATCGCAAACGCAACCTTCTACCTGAAGATCTGTGACGCTGACACCTCCGACGGTTGGGGTGGTGGTATCTACGGTGATACCCCCGTTACCCTGTTGGTAGACTACATCCCCATGACCGATGCTGAAAAGGATGCTCTCGAGGCTACCAGAACCGAGCACTCCGTTCCTCTGTGGGGCGCAAACAAGACTTGGGGCGATGTATACGAAACCGACAACGATAACATGGTTGCAGGTTCCGGCTGTATCTCCATCAACCTCAAGGGCATTAAGGATACTCACGCTCCTTCCAAGAAGTTCGATGCTGTTGACGCAACCGGTATGGACACCTTGGAGTTCGAACTCTACCTGTCCGATCTGGCTATCCTGGATCACCTGAAGGATAACACCAACTCCGGTGCAATCGAGATCTGCTCCGGCGGCACCTGCGACAAGGGTGAAAAGGCAATCTCTCTGGCCTCTTTGGTCGACCGCATCAAGGCTAACAACCCCGTTGTTGGTTGGAACCGCGTTTCTATCCCGCTGTCCGCTATGTCCGAGACTCCCGGTGACTTCGGTCCCTTCAATCTGGCTTCTATCAACTACATCCGCTTCTTCTGGTCCGGTATGAAGAATCCTACCGATCAGGATTGGATCATGAAGTTGGATAACTTCCGCATGACCGATGCTCAGAAGGTTATTGCTGAAGAACAGGCTAAATTTGAAGAGCAGGTTAAGACCGAAAACGCTGGTCTGATCAAGAACATCGAAGGTCTGAAGCCTAAGTACGAGTCCGGTATCGCTGATGACGCTACCTTCAACTCCCTGAAGGCTCAGTACAGCGATTGCAAGGCTAAGTTCGACGCTCTGTCCGCTGAGGCTCAGGCAGTTCTGACTGATTGCAAGCAGATTCTGGTAAGAGCTAACAACGCAATCGAGGATTATCAGGAAGTTCTTGATATCCTGGCAGCACAGAAGGATCTGATCGCTAGCCTGCAGGCTCTCGATGCTTACAAGGAAGCTTCTGCCTTCACTTACGAGAACTACGACGAGGCTAAGGCTGCCATCGAGGCTGCAAGAGCTGCTGTTGATGCTCTGGGTAGAAAGGATAAGGAAGTTCTGGGCGATAAGGGTTACATCGATATCCTTGAGGCTGCTGAGGCTGCAATGCCCGCTCAAAAGCCTGAGGCTCCCAAGACCGAGTGCACTGAGCACGTCGACGCTGACAACAACGGCAAGTGCGATAACTGCGATGCTGACGTTGAGAAGACGCCTGACGATGAGCAGAAGCCCGGCGACGAGCAGAAGCCCGGCGACGACACCACCGAAGAGGGTGGCTGCAAGTCCGCTTTGACCATCGGTGCAATCGCTACGATGATCCTGGCTGGCGCATGGGTTACCATCGCTGCTCGCAAGAAGGAAGACTAATCTCTTCTAACCATTAAAACCACACTCCAATGCCCCGCCGCGAGGCGGGGCAGAGGATGAACCACAAAGGGGTGTCGATTTTCGACACCCCCTTCGTGTTAGGACGCGAACGAGCGCCTCTGAAATTCGGGGGCGGTCTTGCACGCCTTAACGGAATGATATGCGTGGGGCGCACTTGTTGCGCCCGCGGCTTGAGAATATTTTGGGAAAGGGAAGGAGATACGCTATGTATCCATACGAATTGTTTTTGGGCATCGACCTGTACAGCCTTGCCATCACGGCGGGGGTGGTGGTCTGCCTTCTGCTTTTGCGCCTTCAGGGCGATATGAGAGGTTTGCGGGCGAAATTACAGAATGATATTCTCGCGCTCGTTCCTACTTCCGTTGTGCTGGGCTACGGCGCGGCTGTGCTGATCCAGGGACTGTACAATATGATCGAATCCGGTCATTACGAGCTTAGCACCTCGACAGGGGCTACCTTCTTTGGCGGTCTTTTGGGTGGTACCATTACGTTTATTTCTCTCTATTTTGGCATCGGGCATTTTCGCTATCCCGACGGCTACCACAAGGCGCATTTCCGCGACGTGCTGGATATGGCTCCTGCCGCGATCACGGTAGCGCACGGTCTGGGACGTATCGGTTGCTTGATGGCGGGATGCTGCCACGGCGCCAAGACCGATGCATGGTATGGCATTTATATGGTGGGCGCGGGCGGCCGTGTCGTGCCCGTTCAGCTGTACGAAGCGCTGTTCCTGTTCGCTCTGTGCGGCGGACTTTTGCTCATGATGAAAAAAGGCATTCGACATCAGATGCCGACGTATATGTTGGTCTATGGTCTGTGGCGCTTTTTGGTTGAGTATCTGCGGGCGGATGATCGCGGCCAGACCATCGTTTCCTTCCTCTCTCCTTCACAGTTGTTTGCTCTGCTTTTGATGCTGGGCGGCGTTGCGCTTCTGCTGGCCGAGGTGTATTTGGATCGTCGCGCTGCGACAGGGAAGGGAGCGGCGCATGAGTAAGACTTCTCTTTTGCGGACATGGCGGCGGTGGCTGCCCTTTGCCGCCATCCTTGCTGCGACCCCCGTGTTATTGTGGTTGGAGTACGGCAAGCCCTTGACCGAGGACACCGTATTGTTGCCGCTTATGCGAATGTCGTTGAGTCGCTTTGTGGCGGCGGGCGTCTTCCTTGTCATTTTGCTGACACAAGGTTACCACGTTCTCCATCCCTTCCGTGCACCGTTTGGCCGCTCGTTGCTGTACAGTCTCCCCGCGTTTGCGGTGGTCATCAACAATCTTCCCATCCTATCTTTGATATGGGGCGATGCCTATATCGTTCACGGCGCACCGAAGTACTGGATCTGGTTCGCTCTGGAATCGTTGGCGATCGGTCTGTTCGAAGAGATTACCTTTCGGGGCGTGATCCTTTTGCGCTTTGCCGAATCCCGCAGGGCCACTCATAAGGGATTGCTTTGGAGTATTTTGTTGTCCTCGGCGGTGTTTGGTGCCATGCACGCCGTCAATCTTTTGGCGGGAGCAAGTCCCGGAGCGGTATTGATGCAGGTAGGGTATTCCTTCCTGATCGGAGCGATGTGCGCCGTCGTATTGTTCAAAACGGCCAATTTGTGGCTGTGCGTGCTTCTTCATGCCGTCTACGATTTTTGCGGTGCGCTTCTCCCAACGCTGGGCGACGGCCACTGGTGGGATACGCCGACCGTCATTTTTACCGCTGTTCTTGCGGTGGCGGTTACCGTGTGTATGATCCTGATGTTTGCTCGTATGAATCCGCGCGAAACGGATCGTATCTACGACGGTGAGATTTGAGTATCAAAAAAGCAGATTTTCTTTGAGAAAATCTGCTTTTTTGATGTGTTCCGGGCCAGTGAAAAAAGCGGTTTGATGCGATTATAAAAAAAATAAATGGAGCTTATAAAAAATGCATATAAAAAGCGCAAGCGATTGAGGGCATAATTTGTTGACATTCTACAAAAATCATGATAAACTTAATGTGTCACCATTTAAGTTGGTGAATTTTTCAAGGAGGCTTTTGAGTATGAAAAAGTTTTTATCAGGTATTCTGGCAATTCTGATGATCCTTTCGCTGGCAGCTAACGTTGTTATCAGCGTAGGCGCAGAGGATGCCGGAGAAACGCTTATCGGCGTTTCTATGGACAGCCTTTGGACTGAGTGTGAGTTCAAGGAGTCCTTTAAGGACAAGGAGAACGTTCGCTACAGAGGTTTCTGGAGCGCAGGTTCCTCCCACGGTGCCGGCGGCTTTATGTTCTGCTACGGCGAGGGCAAAAAGGCTGAGCCCGTTGATATTTCCAGTATGGAATATCTTGAATTTGATGTATATGTTTCCGACGTTAACGCTATCGCAAACGTTGAGTTCAGCTTCGAGCTGACCTCCGGCGGTACTGCCGACAAGGAAGAAAGCGCTAAGAAGTTCTTCGGTAGAGATACCGGTTGGGTTAACGGTTGGAACCACGTGAAGTGGGGCCTGGACGAGTTCACTGCAAAGAACGGTGAGTTCGATCCTACCCGTTGGAACTTCATTCGTTGGTATAACGACACCCAGCTGACCATTGGTGAGTATCTGGAAGTTGCAATCGCAAATCTTCAGTTCACCGGTCCCGCTCCTTTGTACAAGCATTCTATCGAAGTTTCCGTTGACGGTCCCTGGAACCCCGGCGAAAAAATGGAAAACTTCAAGGACAACGGTAACGTTCGTTACAGAGGTTTCTGGACTGCCGGCTCTAAGCACGGCGCAGGCGGCTTTATGTTCACCTATGGTGAGAACAACAAAGCTACCCCCACCGATATCTCCGCAATGCAGTTTGTTGAGTTTGACGTTTACGTTTCTGACGTTAACGCTATCGCAGACGTTCTGTTCAGCTTCGAGTTGACCTCTAAGGGTACTGCTGACAAGCAGGAGATCGCTAAGAAGTTCACCGGTAAGGATGCCGGCTGGACGAACGGT
Source organism: Eubacteriales bacterium (assembly GCA_045613985.1). Classification (GTDB taxonomy): domain Bacteria; phylum Bacillota; class Clostridia; order Oscillospirales; family CAG-272; genus SIG644. The sequence continues at coordinate 16,549 of JAZLCA010000020.1, read as the reverse complement.
TGGAACCACGTCAAGTGGGATCTGGCTGAGTTCAACGAAAAGACGGGCGGCGACTTTGACGCTACCGCTTGGAACTACATCCGTTGGTACAACGATACCGAGCTGACCATTGGTGAGTATCTGGAAGTTGCAATCACCAACATTGAGTTTACCGTATATAACACCGAGGCTCCCGAAACACCCGAGGAACCCGAAGTACCCGAGACGAATGAAGTTGAAGGTTTCAAGGAGCTGGGTGATGCATTCCTGGCTGACTTCAACAAGTACGGCGAAGTAACTGCTACCAAGGAAAACTTCCAGGGCGATAGCAGCGCACCCGTTAAGAAGGCACTGGCAAATGCTGAAATGCTGGCAAAGTGGAACTGGCTGTGGAAGTACATGCTGAACCACCTGAAGGCAACCAACCCCGATGCAACGAGCGCATATATCACCGATGCATATACCGCACTGGAAAAGATGATCGAAGGTGATACCTCTGCGATCGGCGTAAGCGCAAACGCAAGAACTTCGATCAGAAGCTATATCCACGGTTTCCTGAACAGCATGAAGGGTTGCGGCGATCTCAACGCTGACTTCTCGAAGTTCTCTCCTGACTTCTCCTCTGTAGAAGAGCAGAAGAAGCTCGTAGAAGCGTATGCGTCTGCGGACATTCCTGACGTGCCCGTCGAGCCCGACGAGCCCGAGACGACTGCCATTGTCATTCCTATGGAAAAGTCTTACTGGGATCAGTGCTGGGTAGAAGAGAACTTCCACGAGAAGTATGCCCAGATCAGAGTCTACGGTAACGGCGGCTCCTTTGGCCCTGGCGGTTTCATGTTCCGTTACAATGAAGGCGGCAAGAAGGCAGAGGCTATTGATATCTCCGGTGCTGACTTCATCGAATTTGATGTTTACGTTTCTAGTGCTGCGGTTCTCGCAGACGTTGAGTTCAGCTTCGAGCTGACCTCCAGCGGCACTTCCGATAAGGAAGAAAGCGCTAAGAAGTTCTTCGGTAGAGATACCGGTTGGGTTGACGGTTGGAACCACGTGAAGTGGAGCCTGGACGAGTTCACTGCAAAGAACGGTGAGTTCGATCCTACCCGTTGGAACTTTATCCGTTGGTACAACGATTCTACGCTGAAGGCTGACGGTTTCTTCGAGGTTGGTATTGCTAACCTGTGCTTCACTCAGAAGACTGCTGCTGAACTGGATGCTGAAGAAGCAACCAAGACCGAGCATTCCGTTCCTCTGTGGGGCTGGAACTCCGGTTGGGACAAGGGCGACAGCTTCAATAAGTGGGTTGTTGATAACAAGAACCAGGTTGCAGGTTCCGGCTGTATCAGCATTAACCTGAAGGACCGCGTTGACGTTATGGCTCCCGAAAAGCACTTCGAGACTCCCATCGACGCTACCGGCATGGATACCCTCGAGTTCGACATCTACCTGTCCGACCTCGCTATCGTTGAGTACTTCTCCGATACCGATGGCGCGATTGAGCTGACCTCCAGCGGTACCTCCGACCAGGCAGAGGTTGCTTACAACCTGCGTAACTTTACCAAGTATGCACTGGCCGACGCTCAGGTTGGTTGGAACCACATTGCCATCAAGATCAAGAACATGGAAGCCAACGACGGTGCGAAGGGTCCCTTCGATATCTCCGCGATCAACTTCATCCGTTTCTACTGGGTATATCCGGACGATTGCGATCAGGATTGGATCCTGAAGCTGGATAACTTCCGTCTGACCGATAAGGCTGCACAGGAAGAGGCTGCCAAGGAAGCTGAAGCTCAGAAGGTTCTGGAGAAGCTGGCTGACCTGCTGGCTGAGATCGACGCTCTGCAGAGCATCGCTGACTCCACCGTGACCGCTGAAAACTACGCGGCTGTTAAGGCTCAGTACGACGCTGTTAAGGCTCAGTATGACGCACTGCCCGAGGATGAGCAGACGGTACTTACCGATAAGGGATACGCTCGCAAGATCTCCGATGCTTTCAAGCCCATTGAAAAGTATGAAGAGGTTCTGGCCAAGGCTGAATCCTTGAAGGATATCATCGCTTCTATGGAAGCACTTGCAGCATACAAGGATGCATCCGCCTTCACTCACGACAACTACGATGAGGCTAAGGCTACGATCGAGGCTGTAAGAAGAGCATACGAGGCTCTGGTAAGATCCGATAAGAAGTTCCTGGAAGACAACGGCTACCTGGCACATCTGACTGCTGCTGAGGCTGCTCTGCCCGCCGAAAAGCCTGAGGCTCCCAAGACTGAGTGCACCGAGCACGTTGACGCTGACAACAACGGCAAGTGCGATAACTGCGATGCTGACGTTGAGAAGAAGCCCGATGACGAGCAGAAGCCCAACGACGAGCAGAAGCCCGGTGACGAGCAGAAGCCCGGCGACGGCACCACCGAAGAAGGTGGCTGCAAGTCCGCTCTGACCATCGGCGCGATCGCTACGATGATCCTGGCTGGCGCATGGGTTACCATCGCTGCTCGCAAAAAAGAAGATTAATTTTCTCCTGAAAATGTGAGTTAAAACCTCGGTTTCGTCGTGGCGAGACAGAGGCAAACCAAGAAGGGGTGTCCTTGTGACACTCCTTTTTGGTTTTGAATGATGAGGGTGAAAATACAAGCTCCGCTTATTTTCAGCGGGGCTTTACCTGTTTTTTGGAACTGTGTGACGGTTAAATGAAAACGCTCGGTTTTGGCTATTCGCTTTGCACAAAAAAAGTTCTCGAAATTGAGCATACATCACAAAAAAAATCTTGCACCGCCAAAACAACTTGACATTTTTCATGGGAAATGATATACTATATGCTGACCACCACTCCCAGAGCGAGTGGCAAAATACAATTAAGGAGGCTTTTTTATCATGAAAAAGTTTTTAGCGGTTTTGCTGGCTTTGACTATGGTGCTTTCTCTTGCAGCTACGATGATCGTATCTGTAGGCGCGGCATCTGCCGGTAATACCCCCAACAGCATCCTGGTATCCGATGGTACCGACGTTGCTGAAGAATTTTACAAACCCGAAAAGCCCGGTTGGTCTCTGACCAACAACGGAAACGACGACAACACCTACAAGGTCGTCGAGATTCCTGAGGGCAAGGAAGTCGAAAAGGCAGCTGGTGACGTTATCACCGGTCCTGCAACCTTCCCCGTTATTGGCTATCGTTTCCACTACTGGGCAGCTGAGACTCTTGACATCAGCGGCATGAAGTACGTGGAGTTCGATCTGTACCTGTCCGATGCTTCTGCATATCAGGGCAAGACCATGATCGTCGAGTTGGCTTCCGGCGGCATCGATGCTGACGAGATCAGCTTCGAGGCGAAGTACCCCCTGTCTGACGGCTGGAACCATGTCCGTCTGGACATCGAGGCTAACTTCAACGGAAAGAATGGCAACTTTGACAAGACTGCTTGGAAGTTCCTGAGAGTCTTCTTCAATAGCGAAGACAAGGTTACCGTTGAAGAGGGCGAAGAGTTCATCCTCGCTATCGACAACCTGGAGTTCAACAACGGCCTGACCAACGGCGGCGCTGAGGTTGCTCCTCACAAAATCACCCTGACCAACTGCGACGCAACCATTGACGGTTGGGCTTGGACTGGTGACACCACTCTGAAGTGCAATGACGATCCTGCAAACACCGGCTCCATCTCCAAGATCTGGCAGCCCGGTGACAAGATCCCCTTCGCAAACGTTCTGACCTATTTTGACCTGGATACCATCACCGGTGCTCCTAAGGGCTACGATACCTCTGCAGCTACCACCTTCAAGTTCGAGCTGTACGTTTCCGACGCTGAGCTGATGAAGGATATTCCCTTCGAGATCGAGCTGACCTCCGGCGGTAACTGTGACGCTGAGGAGATTCAGTGGTCCAACCAGAGAATGGGCGACCACATCGAGGGTGGCCTGAAGACCGGTTGGAATACCGTTGTTCTGGACGTCGCTAAGAGACTGGAATCCAACAACGCAAATCCTCCCTACAGACCTGAGAGCTGGAACTGGTTCCGTTTCTTCAACATGCAGGACTTTGCTGCTCCCGACGGCTTCACCGTTGCAATTGACAACGTTCGCTTCGAGGATGCTGATGGCAACATCGTTCTCATGGTTTCCGATTGTAACCCTGACCAGAAGGGCTGGGGCGGTACCGCTTCCGCACTGAACATCATTAAGGTTACCGGTTACGATGAGGAAGAGGATAAGGATATCCTGACCATGCAGTCTGTCATGGGTACCAAGTACACCTCTACCGTTCCCGCTGCAGGCATGGTTCTGCAGTATCAGAACGCTAAGAATACCGCTGTTAACATCACCGGTATGAAGTTCATCGAGTTCGATCTGTACATCTCCGATGCTTCCGCATTCCCCTTCGCAAAGGACATTTATCTGGAACTGACCTCCGGTGGTGAGCCTGACAAGGAAGAGCTTTCCTACAAGATGTACACCGGCGACAATGAGTCTATGGGTCTGAAGGACGGTTGGAACCACGTTATCATTCCTCTGTCCCTGTTCACCGATGAGACCGGTGGCAAGCTGCAGCCTACTTATATTAACTGCTTCAGAATGTACAACCAGAATCCTCTGCAGTTCGAGGGTGACGAGTTCATCGTTGCTTTCGATAACGTTAAGTTCTGGGATGGCCAGAATACGCTGAAGACCAGCGCTCGTGGCGACGTTCTGCAGGCTAGAGAGATCATCTCCTTCATGCCTGATACCGACGCTTACAGATACGGCGATTGGAAGATCTCCGAGAGAGATGGCCACTTCCGCACCGAGGGCGACGGCGTTGCTATGTACGCATTCCCCATCGAAAACCATGCAACTGCTACCGGCGCTGTTCTGTCCGGTAAGTTTGGCGGCCAGATCCACCTGTCCGTATCCACCGACGGCGAGTTCTGGGAAGACGTCTACCTGTTTGAGGATGCAAGAGCAGCCGCAGACGAGGCTAAGAACCCCAACAACCTCGAAAAGGCATTCCGCGCATTCGATCTGAGCAAGTACATCGTTGACGAAGATGGCATCCTGCTGGGTGACACCATCTACGTTAAGTTCGAAGACGCTTACACCGGCGGCGGCTGGGGTTCCATGGTTCACTATGACACCCCCGTAACTCTGGACGTTATCTATGATATCCCCGAGTTCGAAACCACCGATACCTACGTATTTAACGTTAACACTACTGCTGAGAAGCAGTACCTGGTCAAGGAGGGTAACCTCAATGACGCCGGTACCGTTCGTTTCGCAGACGGTAACGCTGAGATCGTTTACAAGTATGATCTGAAGAGAACCGAGAACCTGGAGACCATGTTCTTCTCCGTTCCTCTGCAGGGTCAGTATAAGGTTTCCGCTTCTAAGGATGGCTCCAACTGGGTTGACGTTCTGGTTTGGGACGGCACCGAGGGCGGCGAGCATGGTCCTACCGAGGCTGTTACTACGTCCATCGACCTGTCCAAGTACATCGACATTTCCGGCGTTGTTGAGACCGTTTACGTTAAGATCACTGACGCTGTTCCCACGGACGGTTGGGGCGGCGCAATTCCCAACACCAATTCTGTTATCCTGAGCGTTAATTACCTCAATGCAGCTGCAATGAAGCACGAGATCACCTCCTTCAAGATTTTGTCTGCTGATGAGGCTCCTTACCTGCACGAGATGAAGGCGAACGACCTGGCTGACAGCCGTTACGCTGACGAGAACAGATACTGGATTTACAAGTACGATATCTCCAAGGACGTTGAGAACCTGAAGTCCATCACTTGGACTGTAACCATCAACGCACAGTACCACGTTCAGGCTTCCGTTGACGGTGAGAACTGGATCACCATCGGTAAGAGCGAAGAAACTGCTGACAAGGCACTGGTTAATTTCAATGCTTCCGCGCTGGCTGCTGCTGCTGAAGAAGCAGGCGTGCTGTACATCAAGATCGGCGATGCTGTTACCGTCGGCGGTAACGGTGGCCGCGTATGGGTTGATACTCCCATTAAGCTGGATCTCGCTTACATCCCGCTGACCGACGCTCAGAAGAACGCTCTCGAGGATACCGGTGATGCTCACAAGGTTCCTCTGAGTGGTTGTAACGAGCTGTGGTCCGCTCCCGAGTACGTTGTTGACTTTGAGAACGCAACGGCCGGTTCCGGTTGCTTGAGCATTGACATGAAGAACGGTATCGTTTCTCAGCTCAATCTGCCTTACCCTGTGGATGCTACCGGCATGGATACTCTGGAATTCGAGCTGTACCTGTCCGACCTGGCTATGCTGGATGAGATCGTCTTCACGGACGGCGACTCCATCGAGATCTGCTCCGGCGGTGGCTGCGACCAGGGTGAGAAGAACTACTCCTGGAAGAAGGTCTTTGACAAACTGAAGTCTTCCGGCGAGGCTAAGGTTGGTTGGAACCACGTTAGAATCTCTCTGTCCGACATGGGCGCAACCGAGGGTTCTTACGGTCCCTTCGATCCTGCTCACATCGACTTTATCCGTATGTTCTGGGTTGCTGCAACCATGCCCGATGATTCTGCGGAAAGATTCACCATGAAGATCGACAACATCCGCCTGACCGACTACGAGGCTATGGTAGAGATTGAGGATGAAATCAACAGAATCGAATTCGAAAAGAACTACGCTGATCTGGTTGCTGAGCTGAAGGCTCTGAACGACTACCGCGTTTCCAAGAACATCACCAAGGACAACTATGCAGCTGCTAAGGCTCAGATCGAGGCTGCAAGAGCTAACTACGATAAGCTGTCCGATGAGAACAAGAAGATCGCTGAGACCGCAGGTTTCTACGGTTATCTGGATAAGGCTGAGAAGTCTCTGAAGACCTACGAAGATAACGCAGCTGAGAAGGCTGAAAAGATGGCTGAGCATCAGTCTCTGATCGATGCGATCAACGCACTGACCACCGAGATCACTGCTGCTAACTACGAGGCTATGAAGGCTGCTGCTGCAGCTGCAAGAGCTGAGTACGACGAGCTGTCTCGCTCCATCAAGAAGTACTTCGAGGAAGATGGCCTGACCGCTAAGCTGGATGCTGCTGAGATCGCTATCGCTACCTACGAGGCAAACGGTCCTCAGACTCCTCCTACTTGCACCGATCACACCGACGCTGACAACAACGGCAAGTGCGATAACTGCGATGCTGACGTTGAAAAGACGCCCGACGAGCCCAACAAGCCCAACGACGAGCAGAAGCCCGGCGACGAGCAGAAGCCCGGCGACGACACCACCGAAGAGGGTGGCTGCAAGTCCGCTCTGACCATCGGCGCTATCGCTACGATGATCCTGGCTGGCGCATGGGTTACCATCGCTGCTCGCAAGAAGGACTAATTCTTCAAGCAATCTGATGAAAATCAGATAAACCATAAGGCAAGGGCCGTTCCCTCGGGAACGGTCCTTGCTTTGCTTTTTGCGATATGCACAAAGCAGGGAGTGCGTTTTTGACATAGGGTACAAAAAACGTGTTGCTACATGGAAAATGATTGACTTTTGCGAAAATGGATGTTATACTGAATCTAACAAAAAACGTTGCGAAGATTGCACGTTTCAAGGAGGAATGAATTATGAAAAAAATCGTTTCTGTGCTTTTGGCGGCACTGCTTTTGCTGTCGCTGATGGCAACGGCTGTGATGACGGTCGGCGCCGAGGAGAAGACGAAGGTTCTTTACGAGATCCCCAATGTACTGGCTTCGAATCAGAACGATGGCAAGAGCGAGGGCTGGCGTAACTCCAAGGTGGATGCCGGCAAGGCTCCTCTGCAGGAGATGCAATTGAATGACCAGATTGGCTTCGGCGCTACTTTTTCCGGCGCAGAACCTAATTTCTTTAACACCATTCGCTTTTTGTACTACACCGCAACTCCCTATGACTTGAGCGATATCAAGTACATTGAATTTGATCTGTACATTTCGAATGCATCGATGTACTCCTCGGCCAGCAACAGTATTATGGTCGAGATCTGTTCGTCCGGCAGACAGGATGCCAACGAGATTTCCACCGACATCAGACCTGAGCTTGTGGATGGGTGGAACCATATTAAAATCGAGTTTGCGAAGCTCAAATCGGGTTCTCCCGAGCCCTTTGATATAACCGCTTGGAACTTCTTCCGCCTGTGTGTCAACGGTCCCTACGATACCGGTAGTGATGAATTGACGATGGCGATCGCTAACCTCACTTTCTGGAACGGCCTCAACGAGGACGGTCTGGATGAGGATGAGATCAAGCAGCAGGAGATGATGGCCAAGATCCAGAAGGTCATGGATAAGATCAACGAGCTCGTGAATATCAAGTCCAAGGATGATCTGAACTCGGATAACCACGAGGCAATCAAGAAAATCATTGCCGAGGCTTACGAGCTGTACAATGTGCTGGAACAGGAGTCCAAGGATCTGGTCAGCGACGAGGGCGGTCTGCGCATTTTGAAGACAGCAGAGCGCGCTGTTAAGGCTTATGAGGAAGAACAGGCCGAAAAGCAGGAGTGCACCGCGCACGTCGATGAGAACGCCGACGGTAAGTGCGACGTCTGCGAGGCTGACGTTCCCAAGGCTGATCCCGAATGCACTACCCATGTCGACGAGGCCAACGACGGCAAGTGTGACGTTTGTGGAGCTGACGTTCCCAAACACGATCCCGACGGTGATGAAACCCCCGAGACCCCCGACACCCCTGAAGAGCCCGCAAAGAAGGGCTGCATGGGTGCTTTGTCCATCGGTGCTGTCGCATCGATGATTCTGGCTGGCGCATGGGCGACCATTGCTGCTCGCAAAAAGCAGGACTAATTGAATCAAAACAGCCATGCTCTGTGAGAGCATGGCTGTTTTTTGAAAATAAATCAAAAAAATATAGCCAAGAGCGAAAAAAAGACTTGATTTTTTGGAAAAGGTGTGATATACTATATGCGTTCGGCAGAAAGCCGACGGAAATATGCCGGTGTGATGGAATTGGCAGACGTGCTGGACTCAAAATCCAGTGGTAGCGATACCGTATCGGTTCGACCCCGATCACCGGCACCAAAAAGAGACACCCCCGCAAGCGCGGGGGTGGCTCTTTTTGGCGGTGGTGTGGGGGCGAAGCCTTTGCGCAGATGTGCGTGAATACCAGCATTGTCAAAAGCGCAAAGAGGTTCGCATTCGAGCCCCACGCGAAGCGGGGCGAGAATCCGCCCGCCTTGTGCGGGCGTCCCCGAAGGGTACCGATCACCAGCACCAAAAAGAGACACCCCCGCAAGCGCGGGGGTGCCTCTTTTTGACGTTGGTGTGAGGCCGAAACCTTTGCGCAGATGCCGGAGGGCAAATATGGCAATGGATGCAAAATAGATCGGCGGACTTGACAAGTGGTTGAGGGCAGGGTATAATAGAAATGAGAAAAAACGCTCTCTTGGGAGGAATGTGAGATGAATGCACTTGAAATACGTGATTTGACCAAGCGATACCCTGCGTTTACGTTGGATCACGTGAGCTTGACGCTGCCTATGGGGCGTGCGATCGGTCTGATCGGCGAAAACGGCGCCGGAAAAAGCACGACGATCAAGCTGATCTTGGGAATGCTGCGAAAAGATGAGGGCAGCATCCAAATGCTCGGCAAGGATATGGATGGCGCTTTGGCGGACATTAAGGAGGACATCGGAGTCGTACTGGACGAAGTGGGGATTCCGGGTTGTCTGACGGCCGCACAGGTAGGCAAAATCATGAAGAACACTTTCCGCCGATGGGACGGCGAGCAATACGCTCGTCTGCTCCGCAAGCTGTCTCTGCCTGACAATAAGCAATTCAAGGATTTTTCCCGCGGCATGAAAATGAAGCTGGGGATTGCTGTGGCCATGTCGCACGATGCCAAGCTGCTGATTTTGGACGAGGCGACCTCGGGCCTGGATCCGGTCGTCCGCGATGAAGTGGTGGAAATGCTGGCGGATTACGTGCGTGACGGCGCACATTCCATTTTGATCTCTTCTCATATCGTCAGCGATCTGGAAAAGCTATGCGACGATATCGCATTTGTTCATAACGGAAAACTCTTGCTTTGCGAGACGAAGCAAAGCCTGCTTTCGGATTACGGTGTGATCAAGAATCCGCCCGATGACTTGCCTCCTCAATCCATCGTGCGCAAGAGAGAGACGTTTGAGGGCGTATCCGCCCTGGTGCGCCGATCGGAGCTTGCCCCGGGGACGTCCGTCAGTTCCATCAGCATTGAGGATCTGTTTTTGTATATGGTCAAGGAGGTGCGGTGATATGAAGGGACTTTTGCTCAAGGATTTATATATGACCCTCAAGTATTGCAGGACTCACCTGGTTCTTTGCGTCATGTTCGTCATTCTGGCATATACGGAAAATGAAAGCTCAACGTTTTTGCTGTTCTATCCCTGTATGCTCATGGGAATGTTGCCCGTTACCTTGCTGGCACACGATGAGAGAAGCGGTTGGGAAACGTATAGCGCAACCTTGCCATATCGCAGAAGCCAGGTCGTGTCGGGGAAATATCTGTTTGCCCTGATCGCACAGATCGTTTGCGCTTTGCTGGTCAGTGCCGCGCAGGTTGTTCATCAAATGCAGGCTGGGACGTTCGTGTGGCAGGGAACGATGGGAATGTTGTTTGCCATGCTGCTCGTATCCATGCTTTCTACCGCTGTGATTCTGCCTTGCGTATTCAAAATGGGGGTTGAAAAGGGGCGGATCGCCTATTATATTGTCGTTGCGGCTGTGTTTGGTCTGGGCGGTCTGTTGATGTCGCGCATTCCTACGCAACAGCTGATGACTACCTTGTCGGATCGGTGGTTGCCGCTGGCTTTGGCCGGCTTTGCTGCCGCTGTTTTCGCACTGTCCTGGTTTTTGTCGATCGTTTTCTACCGCAAAAGAGAACTTTGATCTTTCTTCCGAATAGGATCAAGTATTCCTTGCCGCTTTTTGCGGCAAGGAATATTTTTGTCTTGAAATTGCATGAATTTTGTGGTATAATAAGCACAATGAAACGACAAGGATGAGCATCATGCAAAACATAAATGAACGATACTTAAAAGCTAAGCGGGCGCTGTTCGATCGCGTCTACGACGAGCTTAACAACGAGCAGCGGGCGTCGGTCTTTGCCGTTAACAAGCCGCTGTTGGTCATTGCAGGGGCGGGAAGCGGCAAAACGACGGTGCTGGTCAAGCGCATCGCCTTTATTATCCGCTACGGTAACGCCTATGAATCCAATTACGTCCCCTTTGATATTACCGAAGGGCAAGTGCAACAGATGGAGCAGGCAATAACTCTACCCAAAGAGGATATCGAGCATATTTTGCCCGAGTTTATCAGTAATCCCTGCCCGCCTTGGCAAATGTTGGCCATCACCTTTACCAACAAAGCGGCGGGCGAGATCAAGGCTCGTCTGCGGGCTTCGTTTGAGGACGAAACCGTGGCAAACGACATCTGGGCCGGTACCTTCCACTCCATTTGTATGCGGATTTTGCGCGTCCACGGCGCGCTGTTGGGATACCCCAAGGAGTTTTCCATCTACGATGCCGATGACACCAAAAAGGCTGTCGTCGCGGCCATGAAAAAGTGCAATATCGATGACAAATTGTTCCCCGTCAAGAGCGTTATCGCCGCCATCAGCCGCGCCAAGGACCGTTTGATGACGCCCGATCAATATGCGAGCGAAGCAGGCGTGGACTTCCGCCTGTCCAAGATCGCCAAGGTCTACACGACCTATCAGGAGCAGCTGCTGGCATCGGGCGCGATGGACTTTGACGATATTATCATGCAGACCGTCCGACTGCTGCGCGAGCACGAGGACATTCTCGCCCAGTATCAGCGCCGCTTCCGCTACGTTTGTGTGGACGAGTTCCAGGACACCAACCTGGCACAGCTGGAGCTGACAAGACTGCTCTCGGGCGGCTATGAGAACCTGATGGTGGTCGGTGACGATGACCAGAGCATCTACCGCTTCCGCGGCGCGACGATTGAAAATATTCTGACCTTTGATAAGATCTTCCCCACGGCCCGCGTCATCAAGTTGGAGCGCAACTATCGCTCCACCCAAAACATTCTGGATGCCGCCAACGCTGTGATCTCGCACAACGAGGGACGCCGCGGCAAACGTCTGTGGACGTCGCAGGGCGAGGGAGAGAAGATCCACTTGCGCGAGCTGGACGATCAAACGGCCGAGGCCAAATTCATCGTGGACGAGGTCAACCGCCAGGTCGCCAAAGGGACGCGCAAGTTCCGTGATTTTGCGGTGCTGTACCGCACCAACGCCCAGTCCAACGCCTTGGAGCGTGCCTTTGCCCGCAGTGCCGTGCCGTACCGTATGCTGGGCGGCGTGCGGTTCTCCGATCGCAAGGAGATCCGAGACCTGGTTGCGTATCTGCAGTTGGTTAACAACCACGCCGACCGTGAGCGATTGCTCCGCATCATCAACGAGCCCCGCCGTAAGATCGGCGAGCGGACGTTGGAGGCGGTCGAGGCTATCGCAAATGAACAGAATCTGTCTTTGTTTGAGGTCATGTCGCAGGCGTCCTCTTATGTGGCGCTCTCTCGCTCGGCCGTGACGCTGATGGGCTTTACCCGCATGATCGAGGAGATCGCCTATCTTGCCAAATCGATGGAATTGCCGGCAGTGATCGACCTCGTTCTGGATCGCACGGGATATCGCCAGATGATCATCGATGCGGGCAAGGAGGAGGCGGACCGTCTGGATAACCTGGAAGAGTTCAAATCCAACGTCATAGAATACTGCCGCATGGCCGAGGAGCCGACGCTGACCGGATTTTTGGAAGAAAACGCCCTTGTTGCCGACGTCGACCGCTACGATGATACGGCCGATGCGGTGGTTATGATGACCATCCACAGCGCCAAGGGATTGGAATTTCCCGTGGTCTTTCTGCCCGGCATGGAGGACGGCATCTTCCCCGGTATGCAGACCGTTATGGCAGGCCCGGATGAGATGGAGGAGGAACGCCGTCTTGCCTACGTTGCCATCACCCGCGCCAAGCAGGAGCTACATATTTTGCACGCCAAAAACCGCCTTTTGTACGGCTCGACCACCTACAATCCCATCTCCCGCTTTGTCGGTGAGATTCCGGATGAGCTGATGCTGGAGCATCAGAATCCGTCGTATGCCGCGCGAGATGCGATGGGCACAGGACATTCCCAGTGGGGCGGTGCGGCGGCAACCCGTACCCGCGTGCCCCAGCAGCCGACCAGTCTGAAAAACGATATCACCGTGGGTAAATCGCTGTTTGGCGGCGGCGCACAGACACAAAACCGCGCCACGGCCAATACACTCAGCGTGGGCGACCGTGTTGCACACCCCGTCTTTGGACAGGGAACGGTGCTGTCCACCAGACAAATGGCGGCGGATACTCTCATAGAAGTCGCCTTCGACACCGTGGGCACCAAAAAGCTCATGGCGACGTATGCGAAGTTAAAAAAAGTATAAACGAAAGAGGAGAGCCATATAGCCCTCCTCTTTTCAATTACTCCTCAATCGCTGCTTTCTGCTCCAGCACTACACGGATGAGAGCAGGATCAAATTTAGCCTTGCGGTCGTAGGTATACAGACCGTTGACCTCCTGCTCGACGTCGGTCAGCTGGGTGTAGCACAGACCGCTGATGTTGGGATGGAACAGAAGGACCTCGGTGAGTGCCCGGAAACGATCCAGAAATTCCTTTTCGTCTGCGGGGGCGTTACCGTAGCCCCAGCCGAAATCACTCTGCGCCCAGCGAATGCCGCCGTACTCACTGATGAACGTGGGCTTGCCCTTTTCGCTGTTGGCCCAGGGGTAGAGATCAATGTCCTCGCCCTTCTTGAGCGGTTCAAGCCGTGCAGCGAGAGCCGCAGGGTCTTGATCGTAGAAGTGAGAGTCCATAATGTCGGTCACACCGACAAGATGCTTCCAACCCGAGGCGTCGATGAAGGGACGGGTGGGGTCGATGGCGCGGGTGGTGGCGGCCAAGAGACGAACAAACTCGGGGATCTGATTGTTGGCCGTTTCGTTCAGCGGACACCAGCCGATGATGGCAGGGTGGTTGAAGTCGCGCTCCAGGATCTCAACCCAGTCGGGAAGCATGGCCTGGTAAGCAACTTGCGCACCGATGTTCATGCCCCAGTTGCCGTGCTCACCCCAAACGATATAGCCGGCCTTGTCGCATTCGTACAGGAAGCGGGGCTCAAATACCTTTTGGTGGAGACGTGCTCCGTGGAAGCCCATCGCCATGGAACGGTCGATGTCTGCCTTCAGCTCATCGTCCGTGGGGGCAGTCCAAATGCCGTCGGGATAAAAGCCTTGATCCAGGATGAGGCGCTGGAAAACAGGCTTGCCGTTGAGGTACAGTCCGCCGTCTCTCCAGGCAAGGTCGCGCAGACCGAAATAGCTTTCGACTACGTCGGCGTCATCTCCCTCGCCAAGCGTCAGCGTCAGATCGTACAGACGGCCGTTGCCGATCTCCCACGCGTGTACTTCGTCCAGCTTGATCTCAAAGAGGGCGTGATTTCCCTTGACGATGGTAGCACCTGCACCTACGGCGCGGTCCTCGTAGAACGCTTCCGCGCGAAGCACCTTGCCGTCACCGCCTACCACGCGGGCTTCGATCATCAATTTGCCTTCCGACAGGGAGGGGAAATAGCGGGTGGAACGAAGGTAGGATGCGGGAACGCTCTCCAACCATACCGTCTGCCAAATACCCGTGGTACGGGTGTAGACGCAAGAGTAGGATTCGTAACGAGTGGACTGTTTGCCAGCACATTGGGCACCGCTGCGAACATTATCGATGGCGCTGATGGTCACGACTTGCTTTTCTCCGTCGACGAGGGCGTCGGTAATGTCAAACCAAAAGGCGTTCATGCCGCCGATGTGGGTGCCGACCGAGGTGCCGTTGACCCAGACTTGGGTGCGGTAGTCGCAGGCTCCGATGTGGAAAAGAATGCGGCGACCGTTCTCTCGCCACTCGGCCGGGACGGTGATCTCCTTGCGATACCATACCTGATCGCAAAAGTCAAGGTGTGCAAGTCCCGACAGAACGCTCTCGCGGCAGAAGGGGACGATGATCTTGTCCTTCAGATGCTCGGCCTTGAAAAGACCACGATCGTTGCCCGAACGGGCAGGGTCTTCTTCAAACTCCCATTCGCCGTTGAGGTTTTGCCAAAGAGCGCGGCGAAAATCGGGACGGGGATAGCCGGGGCGGGGACAGTTGGGAAGGGGAATGTGTTCAAATTTCATAATAGTACCTCACAAATATCAATAGAAGGTTGCGATCTCGGGTTCAGGCTTTTGTCCTGCTTCCCAGGATTGCACGTACAGCACAGGGCCAAGGCGGTTATACAGCTTGTGGTTTTCGATCTTGAAGGTGGCGGTGACGGTCAGCCAATCGCGTGTTTCAAAGTCGACGTTTTCGGGGAATTTGCAGACCAAGCCGTGAAAGGCAATGTCATCGGCACAGCAGGTCATGACGTGACGGCCCAGCACCAGCGAGTTTTTGCCAAGCGATTTGTCGCGGGCAACAAGGCCGGTCAATTTCATGGTTTTGTCCTTGTACTTATCCAGCTCCTCCGCCATGTCGCGATACCAAATGGCGTAGTCGCGGTCAGCGATCTCGACAACGGGCGCAGACAGATCGAAGGGCAGGGGATCCTCAATGTCATCGTACTCGACGTGGCCGTCGGGATAGTCGTAGGCAATGGTCGCGCTGCGGGAAATGCCGCGTACGATCTTGTGGACCGCCTCCTTGTCGATGTTGTTGGGGGTGCGGGTGAGAATGACCATCTCTGCCCCCGTCAGCTTATCTACCATCAGCTGACGCATATTGTCGTTGTAGCTGATAAAGGTTTCGGCTTCGGCAAACATCATCTCCTGATAGATGGCCCAGTTCTCGGGCATATTCTGAAACAGGGTGGACAGCTGCCACATACCGTTGTATTCGATGATGATGCGGTCGTATTTGTGCTTGGAGGCAAGCTCGGACAGATGTTTCTCAGTCAGATCACTCTCGTTTTCGATGATTTCAAGATAGACGTTGCGGCTGTAAAAGCGGGTGGCGTCCAGCTCGTCCTCGCCCTGCTCGCAAAGCAGAACGAGAGTTTTTTCGCCCGAATTGAAGCGCTCATCCTCCATGGATTCCTGAATCATATGGGTTTTTCCACCCGATAAAAAGCCGGTAAATAAATATACGGGAAGTTGCTTTTGTGCCATGAGTCCTCCTTAATTTACGCCAAACAGAGCGGCGATGGCGGGCTTGTCCAACCCTGCGCCAATGACGCACAGGCGGCCCGTGACGTCAGCCGCACCCGTGCGGATGTCGGGTTCACCCGGAACGTAGTCGAAATGGATCCAGGAGCCGTCGGTCGCGGCTACGATGCCCTTGGCGCGCAGGACGGTGCCATAGGTCGTCTCGTCGAGCGATTCCAACGCGGATCGGATTTCCTCCTCGGTATACTGACGGGCGGTCTCAATACCCCAACTGGTAAATACGTCGTCGGCATGGTGGTGGCCGTGGTGATGTCCGTGACCGTGGCACTCGCACTCGGGATCGTCGCACTCATGGTCGTGATGATGGTGATGACCGTGATGGCATTCGTGCTCGTCCTCGTCATGGTGATGGTG
>JAZLCA010000019.1:0-115795 GCA_045613985.1 Eubacteriales bacterium | reverse complement strand
TAATAATAAAATGAGCCCCGACAGTTTTTGGTCTGCCGTGACTTTTGTTATGTTTGGATAATCAGAAATCAAGCCTCTTTGCGCTTTTTGGAGGTGAGAACGATGGCAGTGCCTGCGGTGGCGATCAGGGCGATCGCGCTTACCGACAGGGCAGAAGCGCAACCCGATTTCTCGGTGGTGTCGTCGGGCTTTTCGTCATTGCCGGGTTTTTCGTCATTGCCGGGCTTTTCATCATCGACGGGCTTTTCATCATCGACGGGCTTTGTAACTAATGCGTTCTTAGCAGCTTCCAGTGCGGCCAGTGCGGCATCGACCTCTTCCTGGCGCTTGGCCTCCAACGCAGCCTTGGCGGCGGTCAGAGCCTCGGCAAAAGCGGCCCAGGATTCCTCGGTGTAATTAGCCTCATTGAGCGTTTCAACGTCTGCGATGAGCAGCTTGAGGTCTGCCGTGCTGGGCTTGCCGGAGAATCTGTCATTGACAACGAACTGTGCCGAAGCAACCCATTCGCCGGTGACGAAGTCGCGGCCTCTGACGAGAACCTTATCCTTGTATACCTGTACGTAATAGCCCTGGCTACCCACGACCGATTCGCCGGTGGAGGGAACCCACAGATCTGCAACAGAAGCGGTATTGAACAGAGCAGCATCCTTACCGCCGCCGTGCATACAGTTGGGCGCATCCATTAAAGAGTGAGTGTGACCGGTAAAGAGGAATACATTGGGGTATTTTTTGAGCAGCTGACGCAGCTTGGCATCGTCATTGATGCCCCACCACTTTTCACTCTCGGCGGTACCCGAAACGGTGTTCTTCACACCCTGGTGCATAAACAGAAAGATGGGAGTGTCATCGGTAGCTTCCGCCAGCTTGCTTTCCAACCATGCGTATTGCTTCTCGCCGATCGTGGCACGTACGCCGGGCTCATAGACGGTATTACCAAGAACGATGAAATGATAATCGCCGATCCAGGTGTCGTAGTAGGGAGCATCCTCGGGTTTTTCTACGTCGTCAGGTAAGCGCAGGTACTTCAAGAACATATTAAGGGCGGGCTCATAGCTGCTATAACCGCTAAACTCGTGGTTACCGATGCCCAGGTACATATGAGGCAGTCCTTCTACCTCGTCATACAGTGCCCACAGCTTTTGCCACCAATCCTCACGAGGACCGGAATCAACAACGTCACCGGCTACAAAAATACCGGCGGAGTTGGGGCTGTTCTTGGCAATATCCTGCAACATTGCCTTGTAGTGCTCTTCGCGGATTTCGGTGGAAATGTGGATATCACTGACGGCCTGGAACTCGATCAGAGGCTTGCCTTCGGGGAACTTGAAGTTACAGCCCTCGGGAAGCGCCACGGAGAAGTATTCCTCGCTGAGCTGACCGGTAGAGTTGAGTGTATAGAAGAGAATATGAGTAGCCTCGGGCGGGATAATGGTATTCTTTGCCATCTCGCCGATCGCGGTGGTCTCGTTTGCACCAACGCTGATGGGGGCCATGCCGGTGTAGCCTTCCAGCTTGCCGTTTTCGGTGCCCCAGAAGGCCTGGACAGAAGCGGCGCCGTGATCTGCGGGCAATTCAACGGTAATGTCACCGTCGGCAAGACCCGAAGTGGGATCCTTGATTTCATAAGAGCCACCGGTCGGAGCCTTGGAGAGAGGAGCCTTCTTTTCTACGATCTCAATGTCGATAGACAACAGAATATGCTGCTTTCTATTAACGTCACCAGCCAAAGGGAGATCATCGGGGATAAGCACGATGGTGTATTCACCGACAGGCAAACTTTGATAGGGACTCAAATTATGATTTCCTCCGCGGCCGCCTGCCGCCAAGTCCTGAGCTTCTCCGTTTGCAGCATCTCTGGGATAAACATAGCGCAGACCGCCCCACTCACTGTGATTGCGGACGATCAAACCGATCCAGGCAGGCTTATTGGGATCGGTGCTGTTAAATTCAACGGATCCTTTGACCATAATCGGATCGCCGACTTCATATACGGTCTTGTCCGACCAAAGCGTGACCTCGCCGTAATCTGCGGGGTTAAAGGCAGAAGCGGGGAAGGAAACGATGCCGACCATCAAACTGAGCAGCATGATGGTAGCAAGTAGCGAAGAGATGATTTTTTTCATAAGAAAGTCCTCCTCCATAAAATATTATAATAATATATTTTAACTCTTGCTTATACTTTTGTCAACGCTTATCTGCTGACGTTCTCCAAAATAGGCGATATCAATAAAATCATGCGCGGTAATACAGCAAAATCGACGAATCTTTTTTTGGCAAAGTCCTTGTATTTTTTTGTTTTTTGTAGTACAATGACCAAAAGAGCGACCAATGAAAGGTAGGAAAATCCAATGTCACATACCGTAAAAATCGTCACGTTCAATCTCCGCTCGCAATATACAGGCGATGGCATCAACGCTTTCATTCACCGTGCAGGCTTGATTTACGAGAAAATTAAGCAAGAGGCGCCGGATATTATCGCTTTCCAGGAGGTTATCGAGCCCCATTTTGAGTTGCTCCCCAAGTTGATGCCCGACTACACCTTCCTTGGACAATTCCGCGAGGCGGATTACCGAGGGGAAGGTGTGTTTACTGCCATTCGCACCGCCGATTGGATGCCCGTTTTCTACGACGTCTTTTGGATCAGTCCTACTCCGCACGTTCCCGCCTCTCGATTTGAGGACCAGAGCCATTGTCCCCGCATTTGCGTGGTGACCGCTTTGCGTCATAAGCAAAGCGGCAAGATCATCCGTGTGTGCAATATCCACCTGGATCACGTAGGCGAATCGGCCCGTGTCAAAGGTATCCGTTGCGTACTGGATAAGATCGCCGAATACGAAAGGGAACTGTCCATGCCGACCGTTCTTCTGGGCGATTTCAATGCCGAGCCGGGCAGCGAGACCATACGGACGACCGAAGCGGCGACTGCGCCTGTACTGCACGACCTGACCGGGGCGTTTGAGGGTACCTTCCACGACTATGGCAAAGTATCCGGCTGCAAGATCGACTATATCTACGTAACAGATACGCTCAAGTCAGCCTCTTTGTCGGTTGATCTTTGGGAGGACGAGATGCACGGCATCTATTTATCGGACCACTATCCTGTGTGCGCGGAGTTTGATGTAGAGAAGATATGAATGAAAGGCACCACGGTTGGGTGGCAAGGGAAGTGGCCTCGTCCGACCTTTCTCACCAAAACAAAAAGGCACTGCAATCGCAGTGCCTTTTTGTTTTGGTGGGAGCCGGTGGATTCGGACCACCGAAGTCAGTGACAACAGATTTACAGTCTGCCCCCTTTGGCCGCTCGGGAACGCTCCCATGTTGGAGCTGGTGATCGGAGTCGAACCAACAACCTGCTGATTACAAATCAGCTGCTCTGCCATTGAGCCACACCAGCGCGTCAACGTGTGACATTATATCATACCTGCGGTCTTTTGTCAATATCTTTTTTTGTTTTTCTGTATCTTTGTCTTTTGTTGTTTGATTTCAGGGAATTGAAATGTTGACCAAATACGTTGTGGACGTTTTGTGTAGTTGTTACAAAATGCGATTGCATAGCTGAATTTGCTTCACCTATTGTTGACAATATAAGGGACATATGCTATAATTATACCGTATATTTGCAGTAGTTATACTGCGAAAAAAACAGCATAAGGAGAACCGCTATGAAGAAATTTTTAGCTCTGCTGCTGGCTGCGATCATGGTTTTGTCTATGGTTGCTATGGTGGCGTGCAGCGAGGAGCCTCAAACACCTCCTGCAGATGAGACCCCCGATGATAAACCCAGCGATGAACCCGGCACCGACGAGCCCGGCACCGACGAGCCCGGTACCGACGAGCCCGGTACGGATGAGCCCGGTACGGATGAGCCCGAGATTGACCCCGAAGATCAGAAAAAGATCGACGCAGTCATCGAACGCATCAACAAGATCGAAGAGATCACCAGAGAGAACTACAGCAAGTTCAAGACTAAGATCAGCAATGCAAGAACGTATTACAACAAATTGACGGATGAGCAAAAGGCTCTCATTTCCGAGGATCTGCTCAAAAAGCTGACCGATGCCGAGACGTTGTACGCAGCCTTCAAGGCGGCAGACGAGAAGGCAGAAGCACTGACCATCAACAAGCTGATCTTCTCCTCGCCCGTGGTTGACGGCTTGATGAACGTTGAATATTTCCTGGGTGCTTCTCTTACTGCTTCCAGCGAAGCAGGCACTAAGGTTACTTTCCGTTTCCTTTTGGATGATGAGTATCTGTACGTCATTGAGGAGCGCAAAGACGCTACTCCCGTTAAGGCAAGTGATTTCAATGCCGCCGAAACCGGTGACAGTTCTGTGATTTACTTTACCAAGAACGATGAATTGACCGCAACGCTGTATTGGCACGCATCTACGGCCAAGTCGGACACCCCTGTGATTGCCGATGAAAACGGCGCGAAGGGCTATTCCACCAAGGTTGTATATGCTAAGGACGGCAAGTCCTATCTCCTGGAAGCTGCCATCAGCCTGGCCGATCTTGGTTTGACCAAGGCAGATTTCGAAAAGGATCTTGTCGGCTTTACCTTTACTGCATATGATGCAGACGGCAGTGCCGTTACTGAAATGAAACAGATCGAAATGGCCGGTTGGGACGATTGCCAGCGTTTCTTCACCGCAAAGCCCGTGCTGGTTAACCTGATGGCGAACGGTACGCCCGTCATCGACGGCCGTCTTGACGATCTGTATATGCAGTCCCATTACATCGAACTCAGCCAGAGTGCGTGCGATGAGTTCACGGAAGAGCAGCTGGCTGCAGGTGCCGGTATTAAGGGCGCTCCTGAACTGGCAACTCCTGACTTTGAGTTGATGCACTCCACCTTCCGCTTTGCGATTGACGACGAATATCTGTATATTGCAGAGCATCGTTATGACCTCGTTCCCGTCTACCAGACGCTGTCCTTCAAGGAGCCCTATACGGCAGACGGTTCTCTGTTGTGGTTCTCTACAAACGGTGGCGGTCAGCCCAGTGTTGGTATTGACTGGAACCGTGCAACCATGGACTCCACCAAGCCTGTTCTCGGTCTGTTCTTCAACAACGACCAGAAGTCTGCGGTTAAGAAGGATTGGGAATGTGTCGTTAAGAACTGCGGCAGCGAATTCGAGTATATTATGGAAGCTAAGATCCCGCTGTCCGATTTGGGCTTGACTAAGGCTCAGTTTGAGGAGGCGAAGGTTTCCTTTACCTACATTGCGGTTGACGTAATCAACCCTGCATATGATCCCGCAAAATTTGACTGGTCTAACAACGCATACCAGTTGCAGTATATCGGTGTTAATTCTTGGGAGCACGCTCCTATTTTGATGGTGAATCCTTCCAATTCGGATGTTGGTTATCTTCCTATCGTTGATCCTTACGATCCCGAGTTTGATCTTGAAGATAACGAAATGGCTGAAAAGCCTTTCGATACCGTTCCTTTTGATCCCGATACCGGTTACCTCACCATCGAGTACAGATACGCCCAGTATCTCAACTGGTTCTCGGATATGAAGACGGAGGAGTGGGTGTTCACCAAGGATCCCGCGGACGTATTCCCGGATACGGTCGTAAACACGGCCAGCTGGACCGGCGGTGTTGGTCATTACACCGACGGCGACAGACAAATCGTTATTAAGGTTGATCTGAACAAGTACAAGAATGCCATCGTTGTTCTTGAACTGGCTCAGAACTACGATATCCGCGTATCTACCGATGCATCCATTGAGACGATGGATCCTGCCGAACTGTATGACTTCGACGGCTGGACCAAGGTTCAGGACTACGTTGACGTACACGGTGAACGTACCACCAGCGGAAGCCTGCACCATGCGATCGCGATCGAGGCGAACACCTTTGTTGCTGAAGCAGATTACCTGTATATCCGTATCGGTAACTGTGGTAACACGGAAGGTCACGGCGGTAGCTGCTACAACTTCAGCATTTTCTACACTGAGGACTGATATTCCAACGTGAAATCAAGCAAGGGGACGTCCTGACGGATGGACCCCTTGTGTCTTTGAAAGGAGTAATTATGAGAGCATACGAAAGATTGTTAAACTATGTGGTCATCCCGACCCAGAGCAGTGAGGAGACGGGAACCACACCTTCGACCAAGGAGCAGCTGGTGCTGGCAACAAAATTGGTTCAAGAATTACGGGAATTAGGCATATCGGATGCAGCCCTGGATGAAAACGGCTACGTTTACGCGACAATTCCTGCCACAGCAGGTAAAGAGAGCGCTCCCGCGCTTGGATTTATCGCTCACATGGATACCGCTCCCGACTTCGCGGGGAGTCCTGTACGTCCGCAGGTCATCGACAATTATGATGGCGGCGACGTGGCGCTGGGAGAGAGCGGCCGTGTTTTGCGCGTTTCTGATTTTGCCCATCTCGCGGGTTTGACGGGGCGCACCTTGATTACCACGGACGGGACAACCTTGCTTGGCGCGGACGATAAGGCAGGTATTGCCGAGATTATGACGTTTGCCGAGCAGATTCTCGCGACAGATCAGCCTCACGGCAAAATTTGTCTGGCCTTTACCCCCGATGAGGAGATAGGTCAGGGTGCAGATGCCTTTGACGTTGCCCGTTTCGGTGCTGATTTTGCCTATACCATCGACGGTGGCCCCGAGGGAGAGATCGAATATGAAAATTTCAATGCCGCAGGCGCGAAATTCACCATTCACGGCGTCAACGTTCATCCGGGAAGTGCGAAGGATATGATGAAAAACGCGGCGTTGATCGGTTGCGAATTGCAAAATATGCTGCCCGCTGATGAAATTCCGGCCAAAACCGAGGGATACGAGGGCTTTTTCCATCTGACCGATATGCAGGGTAACGTGGAAAAATGCACGCTTTCGTACATCGTGCGCGATCATGACGCGCAAAGCTTTGAGCGTCGACGGATGCTTTTGCAGCAAGTGACCGATGCTGTTAATCAAAAATATGGTGATGGAACGGTGGAACTTGCCGTGCGGGAGCAATACCGCAATATGGCTGAAATGATCAAGCCTTGCTTCCATTTGATCGACAACGCAGTTGCGGCTGCGAAACAGGTCGGCTTGTCGCCGAAGGTCGTTCCCATTCGTGGCGGAACCGACGGCGCCAGACTGTCCTTCATGGGACTGCCTTGCCCGAATCTTGGAACGGGTGGCTATGCATTCCACGGCCCCTTCGAGCATATCACGGCCGAAGGCATGGATGCCGTCGTTGCCATGATGCATGAGATCGTAAAAATGTACGCGTAATCTAATTATATCCCGGGGTGCAAATACGCCCCGGGATGTTTTTGGATACAAGCGGAAAAAGCAAGTGTTTTTTATTGACACCGTGTAACAATTGTGATATAATACTATATTATATCGATTGTCCCATCGCGATATTGCGGGGGAAAGGAGTACATCATGGCAAAAAATAATTTGGTCACCCCTCGTACGCTGGCAGGTTTTATGGAATTGTTGCCGCGCGAGCAGTTGGCCTTTGAAAGAATGCGCCGCGCCTTGGAGGATGTTTACCGTCTGTACGGTTTTTATCCTTTGGATACGCCGGTGCTGGAATATTCCGAGATTTTGCTCGCTAAGGCGGGCGGTGAAACTGAAAAGCAGATTTACCGCTTCAACAAGGGTGACACCGACCTGACCATGCGATTTGATCTGACCGTTCCGCTGGCCAAGTACGTTGCTAAAAACGCAGGGGAGTTGACGTTCCCCTTCCGCCGTTATCAGATCGGTAAGGTGTATCGTGGCGAGCGTGCCCAAAAGGGACGTTTCCGCGAATTTTATCAGTCGGATATTGATATCATCGGTGATGGAAGCTTGAGTATCGAAAACGATGCTGAGATTCCGGCAATCATCTATACGCTGTTCAAGCGTCTTGGCTTGGAAAATTTCACCATCCGTGTCAACAACCGCAAGATCCTGTCCGGATTTTATGACGTTTTGGGCTTGAAGGATCAGGCGGAAAACATCATGCGTACGGTCGATAAGATCGAGAAGATTGGTGAAGAGAAGGTGCGTGCTGAATTGACGGAGGCCTTTGGCGTTTCGGATGCAGACGCAAAAAAGATCACCGATTTTATCGCTCTGCGCGGCACCAATACCGATGTTATCGCCGCGCTGCGAGAGATGGCCGGGGACAACGAGCTGTTCCTCTGCGGTATCGATGAGCTTGAAACAGTCTGCCGTTCTATCGTGGCCTTTGGCGTGCCAGAAACCAACTTCCGTATTGACCTTTCCATTGCTCGCGGTTTGGATTATTACACGGGAACGGTTTATGAGACCACCTTCAACAAGCATCCCGAGATCGGTAGCGTTTGCTCGGGCGGCCGTTACGATAACCTCGCGGGCTACTACACCGACCGTCAGTTGCCCGGCGTGGGTATTTCCATAGGCCTGACTCGCCTGTTCTACATTCTCAACGAGATGGATTATCTCAACCGCGATGCCGATGCTCCTGCGGATGTCCTTATCCTTCCTATGGTAGACGATTTCGAAGCGGCCATCCGCACCGCAGCTGCTCTGCGCGAGGCCGGTGTCCGCACTCAAATCTATACCGAAAAGAAGAAGTTCAAGGCCAAGATCGGCTATGCTGACAAGCTCGGCATTCCTTTTGCACTGTTTTTGGGCGAGGACGAGATCAACGCCGGTGTTGTCACCGTCAAAAATATGAAGACGGGCGAACAAACAACGGCAGCGCTTGATGCGATTCTTCCCGGTATTCTGGAGGACATTCATAAGTTGGATGCCGTGACTGTCATCAAAACGGAAGAAACGAATGCATAAGTAAAAATTCAACTGCAAAATTTTGCGGTTCATAAAAGCTGAACAAAAAACAGGAAAGACCTCATCCGCAAGTGGAGGAGGTCTTTCCTGTTTTTTACTCTTGCGCCCACGCGGTTGCCAGCGCTTTTCGGATATCGGTCATGTCGTATCCTTGGCGTAAGAGATATGCAATCAATTTTTGTTTTTCCTTTGGATCTGCAGGAGGGGCAGGGGATTTGCGCAATGCTACGTCAGCGCATCGCAGGGCATCGTCAACGTCAATCAAGTGTTCCATTGCAACGCGGGTGACGTCGGCACTGTAGCCGCGCTGGCGAAGATATGACTCGATACGGCGGCACCCCCAGCCTTTGGTAAGGCAGCGAAGAGCCTCCCTTTGCGCATCGTCCTCCTCTTTAAGATAGCCTTTTTCCAACAGCATTGCCACAGCCTGCTCGGCCATTTCGGCATCAAAGCCCCGCCGGCGCAGTTTGAGTGTCAGGGCGTAGGGGGAGTTTGCAGCGTATGCCAAAATAGACAAAGCGCGAGTGTAGGCTGCCGAAAGTTGAGCAGCATCTTCGATTTCCTCCAATTTCTCCCGAGGAATGACGCCGCGATGCAGATCTAGCTTGGCAAGCAATTCGGTCAAAATGTTGTATCGACGCACTTCCGTCAGATTGCGCAACGTATCCGTCAGGTCCACGCAAACACAAATGCTGTCTCCACTGTTTTGGGCGCGCAGATACCGTATCGTCACGGTAAATCGGTCCATGGCAATCGCGGGAGGGCTTGAAAGATCGCCGAATTGAAATAGTTGATTAGGGGAATTGATTTCAATCATAGCAGTTATCTACGGACGATTCTCAATCGTCAATGCCCAGATCGTCGTCCTTGAGCATACGGATATCGAAATCGTCGTCTCCTTCGATGTCGCTTTCCATAGCTTCGGTCATCATCTCATCCGTCTGTTCGCTCATGGCGCGGATCTTATCTTCAATCTCACGAGCCAGTGCGGGATTGGTCTCCAGTGCCTTGCGGGCATTCTCGCGGCCCTGTCCCAGACGCTCGCCCTGATACGAGAACCAGGAGCCGCTCTTTTGGATCAGATCCAATGCAACGGCAAAATCCAAAACCTCGCTGGTGTGCGAGATGCCCTTGCCGTAAATGAGATCGAACTCAGCCACGCGGAAGGGAGGCGCTACCTTATTTTTGACCACCTTGCACTTGACGTGGTTGCCGTAAGCGTTGCCGCCTTCCTTGAGCTGCTCGCCCTTGCGGACATCAATGCGGACGGAAGAGAAGAACTTGAGCGCGCGGCCGCCGGGGGTGGTTTCCGGGTTGCCGTAAATAACGCCTACCTTTTCACGCAACTGGTTGATAAAGATAACGATGGCGTTGGTACGGGAAATGACCGAGCTGAGCTTTCTCATGGCCTGAGACATCAGTCTCGCCTGAACACCAACGGTAGAAGCACCCATGTCACCCTCAATCTCCTGACGGGGAACGAGCGCTGCAACCGAGTCGACGACAACAACGTCGATTGCACCCGTGCGAACGAGGGCTTCGGTGATCTCCAGTGCATCCTCACCGCAGTCGGGCTGGGAGACGAGCAGGGAATCGGTGTTGACACCCAGGGCCTTAGCGTATACGGGATCCAGCGCGTGCTCGGCATCGATGAACGCCGCCTCGCCGCCGGCCTTTTGAGCCTCAGCAATAATGTGCAGAGCCACCGTGGTTTTACCCGAGGATTCGGGACCATAGATTTCAATGATACGACCGCGCGGCACGCCGCCGATGCCCAGCGCCAGGTCCAAAGACAGAGAACCGGTGGGGATGGCCTGAACTTCCATCTGGGAATTCTCACCCAGCTTCATAATGGTGCCCGCACCGAAATCGCGCTCGATTTTTTGCATAGCCGTTTTGATGGCCTTGGCGCGCTCCTCTTTATCGGATACCATAGCCACAACGGGGACGCCTGCTTTCTTCGTAGTCTTCATATCAATCATTCCTTTCCATCATATGCGGTTGGCCGCACTTCCTTTTCTGGATTTATTATACACCATTTTTTCTCATTTGTCAATAGGAAATTTCCAAAAAGAGAAAAATAATAAGAAATATTTTTTGTAAAAATTGGAAAGTGCAAAAAAATAATTCCGATTTTAGAAAATTGTATCAATCAAAGAACCTTTGTTGACACCGTGCATTTGATGTGGTAAAATAAATAGGAAGAAATTCAAATGATAGGGGGATGGAGCAATGTCAAAAAACAAGAGGCCGCGTACGACAGGTAAAAATATCCGGCGTAATTATGGCGGTATTCTGGTTTGTTCCTTCTTTTTCTTTATTTTAGGGATTTACGTTATTTTGGTTATAACCCTCAATCCTACACCCGCGTATGAAGATCTGAACGATGCTGTTATAACCGTTGATAGCATAAAAACCTATAGCTCCGGGAAAGGAGGCCGCTATAAGGCCTTGAGTTCAACCGACGGCGTGAGATACCGCTTAAGCGGAGATTTTAATCTAAGCACCTTGAAAGAGAAGCTCCCAGAGGGTACGGAAATCGTCATCAAATGGTACAAAAGCGATACCTTGATGCTCGAAAAGCACTATGTTGAGGAAATATATCTTGACGGCGAGCAGCTTTCTGCATATACGAACAACAACAAGGTCGGAACGATCTTTGCTTGCGTCAGCGGCAGTTTCTTGTTCGCAATTGCCATCGGCCTTCTGATATTTTACCGCAGTACCGTAAAAAAAGAAATTCAACAGCTCCCCAAAAAGTACAGAAATTAAGTTTCGTTTTTCTTTCCGCTTTGTATACGACCTTGCTTGACAAATGCCGCTCCCCGTGCTATAATATCACGGTAGGTTCGCTGGACGGTCGCGCCGTATGGTGCCGAAAGGTATTACGGTGAGGAAAGTCCGGGCTTTACAGGGCAGGATAGCTGATAACGTCAGCCGCGGGTAACCGCCGGGAAAGTGCAACAGAAATAGACCGCCCGCAAGGGTAAGGATGGAAAGGCGAGGTAAGAGCTCACCCACTTGTATGGTAACATGCATTTGCTGTAAACCCTATCCGAAGCAACACCGCATGGGGATCGTCGGCCCGACACATATCCCCGGGTGGCACCGCGAGTATTCGCGCGGAGGCTGTCGGCGACGGCAGTCACAGATTGATGACCGTTTTCAACAGAACCCGGCTTATAGGCGGGCCTATCAAAAAAATACCACGGCGAGATTTGCCGTGGTATTTTTTCGTTTACGAATGCTTTTTCATTTCTATGTAAGGAAGAATGTCAAATCCGCATTTTTCATATACGTGGCGGGCACGTTCATTTTCTTCCTCGACCTCAAGGCGCAATAAGCAATTGGGATAGCGCTGTTCGACGAAGGCGAAAAAGGCGCTTCCGACACCCAAACCACGATATTCGGGAAGCAGATATAGATCTTCGATCCATATGCAACGCTTTCCGAATTCGGTCGAAAAGCTCTTTGCTAGCATACCATAGCCTAAAAGGCCATTTTCGTTTTCGAATACGTAGCCTTCCGCATAGGGAGAGTTGCTCACACATTCCTCAATATCTGCGCGGAAAATCTCCTCAGAGCCGTTGGTGAATACGGCCGGGGAGGCGTAAAACACCCGCATCATGTCCATGATTGTATCGGTATCTGCTGCCGTCATGGGACGAATTTCAAAATTCATACGTTACCCCATGCGGG
Organism: Eubacteriales bacterium; assembly: GCA_045613985.1. Lineage (GTDB taxonomy): Bacteria > Bacillota > Clostridia > Oscillospirales > CAG-272 > SIG644. Next base: position 103,305 of record JAZLCA010000019.1, on the reverse strand, counting down.
CGACCAGCACCGTTACGTCGCCCTCCAGCGTTACCTTGCCCAGACCCGCGGGCAGATAGTAGCCGTCGGCACGGCCGATCTCATAGCTTTCATCTCCTGCACGAATGATACCCTTACCGTCCAGGCAAAGCAGGAAAGCGAAGGAGGTTTCGTCCACCGTCAGTTCGGTGGGAGCGGTGACAGTCAACTTATCGGTCTTGAAATAACGGCAGTGAGCCAGCGTTTGCTCCGCGGGCTTGCCGCCCTCGTAGCGGATGACATTGACCTCATCCTCGGTAAAGGGAACGGTTACGTCCAGCGCCTTGTCAACGTGAAGCTCGCGCAAAGATCCGTCCGCACCGCGGCGCTCATAGTCGTATACACGGTAGGTCAGATCACAGTTTTGCTGGATCTCGGCGATCAGGATGCCCGCGCCGATGGCGTGCAGCATGCCCGAGGGGATGAAATAAGTTTCGCCTGCATGAACGGGGCAATGGCACATGGTGTCGGCCAGCTTGCCTTCGCGTACGGCGGTGCGGAATTCCTCCGCAGTCATTCCATCCTTCAAGCCGTAGATAATTTCGGCTCCTTCATCGGCCTCGACGATGTACCACATTTCCGTCTTGCCTCGGTCGTTTTCTACCCGAGAAGCGTAGTCGTCATCGGGATGCACCTGAACGGACAGTTTGTCACAGGCATCGATCAGCTTGACCAGAAGAGGGAAGTCGCCTCCGTCGTAAGCCGTGCCAATGACAGCCTTGCCGCCGTATTGATCAATATATTCACGCATGGTCATTCCGGCCAAAGGCCCGTTTTCAATGACGCTCATTTCCTTTTGACGGATGCTGAGCATCCAGGCTTCACCCACCGTGTCAGCCTCGGCCTTCATGCCCCAGCCGTCAAGCAGTCGGCGGCCGCCCCACAGAGGAGATTTTGTGATGTAGGATAATTTGAGGGGATATAAATAACTCATAAGATGTAATTCCTTTCCGCAGATATATGATAGCAAAATTATACCATGCGAAAAGCGGTTTGTCAATCCTTGGAGCGTGACGTAAAGAATAAATTGCCGCGCGAAGAATAGCTTCTCTTTTTTTGTTTGGTTACATTGCACACAAATCAATCCTCGATTTTGACAATCTTGACGATGGTGAACAAAATATAGCAATATATGTCCGATTGATACCTAAAAATGACTTGATTGACAGCTAAAAATGTCTTATAATAATACTGTGATGATGGGCAAGTTCGCCCACAAAATCCCCAAAAAGGAGGACAAGGTATGTCATTACCTGTTGCAGTTCAAATTTATTCCGTCCGCGATGACGCAGCGCGCGACCTTCGCGGTACTTTGGAGGCCATCAAAAAGATGGGCTATGACGGCGTAGAGTTTGCAGGCCTTTACGGCTATGCGCCCGCCGAGATCAAGGCGATGTGCGAAGAGATCGGGCTCGTTCCCATTTCGGCCCACGTTCCTTACGTTGATATGGTGGCAGACGCTCACGGCGTGCTCTCCCAATATGCCGAGATTGGTTGCCGTTATGTTGCCGTGCCCTATTTGATGCCCGAGCATCGCCCCGACAGCGACCAATTTTCTACCGTTGTTGAAAATATCGGCAAGATCGCGCAAGTTGCCAAGGAATTGGGTATTCAGCTGTTGTATCACAACCACGATTTTGAATTTATCAAGCTGGACGGCAAGTACGCACTTGAGGTGCTGTACGATACCATTCCTGCCGATCTTCTTCAGACCGAGCTTGACACCTGCTGGGTCAACGTCGGCGGCGAAGAGCCTGCGGCCTATATCCGCAAATTCACAGGACGCTCTCCCGTGGTTCATCTCAAGGATTTCTACGGCGAGCGGAGCGACGATATGTACGAGCTGATCGGCATTGAAAAGACCGCTCCCAAAAAGCCGAGCAACTTTGAGTTCCGCCCCGTGGGCTCGGGACTTCAGAATTTCCCCGAGATCCTGCGTGCTTCCGAAGAAGCGGGTGCTTCTTGGGTTGTCGTTGAGCAGGATAACCCCAGTATGGGCCTGACTCCCATGCAGTGCATCGAAAAGAGCAGAGAATACCTGCGCACGCTTGGCTATTGATCAAACGTAATAACGAAACGAAATATATTATTTAAAACAGAAAAGGAGAACGAAACCATGGCAGAAAAAATGGATGCTAATCTCGATTACAACAACGGTCAGAAGGACGAAGCTGTAATCGACACCAACAGAAAGTTGAGAATCGGTATTATCGGTACGGGTTGGATCGCAGACTCGCACATCGATTCCTACAAGAGAATGCCCGACGTTGAGATCGTCGCCGGCTGTGACCTGATTCCCGGTAAGGCCGAGGCCTTCTTCAAAAAGCACGGCGTGGAGGGCGTTAAGACCGACTACGCATCTCACAAGGAAATGCTGGATGACGAGAGCCTGCAGCTGGATGCTGTTTCCGTCTGCACCTACAACCGCCAGCACGCCATTCCCTCGATCTATGCGCTGGAGAAGGGCGTTAACGTTATGCTGGAGAAGCCCTTTACCGTTACTCTGGAAGAGGCTCTTGAGGTTATGAAGGCTGAAAAGAAGAGCGGCAAGGTGCTGTCCATCGGCTTCCAACCCAGACTTGACGCCAATATGCAGATGATCAAAAAGATCGTCGAGTCGGGTGAGCTGGGCCAGATCTACTACATCCAGACCGGCGGTGGCCGCCGTCGCGGTATTCCCACCCCCTTCGGTACCTCTTTCATTGAGGACAAGACTGCGGGCCTGGGCGCTTTGGCCGATATCGGTTGCTACTCGCTCGATATGGTGCTCAACGCGATCGGCTATCCGAAGCCCCTGACCGTTACCGGCTACAAATCTGACTTCTTCGGTAAGGGTCCCAACTACATCGGCTACGGCGAACACCACGAGGATGCAGTCCTGTTCGGCGTTGATGACTTCGCTGCCGCATTTGTACGTCTGGAGGGCGGTATTATTCTGGACTTCCGCATTGCATGGGCGATGAACATCGACACTCCTGGTGACACCATCATTCTGGGTACCAAGGGTGGTCTTCGCATCCCCTCGACCGACTGCTGGAACGGCACCGTCGGCGGTCCCATGAAGATTTATCACGAGGTTTGCGGTCAGCAGACCATCACCGAGATCCCGATCATCAAGGATAACGGCCCCTCGTTGTTCGACCGCAAGATTCGCTCTTTCCTGGACGCTTGCAAGAACGGCACTCCCGCGCCTGTTCCTTCTTCGCAGATCATCTATAACCAGGCAATTCTCGACGGTATCGCTAAGTCCGCTGAGCTTGGCCGCGAGATCGAAATTTCCGTTCCCGAAATCTAATTTCGAACACATTTTTCATCCCCGTACTCGTCTTGAGTATGGGGATGTTTTTTTTATTGTTTATGTTGCATAAAATGCGATTTTTAAATTTGTGTAAACGGAATATTGACATATTAACATTGACGTGATATAATATTAACAGTTCAAGTGAACGCAATGAACAAAACGAGGAACGCAACAAGGATGTTGCGGAACTTGTTTTCTGTTCTGCGCTGATCGCTCAAAAATTTTATACAAACATGGAAAGAATCAGGGAGGTACCGTGATGAATGCAACCAAAAGCGCAACCCTTTATCATGATCTGCAAAGTAACGTTGGCCGCGTGCTGTTCGGCAAGGAGAAGACTGTCCGCCTTTTGCTATGCGCTCTGTTAGCCGAGGGACACGTGCTGCTGGAGGACGTTCCCGGTACGGGTAAGACCAGCCTTGTCAGAGCCTTATCTGCCTCCATTTCGGGAGAGGATAAGCGGGTACAGTTCACTCCGGACCTGTTGCCCTCGGACGTTACGGGCATCAATTTCTACCGTCAGCAGACGGGCGAATTCGTGCTTCGCCAAGGCCCCATCTTTACCAATCTGTTTTTAGCGGATGAGATCAACCGAGCCACGCCTCGTACCCAAGCCGCGCTTTTGGAATGTATGGAGGAGCGGCAGGCTACGATCGACGGCGAGACCATACCGTTGCCCGAGGTATTTATGGTGCTGGCGACCATGAACCCCATCGAATTCCAGGGAACGTTTCCTCTGCCCGAGGCTCAAATCGACCGCTTTATGATGAAGCTTCATCCCGGATATCCCGATGAGGCGGACGAGCGGCGCATCGTTGAGAAGATTTGCGCCCCCGAGCAATCGTCAATACTTACCCCCGTGGCAACCATTGACGACGTACTGGCCGCCCGCAAAGAGATCGCCGGTGTACAGGTCAGCGATGCCATACGGGATTATATCGTGCGCATCGTGCGTGCTACTCGCGAGAGCGACAAGATCAAGCTGGGTGTCAGCCCCCGCGGGACCGTTGCTCTTACTCGTGCTTGTCGCGCTTTGGCGGCCATGCAGGGAAGAGATTTCGTCATTCCCGATGACGTCAACGAGCTGGCGGTTCCCATCCTTGCACACCGCATCATTTCGCAATCTCAAAGCAGCATTCACCTCAGCGACTCCAACGAGGCCATCATTGAGTATCTCCTTTCCAAAATCCCCGCCCCTTTGCAGTAAGGAGGGGAATATAGAAGAGGAAAGGAGGGAAATAAATGGATTGGATCGCTATCATCATTGCTGTTGCCGTGATTTTGACTTGTCTGGATGCTCGGCGCAACGTCAAAAAAACGGCAGATAAGACGCTAAAATATCATTTTGAGTTCAGCACCGACGAGGTGTTCGAGCAAGAGTATTTATATCTGATCCAGGAGATCACGAACGAGAGTGAAAGGGATATTTCCTTTTTGAAGACCGAAACTCTCATGCCCGAAGGGCTTCGTATCGTTTTGGTGGAGGACGGCAAGCTGTATTCGGGCAACGATACCGAATGTCAATCCGTCCAGAGCGTCTTCCAGTTGCCTGCCGGTAGTACGGTTCGCCGCAAATGGCGAGTGCTGGCGCAAAAACGAGGCGTTTATCGAGCGGAGCAGGTTCAGATGATTGGCATATATAACGATCCTTTAGGCATGACGGCTACCTCACATCAGTTGCAGGCGGAAAGCGGCGGACACGCGCATCTTGTTGTCCTGCCGCGCGTCAAGGAATGGATCACTCACATGGCGCTGAGCCCAACCTATGCGGGTGAGCGTATCTTGCCCCGTGGACTCATCCACGACCCTATGTCCTTTTGCGGCGTGCGGGATTACGAGCCCCGAGATCCTCTCAATACCGTGGATTGGAAGCAATCTGCGCGCCTTGGGCGAACCGTTGTACGAGAAACAGAATATCAATATAACGACAGCTATAATATTGTTTTGAACATGCAGTCCATGCTCATCGAGCCGAACCCGCCCGAGATTGCCATTCCACCCTACGTGGAGGATTGTATTTCGGTGTGCGCTTCGCTCCTTGACAGCGCGGTGCGCCGTGATATTCCCGTGGCGCTCATTGCCAACGTCCCCACCGTCGAGCAGTACGGACATCCTTTGTCCGAGGAGGACGAAACGGGAATGCAGATCTTCTGCAGCGAGGAATATCGCAGACAAGCGCAGGTCATCCGCGCCTACCGTATGCTGGCCGCACTGCCTATGCAAATGACGGTTTCTATCGAAAATCTGCTTGACGATATGATCGCCCGCCCCCATCTGTATGAGCGCGGCGGAAATATCATTTTGGTCACCGCTTTTTTGAACGAGCGCATGATCGGCTTCCACCGTGCCATGCGGGAGCGGGGCATCCAGGTGATTTTCTTTGTGGCAACGACTTACAACAACGCGCTCAAAATCCCAAGTGACGTTCCCGTTTATTACCGCGTTACCCAATGGATCGGAGGTGTTGGCCATGCGTCTTAATACTGCCCAGGATCTTCGCTGGTTCCGCCGTTATAAGCTGATCGCCGTTATGGGTATGGGAGCGGTAGTTGCCGTTCCCATCGAATGGGTGATCATGAGTATGTTTGATCAGGCGTATTCGCTCGTGGCCGCGTTGCTTTGCGCCGTTGGTATGGGAACGGGCTATCTTGTCGAGCATATTGCCATGCGCGTGACTCGTTACCAAGAGTCGTGGGAGATCGATTTTACTTATGAAAACAAGGTCAAAATTCCGCGCAAATTGACTTGGGTTTGCTGGCTGATCACCGCCGCTCTGATGGTCGCCTTGGCCATCGGCGTGGGGAATCTGTTGAATCTGTTGCGAATCCAAATGTTCGGGGAACCGATCGCACGTGAAACGCTGCTAATTTTTGAGGTTTTTCTGGGCGTAACTCTGACCATCGCCGGCTGTATCGGCGCTTATCTGCGGCCTTTTGGATTTTATCAAATTGTGGGGTTGCGTTCGCTGGTAGAATGCGTCACAATATTTGCGTTTGTTGGCGCCATGGAGAGCGTTTACGGTCGTTTTCAAACGGTCAGCTTCTTTTTCATCCTTTGTATGCTCATTTACATTTCGTCCATGGCCATCATCATGAATCAGTTGCACGTCATTCAATCCTCTTATTTTTCTCCGACCTGCCATGCAACGGATGAGCTTCGCCATGCGGGAATCAAAGCGGTCGGCCGTATGTTGGGCACTTGCTTGAAGTATGCCTGGCTTTTGCTTGCGGCCCTGTCATTGTTAACCTTTCCATTGCGTTTTTTGACTTATTTTTCAAGCGAAACGCCTGCTTTCCCATGGTTGTTTTCTTTTCCGTTTAGCGGCCGTCCGGTCATCAATCTGATTGTATTCATTCTCAGCTTGTTGACCATGATTGCTATAATCCTGTATTTGTGTCTGCGGGTAAAAAATCCCGGCATAGATACACAGTTGGATAATATCCGGCATTTTTGGGGATATGTGTGGCATCACGTCAAACGGCTTTGGAATCGGATTCGTCTTGGCTTGCGCCTGGTGATGCTGACAACACCGGGCCAATATCGCAAGAAACGGCAGGACAAAAAGGAGCAGGCGGAGCAGATCAAACTGACTTACGAAGACACGGTGATCGTCCGCACCCGTCCTCGCGCGCTGAGCGAGACCGTCATCAGTTACGGCGCTTTTTCCCGCCGATTGCTCGCACTGCCCGATGCCAAGGCCCAGTATGCCTACGCCTATCGCACGCTGGTTGGGTGCTTGATCCGTAAATATATCGGCATCGACGAGCATACCACGCCGCAGGACATTGCCGATATCGTCAAGGCGCGAACCAATATCCGCGATATTGATAAGATCACGGCACTGTTCTATGCCTCTGCCTATGCGCCCGAGGCTCCTTCTCCCACCGTCAACGAATTGGTCGCGCTGTGCGACGTTGTTCGAGCGGAGCTGGAGCGAGAGCGCAAGACAAAATAACAAGAAAGGATTCTCCTTATGTTAAATTCCGATCAAGTCGCCAAGTCCATCGTTGAGATTAACCGTAAAAAGTATATCGTGTCAATCATCAAGACAGTCATTTTTTACGCTGCTGCGGCGGCCGCGCTCGTTTTCACCGCCAAGAGCAGTGACATTCTCCATCCCGCCGTCCGTCCCGTGCCTTTCTTCAGCGTTTTGCTCGTTTTGTTACTCATTCCGGTCTTTCGTTATCGCCTATACCGTGCTTTTACCCGCCGCTCTTTCGTAGGTGTTGTCGAGACCGCAAAAAACAGCAGCGCACTGGAGACGCGTCAGGAGCTGAACACGGGCGTGGTGGATACGCCGTACGAAATGAGAAAGGTAGAAATCTATTCTATCGGCGTTCGTACTGACCATGGCCGTCCTCACAACTTTTCTTTTCCTTCAGGTAAGGTTTCGGATTATGCCCGCGAATACATGAAAAAGGGAAACCGCGTCCGCTATGCCTTTGGTGGTCGCTACCCCTGGAACGAGGAGATCGCTCCTGAACGCCCGTATTGCCCCAACTGCGGATCATTCGGTGCGGAAAACGAGACGCATTGCTCGTGCGGGTGTTTGTATCTGAAAGAAACAAATGAAGAATAAATAACGGAAACACCACCGATAATTTTGTCGGTGGTGTTTCACTTTTTGCATTGACATTTGATGAAAAAAGGTATATAATGAGTTAAATTCGCGGCGGGGCGCAACCGCTGCACAGTGCGAAAGGAAACTATATCATGGCAAAAGTCAAGATTGGTATTATCGGTGTCGGTAATATTTCTGAGAATCACATTGCGGGCTACAAAAAGGACCCCAACGCAGAGCTGTACGCCTTCTGCGATATCAACGAGGAACGCCTCAAGGCCAAGGGCGCGCGTCACGGCGTCACCCGTCTGTATACCAGCGTTGAGGACATGGTTCATTCGTTGCCCGAGCTGGATGCCGTCAGCGTTTGCGTCTGGAACTGCAACCACTACGAATGTACCATGGCCGCTCTGCGTGCCGGTAAGCACGTTCTGTGCGAAAAGCCTCTGGCAATGAACGAGCAACAGGCGCAGGAGATGCACGACCTGGCAAAGGAGAAGGGCAAGCTGCTTATGGTTGGTTTCGTCCGCCGCTTTATGTACGAGACGGAGGAGCTCAAGAGATTGACCGACGAGAATTTCTTTGGCGAAATGTATTACACCAAAGCAACCTACCTGCGCCAGAACGGCAACCCCGGCGGTTGGTTCTCGGACAAGAAGCGCAGTGGCGGTGGTCCCGGTATTGATCTGGGTGTCCACGTCATTGACGAGGCTCGTTACCTCATGGGCAATCCCCAGCCCGTTTCCGTCTATGCGGCCGTCATGAAGAAGCTGGACCGCTCCGCACACCGCGGCAACGTCGGCTACGTCGCATCCGATGCGGGACAGATCGACGACGTTGAGGATTTCGTTCAGGCAACCGTCCGCTTTGACAACGGCGGCATCATGATGCTCGAAACCAGCTACGCTCTTAACACGCCCGAGCCCTACTGCCGCATCGAGCTGTACGGCACCAAGGCGGGCTGTATCACCGATCCCTTGCGCGTGCTGGTCGATGAGTATGGTCACCTGACCGACCTCAAATTCACCGATATGCCCAAAAACACCTTTGAGGGTATGTTCGATAAGGAGATGCATCACTTCGTCGAGTGCGTCCGCACCGGTTGCGAGTGCCGCAACCCCGCAGAGGATGGCGTGGTCGTCATGCGCATCCTGGATGCCATCTACGAGTCGGGCAGAACCGGACATGAGGTCGTTTTGAAATAATTGACATACATTCAGCATCCCGACGGGTATGGACCGCGGGATGCTGTTTTTCTTGCGGCTGCATCTTGTCAAGCAGAAACGTTTATGATAAAATAAAATCGGAAAAATTTTTCTTTTTCATGGTGCGCGTTAAGCGATTTGTCGTCTATATGGGTGAAGGGCCCTATCTTCATCGAAAGGAGAGAGCGTATGCAGGACAGTACAATTATAGAACTGTATAATCAAAGAGACGAAAAGGCCATTGCCGCGACGCAGGACAAATACGGAGCGTATTGCATGACCATTGCCTACAATATCCTGGCGGATCGCCTGGACAGCGAGGAATGTGTCAACGATACTTATCTGCGCGCCTGGAACACCATTCCGCCCGAACAGCCTGTGGCTTTGCGCGGCTATCTTGGAACGATCACCCGAAACTTAGCCCTTGACCGCTATCGGGAGAAAACGCGCGACAAGCGCGGCGGAGGGGAGGCGACCGTGGCATTGGATGAACTGAGTGAGATTGTTGCCGCATCGACCGACGTTCAAAGCGAATACGAGCTCCGCGCACTGGGCGAGTGCATCAACTGCTTTTTGCACACCCGCGTGTCAGCGCGCGATTGTGACATTTTCCTGTGTCGTTACTATTTCGTCTATCCCGTCGAGCAGATTGCGAAGCAACTGGGACTTGGTGAAAACTACGTGCGAAATATCCTCTCCCGCACAAGACGAAAGCTGAAGCATTACCTTGAAAAGGAGGGATATTCGGTATGAAGCACAACGATATTTTCTCGGCGTTGTCCTTTGTCGATGACGAGCTGGCCGAGCGCGCACACAAAACCATGCAGGGCGAGCATAAGTATAAAAAAATTGTCGCATGGAAACGGTGGTCGATGGTCGCGGCGTGTGTGTGTCTGGTTTTGGCGGGGGCATTGCTGTTTCCTCTGTTTGAAAAACCACCGGTTGTAAATTTCATCGACCATACGGTAGCCCCGTGGGAGAATTTATGGGTGCCGGCTTCAGATATGTGGGTCGGTAGCAGTGAAAAGGAGGATGCAGTCGAGGACATCCCACCGCCGGTTTATGCGTATGGCCCGGATTACATGATTGTGGTAGCAAAGGTAATTGAGGTTCTTCCGTCCGTATACGTGGATGCACCCAGTTGCTCTTATATCAATACGTTTGAGCGGCAATACCACATTGTAAAGCTCCAAGTCCTTGAGACGATACGCGGTGAAAATATACCGAGCGAAATATATCTTCGCTTGAATGCCAATTTGGATCCATCCTTGGATGTGTACGACAGTCTTGTTGTCGGAGGATTGAGACAGGTGGGCTTTGAGAATTATGGCATGATCAATATGGATCAAAAAAGAGCAGAGAAGTTCTCTTTTCTGTTCGAATGCTGGAATTACGAGAATCAGGGGGCAATCTTACCCTTCAAGGATGGTGTGCTCTGCTTGGAGCATTGGAAAAAGGACGGATGGCTGAGCTTTAGAACCGACTGGGATTGGGAGGACTTTCGAGAACGGGTATCATCGTCAAGCGGATGGGGCTCGGATTACTTTCCGGCATGGGAAGGATGTACCGTTGAGGATACGGTTCAAGCCATTCAAGAGGAGTTGAAACGTTGGGCACATATTCGGGCGAAGTCCGTGCGGTACGAAGAGACATTTGCCACCGAACAACAGCAAAGCGTTCTCGAATACGTCAAATCGCAGGAAAACGGGCTGTTTATGCAGGATTGTGACACTGCCTATTATGATACCTCAACATACTATGAACGCAACATCGGCGGTTTTCCTGCCAACGAGAGAATTGCCTTGAGACAGGATGGCGAGATCGTGTATTGGGGCGAGAAATTTACTCCTGAGGAGATTTCGCATGTTCCAGATTTGGGAGCTTTTATATCATCTCTCGATATGACGGCCCTTGTTCCGCCGCACACGGAAAATCACGAGCAGATGCAAGTCTATCGCCGCTTTGCGTTTGGCAAATACGTGAAGAACGAGGGAACGGTATACGGTGTGGTTCGGATTCACTGGCAGCTGTTGCAGCAGGTAGACAAGGATCAATATATATATTATGACGATCTGTATTATCTCGTTATGCCCGATGGTACGTATCAAATCATGGAAAGAGACGAATTAAGCACCTATATTGGTGAAGATAACGTTCTTTCGATCTTCTATGAGTATAATACTGGCGAGAGATGGTGGCATTGGTAACGATTGCGATCGCCGAAAAATAAAAAGGCAGAGTCACGTTTTTTGTGGCTCTGCCTTGCTTTTATCTCACAAAATTCGTCCAAACGGACTTTTCCTTCTCGGGAAGCCCAAACGCCTCTTTGCCCAGCGCGATGCTCTTCATCAAAAAAATCATATTGCGGGCAAGGGTCCGCATGGTTTGCAACCCCTCTCCGTCCTCGGCGGCCTGGCCGGGGAGCGCCCCGTGTACGCTGTTCCAGTACTGGCTGGACGCGACGGGCATACCGCTGATGGTGAAGTACTTGTTGAGCTGATCAAAAGTCGCAGAGCAACCGCCGCGGCGTGCGACCGCCACCGACGCGCCGACCTTCATGCGCTTGTCAAAGCGCGAGCTGTAAAACAGGCGGTCAAGCAGAGCGACGAGCGCGCCGTTGGCTGATGCGTAATAGACGGGGCTGGCGATGATCATGCCGTCGCACTCTTTGAATTTTTGCGAAATTTCATTAACGATATCGTCCGTGACACATTTGCCGAGCTTAAAGCAGGCAGCGCATCCTGTACAACCCTTGATGGTCAGCTGCCCGACCTGCACGTAATCGACTTCAATCCCCGCTTGCTCAAAAATCGGCATCATTTCGCGCAAAGCCAAAGCGGTGTTTCCGTTTTCATGGGGGCTTCCATTGAGTATCAAAACTTTCATGCAAAATCTCCTGTCAATATCCATAAAATTCTTTGGCGAATGCCTCACTGCGTCGATTAAGTGCGGAGAGTGCCTGCAATTCTTCGCTGTTCAATGGCCAATCAGACATCAAAACGCCTTGCCCTTGACACAATCTCATGTATACAGGATAGTAATGATCCAGCAAGAAACGTGCGAATTTTACCAGGCGATACGGGCCGTGGATGGCCTCGGGCGTGCAGTGGTTGAACACTGCCAGCGACCTTTCGTCGCGCACCGCCTGCATTAAGCATGCGGGGGAGCGGTCGGGAGCGAATACTAAGGTGTAGCCGCCAATGGCCGGGCGATGGGGATTGGATGCATCGGTGTAGTGCGAGTCCGTCGATGCCACGACAGGCACACGTGCGCCTTGGATACGCATCTCGTTCCAAAGGGCGACGGTGGTATCCGTTTGATGGATATCGAGTCCATCATCACTCAGATCCAGCGCGTCGTGTACGCCGTCACGGAGCAACTGCATGGTGGTTTCCTCACCCATGAAGAACACGCCGTTCCAAATCCAGTGAGGATGCGCAAGAATGGACAAGCCGCCAAACTCGTGCGACTTTCTGGCGATCCAAACTCGCCATGCGTAGTCTTCCGCGGATACACCCTCGGGTAGTGTCAGCTTAGCTTTAATGATATCAACCTCGGCACGAGCCTGCTCCTTGTGGGCGCGGAAATAAGCATTGACGCTCTCGCGACCGCCCAAATGCACGATGTGGATGTGCTCAGTGGGCATATGGACCTCTTCTCCCAACATCAGCGTCATATCCACGGGAGCGTCGGCAAAGAGGCGCATGCTTTTTTCGGAGGACATAGTAATATAGTGGTCGGTGATGGCCATGAAATCATAGCCGGCAGCACGGTAGTTGCCGACCGTATGGCACACGTCCTGCGTGCCGTCCGATTCATAGGTGTGACAATGTACCTCACCCTTAAAGGCGCGCAGACCGTACAGATCGGGGTGCAGGGAATAGACACCAAGCACTGCCGTGACGTTTTCGCGGTATTTGACGCGGTGGGTGATGTCGTAATGCGGCGAGCGGAGATCAGTCTCGGGGCGGGTCAGCGTTATGACGTGCTTTTGCTCACCCGCAAAACGGTGAGTGATGACAAGCTCGCCCCGCTCGTCGGGGGTCAATTCGTACGTGGTGCCCGTAAACACGCTGTAATCGCCGTGGGCGGTCTGTACTTCACGAATGACCACGGTATAAGTCTCTCCCGCCATAAAGGCCGTATTTTCGCCCAAAGGACGGATGCGGACGGTGCTGACCTCATCCGCGCGGACGACGGCTGGACAAACGATATAATTGAATACTTGCTTGTTCATACGATCACCTCACAAGTTTTTCATAAGCGACACGGTGGTCACCGTTTTCCAAATAAATGCTGCCGCAATGAATAAAGCCGTGCTTCTCGAGCATTCTTCGCATAACGACGTTGCCTGTGTGGGTGTCGATGCGCAGGGAAGTGCGGCCCAATTTTTTTGCCATATCGGCCGCGTAGTCCAGTATGGCGGTCGATATGCCACTGCCGCGACGAACAACCGATACGGCAACACGATGAATGGCAATATAATTCTGGCTGTTACTGGTCAGCCATTCTCCGTCATAAATGCGGTCGTACGTGGGCTCGCCGTCGGTAATCAGCACAAACGTGCCAACCACCTCATCTTGTATCTCGACGATGTACGAGCGCTCCTTGCACAGATCCTCATTCACCACTTCTCGGGAAGGATAACCGTTTTGCCACTGGTCAATGCCGAGCGTGGCAATGGTTGCGCGCGCTTCGTCAAACAGCTCCGTCAGCGCGGCAAGGTTTGTTGTATTGGCTTTGCGGATAATCATAACAGATTTTTGCGCAGCTCTTCACCCGACATAGGGGAGAGGTAAGAAGGCGGCAAATCGAAAATGGTCTTGCAGCCCACCATGCCTTCGTTTTTCATACGATGGGCGGCGCGGGCGCAGGCAACGATGACGCTGGCGGTAAACTCGGGATTGGAGTCCAGCTTGAGACTGTACTCAATGATATGAGTATGCTCGCTATTCGCCCCCGTTTTACCCGAGCGGATGACGAATCCGCCATGAGGAATGCCGCTGTGATCGCGCTTCAGCTCGTCAAGCGTAATGAAATGAACGATGGTATCGTAATCAGCAAAATAGTTGGGCATGGTCTTAATTTCATGCTCAATTTTGTCCTTGTCTGCATCATCGGCAGCTACGACGAAGCACTCGCGCAGATGCTTTTCTCTTACGGTGAAGTCGGGCGTTTCGCCGCTTCGGACCGCCTGCAGTGCCGTATCGATCGGAATGGTATACTGCTTGGCATCAATTACACCTTCAATGCGGCGAATAGCGTCCGAGTGTCCCTGGCTGACACCCTTACCCCAGAAGGTATAGTCCTTGCCCTCGGGCAGGATCGCTCCTGCATACAGGCGGTTGATGGAGAACATACCGGGATCCCAACCGCAGGAAATAACGGCAACATTGCCGCCTGCTTGAGCGGCGGTATCCACTGCGGAGAAATGCTCGGGAATCTTGGCGTGGGTATCAAAGCTGTCAATAACAGTGAAATGCTTAGCATATTCGGGAGTCTGCATAGGTAGGTCGGTTGCGCTTCCTCCGCACAAAATGAGTACGTCGATCGCATCCTTTTTTTCGGTGGCCGCGTCGACGTGATATACCGGCACGCAGGGCGTCAGAATGCGAACAGTCTCGGGCGAGCGGCGAGTAAATACTGCCACCAGCTCCATATCCGGATTCTGGCGAATAGCACACTCGATGCCGCGTCCCAGATTGCCGTATCCCATGATTCCAATTCTTATGCTCATAATTATCGTTCCTTCGATTCGAAATTTATTGGCTATATTATAGCGCATTACAGAAAAAATTACAAGGAGGATTATAAAAAAATATGTCAAAAAACGCTTGCGAGCTTGAGCAGCCACGACGCGATAAATACGGAAAGTGCCGACGACAGCGTTGTCCAAACGACCAGCTGTCCCGCAAGGACAGTATCGCCCTTCATCTCCTGTGCCATGGGGACACTTGAAACGGCCACGGGAGTGGCAAACATAGCAACGAAGGCGGCAAAATGTGCGCCGTTAAACTGCTCACAAAACAAGGCGTAAGCTACGCCAATGGCAATCGCGGGCGCGGCAACGGTTCGCGCAAGCGTGCCGAAAATGATTTCCTTTTTCATCTCTTTAACCGCGGAAAATTCAAACTGAATGCCAAGTGTCAAGAGCGCCAGCGGCGTCGCAAGACCTGAAAGATAACCAAGCACGGTGTAGATGGGGCCTGCATCGGTCAGGCGGAAGGGAATACCCGCGCGGACAAACAGCGCACGGATCCCCAGCGCCGCAACACCTGCAAGCACGCTCAATATCAGCGGATTTTTAATGATGTCCAAGAGAATTTTCTTGATGCTCATCTTTTGCTCGTCATCGCGGAACACGGACAGCGAAATGACCGCCAGAATATTGAACGCTGGAATAGCCGCGGCCGAGAGCAGCGTGGCAATGGCCAAGCCCTCCTCGCCAAACAGTGACTGTGCCAGCGGTATGCCGATCAGGGCATAGTTGGATCGAAACGTGGCCTGCAACAATACTCCGCGCCGCGCCCCTTGCCTTGTCACAAGCATGACGGCAGGAATGGCCAGCAAAAAGAGGACCAACAAGCAGATCAGCGCAAAGGCCACGTATCCAAGGTCGATTTCTCCGATGCTTTCGATCTTATATACGTTCAAAAACAGCATACACGGCAAGAAAACGCGGAACACCAGACGGTTGAGCGTCTTGGCGATATCCGCGTTTGCAAGCTTGATTTTTTTGATCAAATAACCGATCGCCACCATGATCATAATAGGCGCGACCGCTCCGAGTGCGAACAAAAACGAGTTCATGCAAACGCTCCTTCAACTAAGGTTTTACGTTGCATTTATTGTATCACAATCGGTTTTGGATGTCAATGGGGATGGGGAAAAGGGACAAGATTGTACCTGCAATTAGTTAAAAGAAATATCCTGCTTTATAGGCATAATTATAGCGGTACTGATGAATGTAATTATGGAAATCTTGGCCGCCCGTCAGCTCCAACAATTCATCACGTGAAACCTCGCGTACTGTTAGGTTTTGTGCATCAAGCAGAATAAAACTGTCATCATAATAACGATAGAGCACGTTACAGTGATACTCTTCATCATACCGCTTTTCATGGTACAGCCAGGTCGTTTTAACAATGCCGTAAATATTGCCGTCGATCTTAAGATACCAACCGAAAACGTTTAGCGAGTATAACTCCTTTCCTTGCGTGTCGGTATGAGGGGGCACGGGGAGTTGAGCGGCGTATTTTTCTCTCAAATTTGCGGCATATTCCGATACATTAACAATACTGCGCAATTCTTCTTCGCTATAACGCACCTCAGAATAGGTGACTTCTTCCGTTTCAAGATTGATTGAGATGACCTCTTCGGTTTGACATTCGCCGATGTAGCGGGTGTAAGTGAGCGTTGGATACGCGGCATCAAAGTAGGAGCAGATGCTTTGCACGAATACACCGTTTTCAAATGCTTGAACGTAAGCAAACGCAGCTCTTGCTTCTTCTGTCGTAAAATCGGTGCTATACGTCAAGATATCAATAGGAAAGGAGTAGTATCCGCTGTCTTCAATTTCTTGCTTCGATTCTTTTATTCGTTCTTTGACGCGTGTTAGGGTATATTCTACCGTGTACCCTGGTTGCACAAGGTCAGTGTCGTAGTAGTGAAAAACGTTTTCATTGAAAACTCCATCGGTAAATGAGATGAAATTTCCTATCTCCGGACAATTGTTTGGGTCGGCAAACAGAAGGAGTGGAAAGGCTTCCAACTTTTGTTTGCTTCCATTTCTCAAAATATAATTTTCTGTACCGCGCAGACCCATTGAAATAATAAAGGTGTCATACGAGTCAAACGAGTTATCGACTACGCCCATGGGCATTAGATAAAGAAATTCTTCCGGAACATTGCCGTGTAATGCTTCCAACGTCCGAAAGCGGATCAGTTGATATGCATTCGGAGCAAAGTTAGGACTTCTATTTAGAGGATAATAGACATCGGGAAGAATACTAATGATCTCAGCATGGACGATGTAGTATCCATGACCAAAGCCCTTCGACAGAGGCTCTGTCGTATCACTGAAATCGACGACTTCCGTCGTATCACCGACAACGAACGGGTTTCCGTTGCCGTACAGCAATTCGGGCGACTCCAGCGCATTAAAGATTGTGGGCGGGTCGTATACCACGGGCGGCACCTCTGTCGGCGTTCGGAAGAGGGGAAGGACGAGCAGGATCGCAGGCACGAGGATGGCGATCAGCACAGCGCAAGTGGCCGCGCGCACCAGCTGGATGCGGCGGCGGTGCGGCTTGGCGGCCGTTGGCGATGCTTCCTCTATATATTGCTCGTCTAACAGGTCAAAAGATAATAGCAGTTGATCTTTCGTCATAGCGTAATACCTTCTTTCTCCAAAAATGCTTTGAATTTGTTTCTGGTTCGGAGCAGCATGACCTTGACGTTGCTTTCACTCAATCCGTAGTCCTTGGCGATGTTCTTGATCGTGCTTACGTACCAGTAGCGGCGCACGAAAACAACACGCGTCAAGGAGGGAAGCGCGCCGACAAAACGGTTGATGACGTCTTTGAGCGCCACTTCGTCGGGAAGATTGCTCGTCGCACCGTCGGGAATCAGCTCCGCGATCTCGTCGAATACGAGATCTGCCGCCTTGTTGCGTTTTTGCGCGCGGTCGTGTATGTAGCGGTTGAGGGCAATGTGGCGGGTGAGCTTGCCAAGATAGGTCGACAGCTTCTCGGGCTTTGCGGGCGGCATACTCTCCCAAGCCTTGACGTAGGTGTCGTTGACACATTCCTCGGCATCAAGGTCGGAATACAGAATATTGTAAGCGATGCGATAGCAGTATCCGCCGTATTTTTCGGCGGTTTCCTTGATTGCTTTCTCGTCTCGCTGCCAATATAATTCTACGATGTTACAGTCCTGCATCATGGTACTCCTTTCGTTCATTGATAAGGCCTTTCACTACTATACACAAAATTCTCATCAAGAAGGTTACAGCATTTTTGATAAAAAAGGAAAAAATCTGCCGAAAAAGTAACTCGACCTTTTCGGCAGATTGGGATTGCTCGTGATGATTACATGGTTACAAATGCAAACTTAGCCAGGAAGATAACGGCAATCAGCGTTGCAACAATATCCTTCTTGGTGAACTTGCCGGTCAGCAGAGTGATGAGAACGTAGGAGATGCAACCGATACCGATACCGTTGGAAATGGAGTAGGTCAGAGGCATCATGATCAGAGTAAAGAAGGCGGGAACGGCACTTCTTATATCAGACATATCTACGTTCGCAAAATTTTTGAGCATCAGAACGCCGACGAAGATAAGAGCGGGAGCAGTTGCGCAAGAGGGAACGATGCTTGCCAAAGGAGTCAGGAACAGGCAAGCCAGGAAGCAAATCGAGGTTACCAGGCTGGCAAGACCGGTTCTGGCACCTGCGGCAACGCCGGAGGCACTCTCAACGAAGGTCGTGCAGGTGGAAGTACCCAGAGCGGCACCGGTCAGAGTACCGATGGAGTCGCAAGTCATAGCCTTGTCCATGTCGATGGGGTCACCGTTTTCGTCCAACATACCTGCCTCGGTTGCCGTACCGTACAGCGTACCGACGGTGTCAAACATATCGACGATGCAGAAGGAGATGATCAGAACGATAGCAGAGAAGATACCACCGATGTGTGCGCCGTTGAAGGCGAGATTCCACGCTTCAGGGTCGAACAAACCGGTCACACCGATCTCGCCAAAGTCCTTGAAGGACTGGCCGATGGAGGAGAAGTCAAACTGGGGAAGCTGCCAGGTGAACAGGTAGTAAAGAACAGCGGAAGCCAGAATGCCGAGAATAACAGCACCCTTGACGGCCTTTTTGGTGAGAACGGAAATGATGATCAGGCCAAGGAAGGCGATAAGAGCGGGAGCGAGCAGATTGCGCCAGCCTTCAGCGCCACCGGCAAGTGCACTCTTAACGTCGATAAACTGAACGAAGGTGTACTGGTTAGCGGTGACCAGTCCGGCGTTCTTAAAGCCGATGAAAGCAATGAACAGACCGATACCTGCGGGAATGGACTTTTTGAGGCAGTCGGGCATTGCTTTGGCAATGTACTGTCTTGCGCCTGTGACGGAAAGCAGCATGAAGATGATACCGGAAATGAATACGATGACCATACCGGAATGGTAGCCGCCGATGAGGTCAACGCCTGCAAAGTATGCACCCGAGATAAAGCAAGTGCAGAAGAAGGAGTTCAAACCCATACCGCAGGCCTGCGCGTAGGGGAGCTTTGCGTAGAAAGCGTACAGCAAGGTACCAATGCAAGCAATGAGTACGGAAGCGACGAAGACAGAATTCCAGATTCTGCCCAAAGCAACGGCATCAGCACCTGCACCGGCTAACCATCCACCTGCGCCTTCCGCTGCTACTTGAGCGGGGTTGACGAAGATGATGTACGCCATGGCAAAAAATGTGGTAAGACCGCCGACGATCTCTTTTCTAATGTTGGATCCCCGTTCGGTGATTTTGAAAAATTTGTCCATAAATTTTTCGACCTCCTTTTTAAATAGTAAACACATTATACACGATTCGTTCACAAAAATCAATATATTTGAACAAATTATGCGGAAATTTTTGGTTTTTTATTGTTGTAATTCTTGACATTCGGTCAAGTTTACCTTACAATTATAGTAGCAAAATATTGAAATTGCGGAGGAGCATCCAAATGAGAAATTTTTATCCTATCCAGATTGCCGGTCTTAAAAGGGAACTTCCCCTATGTCCGCTGAATGAGGAGCTGTATATTGGAGCATTCATCATATTCGGCGACGTTGAGCTGACGGTCGCTTGCGCCCGTGAGCTTCTTAAAATTGCGCCGGAGCACGACATCATGATCACTTCCGAAAGCAAAGGAATTCCGCTTCTTTATGAGATGGCTCGTCAGGCGGGGGAGAATAACTATATCGTAGCAAGAAAAATGCAAAAGCTGTATATGAGTGATACCTTCTCCTGCGAAGTCAACTCCATCACGACAGCAAAAAAACAGACGCTTTACCTTGATGGCAAGGATGCGGAGTTCATGCGTGGCAAACGTGTTCTGATCGTTGACGACGTGATCAGCACGGGCGATTCTCTGCGAGCCATAGAGGAGCTTGTTGCACATGCAGGCGGTATTGTCGTTGGTAAAATGGCCGTGCTGGCAGAAGGCGATGCTAAGGACAGAGAAGATATTCAGTATCTTCAGGTGTTACCCCTATTCCGCGCGGACGGCACCGAGATCTAACCCTCAAAAATTGCATAGACAGGGCGGAAAATCATGCGGTTTTTTCGCTCTGTCTGTGTTTTAGCGGTGTTTTTTACGAATAATCAAAAGAAAATAAAAAGAATTGAAAGAAATTTTCAAAAACCTCTTGCATTTTTATTTGAGTTGTGTTATAATACCGCTGTTGTGAAAATCACAACCACAGGGGTATAGCTCAGCTGGTAGAGTACCGGTCTCCAAAACCGTGGGTCGCGGGTTCGAATCCTCCTGCCCCTGCCAAAACAAAAAACCACCGATTTATCGGTGGTTTTTTGTTTTGGCAAGCGGTGGGAGCTTGAGAAGATGCGTTCAAGCCGCCTCTAACACTCTCGTTTCTGTTATCTCGGTGCGGCTTGATGAACTCGCCGCAGGCGAGTTCGGGGTTCAGAATCCCCCTGCCCCTGCCAAAAAATCCAAGTCGAAATTCGACTTGGATTTTTTCATTTGTGTCCGCAGGACACAACATCATTTTGCCGCAGACGATACATTTTTTATTCCCCCCTTGCACTCCCCACGGATTTGTGGTACAATGAATGAAGAAAGGCGGTGCTGAATTGATATGAAATTTTCCCATTGTGATCATAACGAAGAACACCTAACTTTACACGATTGTATTGCTGAACGAGCATATTTCGAAAACGGCAAGTTAGGATTCGAATTTAATGATGGATTTTGGGTCTCGCCCGACCACCCCGAAAGTAATCTATCCAAACTTGTGAGAACGGATTTTTCCAAGGTGGAGTACACCTTAGAGGATGGTGAGGACTACGATGTTACCGTATATGTATTTGAAAAATCCTTTTTTAAAAAAACAATTCGAACCGAATGGACGGTTCAGAAATTGGTGAATGAAGTCAATAACGGAAAATGCAAATTGGAATTTTTGTCTCAATACATTGAATACCATGCCAGAATGGTTGAGTGCGAGCTTAAATTTGATAAAAAGCCACGCCGCAAAGAGTGTATCATGAAGATATCCGCGCCCGAAGTCAGTTACTATTGGAACAATTTGCGCGAAGATAGACCTTGGTAAAGTTTATTACATAGCTTCGTTTGCTCCTCCGGCTTAATAAAACAAAAGGAAAAATCTAAAACAAGAAAAACTCGGGAGATGTATTACATTATGATATCTAAAATCAAAGAACGAGGTATGTTTATACTGGGAATTGTTATTTGCTTTACAGTAGCCGGTTTGTCCATTTTAGTGGAGAAACTGATACCTGGGGAGTTACTTGGCGCGTCCATTATCGCTTTGTTTATGGGCACTATCATAAACAGTTTTTTTCATCCGGCATGGATGAAGCCCGCGCTCAAATTTACCTCCAAAAAGATATTGAAGGTTGCAATTATCCTTTTGGGCGCTTCATTATCCATCAACACGATCATGTCCGTAGGCAAGATGACGTTTTTTGTGATGATATTTACGTTTACCGTGTGTTTTGGCGGAGGATATTTTATTCGCAAACTTTTCGGCTTAAACTGGAAGTTGAGCAACCTTATTTCGGCAGGCACAGGTATTTGTGGCGGTTCCGCTGTAGCAGCTATCGCTCCCGTGATCGATGCTGATGATAAAGATATTGCTTTTGCTATGTCCTCTACCTTCCTTTTCGATATGGCGATGATCGCATTATATCCCATCATGGGAAGAGCACTTGGAATGTCAGACATCGCTTACGGCATTTGGGCCGGAACATCCGTAAATGATACGGCAAGTGTTGTTGCCTCCGGATATGCTTTCTCCGAGATAGCAGGCGACTTTGCCACAATGGTTAAACTCACAAGAACGATTGCCATCATCCCTACCGTGTTGGTTTTTGCATATATCGGCACTCGCATGAAGCAAAAAGAATTGAAAGAAGCGAATAAGGGCCAGAAAGTAAATTTGGTGAAGATTATTCCTTGGTTTATCTGCGGTTTCTTGTTGTTGGCAATCTTGAACAGTGTCGGATGCATCCCTGTGGCAGCCTCGGAGATTCTCAAAAACACCAGTAAGTTTTTGATGGTTACTGCATTAGCTGCTATTGGTTTGGGAACGAGCATTACAGATTTCAAGAAAGCCGGTCTTAAACCTATGTTCTATGGAATCACTATTGATACGCTGGTAACACTAACAGCACTTGGTGTTATTTGGTGTATGGGATTGATGTGATGTAATATTCTAAAATACGAAAGTGTAATAGTACATGGATTCGTTTACCGGCATAGAAGTGAAAATTCTAATATCTTTCGCCTTTTTAACGACTCATCACCGCCGGAGGATGAGTCTATCCGCATCTTGAATTTTCAACAAGCAACAGAAAAGGAAAGAATATGTACAGATTTAACAGCGATTATCTTGAGGGAGCGCATCCCAACATCATTGACAGACTTGTAAAGACGAATTTCATACAGACGCCCGGATACGGTCTTGATCCCATAAGCGACAGCGCGAAGGACAAGATCCGTGCCGCGTGCAATGCTCCTGACGCCAAGGTGTACTTCATGGTTGGCGGAACGCAGACCAATTATACGGTTCTGGATTCTATACTTAAAAGATATGAAGGTGTGCTGGCGGCCGACACGGGACACGTTGCCGTTCACGAGGCCGGTGCGATCGAGTATTCGGGACACAAAGTCATCACCATCCCCGAGAAGGACGGAAAGGTGGCTTACGACAGGGCAAAGGCATTCCTCGAGAGCTTTTATGCTGACGGGGCGTGGCAGCATATGGTTCGTCCCGGTGCGATCTACGTTTCTCATCCTTCGGAGTATGGTACGCTCTATTCCAAGGACGAACTGGCTTCGTTGCGCTCTCTTTGCGATGAATATGGAATGAGACTGTTTCTTGATGGCGCACGCCTCGGATACGGTCTTGTGTCACAGGGGAGTGATCTGACTCTTTCGGATATTGCCGAGCTTTGCGACGTCTTTTATATCGGCGGAACAAAGGTAGGAGCTCTTTTCGGTGAGGCGGTGGCATTTACCAGTCCCGATCTTGGAGATTCCTTTTTTACGGAAATCAAGCAGCACGGCGCGCTTTTGGCCAAAGGGCGTATGCTCGGCATACAGTTTGACGAATTATTTACGGATGGTCTTTATGAAAAGATTGCCGATCACGCGGTTAAGCTTGCCATGCGAATCAAAAGCGAACTGAAAGCCAAAGGATACAATTTTTACAATGATTCCTATACCAATCAGCAGTTCCCGATCATTTCAAAGAAAACGCTGGATTCATTGGAAGGGAAGATTGCTCTTGACGATTGGGGGCCATACGGCGATGTGAGCGATGATATGAGACTGGTAAGAATAACCACAAGCTGGGCAACTACAGAGGAAGCGGTCGATACTCTCCTTTCTTTTCTTTGACGTTGAAATTGTAGATTTAAGATAAAATATAGCTATTGACAAAATTTTTTAACTGCGATATAATTAGTCCAAGCCAAGTTCCAATGGGGGTTTATTTCGGGAATGATTTTGTCATGAATGAAGTGAATATTCCCAAAACACTTTTTTAAGGAGAAAAATCATGAAAAATACGAGAAGAATTCTTGCTGTGGTTTTGTCGTTGGTAATGGTTTTGACGTTTACCTTTACGGCCGCAGCAGAAGATGCTCCCTTGACGGCTGAGCCTTGGGAGGCTCCCGAAAACGGCACCAACATCATCGCAGGCAACAGATCTTGCGTTATCAAGACCGACAGAAAAACCGCAGGATACGAGATGCCCGAAATCACCGATGGTTTCGTTGGCGACAGAGCAAGTGATAATTACTGGACTGCCGGCCACGGTGGTCACTCTGTACCTGTAGAAAATCCCATTGGACAGACGTGTCCTTCTTGCTCCAACGAAGATTGCGGCGCTTGGTTCCAGGTCAACCTGGACGAGATTTGCGAGATCGACGGTATTCGCGTCGGTACTCTGGTCAACGAAGCCGCTATCTATCACTGGGAAGCTTATGCTACCGATGATCTCGAAAAGCCTTTGACCGAGTGGGTCAAGATTGCTGAAAAGACTACCGATGAAATCTCCAACGAAGATGGCTATGCTGTTTTCTTTGAGGAGCCTGTTGAGGCAAAGGCCGTCCGTATTTACGGTACTTACTGCAATTTGACTGGCAACGACAACCGTTTCCGCGTTTCCGAGATCGAGCTTTGGGACATTGAAGAAGTAGTTGAAACCCCCGAGACTCCTGAAACTCCCGAGACTCCCGAAACTCCCGAGACTCCCGAAACTCCCGAGACTCCCGAAACTCCCGAGACTCCTGAAACTCCTGAAACTCCCGAAACTCCCGAGACTCCTGAAACTCCTGAAACTCCCGAAACTCCCGAAAACCCCGAGACTCCCGAGACTCCTGAAACTCCCGAGACTCCCGAGACTCCCGAGACTCCCCAGACTCCCGAGACTCCTGAAGAACCCGCTAAGAAGGGTTGCAAGGGTGCGCTGTCTATGGGCGCAATTTTGACCATGATCCTGGCAGGCGCATGGGCTACGATTGCAGCTCGCAAGAAGTAAAATTAAAGATCTTAAAACCGCCATTTGCATTTGCAAATGGCGGTTTTTGATTCGGTGAATTCAAGTTATCTATTGCTCGCATTGATTTTTCTTTGCTCAAACTTGTTGCAATTGATGCTGGGGTGTGTTATAATAAACAAAAAGATCTTGTGGAGGATGGTTATGAAGAAAAACGGCGTATTTGAATTTGTCGCAGGCGTTGCTGTTGGTGTCGCAACTACAGTTGCGGGAGCGATAGCGATCAACAAGGTCGCAAAAGAGATCAAGGGTGATCTTTGTGAGCATAGCTTTACGTCTCCCGACGGTGATCATTTTGTGACACTGTCGTATGGCTCTTCCAAAACCGCAAAGGGGCTTACTTTTATTCGCATCAAAGCCATGACGGAAGACAGCGAAGACAATTGCAAGCTCGTCGTGTTCACCAAGAAAAGCGCACGGCTTTTTGGTGAGTGGATCGACAATGATCATTTTAAGCTTTTGATAGGAAACGGTAAGCGCAAGCAGTGCTGCGACGTGGATTTCGAAGGAGAAGAAATCGTAGCGCGTTACTACCTTCAAAAGAATTCTGTTTCCGTTCAATGAAGGTGCGGACATCGAACCGCCGATTCATTTTACAAAAACCTTCTCGGATAACCTTCGGGAAGGTTTTTTCGAAAATCTTCCAAAAGCATAAATAAGGAGAAAAAGCAATGTTAAAAATCGGTGATCGCGCTCCGGATTTTTCG
The DNA here is from genome assembly GCA_045613985.1 of Eubacteriales bacterium. Taxonomy (GTDB): domain Bacteria; phylum Bacillota; class Clostridia; order Oscillospirales; family CAG-272; genus SIG644. The sequence continues at coordinate 77,710 of JAZLCA010000019.1, read as the reverse complement.
CTTCCCGACAAAGATGGCAATTTAGTAAGTATTTCAGATTTCAGGGGCAAAAAGGTTGTACTTTATTTTTACCCGAAGGACAATACTCCCGGTTGTACCAGACAAGCCTGTGCGTTTGCGGGACTTTACGGGGAATTTCAAAAAAAGAACATTGAGGTCATCGGTATCAGCCGCGATAGCGTGTCCTCCCACGCAAAATTTGCTGAAAAATACGGACTTCCGTTTATCCTTCTGTCCGATCCCGAGTTGGATGTCATCAAAGCGTACGGCGTATGGCAAGAGAAAAAGCTGTACGGAAAGGTCAGCTTCGGTGTTGTCCGTACGACGTTTATTATTAACGAAGAGGGAACGATCGAGGCGGTCATGCCCCGTGTCAAGCCCGATACCAACGCGGCGGAAATACTGGCAAATATATAAACCAATATACTTGAACTTGAGGTCATGATGTCTGATTTTGTCATTGAAAACCCAACTTCAACTGAATATATAAGACGTGACGAGCAAGCTTTGCCGGATCGCGAGACGCTCTGCGGAGATGACGTGCGTATGGCAAAAAAAATCGCCCTTGCTGTCAAGCAAAAGGGCGGAACGGTCTATTACGTTGGCGGATACGTGCGCGACAAGCTACTTGGAATCGAAAACAAAGATATCGATATTGAAGTTCACGGCATCACGCTCGGAGAATTGACGGAGATTTTGGATGCCCTCGGCCAGCGTCTTTCGATGGGCGAGAGCTTTGGCATTTTCGGGCTCAAGGGTTATACGCTGGACATTGCAATGCCGAGAAAAGAAAAGTTACGGGGGCGAGGCCACCGCGACTTTGAAATGTTTGTCGATCCGTTTATTGGCACAGAAAAAGCGGCAATGCGGCGGGATTTTACGGTCAACGCCCTGATGATGGACGTTCTGACGGAGGAAATTGTCGATCATTTTGGCGGTATACAAGATCTACAGAGCAAAATTTTGCGTCACGTCAGCGGCGAATCCTTCCCGGAGGATGCTCTTCGCGTGTTACGAGCGGCTCAATTTGCGGCGAGATTTGACTTCGTCGTGGCCGAGGAAACCGTGGCTCTTTGCAAAGGCATCTCCTTGAAGGATCTTTCCCGTGAGCGAGTGGAAGGCGAGATGAAAAAAGCTTTGTTGAAGGCAGAGAAACCGTCCGTGTTTTTCGAGACTTTGCGAGCGATGGATCAACTGTCCGAATGGTTTTCCGAACTGGAGTCACTGATCGGCATCGAGCAAAATCCGAAATATCACGCGGAGGGCGACGTGTGGAATCACACCATGATGGTGTTGGATGCAGCCGCTACGCTCAGAGAGCGGACTCAATATCCAGTTGCTTTCATGCTGACTGCCTTGACGCACGATTTTGGAAAGGCTATTTGCACCGAGTGGCGAGATGGAAAAATATGCTCCTACCATCATGAGACTAAGGGACTTCCTCTTGTCAAAGCGTTTTTGCACCGCATTACGAGCGAAAACAAGGTAACGCAATACGTGCTGAATATGGTCGAACACCATATGAGGCCCAATACGCTGGCGGCACAGATTTCCTCTGTCAAGGCAACGAACAAAATGTTTGATCTTGCTATGTCTCCCGGGGATCTTCTTCTCTTTGCCAAGGCTGATCACCTCGGTCGGCTGTTTGATGGAGAGACTACCGATTATAACAACTTTTTACAACAGCGCCTGGAGATCTATCAAAAAACGATGGAGCAGCCCTATGTCATGGGGCGTGATCTGATCGAGGCGGGACTACAACCCAATGCACATTTTACTGAGATTTTACAGTATGCGCACAAGCTGCGACTTGCAGGAGTCGATAAGGCAACCGCGTTAAAGCAAACGCTCGCTTATGCGCGAGGCTTGAATCAATAAAAAAGGCGGTGTATCGCATGAAGTTTGAAAAATATATCCCAGGGCAAGAAAAAAATGCCGCGTACGAAGCCATATCTGACATGGTCGGCGGCATCAAAGACGGTCATTCCTATGCCAGTATGATGGCCTGCCGCGTCCGTGGAGACGTGGCGGGGCAGTGCAACGATACTTATTACGTTGCGCATGAAAACGGCAAGGCGCATTCCCGTCTTTGGATGGGATGGGGCAAGCACAAGGATGCCATCGGTAACTGGGGCAACTTTTTTACCCGTGAGGAATCCCGCGGACGGGGCTATGGCGGAGGTTTGCTCAAGCTGTGGTACGATGATTTTCAGAACGTGACCGAACCGCCGCTGTGCTTTTTGTGCACGACGGGAAGTAAAGATATCACCGATTTATACGGTCGCTTTGGCTTCCGACCTGCCATCGAAGGACGGGAATACGGACCTTTGTACCGCCCCAATGGCAACAGCCCCGCCACCTTCCGTGAGTTCTATACGGCCTATTATCGCCCCTCAGAGGTGATCTATCTGCGTCCTGCCACGGTCGAGTACCGTCACGAGATTGATTGCCTGTTGCGCTTTGTTTATGTGGATATGGGCTTGTCCTTCGGCCTTGGCAATCTTACCAGCATTGAAGAGGGACTTTTGCGCGAACCGCATCGTACCCAAATGCTGTTCTCCGAGGATGGACACTGCATCGGCTGGCAATTTGACGACCAAGTGCAGATGCATCCTATGTATCAGCGTTGCCGCATTGAGTGCGGCGCATTTTAACAGAGGTGTTCATGAAACTATATGCCCCAAAATATTATAGAGAATTTCGCTGCATCGCCGACTGTTGCCGCCACAGCTGTTGCATCGGCTGGGAGATTGACGTGGACGAAAACACCCTGCAAAGATATGCGGCGCTGACAGGCCCGTATGCCAATACCATCAGGGACAGCATTGAAACAACCGACACGCCTCATTTTCGTCTAGCGACAGGCGAGCGGTGTCCTCATTTGAACGACCGAGGGCTTTGCCGCATCATCCTGTCCTGTGGGGAGGACTACCTGTGTGACATCTGCCGTGAGCACCCCCGCTTTTATAATGATACGCCCAATGGCCGCGAGGTTGGGCTGGGTATGGCTTGCGAAGAGGCTTGCCGCCTGATCCTTACGTCGGATGATTATGATGATGTGATCGAGATAGGTGAGGTTGCAGGAGAGCCCGATAGGGAATGGGATACTACCCCAATCCGCGCGGCTTTATATGCTATGCTTGGCGATCAAAATCTCCTCTACGAGCAACGCTTGGAGAATATCTACGCGGCTGGTGCTGTGGCACCGTCGCTCCTATCGGATGAGGCTTGGCGCTCTTTGCTGGACTCGCTCGAATATCTGGACGAGAGTCACCGCAAGCTGTTTGAGGTCTATACTTCAGATTTGATCACACCGATGGGAAAAGAAAAGACCTTAGAGCGGGCGCTTGCCTATTTCATTTACCGCCATTGTACCGAGGCAGAGGACGAGATCGACTACCGTGCCGCACTGGGATTTTGCTTGTTCTGCGAGCGCCTCATGGCTTGCATGATGATCGCAAATAAAAACACGGATGCTGCAGAGCTTGCCCGCATTCTTTCCGAGGAGATCGAATACTCGGAAGATAACACCGCGGCTATCAAAGCGGCATTTAAAGAACAGATATAACAAACACGGGAGAGACCGATGAGGGCTCTCCCGTGTTTTTGTATCAAAGGTGATGATGAATATAGATGCCGTGGAGCGTCTTGTTCAAAAACGGATGGAGTATCTTACTTGATTTTTCTGGTGTAATCAAGTGTGAACTGAATAATGGAACCACCCCACCCTTTGGAAGTGTCAGAGTTGCGGAGTCGGACGTAACAAGTGCCCGTCTCCTCGCAGCCGTAATCGAAAGGATTGATGCGAATGTTGGTTTTGTTCTGACCCGTGGTGATGTGGGGAACCGTTCCGCCCTTGGAATAGTCGGCAACCATGGCCCATTTTTTACCGTCAGTGCTGACTTCTAAAATGTAGTTCTGGAATAAGTTGAATTCAAACTCTGCCGTCAGCATGGTTGAAACGTCAAACAGATAGATCAGCTGACGGTCGCCGTCGCAGAAGCGCACCGTTTCAGATGCTCCAGCGGTATTGAAATAAATGAAGGATGCATCTTCGCCATGGCTGTTGGTCTTAACGTTGCGACGGTAGGTAGCAATGCCCGTTGCCTGATTGGTAGAGACGATGTATTTGCTTTCTTCATCTGCTTCGGAAATTTTGATACTATCCTTGATATCGGAGGTGTTGTTGATACCTTCCAAACGGTTGGCGGGAGCGTTTGTCGTAGTACTATCCTCGGCATCGATCAGGTGGCGGATGCTGAAGGAGGAAATGGCACCGCCGAATCCGCTGACGGTATCCGTATTGCGCAGACGGACGTACATCACATCGTCAAGACCGTAGTCTGAAGGATCAATGCTGAACGTTTCTGCATTGGCACCGTTGACCACGCGATCGCGAGTTCCGCCTTGCGAATAATCTGCGATGATGGTCCATTGCTTTTTGTCGGACGAAATTTCCAAAATGTAGTTTTGGCTGATGTTGAAGCGGAACAAGGGAGTATCGTATTCAAACAGATCAAACTTGTAGATCAGTTGGAGAGCACCGTCACAGAAGCGTACGCCGTGGTTGGCAGACGCCGTAGACTCGGGCTCGATGAAATCCACATCCTCGTTATCGTTCTGGTTGGTTTTGTAAATTTCTTCCACAAACACCTTGGAGGATACGCCGAGATCGATTTGTTTCTTTCCCCAAGTAACCTTCAGGGTGACGGAATTTTTATTGCCGTCCATTTTGATCAAGCAGGAATTGTGCTTGGCATCCCAAAAATAGCCGAGAACGGGATAAGTCTTGCCGTTTTCGTCCGTGATTTCAAGAGAAGCGGGATAGCAATTGTTGGGGGCGAGCAGGCGAACAGACAAATTGGTATTGGCGGCACTCGTCAAACGAATAACGGTGCTATCCGTCTTTTCGTCCAGTTCCAGCACCTGTCCGGAGGTATAGCCCAGACGAGGAATGGAGCGGTCGATATTTGCAATGTTGTAAAGGATCAGGCTGTCGTCCTTGGGGATGGTAGGATTGTCCAGAATGGTCAGGTTGCTGTCAAACAGATCGATGTAGCTGCCCTTGAGAGATTTTCCGCTTTCAAATGCATGAGCAATGGTATAATTGCCGCGCTCGGTGACCATGATCGGCGATGTCACAAGGTATCCGTCTTCAAGGTAAGAGCAGGTATAATCGGTCAGTGCGCGCATCAAGGAGGAGCCGCCCTCGAAGCCGGACAAGGCCGCGGAGGGAATACCGACAACGACGACGTATCCGCTGCCGACTTGCTGATCAAAGCCGAGCACCGTGTTGCCGCTGCTCAGAATGGGATATTCCGCGCCTTCAAAGGATACGGTATAGTTGGAATAGGTGGCAGGAAGACGAAGGCCTCCGATGCTGTTCTTGAGCGCAAGATCGTTGGAGCTTAGAGGTGCAGTTACGGATGCGGGGCTCGTATTGATTTTAATATCAAGACCAAGATGCTTGAATAGATTGTCCAGAGGGGTTTTATCCTTGGCCCAGAAGAAATGATCGTCAATGTTCCAGTATTGATTGTGGCCGCCGACGTAAAGCATCGTGCCGCCCGCCTTTACCCAGTCTGCAATGGCTATATTGACCTCTTCGGAGAGGGGAACGGAGGTGTCGAAGCTTACGATGAGAAGATTAACACCTTCCAGATCCTTGGCGGTATAGATCTGCTCCATGGCCTTCATCTTGACGGGAACACCGGCACGGACAAGGGGCGCGCAAATGCCGTACATCCCGTTGGCCGTGCTCAATGCCCAACCATTGCCGGAGTTCATCCAGGACAGGGAATCGGAGGCAAGATAGGCGATGCCGGGCGTTCCTGCACTCATGTTGATCTTTTGTCCGCCGATATCGTTGAGCATTTCAAAGATCTGAGCCTGTACTGTGCGGTAATCCGGTGAGACGTTGGCATAGGCGCGGGAAACCCAGGGAAGAACCTGGAAACGGTTGATCTCGGGCTGCATAAGCTGCGCCGCAATGGACTGACGGTAAATATACTGAAGATCTGCTTCTTTGTAATTTTTGCCGTCGGCCATGGGGTCGGCCAGCGCATAGAAGTTGGTTCCTTCTACGCTGTCAACGTAGGAACAGTACTCAATGTATGCGTTAGTAAAGTTGTCTCTGACGTTTGTGCCGTTGTAAGCAAAAGCCGAATTGTGGGTGTCAGCCCAGGTCTGTCCAATGACGCCGTCAATAGCACCGGTTGCCAGATAAGTGTTCAATCCCGCGGTGATGGACCACGCGGTATAGTTGACGGTGCTGTGGCTGGCGATGTATACCTGGGTGCCGGGAGAGAGCTCCTTGACGCGCGAAGACAATTCGATCAGTATGCGCTCAAATAGATAAGTTTTGAGCAGATTAGCCTTGAGATTGGCTTCGGCAGAGGAGTTGGGGGCTTGCCATTCCTCCCCGTAGTAATCTTCCCATTCCCGTTTGAATGCCTCAGAGTATCCCGATCGGATCCACATTTCGGGCTCTTCCAGCGCGATGGACTGAGGATGGTATTTCTCAATGACGGGCTCGAGCAGATTGCTCCAGGCGAACTCGATCCAGCTTTCGCTGGGGACCATATACCACTGAGTATCGGCGGTGTGAACGATATAATTGCCGGAAGCGTCCATTTGGATATCGTCGTAATTATCTTTGTCAAGATTCAAATAATCCTTGCCGGCACGGTTGATGGCGATCATCATATCGATGACGTAATCGCCCGCATGATACCAACTCTTGAAATTATCATCGGCAGAAGAGTACACCATGACCGAATCGGTGTGAATATTGTAGATATCTGCGTAAATGCGGCTGGCCTGGAAGGTGGTCCGCACACCTTCAAGCTCAAAGCCGCGATATTGCTGGACATACATACCGTCTTTGATGGTGTAGCTGGGCTTGATATATTCAGCAGGCGAGACCGTCGGCTTGTTTTGCTCCGGGTAAGTCTCAGGATCGGAATGGATGGGAGGCTTGGGCCCATCGGGGGATTGTGGAGTGTAAGTGTTTTTCAAGGCGAGATCGGCCTCCAGGGCAAGAGAGCCCTCTTTGCCGCAGGCTTCCAGAATATTGGTCACAAAATAATCCACTGCCGCTATGGTAGCATTGTCATCGTAGCCGACGATGACGAGGCGATTGTTCAAAATAGCAATGACGTATTCGTTTTCCGCCAATTGAGCGTGTGCGGCGATACTTTCCTCACGGTTGGTTAGGCCGACCAGAATCTCGGCCGTATCCGTCGGTGCGGATTCGCCGCGGGGAACGTAGTCATCGCTGATCGAAACCGTTTTTACGCCCGTTTTTTCCTTGATGGCAGAACAGACGCGGACGGCCGCCTTTTTTAGATCGTTTTCGGCTGCTTCCGGACGAACGACTGTGTGAGTGACCACACCGTTTTGAATGAATTGAAGCAGTTCCTCCTCTTGAACGGGAGGATCATCCGGTGTGTTTCCGGGATCGTCCGAGGGCGGTTCGGGAGTATCCGGTGTTTTGCATCCAACCAAAAGAGGAAGCAAAAACGCGGTCAATAATAACGCGGAAAGAACGCGGATCAGGAGCTTGCATGATTTCATATATCGGTTCTCCTTTGCTTTTGTGAGTGATATCTATATTATACAGAAAAACAGTTAAACAGTCAATAAGAGAGGTGAAATTTGGCACATTTGACCAAAACAATGTTTGGAAAAATGCTATTGAAAATTTGCCGCTCATATGCTATAATTTTTTTACAGATGAAATCATTAGACGGCGGAGGGCAGAATGAAGCGGAAAATTTTGTTTTGGATTGCCAAATACACTTTGATGATATTGGGTACGTTGATTTTTTTGAACGCGCTTGCCGTATCGATGGCATCCAACTTCAATCTTGGAATCGTGTTGACCTTTCTCCTTGGCGGCGCGCTGTTTTTCTGTGGCATTTTCCTCTCTTTCATCCTTCGACGTTTTCCACGATGGCTGTGGATTGCCTCTGTGTGCGCACTGTTTTTTGTGATGCTGTGTGCCGCGTCACTCCTTGTCCTTGGGCGCGTTGATACGGTCAATCACGACGAGGATGCGATTATTGTGCTTGGCGCGGGTATCCATGGCGAGCGTGTGAGCCTTACGCTGCGGGATCGTCTTAACGCCGCGATTGATTACTATGAACAAAATTCGGACGTTCTTATCGTTGTCAGCGGCGGTCAAGGGCCGCAGGAGGATATCAGCGAAGCCTTGGCCATGGAGCGCTATCTGATCGAGCATGGTATCCCACAAGAGAGCATTATAAAAGAAGATCAATCGACGAGCACCGCGGAAAATTTTGCCTTTTCCAAGGCATTGCTCGACGAGCGGTTTGGTGATAGATATTCGGTTGTATACGTTACCAACGATTTTCATATTTTCCGAGCGGGACAAATTGCTCGGAACGCAGGATTTGAAAATATTCAGCACGCGCACAGCGATACCGTGTGGTACTTAGTCGTGCCCAGCTGTCTGCGTGAATGTGTGGCGGTGCTGTGGTATTGGATGACGGATGGATGAGGCAATAACATAGAGAAAGGCGAGCGCTATCGGCGCTCGCCTGTTTTTTATTCAAGAGGGACCGAAATTTTTGTTCCGTATTCTCCTTTATATACGTTTCGACCGCCAACGATTGTTGATAACTCATCTCTTGAAATATTTCTTGCGATTGAGTTTTGCATATCGTACAAGACGTAAGAATCATCGTAGTACTCATAATAACGCTCATTGTCATCTCGATCTCGATATCTCCAAGCGGTCTTGATTACTCCGTACAGCTTTCCATCTACCTTGGCGTACCATGCGTAAAGATTCAAACATAACAGTGTCTTGCCCTTGGGGTTGGTATGGGGGGGCGTTGGGGGATTCGTAGCATATTCCTTTGCCATATCGGAAAGATACATGGAGATGTTCTCCAAGCTTGCCATGTCCTCTTCGGTATAGCGAACGTCAGAATAAACGACCTCTTCTGTCTCAAGGTTGATCGTTATGGTTTCTTCCGTTTGGCATCCGTTGATATAGCGGCGGAAAGTAAGGGTGTTGTTATAAATGATTAAATACTGTGAAAAGACACCGTTTTCAAAGGGTGAAACGTATTCGATGGCATCCTTGGCTTGTTGTGAGATAAATTCCAAAGTTACAAGCGTCGGGGCTGCGTAGTGCTCGCCTCTCCATTCTTTCCATTCCTGAATGCTGCTTTTGATATTTTTAATGGTTTCCTCTTCTGAACCGCCGCGCCTTACGCAAAGATCCCCCCGATCCGGGTTCTCAAGATAAAATCTTCCAAATTGATATCCATATAGCCAGGATTCCGTCTGCCATAGACTTTCGTCAAATATACCATCGCTGAATGCAATCACGTTCCCTAACTCAGGATGATCTTGAGGGTCTGCGAATATCGGTAATTCGAAAGCTTCCATTTGATTCTTCGTGGCATTTTTTAGTACGTAATTTTCAGTACCAAGCTGCCACATGGACATCAATAAGGAATCATACACTGACATATCCACGTAACGAGACTCGGGGATCAGATAAAGAAAATACTGCGGAACATTTCCGTGTAAGACCTCAATGCATTCCAGTTGTATCAAGCGGTAGGTCTGTGGCTTACGCTCCGAACTAACGTCAAGCTTGTAATACACGTCAGGACGGTTATTGACTACCCTGACTTTAGCAACAAAGTTTGTTTTACTGAACTTAAAATCCGGTGGCTCATTCGCTCCGCCGTTACCGGCCAAGGAAGAGCCATGGATGAATTCAAGACTGCTACCGCTTAGCTTTTCCGGAGAAACCGTGGCATCAAAGATAATGGGAGTGTGGTTCAATTCCCCCGTTCCCTCTCCCTTTAACATAGGAAATACGAGAACCGTGCCAAGAATCAGCGCAAAGCAGGCGGCTACCGCTCCCGCGCGAAGCCAAAAATTCCGTTTCTTTTTCTTTTGTGTCAGTGCTTCTTTTTGCTTTTCGTATTGCTCGAGCAGGGCGGGATCGATGTGACCAAGCCCCGCTGTCCATTCTTGTTTTTTCATATCAAATATCCCTCACATTCCAATGTTTCTTTCAGTGTCGCTCGGATGGCGGCCAATTCCTTGTTGACCGTCGAGCGGCTGACCATCAAGTTGCCGGCGATGGTAGCAATTGGCTCGGCCATGTAGTAGCGGCTGATAAAAATAAACTGCCGACGGTCCGAGAGCGAACGAATGAAGTCACTGATAATGCCGCCCAGTCGTTCGGCGTCAAAATCAGCCGCGACGTCATCGTCACCGGCGATGAAATCTTCAAGCTCGGACAGAGATACCGTCATTTCCGACGGTACGGCACGCTGCCGAAGTGCGCTGTGATAACGCTTGATGGCAATTCTGTGCGCGATGGTACCCAAAAACGCCTTAAGAGCGTTGGGTCTTGTCGGGGGAATGGCATTCCATGCCCCAAGATAGGTGTCGTTGACACATTCCTCACAGTCCAGTCTGTCGTGCAGTACGCGATAGACGATCGAATACAAATAGCTTTTGTATTTGAGATCGGTCTCCGCGATTGCTTTTTCATCGCGTGCCCAATACAGTTCTATGATTGTTTCGTCATCCAGCGGCGATCTTGTCGCCCGTTTGGTTTGAAGTTCCATAGCCTGCCTCCTTTCCGCTTTTTTGAAAGGCCCTTCATAAAGAGTAGTACCGAAAAATTGGAAAATGTGTAATGGTTGAGGGAAATTTTTTACATTATACCATGTTTTTTGAATTTGACGATTTTGGATTGAAAAAAGGACAGAGAACGGGGTGCCCCCCGAATTCTCTGTCCTTTGTGCTCTAATTAGTTTCTCTTTTCCTTAGCCTGCTCGATCAAATCCTTGACCATCTCCTGATCAAAGGTCCAGCAAGCGGAGGAACCGTCCAGAACGGAGGTGTCCTGGGTAAAGTTCTTGGCCCATTCTTGACCTTCGGGAGTGTTCAGCGCCTCAATCAGCTTCTCGGTGAAGAAAGCAATTTCCTTGCGCTGAGTGGCGGTCGCGTAACCATCGCACAGGTAATCCTGCCAGAGAATGCCGGGAACGCCGCCGTTTTCGTAGGTGGCGCGGAACCATTCAAAGACGGAGCATACGGTGCTGATGTAAGCACCCTTGGTTGCTTTTTCGGGATCGAGGTTATAATCATAGGTGAAGTCGGTACCGTATCTTTCATTTATGGCGATGTCACGCATACGGTTGAACTGAGGCAGCAGCATGGGAACGATACCGTTTTCAATGCTGGAAGCAGTCAATTCGGCGACCTCGCTGGGAGTGTAGGGAAGTGTGGTGTAGTCCGAAGCGGCGTACAGAATCTCCGACTCTGCCATCAATTCGGGAATAATACCACAGCGACGCTGGCTGTAATATACGTGGCGCAGGTGGGGATTGGTAGTAGAGGGATCAACGGTGGCCAGCCAGTTGGCACCTTCCGTTCTCAGGCTGATCTTGCCGGTGGGAATGGTTTCCTTGGCTACTTCCAGTATTCTCTGATAGTCCTGAATACGCTCCAGCGTACGGAACATATCCAGTACCTCAAGGGGACGACTCCATTCTTCAAAAACGATACCGTCAACCTTGTAGCTTGCCCAGCCGTGGTCGTCTGCTGTTCCAATCTCGGGATCAATCTCTTCAAAGGATTCGTATTCCGTACCCCAATCATCGTTAAGCTCATCAATGTCACTGCCATACAGATCCATCAGGAAGAATCTGAAATACTGCTTGGAAGATGCATCGATGCGATAACGGGCGTTGAAATCAACGCGCATCCAACCGCGGGTATCCTCAATATCAAGCAGCACCGTGTCATCGCCGCCGATCCAGTAGTTGTCGCCCCAGCGCTCATACTGCCAAACGGCATTCATGCCGTTGGCTTCTGCCAGATCCTTGGATCCAAAGCCCGTTTCGGCAAACTTGGTGCCGAACAGCTTGTTGGCCTGATTCAGCGAGTTTGTCGACTCATAGGGATAGCAGATCCAGCCCTGCAGCTTGATACCCAAAATGCGGGCGACGTCCAAAGAGAACCAGCAGGCGTCGATGTTGTTGGCACGGTTCTTGCCAAAAGAGGCATCAAATTCGAATGCGGCCGTGGTGTTGATGACGTTGATGCCAATCTCCTGCATGGCCAGGAGATTATCGATGACGTTAAAGGCAGCATCCGGGCCGAGTTGGACGTTACCGCGCATATCCGCCATGGACTGCGCCGTAATGGCGGGGAAGCGTGTGCCGTCTTCCAGCACAACGTAATTGTTGTTGTCGGGGTTGAATTGGATTTTGATCGAGTCGGTCTCAATCTGGATGGGAATGGAAACAGCCTCCATCGTGTCACCGTCACCTACGATCAGGCGAAGAACGACCTGATTGGTCCAGGGAGCACACTGCAGATACATGGTGCCCGTCACCTTTTTGCCGGTGATACCTCTCAGATAGCTGTCGAAGCTGGTCATGAACTCTTCATAGGTGTGCAACCATCGGTTGCGGACCGTAGACGCAGGAGCAGATTTTTTGACAGCGGCAGGAGAGGTAATATCGTCGCTGTTGCTGACGGTAAAGGTAAACTCGGATTGCGAAGCGGTAGCACCGCCCCAAATCTTGGTGAAGTAATTTTCGGGATTGGAGGTCTCGTTGCGTACCAGACTGTTGATGACAATCTTGTATTCGCCGGGTTGGAGATTGTAGGTGCCGTCAAAAATGAAGTACATCTCGCCGCTTTCACCGGGATAGACCTCATCGATGATACGGTTGTAGTTGTTTTCCATCTTGGCGTACTTTTCCCAGTTGTCGCCGTTTTTACGATACAAAAAGCCTTCGAAGCAGAAGGTGCCGTTGCCGTCGCCGTCCAGCACCGTATTACCCGTATTGGTATAACGGAACTTCCACCATAAGATAGAAGATGATTTGACATTGCCGGATAAGATAACGTCAGTAGCATTGTACTGGGGATATTGTTTGCCAAGCTTATCCTTTTCAAAATCACCGGTGACCTGTGCGCGGTTACTCAGCCTATCCATACCGCCGACGTATCCCAGATAATCCCAAGTAATATCGACCGTGCCAGGAAGCGTCAGGTCATAGTAAAGGTTTCCGCCCTCGCGCTCTTTGTCCTCAAATGCAGTTGCATTAACGTAGACGATGGCAGAAGAATTTTTGGAGGAGGTGATTTCATACCAAATCGGCAATGCATCGTAAGCGGTCGCCTGCTTGGGGATTTTATAGGTGAGGGTATATTCGATGCCGCTGACCGTCTTTTTGATGCTTCCGGTGTAGCATTCGGCTGCATCGTATTTGGTCAGCTCTTCTGCTTTTTCACGCGAAATGGGATTGTAAATGAGACCGCCGTCGGAGGCGATGGCATAGGTGTCAACAGTCGAGGGATCTTCGGTAGTGTAATTGAGATCATCCAAGATGTCGTACATGTTTTCATTCAAATCAAAAATGTTCAAGTCTTCCATTTTACTGTCCTCGTAGTAAGAAAATGTAAGTTGTGTTAGACAAGGTCCGCATCCGTCCGACGTGGAAGGGTCGGAGAAACGGATGTAGCACATATCGTACACCTCAAAATCGTAGGGATTGATGGTAAATACTGCTTGGTTACTGCGGTCGCGGCAGGTAGGATGCTCGTCCAGCCAGTTATATACTTTGGTCCAGCTTTTTCCGTCGGTTGAAATTTCGATCTTGTAATCGTTACCAATAGTGAACTCGAGCAAAGGCTCATATTTATCGTGAATATTGAAGCGATATACAATGGTAGAATATCCGTCGGCAAAGCGGCAATAGTCCAACGCGTTTCCGAACTGACGGAAAAGAAATTCCTTGTCCTGATTGGCGGAATTGCACAGATATGTTCCGGAAGAATAGAGATATAGTCCACCTTCCTCGCGTATCAGGGGCGCTTCGTTCGGAACATATGGCTCGTCTTCCTTGGGAGGATCATCTTCCTTGGGAGGATCATCTTCCGGCGGCTTCGTTCCGGGATCCTCTTCTTCTGGCAGCTTGTCCGAGGGCGTGTCGTTCGTGCCGTCATCGGTAGGGGGAATATCGTCCGGTGGTGGCGTATCCGAGGGCGTCTGGCAGGAGATAAGTGCCGTTGGAACCATAAGAAGTGCCAATATGAAAGCAAGATATCGGCAGAAGCGTCTGAAACGTGACGTTTTGGCGGGATGTATCATACAAAACCTCCAACATATTTTTAATGATTCATTCTAACATATTTTAATAAATATGTAAAGGTGTTACTCAACTTTTTGTGAAAAATGCCATATGTTTTTTCTTGATTCGTCGAACGGAAATGTTTTATGAGAAACGATCGTTATTTCCAGATAAATATTTTTAATTGCTGAAATAAATTTTCGTAATGTGGTTGCAACTTGTGCCGATCCATGATATAATGTTAAAGAATGAGTAAAATCCTTTTTGGCGAGGAGATACATATATGCTTAATTTAGGATACTACAACGGAGAGATCGGGTCTATTGAGGAGATGAAGGTTCCTATGACGGACCGCGGTCTTTATTTTGGAGATGGCATTTATGATGCCGCTTACTCGAGAAATCACGTTATCTATGCGCTTGATGAGCATATCGCGCGCTTTTACGTCAATCTGAAGCGCCTGGAGATTGCGGAGCCGATGCCTGCCGAAGAATTACGTGCACTTTTGATCGATCTCGTACGCCGCGTAGACGATGGTGAGCAGTTCGTTTATTGGCAAGTAACGCGAGGCAGTGCCTTGAGAGATCACGTCTTTCCTGCAGGACAGCCTAAATCCAATCTCATGATCATGCTACGCCCCGTGAAGATCAAGCCGGTCTATCGCCCCATTCGCCTGATCAGTGCCGAGGACAGAAGATATCTGTATTGCAACATTAAAACGCTCAATCTTTTGCCCAGTGTACTGACGGCCGAGATGGCCAACAAAGCAGGCGTGGACGAGACGGTCATGCACCGCGGCGACCGCGTGACCGAATGCTCGCATTCCAACGTGTCCATTCTCAAAAATGGCGTTTTCATTACGCCACCGGCGGACGAATATATTCTTCCCGGCATCGGTCGCGCTCACCTGATCGCGGCGAGTAAGACGCTCGGTATTCCGGTCGAGGAGCGTATTTTCACTATGCAGGAGCTGCGCGACGCGGACGAGATCATCGTCTCCAGCGCGGGCTCGCTGTGTCTGTCGGTGTGTGAACTTGATGGCGCTTCGGTCGGCGGCCAAGATCCCGTCACGTTGCGCAAGCTACAGGACTTCGTCGTTGCCGATTGGTTGGCGAAGACAGAAGGGTAAGTTTGAAAGTAAAACAGCCTCCGTCAAGGGAAAACCTTGGCGGAGGCTAACTTTATGTTAAAAATCGGTTTCGTTACATTTTCTTATAATTTTCATACTTCTTCTTCGCCGCTTCGGCGCCTTGCTCAAACAGCGTGGCGGCCTCGTTGGGGAAGGTGCGGATGAGTGCGCTGTAACGAACTTCGCCGTCCAGAAAGTCACGGTAGGACAGGGTAGCTTCGCCGCTATCCAGGACGAAGGGCTGATCTTTTCTGGGATCGTAGCGGTACAAGTGCCAGTAGCCGGCATCCACGGCGCGCTTCATCTCGGCCTGAACACCACTCATACCGCCCTTGATGCCGTGAGCGGTACAGGGCGTATAGGCGATGATGACAGAAGGACCGGGATAGGAGGCGGCTTCTTTGAGTGCCTTCATCAGCTGGTTGGGATCGGCACCCATAGCGACCTGCGCAACGTATACGTTGCCGTAGGTCATGAGCATAGCGCCAAGATCCTTCTTGAGTGTCTTTTTACCCGAGTTGGCAAACTGAGCGACTGCACCGATCGGGGTTGCCTTGGAAGACTGACCGCCCGTGTTGGAATACACTTCGGTATCGACGATGAACATATTGACGTCCTCGCCGCTTGCCACCACGTGATCCAAACCGCCAAAGCCGATATCGTACGCCCAGCCGTCGCCGCCGAACATCCAAAAGCACTTTTTGGTCAGCTGGTCGCGGTAACGGAGAATGTCAGCGGCAAGTGTGGCCTGTTCAGCAGTCATCGTGGGACGAGCCTCTTGCAGAACGTTACACAAGTCTTCGGTCAGAGCGGGAGAGGCCTCGTAATTATCAAAGCCATCCAGCCAAGCCTTCGTATTTTCGCGCACCGCTCCGTCGGCTATAGCCATCAGCTGTTCCACACGCATTTTCTGTGCCTCTCTTTGTTGACGGACGGACAAAAACATTCCCAAACTGAACTCAGCGTTGTTTTCAAACAGCGAGTTGGACCAGGCAGGGCCGTGGCCTTGCTTGTTGGTTGTGTAGGGAATACCCGGCATGGGAGAACCCCAAGCCTGGGAGCATCCGGTGGCGTTGGCCCAATAGACGCGGTCACCAAACAACTGAGTGAGCAACTTGGCGTATGGGGTTTCACCGCAGCCTGCGCAGGCGGCAGAGAATTCAAGCAACGGACGGCAGAACTGACTACCCTTGACGGTATAGCGGTCGAACAGGTTGTTCTTGTCATCCAGTCTTAACGTGTATGCCCAAGCGGGAGAAGCAATGGGGAAGGTGTTACCCACCATCTCAATCGCCTTGTCCTTGGCCGGACAAGAGGCCACACAGCTACCACATCCGGTACAATCTGCGGTACTGATTTGAAGCGTGTAATAGTAGCCCTTGGCTGCAGCGCCCTTGGCAGCAACAGCGACCAGTCCTTCGGGAGCGTTGGACAATTCTTCTTCCGTCAGAAGATACGGACGGATGGCGGCGTGGGGGCAGACCAGTGAGCATCGGTTGCACTGTAAGCAGACCGTGCTGTTCCACACGGGAACCTTGGCTGCAATGTTGCGCTTTTCATAAGCGGTAAGACCTACGTCAATGGTACCATCCTCATAGCCGCGGAAGGCACTGACGGGCAGATCGTCGCCCTTTTGCGCGTTGATTGGCTCGAGAATATTACGTACAACGGCGGGCTTGATTTCGTCTGTTGCGATGGGAGTATCCGCCGCATTTGCCCAATGAGCGGGAATATCCACACGATATACACCCTCAACACCTGCATCAATGGCGGACAAATTGCGCTCGACAACGGCATCACCCTTGGCGAAATAGGTCTTTCGAGCGGCGTCCTTCATGTATCCAATAACGGTTTGCTCATCCAGAATGGAGGCGATATGGAAGAAAGCGGCTTGAAGCACGGTGTTGGTGTGCGAGCCAAGTCCTAAGCGAGAAGCGATCTCGCTGGCATTGATTAGATAGAGGCGAGCATTTTTTTGCGCCAGTGTACGACGGACGTCGGCAGGCAAATTTTCCTCCAGCTCGTTTGCAGCCCAAGTGCAGTTGAGAAGGAAGATACCGCCTTGCTTGAGCTCGCTGACCATGTCGTATTTGCCAACATAGCTTTGATGATGGCAAGCAACCAGATCGGCACTTTTGACGTAGTAAGAAGAGGTGATCGGAGTTGGACTGATGCGGAGGTGAGATTTTGTGACGCCAAAGGATTTTTTAGCATCGTATTCAAAATAGGCCTGTGCGTAGCGATCGGTATGATCGTTGATGATCTCGACCGTGTTTTTGTTGGCACCGACCGTACCGTCGGATCCCAGACCCCAGAATTTGCAAGAGAAGGTATCGGCCTTTTCCGCAACGGGAGCACCGATGGGCAGAGAACGGAAGGTCACGTCATCAACGATGCCGATGCTAAAGGAATTTTTGGGATGCTCAGCGGCGAGGTTATCGAATACGGCAACGATCTGGGAAGGATCGGTATCCTTGGAGGAAAGGCCGTAACGACCGCCGACGACGGTAACGTCTGAGCGTCCCGAGAAGACGGTGCAAACATCTTGATATAAGGGCTCGCCCAAAGCCCCCATCTCTTTGCAACGATCCAACACCGCGATGCGGCGAACGCTTGCCGGAAGTGCGGATACGAAATGCTTGATGGAGAAAGGACGGAACAGATGGACCTGCAAAAAACCAACCTTGCGTCCCTTCGCGCGAAGCGCATCTACGGCCTCACGGACGGTACCGCTGACCGATCCCATAGCTACAACTACATCGGTCGCATCGGGATCACCGTAGTAATCAAAAAGGTGATATTTCCGTCCGGTCAGCGTGGCAATTTCGTTCATATAATTTTCGACGATATCCGGCAGGGCATCGTAGAAGCCGTTGTTAGCCTCGCGCACCTGGAAATAAACGTCGCCGTTTTGAACGGTTGCCCGCAGTTTTGGATGCTCGGGATTGAGCGCTTGAGCGCGGAAGGCATCCAGCGCGTCACGATCCAACAGCTTTCCCATTTCTTCGTGAGGAATGGTTTCGATCTTGTTGATTTCGTGCGAGGTGCGCAAGCCGTCGAAGAAATGAAGGAAGGGAATTCTCCCCTTGATCGCCGAAAGATGTGCCACGGGAGCCAGATCCATGATCTCCTGAACGCTCGCGGTGGAGAGCAGGGCAAAACCGGTCTGGCGGCAATTCATTACGTCGCTGTGATCTCCGAAGATGGACAGAGCGTGGGTTCCAACAGTACGGGACGCTACGTGAAGCACACCGGGAAGACGCTCACCCGAAATACGGTGCATGACGGGAATCATGAGCATCAGACCCTGTGAGGATGTAAAGGTGGTTGCTAAAGCGCCCGTTTCCAGTGCGCCGTGAACGGCTGCTACTGCGCCCGCCTCGGATTGCATTTCAATCAGGCTTACGGGCTGACCAAATAAGTTTTTCTTACCGTGCGCACTCCATGCATCCGTCTTGCCCGCCATGGGGGATGAGGGAGTGATGGGATAGATGGCTGCGATCTCGGTAAAAGCATAGGCAACGTAGGCGGCGGCTTCGTTACCATCCATGGTCGCCATAGGAAAATGCTTGTGTTCAGACATGATAGCTCCTTAGTTTGCGGGAATTTCGACTGTCCAGCCGTAGGTGTCGGATACCTTACCCCACTGAATACCGGTCAGTGTGTCGTACAGATGGTGTGTGATCTCGCCAATCTCAAAGTTGTTTACCGTATACTTCATATCGCCAAAGGCCAATTCTCCAATGGGAGATACGACAGCGGCGGTACCACAACCCCAAGCTTCTTTAAGCGTTCCGTTTTTCATAGCGTCAACAAGCTCATCTACGCTGATTTTACGTTCGCTGACCTTATAACCTTCGGCGCGCAGGACGTCCAGACAGGATTTACGGGTAATACCGGGCAAAATAGATCCGGACAATTCAGGAGTGACGATCTCATCACCGATGCGGAACATAACGTTCATCGCACCGACTTCCTCGATATACTTGCGGTGGATACCGTCCAGCCACAATACCTGAGAATATCCTTTTTGTTCTGCGCGAGCTGCCGCACGGTTGCTGGCTGCATAGTTACCGCCACACTTGGTATATCCCGTACCGCCCTTGACGGCACGAACGTCTTCGGTTTCGATCATAATGCGAACGGGGTTGATGCCTGCAGCGTAGTAGCTGCCGACAGGGGAGGCAATAATGATAAACATGGCATTTTGAATGGTGTGGAGACCAAGCTGCTCGTCCGAACCAAACAGGAAAGGACGCAAATACAGCGAGGTACCGGGATTGGAGGGGACCCAATCCTGCTCGACTTCAACGAACTTCATGATCGCATCCAGCGCATCCTGCTCGTCAATTTCGGGCAGACACAGACGTTCTGCGGAGGAGTTGAGGCGCTTGACGTTTTCCATCGGGCGGAACAACTGCACAACGCCGTCCGCACGACGGTAAGCCTTCATACCCTCAAATACTTCGGCGCCGTAATGAAAAACGGTAGCGGCAGGATGAAGAGAAAGGTTGCCAAACGGAACGATGCGAGCGTCGTGCCACCCCTGGTCGGGCGAATAATCCATGATAAACATATGATCTGTAAAATAGCGGCCAAAGCCCAATTTGGAACTGTCCGGCTTATTTGCAGGTGTGCTTGTTCTTTCAATTCTGATTTCCATCGTTGTTTTCTCCTTGTCTTATCGGATTACTTTTTGAGCCCGAGCCGCTCGATCGCTTGCTCGCGCATTTTATATTTGAGAATTTTCCCCGCGGCGTTCATGGGGAATTCACGGACAAACTCAAGGTAGCGGGGAACTTTGTGGCGGGCCATATGCGCGTTGGCATAATCGCGGAACTCCTCGATGGTGGCCTCGGTTCCTTCCTTGAGGATGATGCAAGCCATGGCTTCTTCACCGTAGCGTTCATCCGGCACGCCGATCACCTGAACGTCGCGTACCTTGGGGTGCGTGTAGAAAAACTCTTCGATTTCCTTGGGATAAAGGTTTTCACCGCCGCGGATAATCATGTCCTTGAGTCTTCCCGTGATGCGATAGTTGCCGTTTTCATCTTTCGCGGCAAGGTCGCCCGTGTGCAACCAGCCATCTGCATCAATAGCGGCCGCTGTGGCAGCAGGCATTTTGTAATAGCCTTTCATAATATTGTAACCGCGGGCAACGAATTCACCGTTGACACCAATGGGGCATTCCTCGCCGGTTTCGGGATCAATGATTTTACACTCGACGTTGGCGAAAGCAGAGCCGACCGTTTCGGTACGAACGTCGAGCGGATCGGTGAAGCTACTCATGGTACAGCCGGGGGCTGCCTCAGTCTGACCGTAAACGCTGACAATCTGCTTCATGTTCATAACGTCTGCGGCCTTTTTCATCAGATCAGCGGGACAGTTGGCACCCGCCATAATGCCCGTGCGGATGTGAGAAAAATCGGTTTTGGCGAAATCGGCGTGTTGCATCATGGCGATGAACATGGTAGGAACGCCGTTGAATGCAGTGATCTTTTCCTGGTTGATGCAGGCAAGTGCCGATTTGGGTGAAAAGTAGGGAAGCGGGCACATAGTAGCGCCGTGCGTCATGGAAGCGGTCATGGAAAGTACCATGCCGAAGCAATGGAACATGGGGACTTGGATCATCATGCGGTCAGCCGTGGAAAGATCCATATGATCTCCGATATATTTTCCGTTGTTGACAACATTATAGTGTGTCAACATAACGCCCTTGGGAAAGCCTGTCGTACCGGACGTATACTGCATATTGCAGACATCATTTTTGTTAACAGCCGCGGCCATGCGGTGAACCTCTTCTACGGGAATCAGGTTCTTTCGCGTCAAACTTTCTTCCCACGTCAAGCAACCATCCATGCGGAAACCAACCGTAATGATATTGCGAAGGAAGGGAAGTTTTTTGGCATGTAAGGGCTGGCCGGGACGAGTAGTTTTGAGCTCCGGGCAAAGCTCCTGCATAATGGCCTTGTAATTGGAGTCGCGGTAATCCTCGATCATAATGAGGGTGTGCGTATCCGATTGACGAAGCAGGTATTCTGCTTCGTGAATCTTATATGCTGTGTTCATGGTGACTAGTATTGCGCCGATTTTAGTCGTTGCCCAAAAGGCAATATACCATTGAGGCAGGTTTGTCAGCCACACGGTTACTTTCTGTCCTGCGCGTACTCCCATGGATATCAAAACGCGGGCAAAATCATCCACATCGTCACGGAATTGTGCATAGGTGCGGGTGTAGTCCAACGTTGTATAGCGAAAAGCATACTGGTCAGGAAATTCTTCTGCCACTCGATCCAGCACCTCGGCGAACGTACAGTCAAGAAGAGTGTCCTTTTTCCAAGGGAATACGCCTGTGCCGGTTGCGTTGGAAAAGAGCGTGCTTTTTTTGCGTGATGTGGGATCGAAGCGGCTCATGACGTGAACGAAATGAGAAAAAATGATCTCGGGATCATCGATATCGGGCAACCAATCGGGATTCCATTCCAATGAAACAAAGCCGTCATAATTGACTGAACGCAAGGCGCGCATCATATCCTCAATGGGAAGTGTACCGCTTCCAATCAGGCAATACTGGTGCCCGTCGCCCATAGGCTGTGCGTCCTTGATATGCACGTGCTTGACGTAAGCTCCTAAATGTTCAATGGAGATTTGTGCCGTCTCCCCCGACAGAAAGTAGGTGTTATGCATATCCCAAAGAGCCGCCAGATAATCGCTGGCAAAGATATCGAGCGTGTTTTTGAGCAGGTTTGTGTCAGAAAACATACCTGCGGTTTCGAGTAACAGTGTAACATTGGCTTTTTCAGCCTTATCCAGGGCGAGAGCCAACAGAGACATGGTCGTCTCGGGAACCTTGCCGTTTTCGCTTGAAGCCATGGTGTGAATACGGATATGAGAGGTTCTCATATTCACAGCTGCCGTGATGGCACGATCTAATTTGGCGAGGAAATCATCGCTCTCGTCCGTCAGATCAACGGGCAGATCCACGCAGGCGATCTGTAATCCCGCCTCCTGCAACTGACGGCGGGAAAGGGGCACGTTTTGGGTATCCAGTACCCGATCTCTCATCACGGGATCGAGCGGATTATGTATTTCCATGCCGGAGAGCTTGACGTCGCGCGCCAATTCATATAAACGTTGCCAGCCAAGCTGTTGCCAGCCTTTGGTGGAAAAGGAGAGTTTCATTCTGCAGCCTCCTCGTAGACAATCTTATTTAAAGCGTTCAAATATGCACGGATACTTGCACCGATGATATCGGTGGAAATGCCATTACCGGAGTAAATCTTTCCGCCGTTACGCAAACGAACCAGAGCGTTACCCATAGCCTCATGTCCCTGGGTGACGGACTGAATCTGGAAATCATCCAAATCGTAATGGTGTCCGATGATCTGCTCAATGGCCATAAAAGCAGCATCAATGGGGCCGTCACCGATGGTGATTCCTTCCAGCATTTGTCCGTTCTTTTCTAATTGAATGTGAGCAGAAGAGCTGATAATGTTACCGCTGTTGGTCAAATAGCTGACCAAACGATAAGTGGGCGGGACCTGCAAAGCGGTACTTGCAATGATAGCCTCAAGTTCTCTGGCATTGACGGCCTTTTTTTCTGCAACCCGCACAAATGCCTCATAAACGTGTGCTTCATCCTCGGGATTCAGATCGTAGCCGAGCTTGCGGACGGCACGGGCAACAGAAACGCAATCATCGTTTTTATCCAGCGAAAGGATTTCGTTATCTGCCGCCAGTCCGGTGGTGGCAGCTCCTGCCATTTCGCCTGTCGGACGGGTGAGGGTTTCGATTTGACGGATGCAACGGTGCAGCTCAGTCATGTTCAGTGAGCAATAGAATCCCAAAGTCTCCCCACGGTCGCGTAAAATCTCGGACAAAGGAGCGACATCAGTGTAATCATCACAGCCGACACCGGTCTTTACGCCGTCAGCGCCTGCCTGTAAAGCGGCGGTGGCACAAGCGACGGACAGTTGCATACGGTTGGGAAAAGAAACACACACGGTCAATCCGTCAAGAGCGGGTAAATTTTTGAGCGTATCAGCGACAAATGCGGCAGCTTCTTCGGGAAGCGTGCGGCCCGCGTTGTCGCAAAGTGTGAGATGAGTGATGCCCGCCTCGATGGCAGCAACAATCAATTGCCGTAAAAATTCGGGTTCGCTGCGAGTAGCATCCAGCGCGCAAAGTTCAACCTCGCAAGCATATTGTTTGCAGCGCGCAATCTGTGCGATCACTGCTTCCAATACGGCCGTTGGCTTTTTGTGGCAGGTATATTCCATACCAACGGTAGAAACGGGGAGAGTGACGGCAAGTCTTGCAGCTGCGAGATTGGAAAGGGCCTTTCCGGCCACAACAACGTCGTGTTCCTCTAACCCAACGGAAATGCAGAGCTTGCTGTGCGCAAGAAGGGGGGCAATGGTAGAGACAAGTAGGGGATCCGTTTTTTCATTTTGGATTGTGCCGAAATCGATACAATCCACCTTCATTTTATCAAGTAGTTTAGCAATTTCCAACTTTTCGCGGAAACTCATGGTTGCCATACGCTTACCGCACAGGGTAGCATCGTTGATGAAAATTTGCTTCATAAATAGTTACCTCCGAGAAATGATGTAATAAAAAAACGCCCCGACGCAGATACAGCATCTGCTTCAGGGACGACACGTAAATGCCGCGGTACCACCCACGAAATTATCGCCTATAGGGCGATCACTTTGTTCGGCTCGTATAAAGCCGTCAGCCATGGTAACGGGGCTGCCGGAGCTTCTTAATGATGCGAAAGGTGCAAAGTTCGGAAGCTCTACTCAGGAATGAGACCATATAGGTACCGATGTGTTGACTTACACCAACCGTCAACTCTCTGCAACATCTGACGTGCCATACGTAATTCCTTCACAGTATTTGAAATATGCCGATATTATAGCATAAACAACAAACGATGTCAATACTTTTGATTGATTTTTCTGTCTGATTTTTGCTTTTTTTCTTTAAAATTTTGCCAAGAAGTGAATATTATGCATAAAATCGCGAATAAATAAACACACAAAACGAAACGAGGAAAATTTAATTGAAAAACAAGAAGAAATGTTTGAAAACGGTATTGACAAATTGAGGCGGAACGTGTATAATTGAGGACGTTGCATTTGAAACAAATGGATTTTTATTCCTGTGGAGGTTTACTA
The DNA here is from genome assembly GCA_045613985.1 of Eubacteriales bacterium. Lineage (GTDB taxonomy): Bacteria > Bacillota > Clostridia > Oscillospirales > CAG-272 > SIG644. The sequence goes on along the minus strand of JAZLCA010000019.1, from coordinate 53,255 downwards.
TGAATAAGGAAAACATCAAAAAGGTTGTACTTGCATATTCGGGAGGCTTGGATACGTCCATTATCATTCCGTGGCTCAAGGAAAATTATAACAATTGTGAAGTTGTTGCTGTGTCGGGTAACGTTGGCCAGGCGGATGAACTTGAAGGTCTGGAAGAAAAGGCACTCAAGACGGGCGCATCAAAACTGTACGTGTTGGATTTGACCGAGGAATATGTAGATGAATACATTATTCCTTGTATGAAAGCCGGTGCCATTTATGAAGAATACCTGTTGGGTACTTCTCATGCACGTCCTTGCATCGCCAAGGGTTTGGCTGAGATCGCAATCAAGGAAGGTGCTGATGCCATTTGTCACGGTTGTACCGGTAAGGGCAATGACCAGGTTCGTTTCGAATTGACTCTCAAGCATTTCTGCCCCGATATGCCCATCATCGCTCCTTGGAGAGAGTGGGATATCAAGTCTCGCGAAGAAGAGATCGACTATGCAGAGGCTCACAACGTTCCTTTGAAGATCAACCGCGAGACCAACTATTCCAAGGACAAGAACCTGTGGCATTTGTCTCATGAAGGCCTGGATCTGGAGGATACGGGCAACGAGCCTATGTATGAAAAGCCCGGCTTCCTTGAGATGGGCGTCTCTCCCTTGCAGGCACCCGATGTTCCTACCTACGTAGAGATCGACTTTGTACAAGGTGTTCCCGTAGCACTTGACGGCGAAAAGATGAGTGCCAAGAACATCATTTTGAAGCTCAATGAACTGGGCGGAAAGAATGGTATCGGTCTTCTTGATATCGTCGAGAACAGACTGGTAGGCATGAAGTGCCGCGGTGTTTACGAAACGCCCGGCGGAACCATTCTGTACAAGGCACACAGCGTTCTGGAGAGCATCTGCCTTGACAAGATGACGTTGCATGAAAAGCAGAAGCTGGCCATTACTTACGCTGAGTTGGTTTACAACGGCCAGTGGTTCACCCCCTTGCGTGAGGCTCTTGCCGCCTTCGTTGATAAGACGCAGGAAAAGGTTACCGGTAAGGTTCGCCTCAAGCTGTATAAGGGCAATATGATCAATGCAGGCGTTTGGAGTGATTATTCTTTGTACAGCGAAGAGATTGCAACCTTCGGTGAGTCTGATTACGATCAGAAGGACAGTGCAGGCTTCATTAACCTCTATGGTCTGCCCATCAAGGTTCAGGCTATGGTTGACGCCAAGAACGCAAAGAAATAATATGACGTATTACGGAAAACACCGTCCTGAGCGGGCGGTGTTTTCTAAATGAAGGAGTAAATTATGGCTAAAATGTGGGCGGGAAGAACGTCGGGCGAGACGGATCGTATCGCGGACGATTTCAATTCTTCCATTCATTTTGATTCCCGTATGTACCGCGAAGATATTACCGGCTCCATGGCCCATGCCGCTATGCTGGGCGCACGCGGTATCATTACGCAAAACGAAGCGGAACAGCTAATTTCGGGACTTGAGGGAATTCTCGAGGATATCGAAGCAGATAAGCTTGAGATCGACATGAGCTGTGAAGATATCCATATGTTCGTTGAGCAAGTGCTGACGGAACGATTGGGCGACGTAGGTAAAAAGCTACACACAGCCCGCAGCCGTAACGACCAGGTTGCGTTGGATCTGCGGATGTATTTGCGCTCGGTGTCGGAGGGGATTCTCGTTCAATTGAATGAATTGTTGGGTGTTATTGTCGAGCAGGCGCGGGAGCATAAGAACACGATTATGCCCGGCTATACGCATTTGCAAAGAGCTCAACCCATCACGTTTGCTCAGCATCTGTTGGCCTATGCCATGATGCTTTTGCGCGATGTTGATCGCTTGCGTGATTGCATCAAGCGCATGAACGTCTCTCCGATCGGTTGCTGTGCTCTGGCGGGAACAACGTATGATACAGACCGTTGGTTTGAGGCGAAGCAACTTGGCTTTAACGATATCAGCCGTAACAGCCTTGACGGTGTGTCGGACCGTGATTTTTGCGCGGAATTTATGGCTTTTTGTTCCATTTTGATGATGCATTTGTCCAGACTTTCAGAGGAAATCATTCTTTGGTCCAGTTGGGAGTTCAAATTCGTTGAGCTTTCCGACGCTTATACTACAGGATCCTCTATCATGCCACAAAAGAAAAATTCGGATATGGCCGAGTTGATCCGTGGCAAGACCGGCCGAGTTTATGGCGATCTTATAGCTCTGCTCACGACGCTCAAGGGCCTGCCGTTGGCGTACAATAAGGATATGCAGGAAGATAAGGAGAGCGTCTTTGATGCAGCGGATACTGTTGTACAGTGTTTGCAGGTGCTGATCCCGATGCTTGCCACTATGACTGTGTTGAAGGACAACATGAAGCAGGCTGCGCAAAAAGGGTTTATCAACGCAACTGACTTGGCCGATTATCTGGTTAAGAAAGGAATGCCTTTCCGTTCTGCCTATAAAATTGCAGGTGGGGTAGTGGCTAAATGCATTTCCGAGGGTAAGGTGTTGGAAGAACTGACTCTTCAAGAGTACCGTACATTCAGTGATTTGATCGAAGAGGATATTTTTGAAGAGATTGATCTTGCAACCTGCGTGGCAAAACGAAATTCCGAGGGTGGCACGTCGCCTGCGTCGATTCAAGCACAAATTGAATATGTTGCGAAGATGATCGAATAATAATATTTTTAAAAAATGAACAATTTACGGAGAGAAACATGAGTATGATTGGACTGAAAGGGAAGCACTTCCTTAAGCTATTGGATTTTACTCCTGAACAGATCGGGGGCTTGATTGATTTGGCTCTTGAGTTGAAGGCAAAAAAGAAAAACGGTGTTGCGCATCGCTTGTGCGAGGGGAAAAATATTGCGTTGATCTTTGAAAAGACCAGCACCAGAACTCGCTGCGCCTTTGAAGTCGCCGGCGCAGATCTTGGCATGCATCCCGTATACTTGGATCCGGCTGGATCGCAAATCGGAAAAAAAGAAAGTATTGCAGACACGGCACGCGTTCTCGGCCGCATGTTCGATGGTATCGAATATCGTGGCTACGGTCAGGAAATCGTGGAAGAACTGGCAAATCACGCCGGTGTCCCTGTGTGGAATGGCTTGACCAACGAGTTCCATCCTACGCAGATTCTGGCGGATTTTATGACGATTAAGGAGCATTTTGGCTCGTTGAATGGTATTAAGCTGGTTTACATGGGAGATGCTCGCTATAATATGGGTAACTCGCTGATGGTTGGTTGTGCCAAAATGGGAATGCATTTTGTAGCTTGTGCTCCTGCTAAGTATTTTCCTGATCAGAATCTGATCGATCAGTGCCGCGCTGTTGCTGCGGAAACCGGGGCCGTTTTGGAGTTCGTTGAAGATCCTTGGCAGGCGGTGCGTGGGGCTCACGTTATATATACGGATGTTTGGGTTTCCATGGGTGAACCCTCAGAGGTGTGGAAGGAGCGTATTGCGGACTTGATGCCGTATCGTGTGACGTCCGAATTGATGGCTTGTGCCGGTGAGCAGTGCCGCTTTATGCATTGTTTGCCTGCATTCCATGATTTGAAAACGGCAACCGGAAAGGAAATTTTCGACAAATTCGGACTTGACTGCATGGAGGTCACGGACGAGGTTTTCGAGAGTGAAGCATCCATCATCTTCGATGAAGCAGAGAACAGAATGCATACCATCAAAGCGGTCATGGCAGCCACGCTTTGTGAAGACCTGTAATGTCGGAACAAACCATAATTGCATATGCAAATAAAAAGAAGGGCTTCGGGCTCTTCTTTTTTTACTTTGCCGTGAAAATGCCGTGAAAAATAGTTTTAAAAAATCCTAAAATGTGTTGAAATTGTACAGAAGATATGATATAATATAAAATAACTGTGTCTTGGTGCGCCCGATACCCATTGTTTGAGGAATTTTGCATACGCTTTCGGCGTTTAAATATGGATTTTTGAAGTTAGGATGGTGATTTTGCTATGACCTTTGCAGTCTCCTTTATGAATAAACTAGGCGAATTTTTTTCTTCGTGTATATTGGAACCGATACGGAATATCGGTTGGCGCGACATCGTTGACATTTTGCTGCTGGCGGTTATTATTTACTACATTCTCCGCTTTGTGCGCGATCGCCGTGCGTGGACGCTGCTGGTGGGCTTCGCTGTCTTGGGCGGATTCTACATACTGACGCAGCTGTTGGGCTTGCGGACGGTGAATATGGTGTTGCGCGCCTTCTTTAGCATGTATGTCGTATTTATTATCGTCATTTTTCAGCGGGAGATCCGTGATGCATTGGAAAAGATCGGTGGGTCTGTTCTTCAACTCAGACATTTTGGAACGCCCAATCAGTCTGTCGCTAATATCACCGCAACCATCGGCGTTCTTTCAGATGCGGCGTTTGATCTCGCCCGCGAAAAGTGCGGCGCGTTGATCGTCATTGAGCGTAATACCAAGCTTGGAGACTATGTCAAAACAGGCATTGAACTGAATGCAGAAATGTCTTGCGAATTGTTCGGTAACCTGTTCTTCAACCGTTCGCCTTTGCACGACGGTGCCGTTATTGTAAGAGACGGAAAGATTGCGGCGGCCGGCTGCATTTTGCCTTCTTCCAAGAGTACGGCGCTTCCCAAGGAATTGGGGACCCGTCATCGCGCAGCGGTAGGAATCAGCGAACAGAGTGATGCTGTCGTTATCGTTGTCAGTGAAGAGACCGGTATTATTTCTATTGCCAATAACGGTATTTTGAAGCGCGGATACAATTCCGGTACGTTAAAAGACGATTTGTTTTTGCTTTTGACCGGCGCTACCGAGCAAGAAAGCAAAAAAACAAACCGCAGCTTTACTGCTGAATCTCGTGAAAACGAGGACAAGTAAGGAGGCCAACATGAAAAACACCAATTTTGAAATTTTATACGTCGATCACAACCGCGAAGAGGTGATCGTCAACAGACAAAAGAGACACAGCTACTGGAAACTCAAGCTTGTCAGTTTAGTGCTGGCATTTTTGATTTGGCTCATTTCAGGAGCCATCAACCAAAGCAGCCAATTGCCGGATCACCAGGAGCCGGAAAAGCCTGCGCAGGAGCAAGCTGGATAACTTCGCAATAAACAACTTCGACGGAGGACGCATATGTCGATGGATCATCAGCTGAATATACTGATCGGCGACATTCGTGTGTCGCCGGATGCCCCAGAGCATCAAATTACAGAACTAGCGAAAAGGGTGATGAAGCGGGCCGGTATTCCGGTTTCCTCGCTTCATTTCCGTTTGTATAAAAAGTCGGTTGACGCACGCAAGCAAGATGCCGTTCGATTGGTCTGCACGGTGCTTGCCCAACCAACCGAGCCGTTGTCGGATGCCTTGGTTGCCCGCATTTCCGACCTGCCTGGAATTCGTGTATCCAAGAAAGAAATGCTCAATTTGACCAAGGGAACTGCCCTTATGAAGCAACGCCCTTTGGTCGTCGGGATGGGACCTGCAGGGTTGTTTTGCGCGCTGTTGCTTGCAGAAAACGGTTATTCTCCTATTTTAATTGACCGTGGAGATTGTGTTGCTGATCGTGTTCGCGCGGTGGAGCATTTTTCCAATAACGGTATTCTTGATACGGACAGTAACGTTCAATTCGGTGCAGGCGGAGCAGGGACCTTTTCCGATGGAAAACTGGTTACTCGCATCAGCGATGCTCGTTGCGGTTATGTTCTCGAACGGTTACACGAGTTTGGCGCACCGGAAGATATTTTGACAAAGGCCAAGCCCCATATCGGCACCGATGTGTTAAGAAACGTGGTTGATCGTATCCTTGCTCGTATCGAGGAGTGCGGCGGACAAGTCCACTATCGCACTCGCATGGATGCGCTTACGGAAAACAGAGACGGCACCGTAACGGTTAGAACAAATCGTGGCGATTTTGTTTGCGGAGCCTTGGTTTTGGCCTTGGGACACAGCGCGAGAGATACTTATCGTATGCTGATCGAGCAGCAATTTGCTATTGAACCGAAGCCTATGTCGGTGGGAGTTCGTATTGAGCATCTGCAAGAGGATATCGATCGTGCTCTGTACGGAAAATATGCAGGTCATCCAGCTCTGGGACCGGCAGAATATACTCTTTCAGATACGAAAGGTGATCGCGGCGTTTATACGTTTTGCATGTGTCCGGGCGGACAAGTAGTAGCGGCGGCCTCCGAGGAAGGGGGCGTAGTGGTGAACGGTATGAGTTACCACGCCCGCGATGGCAAAAATGCCAACTGTGCTGTAGCTGTATCGGTGGATCCTCACGAATATGGAACTGTCGATGGCAATGCCGCACTTGGCGCGATTGCTTATCAAAGAAACATCGAACAGGCGGCGTTTGCTGTCGGTGGAAATAATTACTGCGCACCTATACAGACACTCGGAGACTTTATGCAAGATGTGGTTAAGCACGAGCCATCCCGCGTTTTACCGACCTACAGAAACGGTGAGCACGTCCGCGTCGCAAATTTGAGCCGCGTATTGCCGCAGGGGGTAATACAATCTCTGCGTTATGGTCTTGCATCTTTTGATCGTAAAATCGCGGGCTTTGCCGTTCCGGATGCAATTTTAACCGCACCTGAAACCCGCACGTCCGCTCCCGTTCGCATTTTGCGCGGAGAAAATTTTACTGCTTTAGGACATGAGTGTGTCTATCCCTGCGGCGAAGGTGCGGGATATGCCGGAGGTATTACCAGCGCGGCAGTTGACGGATTGAGAATAGCTCAGGCTATCATGGCAAAGTATGGTGCTTGGACCGAATGAATCACAGTTTATCATTGATTGAATAGAATCAAGGCGTTGCTTTTTGGGCGCCCTTGTACGATATATACGAGGATTTTCATGGATAGTAAGATTAAGAGAAATAAAGTTTGGGTGGAGCGATATTCGCCGAATGATGCCTCTGAGGCAGCGATTGGCGATATTGCATCCAGTCTTGGCCTGACGCGCCGTACGGCACAGGTGTTATATAACCGCGGATGCTGCGATGCTGTCAGTGCCAAAGCTTTTTTGGAGCAGAGCGAAGAAAAAATGCACGATCCCTTTTTGCTCAAAGACGTGGATCGTGCCGTCGCCCGTATTCGCCAGGCGATTGAAAATAAAGAACGAATTGCCATTTACGGTGACTATGACGTCGACGGTGTTACAGCAGTAAGCGTACTGTACCTGTTTTTGTCCGAGCGCGGCGCCGACGTGGGCTACTATATTCCCAGTCGTATCCGTGACGGGTACGGTTTGACGACCTCGGCTATCGATATGTTGGCAGACGAGCGCGGAGTCAAATTGATTATCACCGTCGATACCGGCATTACTGCGATTGATGAGGTTCGTCATGCAACGGAGCGCGGTATTGATATGGTTATCACCGACCATCACGAATGTCATGCGGAGCTGCCCGAGGCAGCCGCCGTTGTCAATCCTCATCGCCCCGATTGCGAATATCCATTCAAAGATCTGGCAGGTGTAGGTGTCGTATTTAAACTGCTTTGCGCATACGAAATGACCGAGTGCAAAGAGCGCGGACGGGCCATGATCGAGGGCGCGCATCGCGTGTGCTCCGAGTATGCCGACCTTGTGGCATTGGGCACGATTGCTGACGTCATGCCTATCGTCGACGAGAACCGTATTATTGTTTCCTACGGTCTTCATATGATTGCTCACACCAAGCGTCTGGGACTATCGGCGCTGATTGATGCTGCTCTGCCTTCCACCCGTATGCGGGGGGGATACCAGATTCCTCTGACACCGGACGAGCTCGCACAGCAACGCAAAAAGCGCATCAATTCCGGTTTTGTCGGGTTTGGTCTTGCACCCAGAATCAATGCCGCAGGTCGCATCAGCACTGCCTCCAAAGCGGTGGAGCTTTTACTGGCAGATACTGAGGAGCAAGCAAGAGAGTTGGCCCGCGAGCTTTGCGAGATCAACGTCCGTCGCCAGGTAGAAGAGAACCGAGTCGCGGAGCAGGCCTATCAAATGATCGAGCAAACGGTAGATTTTGAAAACGATCGTATTATTGTTTTGGATGGCGATCACTGGCCGCAGGGCATCGTAGGTATCGTTTCTTCCCGCGTGACCGAGCGCTATGGATTGCCTTCTATCCTGATTTCCTTTGATGGCTCGATTCAGAACGATATTCCTTGCTCTAACGACATTGGCAAGGGATCGGGACGCAGTATCAAGGGAATGAATCTTGTGGAATCTCTAATGGCTTGCGATGATCTCTTGTTGCGCTACGGTGGGCATGAATTAGCTGCGGGAATGTCTATTGCTCGCGGAAATATTGAGCGATTCCGCCGTCGTATCAATGAGGTTGCCCGCGCTCAGTTGGGAGAGGAGCAACTGGTGGTTCAGCTCAATGCCGAGTGTGAATTGCAGACGCAGGACATGACCATGAGATTGGTTGAGGAATTGGAACGCATGGAGCCGTTTGGCGTTGCAAACCCCGTACCTCAATTTATCGCCCGTGACATGACTCTTCAGCGCGTAGTCGCAATGGGAGGCGGCAAGCATACAAAGTTGCTTTTGACCAAAGGCGATTTTTCAATCTACGCGGTTTATTTCGGTATTTCACCCGTCCAGCTTCATATCGCCGCAGGCGAGCGTGTGGATGTTTTGTTCCAGTTAAATATCAACGAGTTTCAAAATGAGCGCAGTTTGCAGATGATCATACAGGATATCCGTAAGAGCGAAACGTATGTTGCCGAGCAAAAGAAATTGCGCGACCGCTATGAAGAGATCCGCGCAGGCGCTATGCTCGAGGAGCATGAAGAAACTTATATCCCTACGCGAGAGGACTTTGCTCGTGTCTATACGTTCTTACGCCGCGAATTCCGTCAGGGAAATACGACCTTTTCGGATCACGAACTGCTGATGGTGTTGGAAAGCGAGTACCCAGGGACAATTAACTATATTAAGTTGAAGTACGTTATCCGCGTGCTCCAGGAGCTGCAGATTTGCGGTGTTACGGAACCGGATGAAGGATACTATATTTTCGATATTTATTTTTCTCCGACCAAGAGTTCAATCGATAAGTCATCCATTTTGAAGAAACTCAAGAGCCAGTGTCGGAAAAAATAATCACGTTTTAAGGGTGTCGCGCATCAGCGCGACGGAAAGGGAAGTTAGGTATGGCCAGTCCAATACATACTGACATTTCACGGTTGCTTGTAATGCTTGCCGCGACCGGCAAAAATTATGATACCGAAAAAATACAACGAGCATTTGAATATGCCAATGCTTTGCACGAAGGTCAGAGCCGCGCCAGCGGTGAGGCTTATATTTCGCATCCTATTGCGGTGGCTGAAATTGTGGGAAGTTTGGAGTTGGACACGGACTCCATTTGTGCCGCTCTGCTTCACGACACAGTGGAAGACTGTGCAGAAAAAACCAATCTCAAAGAGATAGAGAAGAAGTTTGGTAAAGATGTAGCCTTGCTTGTAGACGGCTTGACCAAAATCGTCATGCTTCAGGTGGACGATAAGGAAGAAGCGCACATAGAGAATTTGCGCAAAATGCTGCTTGCTATGTCGCATGACGTCCGCGTCATTTTCATCAAGCTTTGCGACCGTCTGCACAACATGAGAACGTTGGATGCCAAGCCGGATAACAAGCGCCGTTTGACGGCTCTTGAGACCATGCAGGTCTATGCTCCCTTAGCGCATCGTCTCGGCATTCATAAGCTCAAGTTGGAATTGGAAAATCTCAGCCTTTCCTACCTTGATCCCATTGGCTATACCGAGGTCAAGGACGATATTGAAAAGAAATACGGCCAGAACGTTGATTTCATTGAAAACGTCCGACACATGGTGGTAGAAAAGCTCAAAGAAAACCATATTCATTTTGAATTGGAAGGGCGTATCAAATCCGTCTATTCGGTATATCGAAAGATGTACAACCAGAATAAGAGTTTCGATGAGATCTACGATTTTTACGCGTTGCGTGTTATTGTAGAAAACGAAGCAGAATGCTATTCCGTATTGGGCTACATTCACGAGATGTTCAAGTCCATCCCGGGTCGTTTTAAAGATTATATTTCAACGCCCAAACCCAATATGTACCGTTCCTTGCACACCACCGTTATCGGTCATGACGGTATTCCCTTCGAGGTTCAGATCCGTACATGGGAGATGCATCAGTTTGCTGAATACGGTATGGCGGCGCACTGGAAGTATAAATCAGGTGCATCCTCTCGCGAGGAAATGAATAAGAAGCTGGAATGGATCGCTCGTTTGATCGAAACTGAGGACGGCACCCGTGACCCCGACGAATTTTTGCATGCTTTGAAAACAGATATCTTCCAGGACGAAGTGTTTGTTTTCACACCTAAGGGTGACGTTATTGCTTTGCCGCAGGGGGCGACTGTCATTGACTTCGCTTATTCTATTCATTCGGCTGTTGGTAACAAGATGATTGGCGCGAAGATCAACGGCATGATCGTTCCGATTGATCGTTGTCCAGAAAATGGCGAGATCGTTGAAATTATTACGGCATCTAACAGTAAGGGCCCCAGCCGCGATTGGCTTAATATCGTTCGCACAAGCGAAGCTCGCAATAAGATCCGCCAGTGGTTCAAGAAAGAAACGCGAGTAGAAAACGTTGCGGCCGGCAAGAATATTATCGATGCCGAAATGAAGAAGTATGCCCGTTCGCTGACCGAGACCGAAATGGCAGAGGTTGTCAACGGCATCGCGAAAAAGGCTGGATTTGCCACCGCTGACGATTTGTACAACACGATTGGCTACGGCGGTATGGCAATCTCCAAAATAGCGATCAAGTTGCACGACGAATATGTTCGCACCTTCCGTGCCCGTGAAACGGTTGAACCGCTGGATAACGAAGCACAGGCCAAAGCGACCAACGAAAGTGCCGCCGCCTCTACCAAACCTAAGAACCTGCGGTCCAACAGCGGTATTATCATCGATGGTGAGAGTGGTTGTCAGGTCAAATTTGCAAAGTGCTGTAATCCCTTGCCGGGTGACAACATCATCGGATTTATTACCAAGGGATACGGCGTTTCTGTCCATAAGAGAGACTGTCCCAATGTCATGGACGGACTGAATAAACCCGAAAACGAGGGACGCTGGATTACGGCGGATTGGGAGCGCGGCTCCAATATGTCGGGTAAAGATCTTTACGAGGCTCATCTCCAAATCCATACCGAGAACAGAATCGGTATGCTTGCCGACGTTACAACGGCATTGGCTGAGATGAAGGTGTCTATTTTGCAGGTCAATTGTGTGTCTCGTGCTGACGATACGGCTACACTTTCGATGAAGGTTAGCTGTAAGAACACAGAGCATTACGATTCGATCGTTTCTCGCCTCAAGAGCCTTTCCGGTGTTCTGGACGTTGTTCGCGGTTTTGCTACATAACATATTTACATATTTCCAAAGGAGTTCATATGGTTGCTGTTGTACAGCGCGTCGCCCACGCGCAGGTAGTTGTTGATGAAAAAGTGGTCGGTAAATGTGGCCACGGTTTGATGGTATTGTTGGGCGTTGCCGGTGAAGACACGGAGGCGGATGCCCGCGCACTTGCTCAAAAACTGGTCAAACTTCGCATTTTCAGAGATGAAAACGATAAAATGAATCTCTCTGTTCGAGATATCGGGGGCGAAATGCTGATCATTTCTCAATTTACCCTGTTGGCGGACACCTCTCATGGCAACCGTCCAAGTTTTATCGGAGCGGGAAGTCCTGCCCACGCGAACGAACTATATGAAAAGTTTATTGATATGATCCGCGCGGAAAACATCCCCGTAGAATCCGGTGTGTTTGGAGCGCACATGGAGGTGTCACTCCTCAACGATGGTCCTGTGACTATCATTATGAATTCGGCGGATTACAAAAAATAAACGTTTATCCTATTTGCAAAAGGAAAGGCTGGAGACTGTCTTATGAAAGTACAAATTGAAGGAAAGATTAACAGCTATTACGTACAAATGCTGTGTATGATTTTTTTTCCTGGAACGAATTTTAAGGTTCAGACGCAAGAATTGGAGGGAGAGCCTTCGCTTTATTTGCGTGTGACCGAAAATGAAGACGGGTGTCATGCCTTTGCTACGATGTCTGCTGATGGTAAAAGTGCTGACGGAGAGCAATTTACTCCGTTCCGGACAGATCGCACCAAAGAAAAAACGGCCAAGCTGGCAGTTGGTGCTGCTATTATTGCCGCAGGTGGAAAATTGCTTGGCTATCGTCCGGCATGGGGGATTATCACCGGTGTCCGTCCTGCCAAGATGGCGATGGATCTTCTGGCTAAAGGAAAAACTCCTCAGGAAGTACGTCGTACGCTGGTTAAGGATTATTTTGCTATTCCCAAAAAGGCCGCATTGGCGACTGAGGTTGCTCTGACGGAGCGTGCATTGGTGGGAACACCGGATAAGCGGGATTGCAGTATGTATATTTCGATTCCGTTTTGCCCGACGCGTTGTTCCTACTGTTCTTTTGTTTCTTATACTTCTCCTCGGCTGCTGTCACTCATTCCCGAATATCTTACCGTTTTGACGGCCGATATCAAGCGTCTCTTGGATGAGATTCATAAGCTCAAACTGAATCTGAAAACGGTATACATCGGTGGAGGGACGCCCACCATTCTGGAACCGGATCAATTGCGATTGCTTTTGTCTACGGTTGCCGAAGGATGTGACGTGTCTCAACTGGAAGAGTATACGTTGGAATCGGGACGTCCCGATACGATTACGGCGGAGAAATTTGCCGTGGCAAAGGAATACGGTATTACCCGTGTGAGCGTCAATCCCCAAACGCTTTGTAACGATGTATTACAGCGAATTGGTAGAGATCATAACTCGGATGATTTCCTGCGAGCTTTTGACGTTGCGCGTGCTTCCGGCATACAATGTATCAACACCGACCTGATTGTCGGTCTGCCCGGGGATCGTTTCACAACGTTTGCCCGTTCCTTTGATAAGATTTTGGATCTTAATCCGGAAAATATTACGGTACATACCTTCTGTGTGAAAAAGGCCGCGGATATCGTTCAGCAGAGTGACGTCTATTCTCGTCAAGGCGGCGATGCCGGTAAGTGTGTGGACTATACCCAGATCCGCGCTCCCAAGAGAGGGTATATTCCTTACTATATGTATCGTCAGAAGAATACGGTCGGCAACTTTGAGAACGTCGGGTTTGCGCTTCCCGGAACCGAAGGAAAATACAATATTTACATGATGGAAGAATACCATTCGATTTTTGCGGCAGGTGCAGGTGCTGTCAGCAAGGTTGTTGATTATTGTCCTGAGCCCGGCAAGCCGCCCATGATCGATCGCTATTTTAATCATAAGTATCCGTATGAGTATCTGAGAGATCATGCATTTGACGAGAAAATCGCATTTATCGAAAAATTTTATGAGGAGCGCGGTCTCCTCGGATAAGGAGGCTTGCTCATGACCATCAAAAATGCACCTCATTGCTTTGCCGATACAGAAGCAGCTGCGCGTTATATCGCGGAGTGCGAAGAAGGCTTTCGTCGACAAGTTGTTGCCTTGACGAACCGATTGATCTCGCATCCGGAACTTCATTTGATTGGATTGTCAGGGCCTACGTGTGCCGGAAAAACCACGGCGGCTGCCATCATTACCGATCAATTGCAACGTGCAGGACGGCGTGTGCATATTATCTCGGTGGACGATTTTTTTCGTGAACAACCACATGGCAGGGATTTGATGAACGATCCCGATGGCGCAAAAAAATTGGACTTTGATTCCATTGATGCGTTGGATTTTGAATTGTTTTCCAAATTTATGGATACATTGATGACAACCGGCTGCGCCATGATGCCTCGTTTTAACATCGGTGCGGGGGTACGTGAGGGGTTTGTGGAGTTGAACGCTCCTGGCAAAGAAGATGTCTTTTTGATTGAAGGTATTCAGGTGGTCTATCCCGAAATCAATGAGCTTCTGTGCCAATATGACTATCGAAGCATCTTTATTCGTCCCGCCCAGACACTCCGAGTTGGAGGTAGCTTGTACGAGCCGAACGAAATAAGGCTGTTGCGACGATTGGTGAGAGATTATTACTTCCGATCTACAGAGGCAGCGTTTACCTTTTTTGCTTGGGATAGCGTAAGAGAGAACGAAGAAAACAGCATTTTCCCGTATGTAGATGCCTGCGATGAGCAATTGGATTCATTGATGGGCTATGAAATCGGTATGCTCAAGCCTCATTTGGAGAAGATCCTTGGTCAATTGCCTCCGTCAAGCATATATCGTCCGCACGCAGAAACAATTCTAAGCGACATTGCAGGTGTGCAGCCGTTGTCTGCCGGAATTCTCCCACCTCATGCATTGTATCGGGAATTTGTACCTCTGAATCCAAACTGAATGTACCCGACGAAAGGATATTTGAAATATGAAAATACTTTTTAAAAATGCCCGCATTTTTCCTGAGGCTATGCCCGCAGGCTGCCGCAAAGAAGATACGGTAAACGTCACGGTAACGGATGAAAAAATCACACACATCGGTATGGATATGCCAGAGGATTCTTTTGACCGCGTGATCGATTGTCAAGAGAATTTGCTTATGCCCGCCTTTTATAACGCGCATTGCCATGCGGCTATGACGTTGTTCCGCGGTTATGGCGAAGATTTGCCTCTGCGCCGCTGGTTAGACGAAAAGATCCTTCCGGCCGAGGACAGACTGAATTTCCGTCGTGTTTATTATGGTGCCAAGTTAGCCATTGCTGAGATGATTCGCAACGGTGTCGTATCCTTCAGCGATATGTATTTTTTCCAGGATGCTACGGCGGAGGCTGTGCTTGAAGCAGGAGTGAAGGCTAATATTGCACGCAGTATCGTTTCTTTTGATCCCAACATCAAGCGTGAGCAAGATACTCGCTTTGCTGAGGCCCTTCGTTTGGTGGAGCAATATCATGGAGCAGGTAACGGTCGGTTGCTGGTTGATATGTCGCTCCATGCGGAATATTCCAATGTTGATGCTTGCTGTCGTTACGTTGCTGAATACGCAAAAGAAAATCAGCTGCGTATGCAGCTTCACTTGTCCGAGACGCAATCCGAGCATGAGCAGTGTATCGAACGTCACGGAATGACACCTACGGCATACTTTGCTTCGATGGGGGTTCTGGATGTTCCTGCAACACTGGCTCATTGTGTGTACGTAACGGATGAGGATGTTTCCATTCTGAAAGAAAAACAAGTCGTTTTGGCGCACAATCCTGTTAGCAACCTTAAATTGGGCAGCGGTGTAATGCGTCTTCGCGATATGTTGGATGCAGGTTTGACCGTTGCGCTGGGCACGGACGGCGTTGCTTCGAACAATCAACTGAGTGTATTGCGTGAATTACAGACGGCCGCTATTCTGCACAAAGGGGTACATCGTGATCCCGAGAATATCCGTGCTTGCCAGCTTCCTGCTCTTGCCACCCGCAACGGTGCCTTGGCGCAAGGACGAGAGGATTGCGGTCAACTTGCCGTCGGTGCCAAGGCCGATCTGATTCTAATCGACCTCAATGCCATCAATAATATTCCTTGCTACGATCTTGCCACTACGCTCGCGTACAGTGCCAATACTTCCAATGTATTACTTACCATGTGCGACGGACGTATACTTTTCGAGAATGGCGAGTATACTTCGATTGATATTGAATGTCTGCGTTTTGAAGCAAGACAGGTGATTCGACATTATTTTGATTGAAGTATCATGAGCGAAGGAGCAAGGCCATTATGAAATATAGCGTCAAAACCATGACCGATAACGTTGCACAGACGCCCCGACAACCGAGCGAGAGAACACCGCAAGGGCGTGTGTTTTTGTCCGGTGTGATGGTTTTGACGCTTTCGACTATTTTGGTCAAAGTAATCGGTCTATTTTACAAGATTCCCATGCTGCATTATCTTGGCAGTGAGGGAATGGGATATTTCAATGCAGCCTATGAATGGTACGGAGCGTTGTGCGTGATTTCAACCTCGGGCTTACCTCTGGCAAGCTCCATACTGATTGCAGGCGTTATGGGACATCCAAAGAAAATTCAAAAAATTGAGCGGCTTTCGATGCGGGTGTTCAGTATATTGGGGGTTCTTGGGACACTGTTTTTGTTTTTCGGTGCTTCCGGGATTGCTCGCGCTATAGGAAGTCATGATACTAAATACGCTATTGCGGCAGTTGCTCCCACAATACTTTTTTCTTGTCTTAGCGGTGCATATCGCGGTTATTTCCAAGGACATCGCGATATGGTCCCAACAGCAGTTTCGCAAGTGATCGAAGCGGCGGGGAAGTTGATACTTGGATTGATATTTGCTCACATTGCCAAGCAACGTGGACTTTCCTCACCTCACATTGCAGCTTGGGCAATGCTGGGCTTGTCTTTGGGAGTTGCCGTTTCGTTGCTTTATCTTATAGCAGCGCGCAAGTTTTATCACTCAAATGTGAAGGATGCGCATCCCATGGATTCACCGGAGTTGTTTTCCTTTCGACGGTCGCCCCTAATCCAGCTTTTAAGTATCGCTGTTCCCGTGACGATCAGTTCTTCCGTGATGAACGTCACTCGGCTGTTTGATACGGCTATGATCTTGCGCCGGTTACAATATATTGGATATGATACCGCAGCCGCAACCGCGTTGTACGGAAGTTATACAACTATGGCTGTTCCAATCTTCAATTTGATCCCTTCGTTGATTACTTCGGTTGCTCTTGCATTGGTACCAACGCTGTCGGTCGCCATTAAAACGGGGGACAGTCAAACGCAAAGGGCATCGACGCAAAGCGCAATTCGATTGACCGCCATTTTGTCACTTCCGGCCTCTTTTGCCGTAGTTATTTATAGTAAAAGCATTTTAGCCCTACTGTTCGGCAATGATCCTGAGGTAACAGCAGCCGCTCCAATGCTGTCAATTTTGGCGGTGTCGATCTTTTTCTCTGGCATTATTACCACGACGAACGCTATCTTACAAGCTTATGGACATGCGGGAGCCCCAATTTTTTCCATGCTCATTGGATCTGGTGTGAAACTGTTGGGTGCGTATGCGCTGATCGGTTTGCCCGGCGTTCATATTTACGGGGCCCCTATCAGCACTTTTTTGTGCGATACTGTAATCGTTGCGATCAATTTTACCTTGATTGCTAAATATACCGACGTGCTGTCTTCCTTGCGTACAGCTCTGATCCGTCCGCTGATCATATCATTTGTTGCGGTTGGAATTCCCGGTGCTTTCTACGCATTGTTGGTACAAGGAGGCTTTTCATATATCCGCTTGTTTTTTGCCGCGGTTCCCGTAACGATGGCGCTTTATTTAATCTTGTGTTTGCGGGGCGGATTACTTGGAGAAAATGAATTGTCAATGTTACCTTCCAAAATAGCATTACGATTGTCAAAGGTATGCCGTATTCAAAAAAGAACGGAATAAACGGAGGCTACGGCCTCCCTCAAAATAAGAAAGTACATAAAAAGGAGATTTCTATGGATTTGCAAAACTATGCCGCTTGGCGGGACGAAAAGATCAAGGAGTTGCTCTCTAAAAGTCGTTACAATTTTTCCGACCTGTGTGACGTAGTCACCATTCTGCGCGGGGAGGGGGGATGTCCGTGGGACAGAGAGCAGGATCATCACTCTATCCGTAAGGGAATGATCGAAGAATGTTATGAAGTGGTGGAGGCCATTGATACGGATGATGCTGCTTTGCTGCAGGAGGAGCTAGGCGACGTTTTGCTTCAGATCGTTTTTCATGCGGACATCGAAAAAGATGTTGGCCGATTCAATATCGATGACGTGGCCAATGACGAATGCGTTAAGATGATTCACCGTCATCCGCACGTATTTGGACAGCTCAAAGTTGATACTTCTGAGCAGGTGCTTGCGAACTGGGAAGTGATCAAAACCGAAGAAAAACAGCGTACCTCGCTGTCAGATCAACTCAAAGCGATTCCGGTCATATTACCGGCCTTGATGCGGGCTCAGAAGGTAGGTAAAAAGACGGATGCCTTCGCCGATATTACGCTGGAGCAATTGCTAAAAGAAACGTCGGAACGCTTGTGCTATTTAGGAGACGCCTGTGATCCGAAGGAAAAACAGAGCGTATTGGGAGAGGTTTTATTCCGAATGACTTCGATTTCCAGACGCTTGGGAATCGAAGCGGAAGAGGCTCTGAGTGCAGAAGTTGCAAAGGTAATTGATACGGCGGAGTAAGACGATAAATTGGATGATTTTACCTGCTTTAACGTTGAAAAAACCCTTGAAAAATAAAAGAAAAATCCCAAAAACTCTTGAAAATACAGGAAAAATATGATATAATACCGACGAAGTGAACTGCAGATGCAGTACATTCATACAACACGTGAAAGGATATATAAAAACATGAACAAATCTCAATTGATCGATGCTGTTGCTCAGAATAGCGGCTTGAAGAAAAAGGACGCTGAGGCTGCTGTCAACGCTTTGACCGCTGCTATTACAGAGGCTCTGAAGAATGATGAGAAGGTTCAGCTGGTTGGTTTTGGTACCTTTGAGGTGAAGACTCGTGGCGAAAGAACCGGTCGCAACCCTAAGACGGGCGAGACCATTACGGTTGCTGCAAGCAAGCACCCCTCGTTCAGCGCCAGCAAGGCTCTGAAGGATCAGCTCAACTGATTTTACCTCTTGCAGATCACAAAGATCGGCATTTGACTGTCCCATATGAGATTGGACAAGTTTCTAAAGGTATCTCGTGTCATTAAGCGTCGGACCGTAGCAAATGAAGCGTGTGATAACGCCCATGTTACCGCCAACGGCCGTCCTGCCAAAGCGTCGTATGATGTCAAGGTTGGAGACATTCTGGAGATTACCTTTGGTGAGCGCACTCTGAAAATCCGCGTCCTTGCCGTGCAGGAGCACGTTACCAAGGCCGGCGCGACCGAACTTTACGAGGTCGTGGAATAAACAGTGAATACTCCCGCATATATTTCATCAAGAATGTATGCGGGAGGGCTGTTATGAGCGAAATTAGAAAAGAGACTGCGCCGACGGAACATGGATTTATTGTTCGTGAGCGGGCGCATGTGGAGATCAAAGGGATTACGGAAGTCGTCAGCTTTGATGAAAGTAACGTATCACTGGCAACTACCAGTGGGCGTATGATCATCGAGGGAGCCGGACTTCATGTGAACGTGTTGGATATCAGAGAAGGAACCGTAACGGTCGATGGACATATCGACAGCATCTATTATTCGGATCCCCCGTCTTCCAATGATTCCAAAGGACTCTTTGGAAGGCTGTTCCACTAAATATGGAAGTATCGCAAGGGGATCTCGCCCGCCTTTTGATTGGCGCATTATTTTGCGGATTTTTATTGGCAGGCGGTCGAGATATCGTTCGCCAGGCGATCGTGGCGATAGTAGTACCGATTGATCCGGAACGACTTTCTCCCCGCGTGATGCGTCTTTATCACGCGATCATACCTGTCTGTCGGAGATCGCCACTTCAAAGACATCAGACTCGTAATCGTTTCAGCCGCACCGTAGGACAAATTTTTCGGTCGGCGGCGCAATTTATATACGACGTTTTCTTTGCAATTATTTTGGCCGCATCATTATTGTTGCTGTTCTATATGATGAACGACGGTGGATTTCGTTTAAGTGCCGTACTGATGATGCTTGTCGGCATTTTTCTTTATCAGCTGACGCTGAAAAAAGGAATGAACCGAATTTGTTCCATTGTGGCCGTTTTGACACAGTCTTTGATGCTGTGGGGCGGTTGGCTGTTGTTTTGGCCCTTGCGTCGCGTGTGGAAATGCACGATTCGGCCCCGCCGGTGGGTTTTGGCTCGCTTGGAGGCTATACGGAGATATCTCAAACAAAAAATACAACGTCGCAGACAACGCCTCATGGATGTGAAACGTCAAGAAAAAGCAGAGCAACAGCCGGACAGGATTTCGGTGCTGCGGGAACGACAAAATGGCAAAAAAGTTTATGTATCGGGAAAAAAGCAACTCCCGTAACTAATTGGAAAACAACACGGATTTTGTGATAAAACATATTGAGGAAGGAGAGAACAACCATGCATGATCTTGATCATACGAATGAACAGAAAAATCGACCGTCCGCTCGGATCAGCCTGGGACTTCGTCTCTTTCTTTTGCTGATATTGATTCTTTCGGTGGTCATTTTTGCATCGCGTATGCTGATCTATCATCAATTGACAGAACAAAAAAAGGATCTGGAAAACAAAAAGGATCTGTATCAAGCGCAAATCGAAAAGATGAATCATTATCTGGACGGCTCCATTGATTATGAGGATATCGTTCGCATCGCTCGGGAGAAATACAATCTTGTTTTTCCCGGCGACACCATTATATATTCGGGCCAGGGAAATCAGCCGTAATCGGAGGATGTTGAAGCATGGACAAAAAAGGAAATGGAAAAATCATTACGCAGAATAAAAAGGCGTGGCACGAATACTTCGTCGAGGAGACGTACGAGGCAGGCATCGAACTGTTCGGCACCGAAGTCAAGAGCTTGCGGGCGGGCAACGTCAATCTCAAGGATTCCTACTGTTCGATCGACGACGGGGAGTTGTTTGTGCGTCAGATGCACGTCAGTCCCTACGAGCACGGTAATATTTTCAACCGCGATCCGATGCGCCCTCGCAAGCTGCTGATGCATAAAAAAGAGATACTCAAGCTGTTTGGCTTGGTGGCGCAAAAGGGATACACCCTGGTGCCACTGCAGTTGTATTTTAAGGGATCGCACGTCAAAGTGCAGGTTGGACTGTGCCGCGGTAAAAAGTTGTACGATAAGCGCGATTCTGCCGCTGAAAAGCAGGCTAACCGCGATATCGACAGACAGATGAAGTCTAAACAATATCAAGATTAACGGTATGGAGGCATATTGAAAAATATGCCTCCATATTCTTTTTTTACGGCACATTCGAGTGCTTCGTTAGGTGTTTTTTGCGATTTTTTACTTGACGGAAAAATAATTTTATGATACAATATATCTGTATACTTTTGTCCGCCAAGGAGGGCAGAAATGTCGGATCGTGTTACATATTATCTTGCCGTGGATATCGGCGCGTCCAGCGGTCGACATATGCTGGGCTGGATGGAAAATGATAAGCTTTGTCTTGAAGAGGTATATCGCTTTCCTAATGGTGCTTTGGAAAAGGACGGTGCGCTTTGCTGGGATAACGAGGCATTGTATTCCCATTTGATCGCGGGGTTAAAAGCTTGCCGCGATAATGGCAAAATCCCCTCGTACATGGCCATTGATACTTGGGGGGTCGATTATGCGCTGTTGGACCATAAAGGCGCTTTGATCGGCTCCTTGACGGCTTACAGAGACGATCGTACCGCAGGCATGGACACCCAGGTGCGGTGCTTTGTTTCGGATGAAGAATTGTACAAGCGTACCGGGATTCAGAAGCTATCCTTCAATACCGTTTATCAGCTCATGGCTCACAAATTGCAAAAGCCGGACGAGCTTGCACGAGCCAAAACTTTTCTGATGGTTCCCGATTATCTGAACTATCTGTTAACAGGAAAAATGGCGCTTGAATATACCGATGCTTCCACAACGGCGTTGCTGGACGTTAGATCCGGCGACTGGGACAGGGAATTGTTGACTATATTAGGCTATCCTGAAGATATATTTCCTCCCATCTCCAAGCCCGGAACGATTTTGGGAGGCTTGAAGCAAGATATCGTGCGCGAGATTGGATTTGATCTGGAAGTCATCATGTCTCCTTCACACGACACCGCTTCGGCTGTGCTGGCCTTGCCGACGGAGAGGGAAGATGCCGCGTATCTTAGTTCGGGAACGTGGTCGCTTATGGGGGTTGAACGCATCGAGCCTGCCAATGATGAAGATTCGCGTCGCTCTAATTTCACCAATGAGGGCGGCTATAATATGCGATACCGCTACTTAAAGAATATTATGGGACTTTGGATGATCCAGTCCGTCCGTCGTGAACTGGGCGGACAATATGGCTTTGGTGAGTTATCGGCGATGGCAAGAGCGTTTGGCGAGCCCGAATGCCGGGTGAACGTCAACGACGATGCTTTCCTTGCTCCACAAAGTATGATGCAGGCAATAGAAACCGTTTGCGGTAAAAAAATGGAATTGCCCGAATTGTTGGCCGTGATATATTACAGCCTTGCCGAAGCATACCGCGATACGCTGAACGATCTGGAAGAACGCACAGGACGCAAGCTGGGAGCCTTATACATTATAGGTGGCGGCAGTCAAGATACATATTTGAACGAATTGACAGCTAAAATTAGTGGCCGTCAAGTGTTCACTGGCGTGATCGAAGCCACGGCAACGGGCAATCTGCTATGCCAGATGATCGCTACCGGTGTTTTTGTCGATCGAAGTGAAGCACGAGAGGCGGTAGCACGATCGTTTGACGTTAAACAAACTGTAGTAACGATATAAAGTGAGGATATAAACATGGCTTTCAATGCTTATGACTATGCAAAAGAAAAGTTTGCTGCTTTGGGTATTGACACAGATACAGTAATCGAAACCGTAAAAAATATTCCTATCTCTTTGCATTGCTGGCAGGGCGATGATGTGGGTGGTTTTGATTCTGACATGGCACTTTCGGGCGGTATTCAGACAACGGGTAACTATCCCGGAAAGGCTAAAACCCCCGATCAGCTGATGTCGGACATGGACGTGGCCATCAAAAATATCGGCGGCGTGATCAAACTCAATTTGCACGCCAGTTACGCTATCTTTGAAGATGGCAAGTATGCCGACCGCGACGCGCTTGAACCCAAACATTTTGCCCCTTGGGTTTCCTTTGCCAAAGAGAGAGGTATGGGCATTGATTTCAATCCAACCTTCTTCTCGCACCCTAAGGCGAATGAATTCACGCTGTCCTCGCCTGATGAGAGTATCCGTAAATTCTGGGTGGAGCATGGAAAATGCTGTCTGCGTATTTCGCAATATTTCGCTCGCGAAACAGGCATCCCCTGTGTCATGAACATCTGGATTCCTGACGGTTATAAAGATATTCCCGCTGATCGCATCTCCCCTCGCGCCCGCTTTGCCAAATCGCTGGATGAAATGCTGTCTGAACCGTATGACCGCACGTTAGTTTATCCTTGCTTAGAATCGAAAGTCTTTGGTATCGGTTTGGAATCATACACGGTAGGATCGGCCGAGTTTACTTTGAGTTACGCCGCTAAAAAGGGTATTATGCCTTTGATGGATAACGGTCACTATCATCCCACCGAAGTAGTATCGGACAAAATTTCCTCGTTGCTTCTGTTCAATGAAAAGGTCGCTCTGCACGTGACAAGAGCCGTGCGCTGGGATTCTGATCACGTCGTACGCTTGGACGATGAGACCCGCGAGATCGCTAAAGAGATCGTGGCCAGCGGCCGCGTTTCCGATTTTGCGCTGGCTTTGGATTACTTCGATGCCAGCATCAACCGTGTGGCCGCATGGATTGTAGGTGCCCGCAACTTCCGCAAGGCACTTCTGGAGGCCATGCTGATGCCTCACGCGGCATGGAAGCAGCTGCAGGCTGATGGTAAGATGACCGAGCTGCTCGTTCGCCAAGAGGAGTGGAAAATGCTGCCTACGGGTGAAATTTGGACAGAATTTTGCCACCGCGCAGGAGTCCCTGAAGACGGTGGATGGTTTGAGACTATTATGAAATATGAGCAAGACGTATTGCTCGCCCGCTGAGAAAAAGGAGTATGAGTGCAATGGAAGTTTTACAGGCTAAATTTGTCCGCCAGTTTGTTGAGATGGCAAACGACGGTTACAATCACGGATATCACGAGCGCAATGGCGGTAATTTATCCTATTGGATCCTGCCCGAAGAAATTGCGGAGGTGCGTTCCCAACTCATCCCCAACCGTCCTTGGATGGACATTGGCACCGAGGTGCCGGAACTGGCCGGCGAGTATTTTCTCGTCAGCGGTACGGGTTGCTTCTTTCGCCATATCAAAGATGATACCGTCAACACCTGCGGTATTATTGAAGTGGACTCCACGGGTGAGAAATTCCGCATTCTTTGGGGCTTCGAAAGCGGCGGGCGTCCCACAAGTGAGTTACCGGCGCACCTGATGAACCACGCTGTCAAGAAGGGAACGACAGGGGGCAAAAACCGAGTGATCTACCATAGTCACCCTGTTAATCTCATCGCTCTGACCTTCCTTTTACCTCTTACCGATGCGGCCTTTACGAAGGAGCTTTGGCAGATGATGACCGAATGTCCTGTCATTTTTCCTGACGGTATTGGAGTCCTTCCTTGGATGGTTCCCGGTCAGAAGGAGATCGCCGTGGCTACCTCCAAGAAGATGAAGGATTACAACGCAGTTGTTTGGGCTCACCACGGTATCTTCGTGTCGGGTACCACCTTTGATGAAGCGTTTGGTCTTTGCCATACCATCGAAAAGAGCGCAGAAGTCGCTGTGAAGGTGCGCTCCATCTCACATAGCAAGCTACAGACGATCACCCGTCCCATGCTGCGTGAACTGGCTGCTGCTTTCAAGATTAAACTGGCTGAAATTTTTATGAGATGATTTTAAAATTGTGCCGCGAATCCTTGTTGGATTCGCGGCACAACGATTTTTAACAATAAAAAAATGATTTCATCCATTGTATGTCTTGTCGGCCAAGAGCGCCGAGGAGCAATAAAAATGAGACGTAGAGAAAAAGGACGATGACCACCAAGAATGCAAAATGAGTGGAAACGGAAAAATTTGCAGCGTTGTTTATTAACCAATGATAAAGCAGGCGTGTCAAACAAGTCGCTCCAACAATACTGCCCAGCGGCTTGATTATCCATGAAGTCAGAGGTGGTCTCATTTCTCCAAGATTTATCAGCCGCAGAATACTCAAAGCTGCGTTGATCAACTCCGTGACGTAGATGGTTATAACATAACCGTATATCCCAAAGATAGGAAGAAGAAACCACACCAAGACGACAGAGATCAAGGCGTCTGCGATGTTCACCTTCATAGAATAGACTTGCTGTCCTAGACCCTTGAGCATGGCATCGGTTGCGCTGTCTAAATACATAACTGGAATCAAAGGAGCCAAAAGACGGATCATACGAGCCGCCTCCATATTTTGATAGAGGATTCGCCCAAGCTCATCCGAAAAAGCGATCATGATTCCGGACGCGCCAATCGCGAAAAATAACGTGAGTGAAAACACTCGATGCATGATAAATCGAATGCGAACCTTTTCGCCGCGTACATGCGCTTCGGTCAATTCCGGCACCAATAGTCCCGCAAAAGACCAGAGGAGCGCGCATGGAAATAAAATGACGGGAAGTGCCATGCTTTGTACTATGCCATATGCAGCAAGTGATGCGCCGTGATCCATGCCGAATGTTTGCAATCCGCGAGGAATCAAGGAATGTTCTAAAGTGATTAAGCCGGAACGAACGTAAGCCGCGATTGCGATCGGAACGGTAATAGATAGCAGTTGCTTAAATGTTGCGGCACAAGGTGGCGAAAGGGAATTCTCAATATTTTTCGACAGATATTTGCGATCATAAATACATAGCAAGGACAAAACCGCTGCGCAAAAAATATCGGCGATTGCGTTGCTTAATGCCAGCGCAGACAAGGCGGATTCCACGCCTTTACTGACCATTCGATTTAACAAAATAATCGTAAAGCCTATGCGCAAAAATTCTTCTATAACTTGAACGAAAGCACTCTTATATACTTTTCTTACGGCAATAAAATAACCGGAAATACAAGAGGAAAGAGCGATGCAGGGAAGCGTGAGCGCCAGAATTCGAAGGGAGGGAATTACTCGTTCGTCGGCAATCCAAATCTTTCCAATGGGGCCCGCCCCAATCAACAATAGTGCGCCTGCCAATCCGCCGAATAGCAGCGCGTGCAAGACAGAACAAAATAGAGCTCTGCGTGCGGAGAGATAATCTTTTTTGCCGATTGCTTGCGAAACAAGACGAATACAGCCCGGTTGAATACCGGACAGCGCAAGCGTTACTGCGAATCCCCCGATGCCGCCAATCAATGCGGAAATACCAACGGCTTCTGCTCCAATTTTGGCAGCAATAATAATCTGCGCGCTGACACCGACGGAGCGTAAAAGCAAAGAAACACCTGTCATCAAAAGCCCTTGCCATAAAAAACGTCGTTTGTTTTCCATATCGGTTTCTCCTTAAAAAGTTAATCTGTCGAATATATATGGTTATCTGAGATTTGATAGAACATTGTATTGATTTTGTACATTGTGATAAATTAACCGCCAGAAATTTAGAACAAAATTATAATATTTTTTTGTGATCTTATAGTTGACAAATTGGCTATCATGCAGTATCATAATTATGCTGACTACAACCTATAAGGAGTGAAAAATGATGATGACCAAATATATTTGTCAGTTGTGCGGATATAAATATAATCCTCGTGTGGGCGACGCAGATAACGATATTGAGCCGGAGACGGAATTTGACGAGTTGCCCTCGGATTGGACCTGCCCTTTGTGCGGCGCGGGCAAGGATGATTTTGAATCCCTTGAGGATGACGAGGAAGAGGATTACGAATAAAAATGGGAAGCGGGGATATGCCTCGCTTCCAGTTTTTTTATGCTACGGAAAATAGATTGGTTGTTTATATTCAATATCTTGACAAGAGTATTGAAAAAATGGTATACTATAGGACAATGAGAGACGGCGCAAAATGTGTGTTGTCGGAAAGCGGTGTATAAATATGGATGTCAAAAAAGTTCTTGTTGTAGACGGTAACAGTATATTGAACCGTGCCTTTTACGGTATTCGTGCGCTATCTACCCGAGATGGTCAGCCTACCAATGCCATTTATGGACTTGTCAATATCGTCAGCCGCCATTTTGAGGCGATTAACCCTGATTTTGCCGTCATGGCTTTTGATTTGAAAGCACCGACCTTCCGCCATAAAATGTACGATGAATACAAGGCGGGCCGCCGTCCCGCGCCGGAAGAGTTGATCGCCCAGTTTGATCTTGCCAAACAATGTGCCCGTGCCCTTGGATTTCACGTTTTGGAGATGGCCGGTTATGAGGCGGATGATATTTTAGGCACGATTGCTACCCATGCAACAAGACAGGAGATGGA
The DNA here is from genome assembly GCA_045613985.1 of Eubacteriales bacterium. Lineage (GTDB taxonomy): Bacteria > Bacillota > Clostridia > Oscillospirales > CAG-272 > SIG644. The sequence continues at coordinate 26,236 of JAZLCA010000019.1, read as the reverse complement.
TTGTTATGTTGTCACGGGCGACCGTGACGCGTTACAATTGATTGACCACCATGTTCATATTTTGCTTGCTACCAACAATGATACGATCGATTACACCGAGCAGCTGTTTTTTGAAAAATACGGCGTGATGCCATCTCAGTTTGTGGATGTCAAAGCATTGATGGGAGATACCTCCGACCACATTCCAGGCGTTCCCGGGATTGGCGAAAAAACAGCGCTGCGATTGATTGCGGACTACAATTCGCTTGACGGCGTATATGAAGCCTTGCCTACGGCCAAACTGACGCCTTCTGTCAAGACTAAGCTTGAGAGTGGCAAGGATAGCGCCTATCTTTCGCAAAAGCTTGCACGTATCTGCCGCGAAGTACCGCTCGATGAGTCGCTTGACAGTTATCACACGGACGGTGTGGATCGTTCTGCAGCACTTGCATTGTTTACACGCCTGGAGTTTTCAGCTCACATCAAGCGCATGGGACTGACCGATGCTGATGTTCAACCCAAAGAAAAAGAAGCAATATCGGATGAATGCAAGCCTGTGGCAATTAAAGTGCATCAGCTGCAACAGTTGTATGCTGTGGATCAACCGCTCGCATTGCAGGCGGCAGACGAGGGTATTACGCTATACAACGGAGAAGTTTTGGCGCTGTTGCCCTGGGATGGCCTTGTGGGGCCCGACAAGGCGCTTTTCGAGTCTTTTGTGTCCAACTGTGATAAAGTGATCTGCCATGATGCTAAAGCTGTTTACCACGCGTTAGACGGACACGGAGTGCATTTTAGAAATTGTTATTTTGATACGATGCTCGCCGCCTATGTTATCAACGCCGGGGACGGCGTATACGATGCCGCTCGTCTTTCTATCGCCTATCTTGGTGAAGTTCTGCAACAAGATGAGTCGACGGCTCGACTGTGTTACCGTTTGTATCCCGTGCTGGCGGATCAAATTACTAAAACGGAACAAGAGCACGTTTTGTATGACGTAGAGATGCCCCTTTGCGCGGTCTTGACCGATATGGAACAGCAGGGATTTCGATTGAATTGTGAAGGAATTGCCGCTTACGGTGAACAATTGAACATTGTGGCCTCCGAGTTGGAAAGCCGCGTCTTTACCTACGTTGGCAGAAATTTTAACCTTAATTCGCCCAAACAATTGGGAGAGGTCTTATTTGGCGAGGATGGCTTGCGATTGCCCGCCCCCAAAAAGACTAAAACAGGCTATTCTACCAGTGCCGAAGTACTGGAAAAATTACGCCCTTATCATCCGATCATCGAGGATATTCTGGATTATCGCCAGGTGACGAAGCTCAAGAGCACCTACGTCGACGGTCTCTTACGCGTGGTAGGCGAGGATGGGCAGGTGCATACTACTTTCAAACAGACGGGAACTGCGACGGGACGTCTTTCTTCGGCGGAGCCCAATATGCAAAACATTCCCATTCGCACGGAGCTGGGCAGGGAACTGCGCCGCTTCTTCGTGCCAAGCAAGCCGAGTTACCTGCTTATCGATGCCGACTATTCTCAGATAGAGCTTCGCCTGTTGGCCGCTTTAACGGAAGATGAAAATATGTGCCGCGCCTTCCGCGAAGGACAAGATATTCACACGTCAACGGCATCCAAGGTATTTGGCGTGGCTCCCGAGGAAGTGACTCTCGAAATGCGCAAGCGATCCAAAGCAGTCAACTTCGGTATTCTTTACGGCATGGGAGATTTCTCTTTGGCAGAGGATCTTCATATTTCGCGCAAGCAAGCCAAAGAGTATATAGACAATTATCTGTCTTCTTATCCCAAAATTGATGCCTATTTGAAGAATATCAAAACGAGTGCCGCCGAACAGGGATTTGTTACGACCATGCTTGGCCGCCGACGTTATATCCCTGAATTGTCTTCGCCTAATAAAATTGTACAGCATTTCGGCGAGCGCGTGGCTATGAACAGTCCTATTCAGGGCTCGGCTGCAGATATCATAAAATTGGCAATGATCGCCGTTCACCGTCGACTCAAAGAAAGCGGTATGGATGCTAAGCTTATTTTGCAAGTACACGACGAATTGCTGATTGAAGCACATGAATCTTGCAAAGACGAGGCACTATCCCTTCTGCGTGAGGAAATGGAAAACGCTGTTTCGCTGTGTGTGCCGCTGGACGTCAGCGTTGCCGTGGGCGAGAACTGGTATGATGCGAAATAATAATGACAAAAGCAAGGCAAATTTTGCCTTGCTTTTGCATTATCTCATCGTATTTAAATATTGCTTGACCTGCCGTCTGTTATGGAAAATCACGACCGTTTTCCCCTCGTTTCTAGCTTGCTCCATCAGCGCATGGTAATGTTTTCTGTGCGCTTTGTTGAAGCCGAGAATGCTTTTGTAGAAGGAAAGATCAAATCGCTCGGGACAGTCGCCGCCCATGTCATCGCGGGATTTTCCGTAATTGGTCAGAACTCGCTGCGTCACACCCCAAAGACAGCGCAAGGTGGAAAAATCGAAATAAAAGACGGTGTCGCAAAAGGTAAGTCGGTGAGGAATGGTGCGGTCGTAGTTGCCGTCTACGATCCATGCATCTTTTTCTAATTCTGCTTGTAACAATGTGTCGAATTCCTCGCGTGTACGCGTTTGCCAGTGACCGTGCCAATGAAGGCGATCAAGATGAACAAGCGGAAGTTGTATAATAGCCGCCAGCTGCTTGGAAAACGTCGATTTTCCGCTACCGTTGCCTCCGATAACAATGACTCGATTCATAGAATTTCCTCCAAGAGACTATAGAGTGTGAACGTACATCCTGCTCATTTCTTCCTCACCATCCCCTTGAACCATGCAGAGAAATTTCCAGCCGTATCGCTCATAGAACGTGGTATGGTCGGTCAGAAGGTAAAGATTGTCAAGCCCTGCTGCTTTCATATCCTTGCAAACAGCATTTAAGAGCTCGCCCGCAATACCTTGACCACGGACATCGGGCTCAACGAACAGCGCGCATACGTTGGGGGCAAGATCGGGACGGTTATGAAAATCGTTTTCGATAACGCCGACACCGCCGACGATGCGGTCGCCCTTCATAGCGACGTGCCAAGAGGGAACAGGGCTTTGATTTTCAAGGCATTCAGTCATGCTGTCCAGATATCCTCAAGTGGGATGCCCCATTTTTGATGGAACCAAGTAGCCATGCGGTCTTTCAATGCTGGGTGGTTGGTCAAACGGCAAATATTAAAATTCGTAAAAATCACTTCAAAGTTGCTTATATTTTTGTTTTATTAGATTTCAGGAGTAAAGGCGATCTGATCCGCCTCGTCTTTTTGTAGGATTTTATTCAAAACCCAAAGATTTTTTTCTTTGCGGGTAAATTGCCAGTATTCTTCAAAATTTTCAGGCATAGCATTTCCGCTGATTTTGGTATTTGTTTGGGTGTTAATGGTGTAGTCGATCATTCTTCCTTTGATATAAAACCAAACGTGATCGAGCGTGTCGTCCGCGTGATCGCAAACAGCAACCGGAATCGCTTCCTTTAACTTGATTTGTTTGAGAATATTTTGCTCGTTTTTGAAAATCATCCAGTTGATTTTTGTTTGAAAGCTTTCAAACAACTCATCTGACATATATGGCTTTGCAGGCTCTAAATTTGTGGTCGTCCATGCGTTTTGAATGGCAAAATAGGCAACACGTACCTGCTTTTGAATATTTTTATACTTCCAAGCGCTATCTTTGCGTTCCAACATATTCAGTAGCTTTTTACTATTGCGAGCGTGTCTTGACAGCTTAAACCGAAAAACGATCGCTGCTCCAAAGAAGAAAAAAGGAAACAGAATCAAGGTAAATATATTATCCAAGAGAGAACTTCTGCCACGTGTATTAGTTGAGTGATGCGAGTTTGAGCCGCTACTACCGCCACCGCTACTACTACCTCCGCCCGAACTACCACCGCCTGCACGCAGAAGGGAAATGTCAATTTCAAAAATAGAGACAGGATTCGGTTGTTCTGCCAAGGCAGGTAACTGAAACACGGACAGCAATAAAAACAAAATCAGTAAAATACTGACGACGGATTTCATAAATATCACCTCCGCAAATATTTTACCATAATTATCTGATGATGTCAATCTTGTGTACGAAAATAAGAAGTTGAGGGAGATAGGCGGCTTCATCCGATCAACGCTCCCAAAATAAAACACCACCCGGTGGGTGAAGAGAAAAGCTTGCGTACTATGGCAATATTCCGTTTCGAACCGAAACGGAATATTGAGGGCGGCGGAACGAAACTAACGAATTTTACATGCCATATCCGCCGCGTGGATTCGGACCACAAAACTCGCCGTTGGCGAGTTTAGCAAGATTTTCCTTGGCGGCTGAACACCGCCATTTTGGCTTCGCCAAAAACGGAAAACTTGCCCTCGGCGGCCTCATCCGACCTGTTTCACCAAAACAAAAGACCACCCGATGGGTGGTCTTTTGTTTTGGTGGGAGCGGGTGGATTCGGACCACCGAAGTCAGTGACAACAGATTTACAGTCTGCCCCCTTTGGCCGCTCGGGAACGCTCCCATGTTGTTTCACAACGCTATGTATTATATCAAATAAAAAGGCATTTGTCAATACCTTTTTGAAATATTTTTCGCCATTTTTAAATATTTTTTTGATGAGCAAAAAAGGGTAGACAAAACAGACGAAAAGTGCTACAATGTAATTAATGAGACAATACAAGGAGCATTGTTATGTCAAGAATACTCATTACTTCCGATTTGCATTATTGCGAGCCCGTTTGGTACGAAGTGACCAGTGAGGATCGCATGGGACGAATGATCCGCGATTTGAAGGCGGAATATGAGAAGGATCCCTTTGAAATGATGCTTATGCTGGGTGACTATTCACTGGATTTTTGGGTTTGCCCGCCATTTGGATCGGTACTCAACCGGGGCACGTCCTGGACGGAAAAATTTATGCAGGACGTCTATCCTCACCTGCCGCCTTGTCCGAAATATATGATTGCGGGAAATCACGAGCAATACGGACATGAAAATTGGAAACGTATCACCGGTCACGAACGTCGCATGACCGTTCCGTACGGCGACTATCTCTTTATTCTTCTTGATAATTTCGGAGAAGATCTCGATCCAAGCGAAAACAGCGACGGAACTTACACTCCAACTGATTTGACTTATATTCGCGAGCAGATGAATGCATATCCGGATACCAAAGTGTTTCTTTGTGCACACGACTTTAATATGGACAAAGAACCGGTTGAATTTTGTGATTTTTTGCGTACGGAAACGCGAGTGATTGCCTTGTTTGCAGGACATACACACAAGTCTGAAATCATTGATCTGGGCGATGAGTGCGGCCACAAGTGTCTGATTCGAGATGGTCAATTTTCTTATTCCCGTGATATCGAAAACAGCCGTTGGGGCTGGCGCGAGCTTTGTTTCAATGATGACGGAAGTGTGACTACTGCTTATATCACCCCTGAGAGCGATATGGTTTTGAATAATGAAATGAGCCACCATGCTTACGGAAGACAAGACGAAATGGTGCTTATTAAAGCTGAAAAATAAAATTGTGAAGGAGATAATACCATGATTTTTGAAAAATATGACCGAATTGTATTTGCCGGTGATTCTGTGACCGAAATGAGAAGCCAAAACCCTGTAGGCGAGGGACTGTTTGATGCCTTGGGCTTTGGCTATGTCCGAATGGTGGAGAATTTACTCATGTCCGTCTATCCCGAATATAACATCCGCGTGACCAACTCGGGTATCGGCGGAAACACCAGCCTCGACCTTTGGAATCGTTGGGAGCGTGACGTCCTTAATCTGAATCCCGATTGGGTCAGCATTATGATCGGCATCAACGACGTGTGGCGTCAATTTGACACTCCTGCCATCTTGGAACGGGCTGTGACACCTGCTCAATATGAACAAAACGTAGAAAATATGCTTCTGTCGCTCAAGGGAAGAGTTAAGGGTATTTTTCTTATGACTCCCTATTACATGGAACCCAACAAAGCTGATTGGATGCGCGCCCGTATGGATGAATACAGTGAAATTTGCCGCAAGTTAGCAGAAAAGCACGAATGTATTTTTATTGATACGCAGGCTATGTTTGACCGTTATTTCGAGCATCAACATTCCGCTTATATTGCTTGGGATCGCGTTCATCCCAATCAGATCGGCGCGATGCTTATCGCAAGAGAGTTTCTGAAGCATTGCGGATTTGATTATAACCACGAGGCCTAAATGAAATAAAAAAACCGTTACAAAGATTTTGCTTTGTAACGGTTTTTTCGTTAACACTGCCGCATCAAACGGATGTAAAACTCCGTTGCACGCTTAATACAATCCAAGCGAATGCGTTCATTGTGACCGTGTATAGTCTTGCGCTCTTCACTGGTCAAGTCCATTGCAGAGAAGCGGTAAACGTGATCGGACAGATCGCGATAATGGCGGCTGTCAGAGCACTGAACCATCAAATAAGGGGAGACAAGACAACCATCCCATGTTGCGCTGACGGCAATCGCAACTTTATTCCAGGCCTCACAGTTGATTTGGGAGATGGGGCTGGGATCTATGCCATTTTTGACGGTCAGCGTGATAGAATCGTCCTTGATAGTTTTGCGGATATATTCGAGTGTACTCTCTACGGTATCCATAGGATTAAGACGAAGATTGGCAGTCATAGAGGCAGTAGGCGGAATCACATTGGGAGCTGCGCTTCCGTTTGCTTGCGTGAAAGCAACGGTTGTACGGACAAGAGCGTTCATCTCACCGCCGCTTTTTTTGCAAATCATATTCAAAACACCTTTGAACAGCCAAAGATTAGCAAATATCATACGATAAACAAAGGTGGAATTGCGCCCCATCGTATCAAACAAAACCGCAACGGGGGGAGTGATATGGAAGGGGAGGGGGTGCTTCTCCATCGCACAGCAAGCAGCTGAAAGTTGACCAATCGGTGTATGCGGCTTGGGAGCAGAGGCGTGTCCGCCACTCGATTGCACCGAAAAGGTGACGTTCATCATCCCCTTTTCTGCGATACCGACCATGGCACAAGGAAGCTTTACACCGGGAAATACGTTTTCGACTACTGCACCGCCTTCATCGAGTACCAATGCAGGCGTGATGCCTCTTTCTTTGAAATAATTGACAATATGAACGGCACCATCGCCGTTGATCTCTTCGCCACCGGAAAAAGCAAAATACATATCTTGCTCGGGAACAAAACCTTGTTTAATGAGGGTATTGGCTGAAAAGAGCACACTGGAAAAGGTGATCTTGGTGTCAAGGGAACCGCGTCCCCACAATACGCCGTCTTCGATTATGGCCGCAAAGGGAGGCTTTTGCCAGCTTTCCTCTTCAACAGGAACAACATCGTAGTGCGCCATCATAACGGAAGGGGCATTGGACGCTCGTCCTTTCCAATGAAAGAGAAGGGCACGATCAGGTAGACGTTCCAGCGAACAGACACGATATACCGCTGGATAAAGTGAGGGTAAAAGGGCGATTAACTTTTCAAATTCTGCGTCATCCTCCAATGAATGATCATGGTAGGATACTGTTTTGCATTTCAACAGCTGTTGCAGTGCGAAAGTTGCCGCATCTGCATCAAACTCAACATCGCCATTGGAATCGGAGTAAGTCGTGTTGGTTGGTTTAAACGCTGCAGTACGAATCAAAACAATGATAATGAGCAGAGCGATGGCTCCAAGAATGGTCCAAAGAATCCACATAGTATTTACCTCTTACAGCATTCCTTTTTTGTACATTAACCTGCTGATGGCAACCGTGATCAGAACGCTGACGGGCACCATAATGCCGACCGTCCCTGCATTGAGGGCGGGGATTGTGATGAACAAAATAAGCATCAGAACAACGGGTACCACTGCGATCTTCCAATTGCGCGAAACGAAGGCTACGCCAAGACCACCAAACAGTGCAGGAATCATCTGGTCGAATGCGGGAGTCAGCACGGGGTTTTCCAGTACGGGCGTGAGCGGAACGATTAGCAAAACGCCAATAATAATGATAATTGTCGTCACGATGCTCGAGACGGCAATGGCAATGGTGGAAACAACCTCACCCTCCTCCGAGCTTGACTTGACATCTGCCTGCTCTAAAGCATTGAGGGCGCAAGGGAGCTTAAGGTTAGAAATATTTCCTGTAACAAAGGAAAGGTAGGAGCCACCTGCACCCAGCATGGGAATGTAGGTTAAGGTCTCAACGACACCGACCGCCCAGTACATGGGGGCGGTTGCAATCAAACCCATGAGAAGGCCGTTCCAATCGGGAAGCGCACGAAAAATAATGGCAACGGCAAAGGGAAATGCGAATAGCAGTACCATCATGGAGAGATTCCAAATCGTGCCCCATTTGTGTACTTTATCCATATAAGACATTTTCTGTTTCATACTTTTACCTCCCCGCCGAACAAGGCTACAAAGGGAATCGCGCTTGCCATGCCAATCAGCAAGCTGATGGGCAGTGCATAATCCGCGAGCCAAGCGGCTTTCTTATTTTTCTTGGAGAGCAGACCAAGGACAATCATCACTACAGCAGAAACGGCCATAACGCACATGGGAACAAGCCCCGAGGTGTTGGTGTAGTAGAAAGTTTTTTCTACCTTTTCGCCGTTCTCCGTTACCTTTTTAACGACCTCAACCAAACCGTCTGCATTGCCCGACCAAAGGCGTGAAACATCACAGAATACAAAGCCGACAAAGGCAGCAATCATGCCAATGAACATGGACGATGAAAAGATATCGGCCCATTTTTGGTCACGCTTTTCAAGATTCACCATGCCTTTTTGCAGCTTTTTGCAAATCAGGGGAACGAGCCAAATGCCGACCATAATGGACAGCGTCATGACCAAGGTGATGGTAATAAATTGGGATGCGTTGGGAGAAACGCTGCCGGATAGCCCCATGGCGTTGGAAGTGTTTTCAGCAGCGATGGCCTCATAAGAGAGTGAACCGACGACGCTCAAGCGGAGCCAGGGAAGCGCAAGTCCCAGCTTTTTAGACAGAGCAAGTACACTGATAACGATAGCAACGGCCGGTGCGATGGTGAAGATGGTAGCCGTTGTGGCGATCTTACGCAATTTTTTCTTGTCCATACCTAGCTCAACGCCGCGCCGCCAGGCTTTGATCAGAAAGAAGGCCGACTGTGCCAGTACCGCAGCGATAATGACGCCTGCCAGTACGAACAGTATCGGATGGTTAGTATAAAATTCCATGATACTTCTCCTTGTATTGTTTTGGAATTGCCCCGTCGCGCATGGATGGATGAGCGACGGGGCTTAAAGACATGATTAATTTTGATCGAGGGTAACTTTGATGGTTTGTGTAGCGCAAGCGTCGATACTGAAGATCATGGTGCGCTTGCCCTGCATCATGACGGGAGCTTGCTCATTTTGATTGAGGTCGACATAAGTAGCATTTGCGATATTCATCGGCAGGGTGATATTGGTTACCTTCATCTCATCCGTGCGGTTGTAGAAACGAAGAAGGAGGGAACCGTCCTCGGTCACACGGATGCCTGAGGGGCTGATGCCCTTGATATCACTGACGGTGAACATAGCGCCGGTCTTGGGAAGAATGCCCTTGTGCGGCTTGCCAGATACGGGAATGAGCTCGTGATTGTAGCAATCTCCCAGCTTCTGTGCTTCTTCGCCGTTTCTGACTACCGCGATAGCCGCATGGATATGGTGTGTAGTCATTTCGGGATACAGGTCGGGATAATAAGAAGCGTGAATGAGGGAAAGCTCGCCGCGGCCGTTCCAGCCTTGGAATCCGTATTTGGTGTCGGCCATCAACTGCAAGTAAGCGGGATGGCCACCCTCGGCGGGGAGAATTTCCATACGTCCCAAAGCAGGTACGTCATTGGCAAACTCCTCGCGAACGATGACGCCGTTGGCAATCTCATATCGGTATGCCCCAATGTTGTATGCGGCAGGAGTGCTAAAGGTCAACAGGACCTGATCGTCGTTGTTACCTGTTTCCAGCCAGTTGATACGCATATCGTAGTCGATCAAGCGGCTACCGGCGTTCAAACGGACCGTGACGGACATGGTGGAACGAGTGCCGAAGGGCATCTCGTAGGTAAACCAGTGAGACAGGGCGCCACGGGTATATGCCGACACGTGAACGCGATTGTCCTCATTGAGAATCTCGGTCATTTGCGCGGGACCTCGAGTCCATGCACTGTGACCGAAACGGGGATTTTCGTGAACGAGACGGAACTGACCGCCGCTGCGATCTCCCGCAGGCAACAGTTCGGTGCCACTTTCCTTGTCAACCAAGGATACCAACGTGCAAGTTTGAGCGTCAAACTCAGCACGGATGTACTCGTTCTCCAATATCATATTCTGGTCACCAAAGGTATCCTGTCGGCGGCCGGGAATAGGCGGAAGATTGAAGGCGTTGGGATTATAAACTTCTTTTTGCTTAAGGATAACAGTTTGATAACCGAACGCGGGCACTTTAACACGCATCAACAGCGTCGCGTACGCGTTATGGAAGTGGCGTTTTCCGTTGTCCAAAATTTGTACGGGAACAGGAGTGCCGTCGTGGGTATGAGCCTCAATATTGCCAATGTCGGCAGGATAGTCCCACAAAAGCACCGTCGCTGTTTCGTCGCGCTCGTAAGCCGTGGTGTTGACCAAATGCAGAATACGGACACTGCCATGTCCACGCTCGGCAACTGCGATAGCGTAGGAGTGATCTTTGTTGTTCAAAAATCCTGCACCGGAACCTTCGGAGCGCACCATGGCATTGTCATCATAAGGAATATCCGCTGTATCAATGGCATCAGACAGTGCGCGCAATGCTTCGATGGATGCAGAGTTGGTGTATCCAATCGTTTCTTGGAAACGACCCATAGCGTCCTCGCGGGTGTCAACAACACAAGAGCCGGGCAGAATATCGTGGAATTGATTGAACAGCGTATTGGTCCATGCTTTGGTAAAGTCGATCTGAGGCATCTTACCGGTCAACGCAGCAGTCTGTGCGGCTAAGAATTCGGCATCGTACAGACGAGTTTCGGACTTGCGGTTGGCCATTTTGATTCTGCTCTGAGAGGTATAGCAACCGGCGAATACAAAATTGATTTCTCCCACATGGAGCGGAAGTGTGTCACGCAGAGAAGCGAGATACTTGAAATATGTATCGTAGCGGCTGAATTTCAAAGTGGGATACAGAGGCCATGACATCATGTCCTTGATTTTTTCGAGATCAATGCGGGTAGGTCCACCGCCGTGGTCGCCTACGCCGTAGACCTTGAGGAACTGATCCATTGTGCCATCGCCAAAGGTTGCACCAATCTGAGGATAGTAGGCAAAGGCACGGCAATCAACGCCGCACTGATACCAGCTGGGATCACTGTAAGCGATGACTTCCTTTCCGGAGGGGGACTGCCAACGATAAGGACCGCGAGGATTACAACCGCGGCAGTGATAGTAATAATCAACGCCGCCGTTTTGCAGAATCTCGGGTACGGTTGCCGCATGACCGAAGGTGTCGGGCTCGTAATCGATGCACAGCGTATCGGGATCGATATCGAAGAGTTCGGACAGATACTTTTTGGTGTAAGAAATATGGCGGCAGAGAGATTCGCCGTTGGGCATATTCTTGTCGCACTCTACCCAGGAGGTTGCCGCCAACTCCCAGCGGCCTTCCTTGACTCTCTCTTTGATCTCCTCAAGAAGAGCAGGATCGTATTTTTCAACGATTTCATAAACAGATGCCTGAGATTGCGAATATGTAAAGTCAGGATACTCCTTCATCAGGTCGAGCATGGTGCGGAAGGTCTCGGTTGTAATAGAGACCGTTTCTTGATAGCCCCATTGATAGTTCATATCAATATGGGCGTGAGCCACACAGTGAATGGTGATGGATTTTGCCGTGTTCGAAAGATCCGCCAGTGCCAATTCAACATTCTCGCAGTCTTCTTTGATGATAGCGCCGTTCTCTTTGACGCTATCGAGCAGATAGGTCATCGCGCGGTCCAGCTTCTCATCCCACCCTAAATTGCGGGCGCGATTGAGATGGTACAAATACATAAGCTCGGAAAAAATGCGGTCGGCGTATCCGTTGGCACGACTGCAACCTTCCAGTGCTTTCAGCTTGGTAGATAATTCCATAAAGGTTCATCCTTTCTTGAAAGTATGATCGAGTACAGTATAACATATTTTTGAGACTTTTGGAAGGGGAACACGAAAATTTCTTATAAAAATCTTATAAAAAATAGAAAAAAGCAACGTTTCTTTCGTATAAAAGAGACGTTGCTTTTTGGAGTTCAATAATGATATTTTTTTCTAAGCGAAATCATGAATATAACGGAGAGAACGGCGGCCATCCATTCCGCGACAACGATGGACAACCAAATGCCATCGATACCGCCTAACAAAAGTGGCAGTAAAAGAACAGCTGCAACCTGGAAAACCAAGGTTCTCAAAAAAGAAATGATGGCAGAAACCAAGCCATTGTTCAAAGCGGTAAAAAAGGAAGAGCCAAAAATGGCAAGTCCCGCAAACAAGAATGAAAAAGAATAAATGATGAATCCGCGAACGGTCATGTCGTACAGATTGGCGTCGTATCCTACGAAAATTTTAGAAAATGGAACGGCAAGACATTCGGAAAGAATAAGCATACCGACAGAACACATGGAAATTAAGACAATACTTTTTCGACGAATATTCTTAAGCTCTGAATGATTTTCCGCGCCGTAGTGATAACTGACGATGGGGGCGCTTCCAACAACGTAGCCGATAAAAGCGGAAAGAAAGACGAAGTTTACGTACATTAACACGCCGTAGGCCGCTACGCCGTCCTCGCGGGCAAATTTATAAAGCTGAATGTTGTACAGCATGCCTACCAGCGACATGGAGATGTTGCTCATCAATTCGGAGGAGCCGTTGGCGCAGGTCCGCAAGAGTGCTCCTGCATCCATTTTCGTCTTGCCGAGACGTAAAAGGGAAGTGTTTGGGCGAAAAAAATACACCAAGGGAAGAATACCACCGATCATCTGGCTGATTGCGGTAGCTGCCGCAGCTCCGATCAGACCGAACGGAAAAACACCGACAAGCACGGCATCGAGGATGATGTTGGTCACCCCCGATGCAACGGTCGCAATCAATCCAAGCTGCGGTTTTTGCGCTGTAACAAAAAAACTTTGGAATTCCATCTGCAGAACGAAAAATGGAAGAGCCAGCAAAATCACGCGCCCATAACGGACACAATCCTGCAATAGTTGTCCTTCGGCTCCCAATGCTGCAGTCAGCGGACGGATAAAAATGAAGCCGAGGATGGCAATGATGACACCAACCACAAAGGAGATGTAAACTAAAAGAGAAAACTGGCGGTTAGCTTTCTCCGGATCCCCCTGTCCCATTGTTTTGGCAATCAAGGCACTTCCGCCGGTGCCGAACATAAAGCCTACACATCCCAGAACCATCAGAAACGGCATGATAAAATTGACAGCGGCAAAAGGCGTTTTTCCCGCAAAATTGGAAACGAAAAAACCGTCCACAACGCCATAGATCGAGGTAAATATCATCATGACAATGGACGGCAGTGTGAAACGGAGTAGTTTTCGATAGGTAAAATGGTCGGACAGTTGGATTGTCATATTAGTTGCTTCTTTCAAAAAATGAACTTTTGTTGCAGATAGTCAAAAACCACCCCAAAGGGTGGTTTTTGAGTGGTGGGCCATCAGGGGCTCGAACCCCGGACCAACCGGTTATGAGCCGGTGGCTCTGACCAACTGAGCTAATGGCCCGATATCGTTCGTCGGGCGAACGCTATATTATTATACAAAGATGTGCCTCAAATGTCAAGAGGAGATTTGAAAGTTTTCCAATGTTTTCTAAACGCCGTTTTTTTCTCTTGATTTTTCAAGACTCATATGATATGATAATTAAAAAATCAAAAGGGAGGGGAAAAGGATGCAGATTGGCAAAGGAAGACCGCTGGCTGTATTTTGTTGGCTTTTGAGCATCGTCGCCGCCCTATACGTATGTCTTGATATATCCGTTCGTTGGTTGCTTTTTGCTGTCATTATCTTCCTTATTGCTGCAGTGTCCTTAACTGTTGTAAGTCTCTTTAACTGTAAGAGTCGTTACATACTGCGGTATATTGCTTTCCTTTTTCTTGCTCTGTTCGTGGGTGCTTTCTCTGCCTATGCCAGAGAAAGCAGACAGATACTTCCTGCTGAACAGTATGCCGGGCAAAAGAATGGTCAGTTGATCGAGGTCACCGGTCTTGTAACGTCGGAGGAGTTTTATAGCCACTATATGACCTGCGTTGGCGTTCAGCTTGATATTCCCGGCGGCACCAAGGCAAAAGCGTATCTTACACTAACAGGAGAGCACGATGCCCACATTGGAGACCGCATTTGTGCTCAAGCAACGCTGTATCCTGTTGCACAGGCACCGGAAGAGGAGTGGACGCTTAAGCATTTACACTCGGAGGGGTATGTATTGGTAGGATACGTTGACGGAACTGAAAACTATCAGACGTTGGAACGTGACGTATTCGTATTGCGCCAATATTTCGGACGATTACAATATCGCCTGTCCGATTGGTTGACTTGGGCTGTCGGCGGTGAAGAAGGAAAACTCAGTGCGGCACTTCTGTTGGGAACCAAACAAGAGCTCTCTGACATGACCACACTGGATTTTAGGCGGGCAGGTGCCTCACATTTACTTGCCTTGAGCGGATTGCACTTGTCATTGATCGTGCTGGCCGTCGATTGGCTGTTACGTTCCTCCAGTTGTCCTTTCTATCTTCGTATCGGGCTGTTATCCATGATTGCCCTGCTTTTCTTGGCTTTGACCGGCTTCAGTATCTCTATGCTGCGTGCCACGTTTATGTTGCTTTGCCTGTATCTTTCCCGATTGCGCGGCACACCGCATGATTCCTTGACGCCATTGTCACTTTTTCTCGGAATAATTCTGACCGTGCAACCTACCGCGGTATATGATGCGGGGCTGTGGCTGACCGTTTTGGCTACTTTTACATTGATCGAAATTGCACCGACTTTGCTCAAACGAAGTCATCCGTCGGCGACCGAGAAGAGAATTCCGCTCCCGCTGTTCTTTCTTTGGTCTAAATTGCTCTTGCCGATATTGACCTCGGTTCTCATCCTGGTGGTTCTTCTTTTACCGATGGCTATAATATTTGGCGAGGTATCGCTACTTTCTCCTTTATCAAATTTGTTGCTGACACCACTGACGGCTTTGATTCTTATATTTGGAATGGTGTTCTTTGTGTTGTTCGCTTTGGGTGCAGTCGTACCGTTCTTATCTTTTCTTTCAGATATCGTGGCGCGCATACTGCATGGATTTGCGGGATATATGCTTTCGGTTGCTCAGTGGCTCAGCGATACACGCGGAACCTTACTCTCGTTACGGTATCCGTTTGTTCCGT
The DNA here is from genome assembly GCA_045613985.1 of Eubacteriales bacterium. Taxonomy (GTDB): domain Bacteria; phylum Bacillota; class Clostridia; order Oscillospirales; family CAG-272; genus SIG644. Next base: position 10,843 of record JAZLCA010000019.1, on the reverse strand, counting down.
GGCTGTTGGCTATTATGGTTATTGCACTTATTTGTTTCCTCCTGTTGAAATGGAAGCATCCAAAAAGATTCTGGTTTGTGATTGCAGGTTGGAGCGGGGCATTTGTCTTGTGCCTGATGTTGACTCATCAGTCCATGGCAGGACAATGGGAGATGCATTATGTTTCAAATAAGAAAAATGAATTATTGTGTCTGTCTTCTGATCAATCTGCCGTACTGTTTGACATTACGGACGGTAGTTATACCGCTTACAGAGAATTTTTGTCCGATTCCATGCCACCGAACGCAACCGAAATTGAGGCGCTTGTACTGACTCATTACCACAATCGGCACGTTTCAACAGTATATAAGCTGTTGGGAGACGTTCGCGTGCGAACAATATGGTTGCCGATGAGTATGCCCGAGGTGGAGCAGGATAAGGCCATCAAGGATGAAGGTAATTTGCAGGCTATCGTGCAGCTGGCAAAACAGAGGCGCGTAGAAGTTCGATATTACCTCCCAAATGAAGGAGCCAAAGTTACCGATGGGCTTACCATCGAGAAACTATACTATGCGATGCTCAAACGCTCTACCCATCCAACCATCGCTTTGAGTCTTGTTTACACGGGAGATGACGAGGAGGATTCACCCGGACGAATCGCATGGCTTGGCGCATCTGCGTGGGAAAGTGATTATGCCGATGAGATTGGACAAGCAGCGACTTCGAGTGATGTGTTGGTGTTTTCCAAGCACGGTCCGGTGATCAAAACAACCTTTACCCTGACGGATTGGTCGCGCATACCCAAAATTGTATTTTTTACTGACGGAAATACAGCTAAAGCACTAGAGGGCTCCAAGGAAATGAGCGTTGTTCTCAAGCGTGCTCAACTTATACTTGGCGGAGAATATACTCGAATTCTTCTTCCATAATATTTTTTCTTCGTTTGGTGCTTGACAAATAAGAAAATATAGTGTATAATAGGTTCACATTAAAACCGCATAAAAACAGGGGTGCTGAATATTCGGCTGAGATAAGGTATATGCCTTGAACCCTTAACCTGATACGGATAATGCCGGCGTAGGGAGATTTTTCAGTGTTTCATGTTTTGTGAGCCACATATAAAAAATTACCGCACGGAGTTTTCGTGCGGTAATTTTTTTGGAGGTGGAGTTATGAAACTCACAAACAGAATCAAGCGTTTGACCGAATCCGGAATGATGATCGCATTAGCTACTGCTATTTCGTTCGTCTGCTCACTCATTCCCGTGCCGCCCTTTCAATTCCCATTTGGCGGCGGTATTACCATTGCCGGTATGTTGCCCATCATCCTCATTGCATATTTTTACGGAACTCGCTGGGGGTTGCTGACGGCGTTTGTTTATTCCTTGATACAAATGCTTTTGGGCCATTCAACCGTTGCGGCATTGTTTCTGCCGCTTGAGGAAGGCGGTATGCAGCTCTACGCCGCACTGCTGATCTGCTTTGTGGATTATATTTTGGCGTATACTGTGTTGGGATTGGGCGGTTTGTTCCGTCACACCCAGTCTTCGGTGAAAGGACTGGTGCTTGGATGTACCGTCGCGTTGGCGGCAAGATATTTTTGTCACGTGATATCCGGTACTATTTTTTACGGTGCATGGGCAGAATGGTTCTTTACTTTGGAGGGGATTTATGAAACCATTGGAAAGACAATTCTGCAAACCTTCCGGGGAGGAACGTTAGCGTTTTTATATTCTGCAGTGTATAACGGATGCTACATGATCCCCGAAATGATCATTACTCCGTTGGTAGCAATTGTGGTATCTCGTATCCCGGTAATGAAAAAAAGAATCTGACATAAAGCATCTCGGGTTTTACTGCCCGGGATGCTTTTTTGTTTATGTTGTTCATTTTATTGTTGTATTTTACAAAGCAAAGTTTCCTTTGAATATATCTGTTATTGTAAAAACGACCTGTATAACAACGATGTTTCATATAAAATTGTGGAAAATGTGTGTTTTGGGAGCAAAATTTACAAAAAAACATTTGACAAATTGGATATTGTGTTGTATAATAGTCTTCGTTGTTCTGCCAAAGGAACAGAAAGACAAAGAAGTGCGCGGGAGGGAACATAAATTGCCTCGTTTTTTTGTGTCAAAAAACCAAATATGCGACAACATTGTCACGATTACAGGCGATGACGCGCATCATATCGCCCGCTCGCTTCGCATGGCAGCCGGCGAGCGTATTATCGTCTGCGATATGCAGACTTGCGAATATGAGTGTGAGTTGCTTCATTTTGAGGATGATCGCGTTGTTACGGCGCGTATATTGAATAAAAAACCCCTAATAACGGAATCTCCTTTGGCAATAACGCTCTATCAAGCTCTTCCCAAGGGTGATAAGCTTGATATGATTATTCAAAAAGCCGTAGAATGCGGTGTTCGCCGTGTTGTCCCTTTTGAAAGTGATAATTGCGTGGTTCGTGTCAAAGCGGAGGCGGAAGAAAGAAAAACGGAACGCCGCAACCGAATTGCGTTCGAGGCTGCAAAACAGTGCGGTAGAGGATTGCTTCCAACGATAGAGCATACGCTTTCTTTTGATGCAATGCTTGCGCAGGCATTGACTGCTGATCTAGCGCTTTTTTGCTACGAAGGGCAGGGGGCTTGTTCTCTTCGTAAAATCTTACAACAATTCCCAAAGGATGCTTTTCAGGACGGCAACCGTCCGACCGTTGCGATCATTATTGGTAGCGAGGGGGGCTTTACATCGAGCGAAGCGGAAAAAGCGCTCCAACAAGGGTGTCGGATCGTGAATTTGGGGCCGCGTATTTTAAGAACAGAGACCGCGTCTTGCTTCGTCCTAAGTTCGCTTGTATATGAATTTGAACTTTAGGTCAATATGCACATATTGATATACAATAAAATCTACAAAAAAAATCAGAAATTTTTATAATAAAAATCAAAAACCCTATTGAAAAATCACAAAAAATAGTGTAGAATATAGGATAGTATATACAAATTGAATTCAAACTCAGTACATTAGGAGAAAAAATTATGTCAAACAGATTGTTCCAGGGTGTTATCCACCAGATGAAGGATGCAGTCGACCGCGTAATCGGTATTATCGATGAAAACGGCGTCATCATTTCCTGCTCCGAACTTGTGAAGATTGGTGAAATTCGTCAGGGAGTACGCGATGAGTTGGCGTATACGTCCGAGATGGTTGTCAGCAATGGCTACACCTATCGTCCCATCGGCGGTAATGTCAAGCCTGAATACATTGTATTCGTTGAAGGTGAGGACAAAACGGCTGAGAAAACCTCCAAGCTGTTGTCTATTTCATTGAGCAACATCAAAAACTTGTACGATGAGAAGTATGACAAGGGTTCGTTTATCAAGAATATTATTCTGGATAACATCTTGCCCAGTGATATTTACATCAAGAGCAAGGAATTGCACTTCAATACCGAGGAACTTCGTATCGTATTTTTGATCAAGTTCTTTGGCAAGACCGACATGATGCCCTTTGAAATGCTGCAGAATATGTTCCCGGATAAGTCCCGCGACTACGTTATCAGTGCCGGAGAGCGTGATATCGTTTTGGTAAAAGATATCAAGCCCGGTACCGACTCCAAGGAAATCGAAAAGATCGCCACGAATATTGCAGACACTCTTAGTACTGAATTTTACACCAAGGTTTCGATCGGTATTTCTACCATTGTTGACAATATTAAGGATCTGGCTCGCGCTTACAAGGAAGCTCAGATCGCGTTGGAAGTCGGCAAAGTCTTCGAAACCGAAAAGAATATTATCAACTATGAAAATCTTGGCATCGGTCGTTTGATCTATCAGTTGCCGACCACGCTGTGCGAGATGTTCTTGCAGGAAGTTTTCAAAAAGGGAAGCCTTGAGTCGTTGGATCGCGAGACATTGATGACCATTCAGTGCTTCTTTGAAAACAATCTTAACGTTTCCGAGACTTCCAGAAAGCTGTTTGTTCACCGTAACACGCTGGTCTACCGTTTGGAAAAGATTCGCAAGCTCACCGGATTGGATCTGCGCGAATTTGAGCACGCCATTACTTTCAAGGTGGCTTTGATGGTTAAGAAGTATCTTGACTCCAAGACTTCCAAATTCTAATTCAAATATAGACAGCATAAAGTTTTTAATGAAGCAACTTACCGGCGTACCGGCGGTCTGACCGCATACGCCGGTTGATTGCCGCACCATGACTATCTGATAATATCAAAAATCAGAATCGTTGTTTGAGGAAGTAACTATGTTTTTTAAGCCCCCCATGATTAAAATTTCAACGCTTTTGATGGCACTTGTCTTGTGCCTGTCTTTGGTATCCTGCTGGACACTTCAGGGAACACAGGACACACCAACTCCCGACCGAAACGAACCGACGATCGATCAGAATGAAATTCAAAACTCCGAATCTGCTTTTCCTGAACTTGATCTGATCCACATGCTCTTTGAGCAGCTTTCGGTGTATGATGTAGACAAAGAAGCCTTGACGGTAGCTGTCCTTAAGGCGTATGCAGAGGCTACCGGCGATATTTATGCCGCATATTATACCGAAGAAGAGTTGGAAGCCTTGACCTCGGAAAATCAAGGTGAAATGACGGGAATTGGTGTCAGTGTTATCAATGATCAGATTGAATATAACGGTTATTCTTATTCTGTTTTGACGATAATCAGTGTATTTGAAAATTCCCCCGCACTTGATGCTGGGCTTCGCGTTGGCGATCACGTTTATTCTGTTGTGGATGAAAGCGGAGCAACGAAAACCGTGCATGAATTGGGATACGATAACACGATTTCCTGCATTCGCGGCATTGAGGGAACCAAAGCGGCATTTACCGTTCTCAGACCTAAAGGGAACGGCGAGTTTGATGCCATTCCTCTTGAGATCGAACGTGTAAAACTGACCACGGAATCGGTCACCGGTCGCGTGTATGAAGCGGATCCAACCATCGGAATTGTCAAAATCACCCAATTCGACTTAACAACACCGCCCCAGTTTAAGCATACCATGGACACCCTGATTTCCGACGGATGTACAAAGTTCATTTTTGACGTCCGCTACAATCCGGGTGGAGATCTTCGCTCGATCGAGGCGGTTCTCAGCACCTTCTTGAACGAAGGCGACATCATGATTACGACTCAGTACAAAAACGGCAGCGGAGAATCGGATAAGGTTCAGGTCATTACGGGGCTTACCGGAGGGTACGAAACCTGTAACGTTACCGAGGAGGATATCGGCAAGTATCGTGGATATTCCTTTGCGGTATTGACCAATGAATACACCGCCAGCGCAGCCGAGTTGTTTACCTCCAATTTGCGCGACTATGGTCTGGCTACCTTGGTTGGAACGACGACATACGGCAAGGGATGCATGCAATCCACGTACCCCTTATCATATTTTGGAGTCAGCGGCGCGTTTAAGTTGACCACAGCATGGTATTTGCCTCCTTGCGGCGAAAATTACCACGATATCGGCATTGTCCCCCATATTACAGTTGAAATGGACGAAAGTCTGTTTGACACCTACGGAAACATTTATCTGATCCCGGACAGTGAAGACCCGCAAATCCAGGCAGCTGTCGGCGCATTAAAATGATAACAAATTGTTCTAATATTTATTGATAATAAGGAGAAACCATCATGGCAAAAAAGCAAATGCTGTATACCCCCGACGGCTATCAGGCACTCGTCGAGGAACTGAATTATCTGAAGACGACCCGCCGCGAGGAGATCAAGAACGATATTGCTGTAGCTCGTTCGTTCGGTGACTTGTCCGAGAACGCAGAGTACGATGAAGCAAGAAATGAACAGGCAAAGACGGAAGCTCGTATCAAAGAGCTCGAAGACCTGATTGAAAATGCCGTTATCGTAAATGAAAGCGAAATTGACACGTCTGTTGTCAGCCTTGGTTCCGTTGTTCGCGTCCGTGACGAAAGCGACGGCGAGGAAACCGAGTATTCCATCGTTGGTTCCAATGAGGCCAATCCTTTGCTGGGCAAAATTTCCGATCAGTCTCCTATTGGTAAGAGCCTGATGGGCACGCGCGAAGGCGCTGTTCTTCATATCGAAGCTCCCATCGGAATGGTTACTTTGACGGTTTTGAGCGTTAGCCGCTCTAAATAAGATCACAGGCGAAGTGCGGCTGGCATAATAATTGCCAACACTTCGCCTCTTTTTTTCAAAACAGGAGGCTAATTATATGTCACAGGATGAAAAAAAACCGAATGGCGATCATATCGAGATTCGTCCTAACGGTGATAATATTGACTTCACATCCGAATCCAAGCTACTTCGTTGGTGGGATAACTATTGGTATCATTACAAGTGGCATACCATTATTGGTTTGTTTGTCATTTTCCTGGTTTTCTTTTGTGTAATGCAGGCTGTCAATGATCCTAAGGAAGACACTCTCGTAGTTTATTGCGGACCGTTTGGATTTCAATCCGAGGAAATGGAAGACTTGCGTGAAGCTATGAATCGCATTATGCCCGAGGATTTTGACGGTAGCGGCGAGAAATATACGGAAATTGTTCGATATCAGGTTTTTTCGGAAGCGGAGCTCGAAAATGACCGCGAGGCTAACGGCGGACAGGGAATGATCAATCCCGCATACAATGCAAAGCAATTGTCCGATTTTAACAGCTTTATGTCTTTTGGTGAGGCTTCTATTTACTTCGTTAGTGAACACATCTACGGTATCATTAAGGACCGTGGTGTATTAAAGCCGCTTTCGGATGCTTTGGGACAGGTTCCCGATAACGCGTATGATGCATATGCAATACGCTTGAAAGATACGCACTATTATGCAATTGAACCTGCGCTTCGTATGTTGCCCGAAGACACTCTGGTTTGTATTACCGCGCCCTATCAGCTCGGCACCAGTTCAGATCCGGAGATGTATGATCGATCACTTTGTATGTTCAAATCAATTATTTTAGGAAAATAATAAAAAAGATTCCGATGTAGTTAAGCGTCGGAATCTTTTTTATGTCGTAAAAGGTAGTTTAAAATTCATTTCGGCTCGACAAAAAAGCCTTAATTTTCTTCCCGTGAGATGATAAGATATGTCCAAGGCAATTGACCGCCTGAAAAAAAGAAAGGAGAAGAAAGAATGGCAATTGAAAATCAATGGAGGCACAGAATCATCGGAGGCTTTTTGGCTGGAATTTTTTTGATCGTCTGTATTGGAGGTTGCTTATCGTCCTGTCAGTTAGGAGATTCACTCACGGAAAACTCAGACATCCAAGGACAATTATCGGCAGAAAAGGATTCTTATGAAGCAAAAATTCTGTATTATGAAACACAAATAAAGCGTTTGACCACGCAGCTTGATCAAGTGGAACAGCAATTATACTTATTACGTTCTGACTATATGGATCAGCTCAAAGAATTGGAGGAGCAACTTAATCAGTCGAAACCAAACGAACCTGAACAATTGCCGGAAAATCCAGAAGGAGATAATACGCTCGATCCTCCTGCAACAACACCGGAAGGAGCGCCCGACGAGGATACTTCCACCTCTGTTCCACCTGAAGTGACGCTTTGTGATTACAGTTATCGTTTAGAAAACGGGAGAGCTATTCTAACTGCCTATTTGGGGAAGGAAAAAGAAGTGGTGGTGCCAGCAGCCATAGACGGATATCTTGTTGTAGGAGTGGGAGATAACGCTTTTGCGGATTGTGATATCGTCAGCGTGATATTGCCGCAAACGATAGAGACGCTTGGCTGGTTCTCATTTTATCAGTGTAAAAGTCTAAAAAAAGTGATTCTACCGTCTAAGATTTCAAATATAGGATATGCTTCTTTTGACGGATGTCCTGCTTCACTTTGTCTGTATGTAGCGGAAGATTCATACGCGGAACAATATGCAGTCAGCTTTGGATTGAACTATCAGAATAAAACATAAGAGAGAAGGGCTGTCGCAATAGTGCGACAGCCCTAATTAAATCTTTTATTACTTGAATATATCTGCCAAATTCTCGAGATCTTCGTAGCAGTCGTCACAAATAACAACCTCTTCACCGAAAACCTCTTCTTTGTGCTTCTTGCCTCTTTGCTCATCGTTGCAAATATCGCACGTAAACTTACCGCAAGAAGTCAAAGTAGCCAGCAGAGATGCAACAATAAGTACAGCCAAAATAATCTTTTTCATACTGAAATCCTCCTTTGAAAGTTAATATAATCGAAAAGTCCAAATACAAAAAGTTAAACTTGTGATCAAGCTATCCTTTATGTTGGATATTTCTCTTATAGAATATCATTTCAACTTCGATTTGTCAATGACAATTTAGAAATTTGTTGATATTTTTATAACTTATTTGCATTAACCATATAAAAAATTGAAAGCTATCGTTAAAATGCGACAGCTTTCAATCTCAAATATTAAATTACTCGACAGGAGTTTCTTCCAATTCATTGATATCTTCTACGCATTCGGCGCAAACAATCATCTTTTTGTCCACAAAATTCACCTCGTTCTTGTCTTCGCGCTTTTCTTTGCCGCAAAGTTCACAAGTGAATTTTCCGCAAGAGGCGAGGGAAATCAGCAACGTAGCTGCAATGAGAATTGCCGGAATAATTTTCTTCATGTCCGTGTCTCCTTTTCATTGATTTTCAAAAACTCCCCTCGGAAGTCCGAGGGGAGTTTTTATGAATCGCACGGTGTACGTGCAACCGCAATTACTTGCTCTTAATAGCAGCCTGTGCAGCAGCCAGTCTTGCGATCGGAACGCGGAAAGGCGAGCAGGACACGTAGTCCAGACCCAGCTCGTGGCAGAACTCAACGGATGTGGGGTCACCACCGTGCTCACCGCAGATACCGATGTGCAGCTTTTCGTTGTTAGCGCGGCCGTCCTTGCAAGCCATGTTCATCAGCTTACCAACACCGGTCTGGTCGAGCTTTGCGAAGGGATCGTTCTCGAAGATCTTGGTGTCGTAGTATGCGGACAGGAACTTACCTGCGTCGTCACGGGAGAAGCCGAAGGTCATCTGCGTCAGGTCGTTGGTACCGAAGCAGAAGAAGTCAGCATTGCGAGCGATCTCATCAGCGGTCAGGCAAGCTCTGGGAATCTCGATCATAGTACCAACCTCGTAGTCGAGCTCAACGCCTGCAGCAGCGATTTCTGCATTAGCGGTAGCAACAACAACGGACTTGACGTACTTGAGCTCCTTGACTTCGCCAACCAGAGGAATCATGATCTCGGGAACCATCTTCCAATCGGGGTGAGCCTTCTGGACATTGATGGCAGCGCGGATGACGGCCTTGGTCTGCATAGCAGCGATCTCGGGGTAGGTAACAGCCAAACGGCAGCCACGGTGACCCATCATGGGGTTGAACTCATGCAGAGAAGCAATGATTGCCTTGATATCCTCAACGGTCTTACCCTGAGTAGCAGCCAGAGCAGCGATATCCTCTTCAGTGGTGGGAACGAACTCGTGCAGAGGGGGATCCAGGAAACGGATGCAAACGGGAGTACCCTCGAGAGCCTCGTAGATCTTCTCGAAGTCGCCCTGCTGATAAGGCAGGATCTTCTCCAGAGCAACCTCACGCTCTGCAGCGGTATCAGCACAGATCATCTCACGGAATGCAGCGATTCTGTTTGCTTCAAAGAACATATGCTCAGTACGGCACAGACCGATACCTTCAGCGCCCAGCTCACGAGCCTTCTTCGCGTCTGCGGGAGTATCAGCATTGGTGCGGACCTTCAGCTTACGGAACTCGTCAGCCCAGCCCATGATGATGCCGAAGTTGCCCGAGATCTCAGCGTCAACGGTAGCAATGATACCGTCGTAAATGTTACCGGTAGAACCGTCGATGGAGATATAATCACCCTCAACAAAGGTCTTGCCAGCCAGAGTGAACTTCTTGTTTTCTTCGTCCATAGCGATCTCGCCACAGCCGGAAACGCAGCACTTACCCATACCACGAGCAACAACGGCTGCGTGAGAGGTCATACCACCGCGGACGGTCAGGATACCCTGAGCAGCCTTCATACCGGTGATATCTTCGGGAGAGGTCTCCAGACGAACCAGGATAACCTTCTTGCCGGCGTTCTTCCAAGCCTCGGCGTCCTCAGCAGAGAAGACGATCTGACCACAAGCAGCACCGGGAGAAGCACCCAGACCGCGACCCATGGGAGTAGCAGCCTTCAGGGCCTTGGTGTCGAACTGGGGATGCAGCAGAGTGTCAAGGTTACGAGGATCGATCATCAGAACGGCCTCTTCCTTGGTCTTGTGACCCTCAGCTACCAGATCAACAGCGATCTGCAGAGCTGCGGGAGCGGGTCTCTTACCGTTACGGGTCTGAAGCATATACAGCTTCTCGTTCTCGATGGTGAACTCCATATCCTGCATGTCGTGGTAGTGGTTCTCGAGGATCTCGCAAACCTTAACGAACTGCTCGTAAGCTGCAGGGAACTTGTTAGCCATCTCCTGAATGGGCATAGGAGTACGAACGCCTGCAACGACGTCCTCACCCTGAGCGTTGGTCAGGAACTCACCCATCATCTTCTTCTCGCCGGTAGCGGGATCACGGGTGAAAGCAACACCGGTGCCGCAATCGTCACCCATGTTACCGAATGCCATTGCCTGAACGTTAACGGCAGTACCCCAAGAGTAGGGAATGTCGTTGTCGCGGCGGTAAACGTTTGCACGGGGGTTGTCCCAGCTGCGGAACACTGCCTTGACGGCGCCCATCAGCTGTTCCTTAGGATCGGAGGGGAAGTCCTGACCGATCTTTGCCTTGTACTCAGCCTTGAACTGATTTGCAAGAGTTTTGAGGTCGTCAGCCGTCAGATCAACGTCGAGTTTGACGCCCTTCTCTTCCTTCATCTTATCAATAAGTTCCTCGAAGT